>CAYNEI010000005.1:0-95352 GCA_964396185.1 uncultured Thermoplasmatales archaeon
GGCGCTAGACGGGCGCTTCACTAGGGGCTTACGTTCACCGGCCCGCCCGCAGGCGGGCCGGAACCGCGCACGACCACGGGCATCAGTGCGAGTGGTCGTGACCGTCGTGGCCGCCAGCGTCCTCGAGCAGGTGGGCGTTGGCCAGGTCGTCAGTCGGCAGGCCAGCCAGGGTCAGGGCGTCCACGTACCAGCCCGTACCGGCGGGCAGGGTCTGCTCGGTGTCCGGCGCGGTGAAGGTGATCTCGAAGGTCACCGTCTCACCGATGAACCCGTCGAGCACGCGCTCGCCGCCGATGAGCGTCCAGGGCTGCTCGCCGGATAGAGAGGCGAGCCGGGTCGTGTTCTCGCCGTTGGTCACGTCCACGGTGACCCCACCGGTGGCGGTCTCACCCTTGAGGGCTAGCGTCATGCCGGCGATCTCCCAGGTGGAGGGGATCTTGTACTCCGCCGAGGTGAGCGTCGCCGAGGAGCCAGGGAGGTAGCCGGGGTCTTCTGGCACACCCTCGATGTGGTGGTTGGCCTGCCACCCGGTGCTCGACTCGAAACCCTCACCGGTTAATGCCCAGGTGACTAAGCTTGGGCCCGTCACCCGCGTCTGCTCGCCGTTGAACGTGTGGTTGATGCTGACAGACGAGGAGGTATCCGTCCAGTCCTCCGCTCCGTCCTCGAAGCTGGTATCGGCCAGGGTCTTGGTCCATCCAACGATCACAAGGCGAACCGTCTGGCTATCCTGGGCGCCGGCTGAGTCGGTCACCGTGAGGGTCACCTCGTAGACGCCGGGCGCTTGGAAGCTATGGGCGGCGGTGGGGCCTTGGCTCGTGGTCCCATCACCGAAGTTCCACGCGTGGCTCTTGATCGTGGCGCCAGGCTCGACAGCCTCGCTGTCGGTGCCGCCGAACCGGACGTCCTGTCCCACGAGGAACGCGCTGGCCATGCTGTTGACGAAGACACCGTCCTCGGCCAGGAAGTCAGGTTCGTAGATCTGGTCGCCGTTGGGTGCGAACACCGCAGCACGAGCGACCGGGGGCGCGGTCTCGACCACAGCGCCGGAGGCCCCGACCTGGGTCTCGGTGACGACGTTCTCGGCTGTGCGAGTGACCTCGCCAGCTTGTTCGACGGTCACATGGGAGAAGACGGGCTTGAGGCTGCCGTCCTCCGTGCTGGCTACGGCGTCGAGCACGAGCTCGATGCGCGTGTTCTCACCGTCGATGACCGCGAAATCGATGTCCACGGGGATGTCCACCGGGTCGCTGGTGATGGCGATCTCAGCCATGGGGCCGCTAGCATCGGTGGAGTCGTGGTCGTGTCCGTCCTCACCATCGGTGTGGTCGTCGCCGCTCTCGCCGTCGTGATCGTGGCCGTCCGTGCCCTCGTCGTGGTCGTGTCCATCGCCGTCCGCGCCGTGGTCGTGGTCGTCGGTGGCTGCGTTGGCACCGTGGACGAGCGCGCTGGACAAGCGCAGGAGGATCTGATCGTACTCGCCTTCCGGCACGTCGCCTTGGGCGATGGTGTAACTGTTCGCCTGGTTGCCCTGGACGATGTCCGCTTGGTCGGTTTGGAGGGCGATCTCGTGGAACCCATCGGGCATGGGCGTGTCGGCCTCGTGGGCGAAGACGCCGTCAAGCACGAACCCGAGGTGGGCCAGGGCCGCGGGTGAACCGTCAGCTCTGAGATCCACCGTGAGGGCATCGCCAGTCTCGGCGCTGTTGCTCTCTAGATCGTCACGAAGGGACTCGACGCATCCAGCCAAGGGGAGGCTGAGGGCGAGCGCGATGACGACGATGGTGTTGAGCTTGTTCATGGTACTCACCTCTCGTACGTGACCACGGTGTGGCCGATCTCGGCGTTCCCGTCGATGACGTAGCTGATCGTGTACTGGCCCTTGGAGAGGTTGTCCCAGCTTGTCCAGGTGTTCAGCTCGTCACGGCTGGATCCGATGGTGCCGCGGTCGTCCTCGTACTTGACGATCTTGGATTGGCGGAACACTTCGCCTTGGTCGCTGGTGATGCGGACCTCGGCGTTGACGTTGGCGGATTGGCCGCCTCCGATGAACCCATGGACCTCCAGGGGGAAGGTGCCGTCGATGGCGAAGCCCTGGCTATCGCCTTCCTGGTACGTGGTGTTCTGGATGCAGCCTGGGGTGGTGCTCGGGATGCAGATCTGCCCGGCTCCAGGCGTGGGTCCGCTGGCGTCGGTGACGGAGTCCTCCCGGATCTCGAGGATCCGGGCCTCGCGCACGTCCTTGGTGACGGGCACGTCGGCCTCCACGCTAAGGAAGCCACCGTGGATGTCCAGGACGTAGATGATGTACTCGCCCGGCTTGCTGATGGGCACGAGCTTCGACTCTGTCGGGAGGGAGATGTCGTTGTAGGTCACGTACTCCACGAGCTCGTCGTCGGGATCGATGACGAGCAGCTTGGCCTGGATGTGCTCGCCGCCCCCGGCCTTCTCGCTCTTGAGCACGATGCCTGTGGCGTTCTCCGGCATCTCGAAGGCATACGGGACGCCTGGGGTCACCACGTTCTCGACGTAGGTGACCTGGACCTCTAGGAAGTAGTCCATGCCCTGCATGGCGCGCATGTTGGCGGCCTGAACCCCAAGCTCGGAGGGCCCGCCCGGGATGCCGACGGTGCTAACCACCATCTCTTGGACGCAGATCTTCCAGCTGAACTCATCGCAGTCGTCGCCGGCCCACTCGGTGTGTGTGCCGGGCACGTTGATGTACAGGTCGAGATCGCCGCTGGCGCCTGGTCCCGGTAGGTACCAGAGCTTGGCGTGGATCTCGGCGGGCTGACCCTCTGGGAGCAGGCTCCCGATATCGTGGATGATGAACTCGCTGTTGTAGTTCGTTCCGGACCGGTCGTTACGGTCCTCCACCGCTGCTGCGCCTGTGGCGCCGCTGATGGTGCCGTTGAAGTGTTCGACCACGCGGTCGAGGACATCCTGACCCGGCACGGTGAAGTTGCGGAATTGGCCAGCGCTGCGAGCCTCAAGCTCGCGAGCGGTGTCGTTGCCGACGTTGCTCGAGATGCTCGTATCGTCAGCGCCCTCTCCGTCGTCATCGCCGCCGAAGAGCCCCAGACACCCGGTGAGGGTGACCATGAGGGCGATCATCAGCACGGCGAGCTTGAACGAACGATCCATCTTAGCGGCCTCCTGCATCGTTTGAGGCACCCTCTTGGATGCCTTCGAGGAACTCATCGCTGGCGGATTGGAGCCCGCAGACGCCTTCCTCGACGGCGCCTGGCTGGAGCCCCTTGTCCTTGGTACCGACCAGCTCGAACGTGGCTGAACAGCTCGCACTGGCCGAGCCTTGGAAGTTCGAGCCTGAGATGGTCACGGTGTACGCACCTGGGTCCAGGTTCTCTTGGTTGTAGTCCCAGATCCAGGTTAGGTTGACCGGTAGGAAGTGGCCGCCGTGGGCCACGCTGAAGTCCCCGAACCGGTCGATGCTGCTCGGCGAGACCCGGCCATCAGGGCCGCGGATCTCGAGCTCGACCGAGTCGTCGTCCACATCGTAGCTGCCCCAGGGCGTGTTGATCACACCGAGGATGGCCAGCTTGCCGTGGGCGAAGTTCGGGATGACGCGCTCGACGTCGAACGCGTTCTTCACGGGGAGCGTGAACGTGGGGGGGAAGAACTCGCCGGCCCAGATGCGCGCACTGTGGATGCCGACATCACCTGCAGGCGAAGTGCTCTGGAACGAGTACACCAGGAAGAAGTCGTTATCGCGCGTCACCTTATCGACTTGCGGTGGTCCGAGATCGATGGTGAACTGCTGGGCGTTGGGTGAGCCTGGCAGGCCCGTCATCGCCGTATCCGGGCCCCACTGGCCCGAGGCGATGAGCTCAGCCTCACCAGAGTCGAGAGTCTGGTGGATCGGTGGTGCGGCGCTCGCGTTGGTGCGATCGCCGAGCTGGGCTTGGTAGAGCTCTGCGGTGACGATGAAGTTGGGTTGAGCGCCAGCATCCCAGCCCCAGTAGGGGTAGAGGCAGGGGACGTTGGGCGGATGGGGGACCGCGCAGTTCGTGCCATGGGCGTTGCGCGCGGGCCACGAGTGGTAGTCGATGGTCAGGTAGATGTCGGCGGTGATGGACTCGCTCGTGTCGAGCACGATGTCCTTGGTTTGCCCGCGCTCGTTGTGAAGCAGGGAGTACCCACCGTTGTTGGAGAAGTCAGCCACGCTCTCGACTTGCACGAAGCCGGCGGTGCTGAACAGAGCGACCTTGTTGTTCGCAGCCGAGGCGCAGTCGTCGCTGGACGGGACACCGCCGAGGGTGTAGGTCCCAGCTGAGGTGCACCATTCGAACGTGCCGAACCCGTAGTTGTCCTCACCGACGGGGGCCTCGGTGTTCGCGGGCATGGGCGCGTCGAGCCCGTGGCCGAACACGTGGCCGTAGAAGGTGACCTGACTGGTCTCCCGCTGGGTCTCCTGGTTGGCGTCCTGGGCTCCAACGTCTGAGAACGCGAGACCGGAGGCGAGCAGGACCACAACGATGATGAGCGTGCGTTTCACGGTAGTTCCCCCGTCAAGTCGTCCATCTCGACGTATGTAAGCTTTGTGGACGGTTCGGCCTCCAAGCTCATGGGGCGCCCTCCTGGCTATCGCCCTCAGCGCCCTCCCGGATGCCCTCGATGAACTCATCTGAGGCGGTCTGCGTGCCACAGACGCCCTCCTCGATGGCTCCAGGAGCAAGGGCGCCGCCCTTCGCCTCCTCAAGCTCGAAGGTGGCTTGGCAGGTCGCGCTGGCCGAGCCCTGGAAGTTGGCGCCGGAGAGGGTGACGGTGTACGTGCCGGCTTGGAGGTTCTGGGCGTTGTAGTCCCAGATCCACGTGACGTTGATGGGGAGGTAGTGGCCCCCGTGGGCCACGCTGAAATCACCGAACTGGCTCAAGCGTTCGGGCGTGACGGGCCCGTTGGGCCCGGTGATGTCAAGCTCGATGCTTTCGGGGTCGATGTCGTAGCTGCCCCAAGGCGTGTTCATCACACCCAGGATGGCGAGCTTGCCGTGGGCGAAGTTGGGGATCACGCGTTCCACCTCGAAGGCGTTCTGGACGGGCAGGGTGAACGTTGGAGGGAAGAACTCGCCGCTCCACCAGCGCACGGGGCCGCGGAGGAGGTAGTTGTTGCCGTTGGTCTCCTGGTAGACGGTGTAGACGAGGAAGAAGTCATCCGATCGGGGGACGGTGTCGACCTGGGCTGTCCCGAGGTCGACCTCGAACTGGTTCACGTTGGGCGAACCGGGTAGGCCGTTGATGACCCTCTCTGGGCCCCACTGCCCCTCGGCGATCAGCGTGATATCCCCGTCATCCATCGCTTCGGCGATGGGTGGTGCACCGGTCGCGTTGGTGCGATCACCCAGTTGCGCGTGGAAGAGCTGGGCTCTCACGACCACATCCTCGTACGCACCTGGGTCCCAACCCCAGTAAGGGTAGAGGCAGGGCACGTTGGGTGGATGGGGTGCGAGGCAGTTGGTCCCGTGTCCGTTCCCCACGAACCAGCCGTGGGAATCCATGGTGATGTAGACCGTTGCAGTGATCGACTCCTGTGTATCGAAGACGATGTCCTTGGTCTGGCCACGCTCGTTGTGCAACTGGCTGTAACCGCCATCTTGAAGGAACTCTGCGCGGTTTCGCACCTGGACGGGTCCAGCGGTGCTGAAGAGCACGAGCTTGTTGGAGCCGGTCTCCTGGCAATCCGCGAGCAGTGGCGTCGCGCTCTCGCAGTTCGTCCCAGACCCGATGCCGTAGTTGTCCTCACCGACGGGGGCCTCGGTGTTGGCCGGCATGGGGCCTCCGATGCCGTGGCCGAACACGTGACCGTAGAAGGTGACGCGGTCCGTCTGGCCACTCGAGGCGCCGTCCCCGCCGTTCTGGGCCGCCACCGAGAGCGGGACGACCAGAAGGCTCGCGATGATGAGAAGGGCACGGCTCCGGGACATGTCGGTGTAGCTAGATTCGGGGCATAAAAGCCTTCCCGACACGTCATCGACGGGAACGGTTGCCTCGGCCGGGCCCCGCACCCGTCACGGGCTCGCGGCCTCGCCGCGCGAACAGGCAGCTCAGAGGCGCGTGGGCAAGCCGGTTGCAGCTAGATGGTCCTCGAGGCTCATGGGTGGCTGTTCGAGCCCCATCGCGGCTGGATCGCCGGGGAGAGCGTGGGCTGGGGCGAGTCCGACGAGCTCACCGCCGAGGACATCCACCCCCTGGTCACGTGCGAGATCCTGGACCATCGAGAAGACGTCCGCGGGCCCGGTGGCTTGCGTGTCGGTGATGTTCGTCGAGACCTGCACCCGTCCTCCTCGGGTCTCCAGGGCGAAAGCCAGGGCCTGCACCCCTGCCAACCCCCCGTTGGAGGGTCGCAGGGCGCGCGCGATGGCCCGCCCTTGCTCCAAATCGCCCGTATCGAGGAGCACGTTGTACGCGATGAGCAAAGAGCGCATCCCGATGCAGCACGCCCCCATCCGCGGGTGCAAGTGTGCGGGTCCGAGATCTGGGGGCAAGGCTGGCGTCTCTGCCCGGCCGAAGAACTCCACCTCGCGCCGGATCGCCGCCAGGGCCCGCCGGGCGGGGTCTTGCTGGAGCTTGGCGTACCGATAGACCGGGATCCCGCGGTTTGCGAAGCGGCGGGCGAGTTGGAGGGCTGTGCGACTGGCATCGCGCCACCTCGCCCCGGACAGCGGGACGAGGGGAAGGACGTCGAGCAAACCGACGCGGGGGTGAACGCCGGCGTGACCCTGGAGGCTCGCATCGGCTTCAAGCCGGGTGGCCAGGCCTGTGAGCACGCGGGTCAGGGGGACCGGTGCCCCTGCCAGGGTCACCACGGTGCGACGGTGGTCCACATCGGCATGCGTGTCCAAGAGCGCCCAGCCCGGGCTGGCCTGCTCCTCGAGCCAAGCTAGCACGCGATCAAGGGCCTCATCTTGGGGGCCCAAAGAGAGGTTGGGCACGGCCTCCAGCAACACGGTGACACCAGCAGGCGGCGCGTCAAGAACTTGACGGGTTCCTGCTCGAACCGATGCACAAGGGTCATGGTCCAGCCCCTCGGTGCCAGCATGTGCCCACTGCGGATCTCTTGATCACCGGTCTCTCCGAGCTGGCCACGCCCACCGGGACGCCACCCCTGACCGGAGCTGGCCAGGGAGCCGTGGAGACGATCCCCGATGCGGCCATCGCGTTCCGGGACGGGCGCATCCAGGCCGTGGGCACCACCCACGAGCTCTCTTCCTGGACCGCTGAAGACACGCTCGACGGCACTGGATGCACTCTGATCCCTGGCCTGGTGGACGCGCACACCCACCCGGTCTTCGCCGGGGAACGGTCCCACGAGCTGACGATGAAGCTCCAGGGCGCCAGCTACAGCGAGATCCTCGAGGCAGGGGGCGGCATCCTCTCCACGGTGGAGGCCACGCGCTCGGCAGACCGAGCCGTCCTCATCGATCAGACCGGTGGGCGCCTGGACCGGTGCCTGGCTGCTGGGACGACCACCATGGAGGCCAAGACCGGCTACGCGCTCAGTGTGGAGGGGGAGCTCGCCCTGCTCGAGGCCCTGGTCGCGCTCGATGCTAGCCATCCCATGGATCTCGTCAACACCGTGCTCGGCGCCCACGCTTTGCCCCCCGGGGCCGATCGAACCGAGTTCCTCCAGCAGGTCTGCGCCGAGCTCACGCCCAGGGCCGCCAAACAGGGCGGTGCTAGGTTCTGCGATGCCTTCGTGGACGAGGGCGCCTTCACGGTCGAGGAGGGGCGCGGGGTGCTCGAAGCCGGCCGGGAGGCTGGCTTGGGTGTGCGCATCCACGCCGACGAGCTCGCGCGCACGGGCGCTTTCGAGCTGGGGCTCGAGCTGGAGGCGGCCAGCATCGACCACGTGAACCAGATCACCTCCGAGGATACCGCAACCCTGGCCACCGCGGTGGACGATGGATGGTCCGGCCTGGTCACCCTCTGCCCGGTGACCCCGTTCACCAGCGAGCTCCCCTACGCACCAGCCCGGGATCTGATCGAGGTGGGCGTCCCGGTGGCGCTGGGCTCGGATCTGAACCCCAACGCCTGGAGCGAGGGGATGTGGCTCACGCTGAGCCTCGCCGTCCATGGCATGCGCATGACGCCGGCTGAAGCGCTGGTGGCTGCGACGGTGAACAGCGCCTGGAGCCTCGGCCTTGAGGATCGCGGACGCCTGGAGGAAGGGCTGATCGGGGACGCAGTGCTGCTCGATGTGCCCAGCCACAAGCACATCGGGTACCGGCTGCCAAGCCCCCCCGTCCGCGCCGTCGTCAAGGGTGGAGAGGTCCGTCCAGCAAGCACGCGGACCCGTTAGCTGACAAGACCCTCATCCGGGCTCGACGAGCGAACCACGACCTGCCAGCCCAACTCCTCATCGTGCTTCCATAGGGCCACGAACTTGCCCTCGTGGGCTGGTGGCTCCCCTGGCTTCCCGGTTCCGCTCGTGTACTCGGCGATGGAGTAGCCAGCCTCCCCCGGCACGAGTTCGTTCACCTCACGGAGCTGGATGCGCGTCCACAGCCCAGGACGACTGAAGGCCTCCGAGAGGGCTGTCCGGATCCCATCGCATCCTTGCAGGATCGGGTGGCCAAGCCAGAGCGCCCTGCTCTGCTCGGTGAAGAACGCGCCGACGCCTTCCGCGTCGAGTTCGCCCCACGCCTGAACGAAGGCTTCCGCGCGCTTCTTGAGAGAATCTGGCATGGGCGGAGATCGATGCACCCCGGCATAGGGCTTGCGTTGAGGGTCCTCAGGGTCACGCCAACTCGGACCCTGCGGCGGCCTCAGCCAACTCGAGCAGCTCGCCCGTGACCACGAGCTCGCGCACCGCCTCGATGTCCGGGGCCAACCTGCGATCGCCTTCGAGCGTAGGCACCGCTTGGCGCACACGCTCGTGGGCGCCAGCAACACCCGCGCCCGGCTCGTAGGGATGGTAGTCGATGGCTTGGGCTGCGGTCAGCGCCTCGATGGCCAGCACCGTGGCGAGGTTGTCGAGCACCCGGCGAGCGTTGAGCGCCTGGGTCGCACCCATGGCGTTCACGTCCTCCTGGTTCCCGCTGGTGGGCACGGTGTCCGCCACGACGGGGTAGGCCAGCCCCTTGTTCTCGTTCACCAGGCTGGCTGCCACGTACTGGGGGATCATGAGCCCCGAGTGCAACCCCCCTTGCTCGGTCAGGTAGGGCGGGAGCTCGACGTCCTCGCCCATGAGCAGGTGCACGGTGCGGCGCTCGCTGGTGGCGGAGAGCTTGGCCAAAGCGGTGGTGACGTACGAGAGCGGCAGGCCCAGGGGTTCGCCGTGGAAGTTGCCACCGCTGATGACCAGATCGTCGTCGGCGAAGATCAGCGGGTTGTCCGTGGCCGATCCAGTTTCACGCTCCACGATCTCGCCGAGATGATCGATGGCGTCGAGCACGGCGCCGTGGACCTGGGGCATGCAGCGGAAGGAGTAGGGGTCCTGGACCTTGTCGCAGTCCTCGTGGCTCTTCATGATCTCGCTCTCATCGAGCAACCGCTCAAGCCACGCAGCCACGCGCACGGCACCGGGGTGCGGGCGTGCTTGGGTGAGGCGGGCATCGAAGGGCCAGCGGCTGGCCCGGATCCCCTCCACGCTCATGGCGCCCACCACGCAAGCCGTGGCCACAAGCCGGCGGGCATCGTGCACGAGCAGCGCGCCAACGGCGCTCTGGAGCTGGGTGCCGTTGATCAGGGCCAGCCCCTCCTTGGCTTCGAGGGTGAGTGGCTCCAGGCCAGCCTCCGTGAGCGCCTGGGCTGCAGGCCGCGGGCCGGATGGACCGAGCACCTCGCCGTGACCAGTGAGCCCCTGGGCCATGTGCGCCAGGGGGACGAGATCCCCGGACGAGCCCACGCTTCCTTTGCTTGGCACCGCGGGGGTGAGGCCAGCGTCCAAGGCGGCGATCAACTGCTCGATGACAGTCGCACGGACCCCGCTCACCCCGCGAGCCAAGGCGTTGGCTCGAAGCAGCATCATGGCCCGGACCACATCCTCGGGCAGCAGCTCACCAACGCCTGCGGCGTGGCTGGCCAACAGGTTGGCCTGGAGCTCCCGAGCATCCTCGGGATCGATGGCGATATCCTTGAGCTCTCCCAGCCCCGTGGTGATGCCGTAGACCACGCGGCCGTCCTCGACGAGGCGTTCCACATGAGCACGTGAGGCCTCGACACGCGAGCGTGCCTCCGCATCGTCGAAGCCGACCTCGGCCCCGTGGCGCGCGACGGCCACGATCTCTTCGATGGTCAAGGGCTGACCGCGCAGGGAGACGGGTTCGACCTGGTCGACCGGGGGCACGCGAGCAGGAGCCTGCCGATGGGGGAAAAGCGTGTCGGGCCTCGGCCACGACGACCGGCGAGCCTCTTCGTGCGGTCAACGGGGTGCGGGCCAGCTGCCCGCGTCCGTGCTCGCGACGCTGGCCGCCCAGAGGGCTTCCTGGAGCTGTTCGTCACGGGCTCGGTCACTGGGTGTCTTGCGCTCGCACTTGGCGAAGTACGCGCCGCTGACGTCGGCCACGTCGGGGCTCGTGGCCAGATACAAGCTCGTTCCAGCCCCTTGCTCGGGGCTCTTGAGGAACGGGCGGGCCACGCTCATGAACGCACGAACGAACCACGGGCCCTCGTTCCCGAACCGGGAGCCGATCACGCCGGGATGGAGGCAGTTGACCGTGGTGCGCGTGCCGGCCAAGCGACGCGCCAGCGCCTTGGTGAAGAGGAGGTTGTAGAGCTTCGTCTGGCTGTACACCTGGAAGCTCCGGTAGCGTCCCTCCAGGGACTCGAAGTCGTCCGGGATGGAGCTGACGTTGTGGTGTGCCTCGCTGGCCACGTTCACGATCCTCGATGGGGTGCTGGCCTGGAGCAGCCCGAGCAGCTCGTGGGTCAACAGGAAGGGCGCCAGGTGGTTGACCGCGAACTGCGCCTCGTGCCCATCCTCGCTCACCGTGCGCTCGGCAAGCACGGCACCCGCGTTGTTCACCAGGACATGGAGGTTCTCCACGCGACCGATGACCTCCTTGGCCAACCCGCGCACCGCTTCCTGGCTGGCCAGATCCGCGAGCACCAGCTCGACCGCCTCGTTGCCGGTCTCAGCACGGATCTCGTCCACGGCTTGCTGGCCCGCCTCCTCGCGTCGGGCGTGGACGAGCACGCGGGCGCCCGCCTTGGCGAGGCCGAGGGCGGTGTGGTAGCCGATGCCGCTGTTGGCGCCGGTGACCAGGGCAGTCTTACCACCCATCGGTGATGCGGGGTCGTCTGGACAGGCCACAGGAGCGCCATGGAGGCACAGGGCATGGACGTTTCGACATCAATCGACGGCTATCGTGTCCCCCACCACCGCATGAGCTCGCTCCCTCGTGCAAGCTCCTGGGCGCTCTCGTACCCAGCATCGGCATGACGGACCACGCCGGAGCCTGGGTCGGTGACGAACACGCGACGGATGCGCTCGTCGGCCTTCTGGCTCCCGTCGGCCACGACCATCATGCCTGCGTGCGTGGAGAGCCCGATGCCCACCCCGCCACCGTTGTGGATGGCCACCATGTCCGCACCGGCTGATGCGTTGAGCAGGGCGTTCAAGAGCGGCCAGTCCGCGATGGCGTCGCTGCCGTCCTCCATCCCCTCGGTCTCCCGGTAGGGACTGGCCACCGACCCCGTGTCCAGGTGGTCGCGCGTGATGGCGATGGGCCCGATCTCCCCCTCGCGCACCAGCCGGTTGATCTCCAAGGCGAAGGTATGCCTTTGGCCGAAGCCGAGCCAGCAGACCCTGGCCGGCAGGCCCTCGAAGGGCACGCGCTCCTGGGCGGCCTGGATCCAGCGCACGAGCGTCTCATCCTCTGGGAACATCTCGGTGACCAGGGCGTCCGTGCGGTGGATGTCGGCCTCTTCCCCGGTGAGCGCGACCCAGCGGAACGGGCCCCGGCCCTGGCAGAACATGGGCCGCACGTAGGCTTTGACGAACCCAGGGTAGGCGAAGGCCTCATCGTACCCAGCGTCCTGGGCTTGACCGCGTAGGTTGTTGCCGTAGTCGAAGGTGACCGCTCCGCGGTCTTGGAAGGCGACCATGGCTTGGCAGTGCGCCACCATGCTGGCCTGGCTGGCCTCCACGTACTTCTCCGGATCGTCCTCTCGGAGCGCTAGGGCCTCCTCGAGGCTCATGCCGGCAGGAACGTACCCGTTGAGCGCGTCATGGGCGCTGGTCTGGTCGGTCACCACGTCCGGCTGGAAACCCGCCTCCAAGAGGGCTGGATGGGTCTCGGCACAGTTCCCGATGAGCGCAACGCTGATGGCCTCGCCCTGATCGCGGGCCTCCTCGGCGATGGCTACCGCCTCGTCGAGGTCATAGGTGAGCTGCTGGCAGTAACCCACATCCACCCGGCGCTGGGCCCGGGCCTCATCCACCTCGACAGCCAAGCACACCCCTCCAGCGATCTCGACAGCCAAGGGCTGGGCCCCGCCCATCCCCCCCAACCCCCCGGTCAGCACGAGACGGCCCCGCAGGGAGCCGTCGAAGTGCTCCCGAGCGAGCGAAGCGAGCGTTTCGTAGGTGCCCTGGATGATGCCCTGGGTCCCGATGTAGCACCAGGAGCCCGCGGTCATCTGGCCGTACATGGTCAGCCCAAGCTTCTCGAGGCGGTTGAACTCCTCCCACGTGCTCCACCGAGGCACCAGGTTGCTGTTCGCGATGAGCACCCGAGGCGCGCTCGCGTGGGTCTTGAAGGTGGCCACCGCGCGCCCGCTCTGCACGATGAGCGTCTCATCTTCCTCGAGGGCCTGGAGCGCCTCGGTGATCCGATCCAGATCCTCGTGGCTGCGCGCTGCTTTGCCCGTGCCCCCGTAGACGATGAGATCCTCGGGGCCCTCGGCGTTCTCAAGGTTGTTGTAGAGCATCCGGTAGACCGCTTCGCTGCGCCAGGACCGGCAGGCGAGCTCGGTTCCCCTGGGCGCGCTGTAACGTGGCTCGGGCCCCATGGACCCAAGAGGGCTCACCGGCGCTAAGAACCCCACGGCGGGAGCGAACCTTCATATCCATCAGGGAGTACCACGGGCCATGGTCGCCCGTGGGTGGCTGGCGGTGGTCATCGTCGCCGCGAGCCTGGCAGGTTGCATCGGTGACGAGGCCGACCCGATCGTGGTAGAGCAGGCCCTCGATCCCGACGAGGCGGTGGGTGTCGAGATGGGGCCAAGCCTGGCCATGGACCAGGACCGCTACGGCGCCGAACCGAATATCGCCATCGCGCCCGACGGGACCCTGTTCATCACGGCACCGGCAGGGCTCACCGACGAGCCCAACCAACTCGAGGGGGCTGCATGGCTCTGGCGCTCCACGGACGGTGGAGAGAGCTGGGACACCCTGCGACGCCCGGCAGATGGCGCCCCGGACCCCCTTGGCCACTGCTCGTGCGACGCCGATGTGATCACGAGCCCTGATGGTTGGGTCTACTACTCGGACTGGTGGATCTCCTTCAACCCGGTCTACAGCCCAGGCAACTACCTCGTCGAGCGTTCCAGCGACGGAGGCGAGAGCTGGGAGAGCAGCCCGGTGACCATCCCGCGGACCCAGGGCGTGGACCGCCAGTGGCTCGTGGCAGGCCAGGATGGGTTCGTTGGGCTCTTCTACGCGGTCTTCGCGAACCCGTTTGACCCGGCGACCATGGTCGGTGGTGGGGACGCGTTCGAGAACAGCGCGCTTCGCATCGAGGCCGTGTTCAGCGACGACCACGGGCAGACGTGGGGCATGCCGACCACGGTTGTTCCGCGTGAGAGCGGCGTGTTCAACTTCATCGCTCACCCCCGCATGCTCTCCGACGGCACGATCATCATGCCCTACGGGAGCACCGAGATCACGGAGACGTTCTGGCGGGATCCAAGCACGACCATGATCGCCCGCAGCCACGACCAGGGCGCCTCCTGGGACCAAGTGCCCGTAGCTGGCGTGCCAGGCGGGTACGACGGCATCTGGCCGGTTCAGGGCGCGGTCGACGAGGCTGGCACCATCCACGTCGCCTGGCAAGAGCGCACCGGGGACACCACCACGCTGTGGCACGCCGAGAGCATGGACGGAGGAGACAACTGGTCGCCGCCCTCGGCCATCCGCGCCGATGGCACCAGCGTTCTCCCATGGGTGGCCGCGCGAGGCGACGGCCAGGTCGCTGTCGGGTTCTACGGGAGCCAGAGCCAAGGCGACCCGGTTGACGCATCCAACGACACGCAGTGGTTCGCTTACATCGCTGAACGCAGCGCCGGCAACGCCTCGTTCAGCGTGGCCAAGGTCGACGAGACCCCCGTCAAGATCGGGCCCCTTTGCCCCCGCGGGGGCGCGTGCGAGGACGACCGCGAGCTGCTGGATTACGTGAGCCTCGACTACGCTCCCGACGGCCGCATCCACTTCGCCTACGCGCGCTCGGACACGGTGCTCGGTGATGGGCCACGGGCGTTGGTCTACTACGCGGGCCAGGCCACTGCCGAGTCCACCGACGAAGCTTAGCCGGTTTCCCACCGGAGCACCACGACGTCGACCTCGCGCACCGGCTTGTCGTGGAAGTAGAACTGGGCCTTGAGCGGGAAGTTGAACCGCAAGGCATGGGTCACGCTCCCGCCGAGTTCCTCGATGTAGCCTTCCACCCAGTCGCGCGTCTCGAGCAAGTGGAAGGTCCAGCAGACTTGGCCGGCTTGGGCTGCAGCCTCCAGGAACGGTCGGTCCGCGTGGCGCTTCTGGGCCCCGAAGGGCGGGTTCGAGAGCACGGTGTCCCCGCTGAACGCACCCATCTCGGAGACGTCCATGGCCTCGAACTCCACCTGGCTGGCGCCCGCCTTGGCCGCGGCTTCGCGCGCCACTTGGATCGCCTGCTCGTCGATGTCGAACCCGTGCACCGGCATGCCACCGAGCAGTCCGGCCCCGATGGCCAGCATCCCGGTCCCACAGCCGAAGTCAAGCACCAGGTTGCCACCGATGTCACCCAGATGGAAAGCCTCGAAGAGCACGTCGGTGGCGATCTCGGCCGGCGTGGTGTACTGCTCGAGCTCGGGCTTGGGGTCAGGATGAGGCGGGACTTGGCTCAGGACACGTTCGATCGCCTTGCGCCTGGAAGCCATCTAGACTGCCTCCCGACAAACGCGAACTAGTGCACCTCGGGGCCACCGTGCCCCTCGGCCTGGCTACCGCCGGACTGTTGGTTGAACTTGATCTGGGGCAGCGGGATCGGTGGAGGCAGGTTGAGATCCCGGGCCAGGAAGACGGCCTCGGGCACACACGTGCGCATGACCGCGGTGTGCACCTCGCTGGCCACCTCCTCGGGCATCTGGTTGCTGGACTGCCACTGGGCTTGCAGGCCCGCCAGGTCCCCCTGGATGTGGGCCTTGCCCTCCAGCTTGATGATGCCGAGCCCACCGTAGGAGGCGGTATACCGGAAATCCACCTCGGCCTGCTCGTCGGAGATCTGCTGGACCAGGGTCACGGTGGAGTTGTGGTCGATGCGCACCTGGTTGGGGCTGGCCTCTTTCTGCCCCGTGAAGCGGCGCGCTTCGATGGAGGTGACGTTGACCGAGCGGACGGGCATCATCCCTCCTGAGAGGCGGGGACGGTTTGAACGTTCCGGTGGAGCACGACGGGGCGAACCACGTCGACCGCGGAGGTCTGGTTGGTAGGATCAGGAGAGCTTCTCTTTGAGCGCATCCCCGATGCGGCTGAACACGCCTTTGCGTGTCTCGGCTCCTTCCAGCCCGGCAAGGGCCTCCCAGTGCTCACGGGCTACACCGCTGGGCCGTTTGGGGAGCTTGACATCGAGCTCCACGAAGAGATCCCCGCGTCCGCGGCCGTTGATCGGCGGGAACCCGAGGCCCTTCAACCGCAGGACATCCCCGGGTTGGCTGCCCGGTGGGATCTGCAGCTCAGCTTGCTCCGAGATGCCTTGAACTGTGGCTTGGCTGCCGAGCACCGCGACAGGGGCTGGGACCTCGAGGGTGGCCACGACGTTGGTGCCCCTGCGCTCCAGGTGGTCGGGGAGCTCCACCTTCACCAGCGCGTAAGCATCTCCCCTGGCGCCCTGCTCGTGGGCGTGCCCTTGGCCTCGAAGACGCAAGCGCATGCCGTCCTCGACCCCGGCAGGCACGCGTACGACCAGGGTTCGGCGGTTGCGCTCGAGCGCCTTGCCCTTACAGGTGGGGCATGGGTCCGAGATCGTCGAGCCCTTGCCCTGGCAGGCTGGGCAGGCGGCGACTTGTGTGAACACGCCGAAGGGTGTGCGTTGGGCGTGGCCCACCTGGCCGGAGCCCTCGCAGCGCTGGCAGCGCTCACGCGAGCCACCCTCTGCAACGCCCGTCCCGGTGCACGTCTGGCAGGGGTCCATGCGGTCCACGGTGACCTCCTTCTCGACCCCCTCGACAACCTCGGGCCCGGTGACGGTGATTCGCGTGACGAGGTCCTCGCCGCGAGCCTGGCGCCGGCCCTGGCCACCGAAGCCACCGCCGAACATCTGCTGGAAGATGCCGCCCAAGTCGAGGCCAAGATCCCGGAAGACGGTGGAGAAGTCGGCCTGCTGGAACCACTCGTCCGTCGAGCCGAACCGGCCCTCCAGGCCAGCTTCGCCGTACTGGTCGTAGACGCGGCGCTTGTCCTCGTCGGAGAGCACCGCGTAGGCCTCGCTGATCTCCTTGAACCGGTCCTCGGCATCCGGCTCGTTGGATCTGTCAGGGTGGTACTTCATGGCGAGCTTGCGGTAGGCTCGCTTGATGTCCTGGGGACTCGCATCACGCGAGACGCCCAGGGTGTCGTAGTAATCGCGCGCCACGCGGCCCCATCACCTGGTTCCCTTCTTCAAAGTTCGCCTACCTCTGCGATCGTCCAAGCACCAAGGCACTGCGTAGGCACGATGGTCACGAAGACTCCTGCGAGGGGGGGCCTCATCCTCAGCCTTCGTGCCTTGCCGTAGACTGTGTGCCATCGTGCTTGAGCGGTTGCGATCCTCGCGGTCGCGTTACTCGTCGTCCTTGACCTCGTACTCGACGTCGACGCTGTCCTCGCCCTCGCCCTTCTTGGTCTCGAACGTGGCACCAGCTGCCTCACCGCCCTCCGGTTGGCCACCAGCAGCGAAACCTGCGGCCTGCGGACCCTCCCCGGCTTGGCTGTAGACATGCTCGCCAGCCTTCATCATGGCTTGTTGGAGGGCCTCTGTGCGCGCTTCGAGGGTCTCGACCTCGATGTCCTCTTTGCTCAAGATCGCTTCGAGGTCCCCGATGGCCTCCCGGATGGGGCTCTCGACCTCCGCCGGCAGGTCCTCGGCCTCGTCGAGGAGCTTCTCTGCGGCATCGATGCCCGCCTCGGCGGCGTTGACGGCGTCGATGCGAGCGGCGCGTTGCTCGTCGGCCTCGGCGAACCGCTCGGCCTCCTCGGTCATGCGCGAGATCTCGTCATCGTCGAGCCGGTTGGCGTCCTGGATCGTGATGGAGCGCTTGTTGCCCGTGCCCTTGTCCTCGGCGTGAACCTGGAGGATGCCGTTGACGTCGATCTCGAAGGTGACCTCGATCTGGGGCGTTCCCTTCGGGGCTGGCGGGATGCCATCGAGCACGAAGTTGCCCAGGTGCTTGTTCTCCCGCGCGATGGGGCGCTCTCCCTGGAACACGTGGATATCCACCTGGGTCTGGCCATCCGCGGCGGTGGAGAACACGCGCCCCTTCTCGGTGGGGATCGTGGTGTTGCGCTCGATCAGCGGCGTGAACCGGCCCCCGAGGGTCTCGATACCCAGGGTGAGCGGAGTGACGTCGAGCAGGAGCAGGTCTCCCACGTCGCCTTCGATGACGCCTGCCTGGATGGCCGCGCCCAAGGCGACAGCTTCGTCCGGGTTGACCGAGAGATCCGGATCGATCCCGCCCAACCGCTGGGCGATCTCTTGGACGGCGGGCATGCGGGTCATGCCGCCCACCATGATGGTGGCATCCAGCTCACCCGGCGAGATCCCGGCATCCTTCATGGCCTGCTTGGTCGGCCCCTCGAGCTGATCGAGGAGATGGCGACAGAGGCGCTCGAACTGGGCGCGTGTGATCTCGAGATCCAGGTGCACGGGTTCGCCGTCGGCTTGGCCGATGAACGGGATGCTCACGTGCGTGCTCTTCTTGCTGGAGAGCTCGACCTTGGCGCCCTCGGCTGCCTCGCGCAGGCGCTGGAGGACCTGGCGGTCCTGGGTCGCATCGAAGCCATGCTCCTTGTTGAGGTGCTGGGTGAAGTGGTCCATGAGCACCTCATCGAAGTCATCGCCGCCCAGGGTGTTGTTGCCGCTGGTCGCCTTGACCTCGAAGATGCCCTCACCGGTCTCCAGCACGCTGACATCGAACGTGCCCCCGCCGAGGTCGAAGACCATGATGGTCTTCTCGTCTGCATCCTTGAACCCGTAGGCCAGGGCAGCGGCCGTGGGCTCGTTGATGATGCGCAAGACCTCCAGGCCCGCGATCTTGCCTGCGTCCTTGGTGGCCTGGCGTTGAGCGTCTGTGAAGTAAGCCGGGCACGTGATGACCGCCTTGTCCACGGGTCCGCCGAGGCGATCCTCGGCGTCACGCTTGAGCTTCTGGAGGATGAACGCGCTGATCTGCTGGGGCGTGTAGGCTTCGCCTCCGAGCTTGAACAGGTGATCGCTGCCCATCTTGCGCTTGGCACTGGCCACGGTCTGATCCGTGTTCAGCACCGCTTGGCGCTTGGCGGGCTTGCCCACCAGAAGTTCGTCGTCTTTGTGAGCCACGACCGACGGAGTGGTCCGGTCACCCTCAGCGTTGACGAGGATCTCCGGCTCACCACCCTCGATGACGGCCATGGCGCTGTTCGTGGTTCCAAGATCGATACCGAGCACGTTGGCCATGAAGCGCTCTCCTCCAGACAACGCGAATGAAGTTACCGCTTCTATAAAAGTTTAATCCGGGATGAAGAGCTTGAACGTGGATCCGTTGCCGGGCTCGCTCTCCAGGGTGATCGAGCCGCCGTGGCGCTCGGCGATCCGCTCGCAGATCGAGAGTCCCATCCCGATCCCCTCGTACTCGTCCGGGGCGTGAAGGCGCTGGAAGAGCTGGAAGATGCGGGCCTGCTGCTTGGGCTCGATCCCGATGCCGTTGTCTTGGAAAGCGATCTCCCACCCATCCTCGACGCGCTCGGCGCTGATGTTCACCCTCGGAGGCTCGGTTCCACGGAACTTCACCGCGTTGTGGAGGAGGTTCTGGAACACCTGGACGAGCTGGCCCCGATCGCCCAGCAGCGTCGGCAGGGGATCATGGGTGATCTTGGCCCCGGTCTCCTCGAGCTGCATGGTCAGGTTGGCCATGGCGTCCTCCAGCACCCCCTCGAGATCCGTCGGTTTGAACGGTTTACCCCGGCTCTGCACCCGAGAGAACTCTAGCAAGCCTCGGATCAGACCCTCCATGCGCTCTGCCCCGTCGACCGCGTAGTGGATGAACTCGTGGGCCGCCTCGTCCAGCTCCCCCTCGTAGCGCCTCGCCAGGAGCTCGACGTAGCTTTTCACCATCCGCAGCGGCTCCCGGAGGTCATGGCTGATGATGTAGGCGAAGTCCTGGAGATGCTGGTTGCTCTGCTCGAGGGCTGCGTTCTTCGCCTCGAGCTCGGCGGCGTAGGCCTCCAACTGGGCCTCGACCTCGTCGCGTGCCGTCACATCCCGCATGGCAACTTGCACGGCCGGGGTTCCCTCGTAATCGATACGGGCCCCGCGCAGCTCGACCCGGATCTCGCCCCCGTCAAGACGATGCGCGGTGAGCTTGGCGAGCGGTGGCGGATCTCCCCCGTTGAGGACCGCTTCGATCCGCTTGCGCGCGCTCGCCCAGTCGTCTGGGGAAACGAACGTTCGCAACCCTTCTCCCACAAGCTCGCTGGCGTCTTCTGCCCCGACCAGCTCAAGGCATGCCGGGTTCACGTAGAGGATCGTCTCCCCGTCGTGGACGAGGATCGGCTCAGGGGAGAGCTCGACCAAGCGCCGGTACCGGTCCTTGGTCGCTTGCAGCTCGATGCGGTCCGATTCCCAGTCGCTCACGTCGCTGGCCACCGCGACGATGAGCCTCTTCCCCCCGTGCTCCACGGTGCGGGCTGTGAGCTCCACCGGGAACGTGGTCCCGTCCTTGCGCTCATGGAGGGACATGGCCGCCTCGGTCTCCCCTTCCTCCAGGGCCCGTTCCAAGAGCGCCTTGGGTCCGTGAGCGCCCATCTCGTCGACGTAGATCTGCTCGAAGGGCTGGCCCGTGAGCTCATCCAGCTCGTAGCCCAGGGCCTCGAGCGCTGCCCTGTTCGCGTGCACGAGGTCGCCTGAGGCGCTGTCGAGCACGTAGACGGGCTCTGCGATGCCCTCGAAAACCGCCCGCCAGAGCCCATCTTCTCCAGAGGGGCCAGCCTCTGGGGAGGCTCCGCTGGCCCGGGCCGGGTCCCTGGAGACCATACAACCGGGGATTGAGTCCCATAGCTACATAAGGGTGAGGGCGAGGCCTACGCAGATTATCGCGGCAGCCTATGAGATCTCGAAGATGAGATCGCGGGCTTCGACGACCGCTCCTGGCTTGGTGTGGACGCGGTTCACGGTCCCTGGCTTCGGGGCCTCGATGGTGGACTGCATCTTCATGGCCTCGAGCACCGCGAGCTTGTCGCCGGCCTCCACGGTCTCACCCTCCTCGACGGCGACCTCGATGATCTTGCCGGCCATGGGAGGTCGAACGGCGCCCTCTGCCTCCACGAGGGTCTCGTGCTCCCCGGGAGCACCCCCGGGTTCGAAGCGTTCGATCCCGAAGACGATGCGTCGTCCGTCGACGCGGGCGGCCTGGTCGTCGAGGACCTCGACCTCGACCTCGCGTCCGTCGAGTTGCACACGCACGCGACCCCCCGGGCCGCGCTGGACGGTGGCTTCATGCATCTGGCCATCCACCTCGACCTCGACGGAGGCTTCGGTTCGAACGAGCCAAACGTCGTGCTCGGTCCGGTGGTCGGCGGTCTGGATGGTGAGCTCAAGGTGCATTCAGGCTCCCCTCCCAGGCTCGTCGAGGCGCTCGGGGCGTTGGTGGCGATGGGCCAGCGAGCCCAGCCCGCCCCTGGGCGCCATGGCCAGGGCAGCGGAGAGGGCTGCAGCCCGGATCCGGGCCTCCTCGGCCAGTTGTTCGCCTTCGCGTTCGAGGGCTTCCAGCAACCCGCGTTCCTCCAGGAAGCGCGTGGAGAGGTCCCCCTCTCGGAAGGCTTCGTCTGCCAGGATGCGGCGGTGAAGCGGCAAGTTCGTGGTGGTCCCGATGCGCGTGGTCGCCACAGCACTGGAGATGCGCGCGATGGCTTGGTCGCGGTCGCGTCCCCACGCGATGACTTTGGCCAAGAGCGAGTCGTAGTCTGAGGGGACCGTCCAGCCCGTCTGGATCCCATCATCGATACGGATGCCTGGACCCGCGGCCGGCTCGTAGTGGGAGATCGTCCCGAAGCGGGGCAGGAACCCGGCGTACGGGTCCTCTGCGTTGACCCGCACCTCGATGGCGTGCCCGTCCAAGACCACGTCGTCCTGGGTGAAGCCGAGAGGCTCACCGGCTGCGACCCGGAGCTGAGCGTGGACCAAGTCGATGCCGGTGACGAGCTCGGTGACCGGGTGCTCGACCTGGAGGCGCGTGTTCATCTCGTTGAAGAAGATCTCGCCATCCTGGTAGAGGAACTCCAGGGTCCCAGCGTTCGTGTAGCCACCGGCCTCGGCCAGCCGGACGGCCATCTCCCCGAGCTCGGCTCGCTGCTCTGCATCGAGCACGGTGCTCGGTGCCTCCTCCACGAGCTTCTGGTGGCGGCGCTGGATGCTGCACTCGCGCTCGCCCAAGTGGACCACGGCCCCATCGGCTGCTCCGATGACCTGGACCTCCAGGTGCCTGGGGCGCTCCAGGAAGCGCTCGAGGAAGAGATCCCCGTTGCCGAAGGCGGATCGGGCCTGCTCGCTGGCCGACTCGAAGGCTTGCTCGACCTCGTCAGCACCTCGGACCACCCGCATCCCCATGCCTCCGCCACCGGCCGCGGCCTTGAGCATGACGGGGTAACCGACCTCGTCGGCGATGCCACGGGCCTCCTTCGGGCTTGCAAGGGCGCCCTTGCTGCCTGGGGAGACGGGCACGTCCTGCTCGATGGCGAGTTGCCGGGCCTGCACTTTGTCGCCCAGGGCACGCATGGCCTCTGGGCTGGGGCCCACGAAGGTGATCCCGGCGTCCAGGCAGGCCTGAGCGAAGTCCGCGTTCTCGGAGAGGAACCCGTACCCGGGGTGGATGGCCTCGGCCCCGGTCTGTTCGGCTGCCGCCAGGATGGCCTCCTGGTCGAGGTAGGACTGGGAGGCCGGGGGCGGACCGATGCGCACCGCTTGGTCGGCCTCGTCTACGAAGGGTGCCGAGGCGTCGGCATCGGAGTAGACGGCCACGGTGCGGACGCCGAGCTCCCGGCACGCGCGCAGCACGCGGCGGGCGATCTCGCCCCGGTTGGCCACGAGGACGGTCTCGAACATGCGTGCAGGGACGAAGGGGGAGCAGGAGAAAAGCCTGACCCTTCGCCGGCTGCCGGTGCAGCTACTCTGACTCGGAGCCGGCGATCTCCTGGAACGAGAACCAGGCAGCCGCGCCCGCCGAGGCCAACGCGGCGAACACGCCCAGGATGAGCACGCTGGTCGCGGTGCTGGCCGCGACGCCCGCGAGGAACTCGCTGGCCAGGAAGCCCTGGACGAGTTGCTCCTGGATGCCGATCGATCGCAGGTAGAAGGCCACGGTCCACTGCCGGAAGATCAGAGGCGTGCTGGCCACGGCCCCCTCCCAGGCCACGATGTAGAGGATGCCCACGAGCAGGCCTCGTTTGGTGGCCGTTCCCAGAAGCGCGAAGAGCGGTGTGTAGACCAAGGCGGCCAGCAGGGTGAGCTGCAGGGATCCGATCCAGGGGTCGGCTGCGATGTCCCCGAGCAACGGGTAGGGTAGGGTGACGGCGACGGCCCCGAGCAGCGCGGTCGCGGTGATCGCAGCGGCCAAGCGGGCCAGTATGATGGTGACTCTTGGTACCGGGCTGGTCACGAGGTGGACGACGGTGCCGTCCTCGAGCTCGGATCGGATGACACCGATGCCCAGGATCAAGGCGAGGATCGGCACGACGAGGCCCAGCCCCACGATGTAGAAGATCGGCTCCACCTCGGCGGTGCTTGGGGCGGGTCCAGCCAGGAACGTGAGCGCGAGGGTCAAAGCGGCTGGAGCGAGCGCGACCAGGGAGAGCCCGATGAGCCTGCGGCCTCGCAGGGCCTGGCGCAGGGCGTGGGTGTAGAGGGCGATGGGGGCCGAGGCGGCCTGGGTCATGGTTCACCTCCACCGCGTGTGAGGTAGCGGAAGACGGCTTGCAGGTTGTCATCGGGGCTTGTGAGCTCGCGCACCTCGAAGCCCGAGTCGAGCAACTCGTTCTGGAGGCGCTCGTAGAAACTCTCAGGGGCGCGGGTCTCGGCGACCAGCTCGCCGTCCTCCACGCGCACGCGGACGACATCGTCCCAGGTGACCAGCGTGCTGGCCAGCTCCCGGGGGCGGTCGACAGCCACGCGAACGTGGTGGGGGTGGCGGTCCATGAGCGTGCGGATCTCGTGGATGTCACCCGTGGCCACGACGTGACCGCCGACCAGCACGGCGATCTCGCTGGTGAGCGCCTCAACCTCGTGGAGGACGTGGCTGGAGAACAGGATGTTGACGCCGGTGGATGAAAGCTCGTGGAGCAGGGCCATCATCTCGCGGCGTCCCACTGGGTCCAGGCCCGTGAACGGCTCGTCGAGGAGCAGGAGCTCTGGCCCGGTCACGAGCGCCATGGCGATCTTGAGTCGCTGGCGCATGCCACGCGAGTAGCCTCCGACGCGCCGGTGGGCGGCCTCGGTGAGCTTGACGCGCTCGAGCCGGGGCTCGGCCATCTGCACCGCGTCGCGTCTGCTGTGGCCGTGCAGACGAGCAGCCAGGGCGACGTGGTCGGCACCGTTCATCCACTCCCACAGGGCCAGGGTCTCGGGCACGAAGGCGATGCGCTCGTGCAGGGCGGGGTTGCACCAGGGGGTCTCGCCGAGCACGCGGATGTCCCCTTGGCTGGGCTTGAGCTGGCCTGTGGCCAGATGCAGCATGGTCGTCTTGCCCGCGCCGTTGGGGCCGAGTAGGCCGGTCAACCCCGAGCCGATCTCGAGGCTCACATCGTTGAGGGCGATGACGTCCCCGTACCACTTGGACAGCTCGGTGGTGCGGATGACCGGCGTCATGGGCCCACCTCGGCTCGTGAGAGGAACAGGGTCACGCCACCCGCCCCGGCCACCAGCCAGGCCAACGCGATGGTCCAGGCATCGGCTTGCGGCAGGCTCGAGCCGGCAGCGCCGATCAGATCGCGCGTGACGCGGTCGAGCACGCCGAAGAGATCGATGAGCCCGACGTCGCTGCGGCCCGTGATCTCCTCGAGCAGGCGCGCGCCCGCCGCTGTGAGCAACGCAAGCGCCACCCAGGCGGCCCCGGCGACGGTTTCGTTGGCCACGAGACCACTGATCGCCAGCGCGATGCTGGCCGTGATCAGGCTCACCAGCAACCCCGCCACCACGAGCATGAAGGGGATGAGCCACACATCTGCCGGGTAGAGCTGCTCCGGGGTGAAGGCGACGCCGAGCACCCAGAGGATGAGCATCGGGAGGGCTGTGACGGTCAGGCCGAGCAGGACCGGTGGGGCCAGCTTGCCCGCCACGTACCCGGGCACGCTCAGCGGCTTGCTGAAGTAGAACTGGAGGGCCCCGGCTCGTTGGTCGCCGGCCAGGGCAGGCGAGGCGACAAGCGCGAGCAGGATCATGAGGATCCAGCGTGCCTGGAAGGCCATGGCATCCGCCAGGAACCCACTGCTGAACATGATCTGGTCCCGCACCCCCGGGGGGATGGTCCCCTCGGGCACGGTCACTTGGCCTGTGAAGTAGAGGATACCGCCACGGATGGCGACGTGGAGCAGCGTGCCCACGAGCAGCACCCAGACCAGGCGCAGTCGCATGGCTTGCCGCAACCCCTGCTCAGCGATGACCACGGGGCGCATGCCACTCGGGGTGCGCTCACCGTCCCAGGGGCGATACGAGCGATCGTACACGGGGCTCATCGGCCCGCCTCCTCGTCTAGCGCGGCTACGAGCGCATCCTCTAGGCTGGAGCGTGCGGGTTCCAGGTGACGGACTTGGACACCGGCTTGGCTGGCCGCCTCCAGCACGCGGCGAGGGCCGCCCTCCCCGCTGAGCCGTACAACGCGCAGGCCCTCCGGGGTTCGCTCGACCTCGCCGCCTCGGGCCGCCAGGGCCTCATCGAAGCCCTCCCCGCGGCCACGGATGCGCACGAGGTAGGTCTCCTTGCGAACCGCCTTGAGCTCATCCAGGGTCGCGTTGGCCACCGCCTCGCCCTCTTCGAGCACCAAGGCACCGTCGCAGACGCGCTCCACCTCGGGCAGCACGTGGCTGGCCAGCAGCATGGCGATCCCGTGATCGCGGGCTAACGCGGCGACCAGGTCGAGCATCTCGTTGCGGCCATCCGGGTCCAGGCCGTTGGTCGGCTCATCCAGGAAGATGAGATCCGGGTCGTGGACGATGGCTTGGGCCAGCTTGGCGCGCTGACGCATCCCTTGGCTGTAGCCGTCCACCGGCCGGTACCGCGCCTCCTCGATGCCCACGAAGTTCAACGCCTCATGTGCCCGCTGCTTGGCATCCGTGGCCGGCAGCCCACTGAGCCGGCCAGCGTACGCGACGAACCGAACGCCTGTCAGACCCGGGACGTAGGCGTCCCGCTCAGGCACGAAGCCGATGCGCTCGCGCACCTGGCGGGCCTCGTAGGCCGGGTTCAGGCCGAGCACGCTTGCACTGCCGCGGGTCGCATCGGCCAGACCGAGCAACAAGCGGATGAGCGTGGTCTTGCCCGCCCCGTTCGGGCCCAGCAAGCCCCAGACCCCACGGGGGATCTCCACGGTCAGCGGGCCGACGGCACGCACAGGACCGTAGTCCTTGACGAGTCCCTCGGTGGTGATGACGGGCTCGGGCACGTGCCCCCCAACGGTGGCGCCTGGCAAAACCGTTGTTCTTCGCTGCAGACGCGTTCAACCGCGTCTTGCAGCCAGGTAGACCGCGACGCCTGCTGCCAGGCCCATGAGCGCTGGGACGAGGATGAGATCCGGGTTGGGGATGATGCCTGCAAGCAGCTCGTCCTGGTAGGCAGCGTACAAGAGGATGGCTGCACCCCCCACCAGGCCTGTCACGGCGAGCAGGCGGGCCACCCCGGTGGTGGTGGCCTCAAGAGCGACGGAGAGGTTGGCGGCGCCAACCCGTTGTTCGCGAAGCTGGCCGAGCACGTTCTCGCGCGCGCTCAGCACGACCTCGGCCGTCGCGATGGCCACCATGGTGGCTGCGACCACCCAGGCGCTCGTGGGCGGTGTGACCGTCTCTTGGCGGATCTCGCTGAACACTTGGGCCCAGGGGACTTGGGCGTACGGGAACAGGAACCACCCGGCGGTCCCAACCACGAGCAGCGCGAACGCGCTGCCGCTGCGCTGGCCCACCAAGTGGGTGCCGATGGCCAGCACGAACGCGGTGAGCCCGATGCTCACCAGGGCCATGGTGACCGGTTCGGGGCCCAGCTCGGCCAGGGGGCCAGGCAGGATGCCGGCGACCCCAGCCAGGGTCTCGCGTGCAGCTGCGAGGTCATCGGAGACGGTCTTGGCAAGATAGACCGCCAGCAACGCGTAGGCCACAGCAGTGGCCACCCGCCGGGCCACGGGCCCGATGACCCCGAACGCGGCGGTGGCTTGAGGGCCTGGATCGAGACGCGTGAAGGCCGGCGCATCAGCCACGGGAGATCACCCCACGGAACAGCAGGCGTTCCAAGGGCTCGGTCTCCGGGTTCCATGGGAGCACGACGGCCCCGAGGCGCCGCAACCGTTGGTGGCGTGTGCGGGCAAGGTGGTCCAGCAGCCGTGCCGTGGCCTTGGTCGACTCGCCGCCAGGGACGAGGTGGAAGGCCTGTGGCTCGAGCACGATCATGGGGCGCTTGCGGTTCGGGGTGAGAGCCCGCAACCGGCGAAGGGCCGCTTCGAGCTGCTCGGTGCCCACCTCGGTGCGCGTGATGAAGATGACCATGGGCGAGGAGGCCACGAGCCAGGATCGACACCGCATCACCGCTTCCAGGGCCCCCTCACCGGCAGGTGCCGGCTCCAAACGCGCCAGCAGCCGTTGGATCTTGAGGAACTGCTTCTGGCCGACATCCGGGTAGAGGGGCTCGACGCCCTCGGCGTTGTAGGCGTACATCCCGATGCGGTAGCCCCGGTCGAGGTAGGCCAGCGCGAGCCCGCTGGCGGCTTGGATGGCCACCTCGAAACCGTTCTCCACGCTCGTGCCGACGGCCATGTGGGTCCCGGCGTCGAGGAAGAACCAGACCGCTTTGCGGCCCTCGACCTCGTACTCGTTGACCAGGGGCATGTCGATGGCGGGACCGTGGCGAGCCGTGGCCTTCCAGTTCACCGAGCGCGGGGGGTCGCCCCAGCGGTACTCGCGTAGCTCCCGGAAGTCCGTGGTCTTGAGCCCGACACGGCCGATGTCCTCGTTGGGAGCGATGGTGGCCGCGGTGCCTCGCATGGCACGCAGCCGGCGCACAGGGATAAGGCCCGGGTGCACCTCCAGCTCGCTGGGCTCCCCCAGGGTCTCACTGGGCGGTGCTCTCAGGCCCGCCAGGGAGAGGGGACTGGCTTCCACAGGCCCCAGTTGGAAGCGCCCCCGTTTGGCGGCTCGCACGCGAAGCGAGCGCGTGTGCTCCTGGCGCCCCTTGGCGGTCCGGATGAGGTGCGTGTTCGTGCCTGAGACGAGATCGAACTCGGGCGGGAGATGTAGGTGGATGGCCACCACGCCAGCAGGGCCACTGGTGGTGAGCACCACGTCGATGTCGAGCACGTCCCCGGCGCGTGCTTGAGCGCTGGCTTGGATGACCGCCCCGTCCACCGTGGGGGTGGCTTCGAACGCGCCGAGGATGAAGGCGGTGAGCGGGAGCGCGGTGAGGCTGAGGACCACGGGGTTGGCACTCGCCAGGCCCAGGGTGAACAGCGCCGTGGCGGCGACGAGCAAGCCGTGGGCAGAGCGCGTGAGCATCGCTTAGGCATCCCCGCGGGAGAAGGCTGTCGGCGGTTCCACCCCTCGCAGGACCTCCTGGATGACAGCCTCGTCGGTGACCCCTTCGAGCACGTGCTCCATGTCCAGGATAACGCGGTGGGCCAGCGCGTCGGTTGCCAGGGTCTTGACATCGTCGGGCGTGACGAAATCGCGGCCTCGAAGCAGCGCGAGCGCGCGGCCCAAGCGAAGGAGCGCAAGGTCGCCGCGCGGGCTGGGACCGACCTCCACGGCAGGGTGCTCGCGCGTCGAGCGCACGATCTTGCCGATGTAGTCGAGCACGGCGTCGTGGATGAACACGCGGCTCTCGACGACATCCTGGAGTTTCCCGAAGGCATCCCTGCTCAGCACGGGCGTGACATCTTGGGTCGGATCGTCCTTGCTCCAGCTGATCCGGCGTTTCATGATCTGCCTCTCCTCGGCCAGCGATGGGGGGTAGCCCATGCGCAGGCGCAGCAGGAACCGGTCCATCTGGGCCTCCGGCAAGGGGTAGGTGCCCTCTTGCTCGATGGGGTTCTGGGTGGCGAGCACGAAGAAGGGGGCAGGGATGGGCATGGTGTTGCCCTCGATGGTGACCTGGCGCTCTTCCATGGACTCAAGCAACGCCGATTGCGTCTTGGGGGGTGCCCGGTTGATCTCATCGGCCAGCAGCACGTTGGTGAACACGGGGCCCAGGTTGAGCCGGAAGTCGCCTGACTTGGGGTTGTAGATGTTCGTGCCGATGATGTCGGCTGGCAGGATGTCCGGCGTGAACTGGATCCGCGCGAAATCGCACCCGACCGTCCGGGCGAACACCTTGACGAGCAGCGTCTTGCCCAGGCCGGGGTAGTCCTCGAAGAGCACGTGACCGTTGGCCAGTGACGCGGCGAGCAGTTTCTCCACCACATCGCTGTGGCCGACGAACACCGACGAGACCGCGCGTCGGATCTCGCTGCACTTCTTAGCGATGCGGTTCACTCGAGGCGGCCTCCCTCGAGCCTAGGAACCCTGCCCGACGTATCGAGCACTTCGAGGATGCGGCGGTTGACCTCCACTCGCCGTCGCCGCTGGGCCTTCGCGCGCACGCGGCCCCGGGTCAGGGTGACGTAGGCTGCTGCGAGCTCAGCAGCTAGGAAGCCAGCCACCGTGGCGAAACCGATCACCGCGATGCGGTACGGCGTCTCCACCGGCCAGCCCATGGCCCCGAAGAGCGCGGAGACGAGCGGTTCGAACGGGAAGAGCACGATGCCTGCAAGCAGCGTTACCAGAAAAGCGCGTCGCAACGTCGTGAACTCCCCTTCCAGCTCGGCCTCCACCACGTGCCAGGGGTCGCCCTGGAAGGCGTGGAAGGCCACGAAGAGGCCCGTGCCCGCAGCCAGGCCGAGGCTCAGGATCTGGAGCACGATCCACCCTCCACCGTACGTGGTGGAGAGCTGGATCCCCGCGAAGAACACGAGCCCAGCGCCGAAGAGGCCCAGGCCAAGGGTTCCCCACCGGGATTTGGCTTTCGCCACCCGGAACTCCAGCACCCAGGCACCCACGCCAACCACAGCGAGCACCGGGTAGAACACAGGCGCCCCAAGCCCAGCGAGCAGGACGCCGATCATGGCTGCGATCCCGGTGATCACGATGGCGCCCGAAGCCACAGCGAGGCCAGGGGCTCGGCGGGTTCCCTGGGGCGTGCTCGCTGTCTCCTCGGCCGCTGCCACCAAGCCAGTGATCTCTCCCTCCTGAACGTTCTTGGCTTGGAGGGCCACGCGCACGAGGTCCGCGTACTGCGCCGTCCATCTCCCGTGGTCGACGAACGCCTCGACGGCGTGGTGGACGCGCTTGTACGCATCATCGACCAAGGGTTCGGCCCGTTGCTCATGGGGCGCGAGGTCCTGTGTGATCGGGTCCGAGGTCCCAGCGATCAGGCGGCCGATGTCCACCAGGAGAGCGAAGAGCAGGATGCCGAGGCCGAACCGCGCTGCCACCAAGGCGCCTGCTTCGAGATCGCCCTGGACGGCGAGGTACATGAGCAGGGCCACTGCAGCCCCGAGCAGGCGCAGCAGGAGCCCCGAGAGTGGGGGGGTCTCAACCCGGTCGAGGACCGCCATGGGGTCGACACGCCTCCTTGGCCTTCATGAACTTGACGTAGTGGCTTCGATTCACGGGCCGCTGACTGTAGTCGCAGACCTCGAAGAGCTGGGCGAGCCGGGTCGCGGGTCGGCTGCCGCCCAGGGCACGGGCGAGCTCGTGGGGTGTCGCATCCGGCCCACAGAGGCCCTGCTTGGTCGAGGTCTCGAGCAGATCCCGGTACTCTCGGTCGATCTCCTCGCGGTAGTCCACGAGCCGGAGCTCCAGGCTCGCCCGAGCGGGTCGTCGATCCCCATCCCCGTCGAAGCGGGCCTCGTACGTGACCGATCCCTCCAGGGCGGGGATCGCAAGCGTGGCCTTGCCTGCTTCGTCAAGGTGGACCGTGGCGGTCCCGTGGGGACCGGTGACCGTGACGTCACGGCCAGGGAGCGGTCGGCCGTGTTCGTCGTGGAGCTCTATGTGGAGCTTGGTGGGGGCTCCTGAGTGCCAGACGGGTGGTAAGGTGTGGCCTTGCGGACCGATGGCCAACGAGATCGCGGGGCCAGGCGGTGCCGGCCGATCCTGGCGCTCGCGGCGAGCCCACAGGACCCCGCCAGCGGCCAGAGCGAGAGCCAGGAGCACGCCGAGCGTCCACCACGGGAACGGTGCGGGCGTTAGCTGAGCGCTTGCGATCTCCGTGACGTCCCCCGTCGTCTCGGTCGCCAGGGCGCGCACACGGAGCTCGACGAGGCCCTCGGCCGAACCAGGCCGTTCGATCGTCACCAAGGCCGAGCCATCGGCGGCCGTGCGAGCGTGCTCCGTGGCCGTGAACGCGCCGTCGGCCTCGATGGAGAGCGGGATGCCCGACAGGGCACCCCCTGAGAGCCCAGTGGCCTGGATCGCCAGGCGCACAGGTGCCCCATCGGTCCCAGGCTCCAGGACCTGGACCTCCAGCGAGGGCCGGTCGCGTACCTGGAGAGGATGGCTCTCCAGCAGGTTGTAGCCCGGCAGGTCGAGTTCGATGTCGTGCTCGCCCGGCTCCAGGCTCTCAGGGAGCGTGAGCGTGGTCTGGGCTCCTCCCTCTTTGTCCGTGACAGCGCTGGCCGTGAACCCAGGCCCGCGCAGGGTGACGGGTTGGTTGGCGAGAGGTTGGTCCCCGACGGCCAGGGTGACGTTGAGCTCGCTCGTGCGTCCAGCTGTGGCCACAAGCGGGGAGCCAATGGTCAGGTGACCCGTCTCGATGGGGACGGTTCGGGTGTCTCGTGTGACCAGGGAGTTGCCAGGCGTCGAGAGCCTTAGCTCCCAGCTCCCCTCCTGCGTGAGGGGGATGCCGAGCTCCACTCTCCCCTGTTCGTCGGTGATGCCCTGGGATCGCTCGCCGCTCGGCGTCGTCGCGACCACCTGCAACCCCGCTAGAGACCCTCCCTGCTCGGTCGTGGCGTGGACCTCCAGAGGCAGGGTCCCCCCAAGGGGGGCAGGATCAAGCGGTGGGGTCTCGAGGATCGTCTGGGCGGTGACGGTCAAGACAACGTTGTGCTGCGCGCCGATCTCGTCCGTGCGAAGCTCCAGGGTGTAGTTGCCGACCTCAAGCGTACCCGGGACCTCGAAGGTCAAACGGAAGGTCCCGTCCTCGGCCGTGCGCGCCGATGACGTGCCGCCCTCGTACGCGCTGGCCACGGTCATCTTCGAGGCAGGCTTCCCATCGACGATGACGGTACCCTCGATGGCGGCTTGCGTGCCCCTGGCCACTACGAGGGTTGGGTGAGCCTCGATGCGGGCTTCGACCGCCTCGATGTGGTCGGTGGCCCGGGCGGATGCGATGTGGTCGGTTCCGTCGAACCAGGCGTCCACGGTCCAGTTCCCTGGGAAGGGAAGCCCGTCGTTGAGCACCGCGAAGGCTTGGCCGGTGTCGTCGGTGGTTTCGGCGAACCGGTGGGGCGTCCCTTGGATGTGCAGGTGGACGGTCTGGCCCGGGATCGGGGCCCCGTGTTCGTCCACCAGACGGGCCTGGAGGGCCAGGGGGACCCGGATGCCTGCGACCTCGGGGAGATCCAGTTCGAGACGCGCGTCGCTGCGCACCCCTACGATCGGGTCGCTCCACGCTTCGCGCAGGGGAGGGTCGCCGTCCGGGACGGGGTGGGCGCGGGCGACGATGTGGTAGGGCTGGGTGGGCCGGTGCGTCTCGATCCTCGCTGTCGCGTCGAAGCGACCATCGGGACCGGTCTCGACGTTCCCTAGGTTGATCTCGAACCCGGGGCGTTGCTTCGTGCGGTTGGCGAAGAGGGTGATCGGGTGACCCTGGCTGGGCTCACCATCCGGCAGGTGCACCGTTCCCCGGACTTGGAAGGGGCGACCTTTCTCGATGGCATCGGGGACGTGGGTCACGTTGATCACCGGCTTGGCGGTCCTGGAGCTCGCACGGTCCACGCCCTGGCCACCGGCTCGCGTCCCATCCGCGAGCAGATCACCGAGGGCGTCAGGATCGATGGACCCGTTGGCCGCGCCTCGCACGAGCGTGTTCACCGGGAGCTCCAATTCCTGCGGGGTGATGGACGCATCCTCGATGGGGATCGCGCCTGGGAAGACGATCGTGCTGCCAGCGCCCAGCGGGACCTGGGTGGGGGCGTGCATGGTGATCGGAGCCAGGGTCACTTGGCCACCGGCAGGGACCTCGGCGGTGGTCCCGGCGGGGACGGGGCCCATGGGCAGGTCCACTTGGTCGTCCTGGCCCAACAGCACCCGGGTCTCGGACGGTGCAGCCAGTTGCTGCTCGCCGCTCTCGATCAGACAGCCCCCGTCGCAGACGAGCTCTCCCGGCCGATGCGTCCCCTCTGTTAGGAACGTGAGGGTTGCGTCCTGGAGGAGTGGGATCGGTGAGACCCGGATCGTGTCCCCCGTCTCGAGGTCGACCCTCCCGGGTCCATCGAGCAGGAGGGTGTTGCCCTGGCTGCGATGGTCGCTCAACGCGCCTATGGCCGGATCGAGAAGCGTGAACTCTCGGATGGGTAGCCCTGGAGCCCCACTGTCCGGAGGCGTGAGCTCGATCCGCGGCTCGCGCCGGGTGGCATCCACGACCTCCTCCCGCACTTCGGTGATCAGCGCCGTCGAGACCCCCAGCATGCCTGATAAGAGCAGGAAAGCTGCTGTAAGCTCGAGGACACGCCGGGCCACGACCCCAAGTTCCCGTGGGGGAGCATAAAGCTTGACCTACAGGGTGAGCCCAGGGGCGTCCGCCGTGCGCAGAGGCGACAAGGATTTACACGTTAGCTGCGGTGCCGGCCACCCCAGACGCGGAGGTAGCATAGTCTGGCCAACTGCGGCGGACTCAAGATCCGCTCCCGTAGGGGTTCGCAGGTTCGAATCCTGCCCTCCGCACTCAGCTTTCTCCCCCATAGCGCAAGCTGAGTGCGGAGGGCAGGTTCGCCCGAGGCCTGGCGGCCTCGGGCTCGCTCGGCATCCTCCGGAGGCCTCACAGCAGCACGAGCCGTCGCGCCCGCGCCACGGTGGGATCTGGCGCGACCGTTCGTGCAGATCTGGAGGTTGGGCGCCCTTCGCCACGTTGGGGGTCGGGCGCCCAACCTCCACTACAACACCGTACCAATCCATTCAAACCACACCTCCGCATTGCACGCCTCGTGCACATCGTCATCGGGGGGGCTGGCGAGGTCGGCCGCAAGATCGCGGAGTTCTTGCGCAACGATGGCCACGACATCGTGTTGCTGGACAAGGAGCCGGAGGCGTGTGACCGCGCCAGCAACCAGCTTGATTGCTTGGTCGTGGAGGGGCACGCGGCCTCGTCTGCGGATCTCAAGCGCGCTGGCATCGGCAAGGCCGACGTCTTCTACGCGGTGACAAGCCAGGACGAGGTCAACCTGACCGCTGCCGCCATCGCGAAGAGCCATGGTGCCAAGCGGGTGTTCGCTCGGGTAAACTCCTTGGATCTGATGAGTACGGCGGAGTCCAAGGAGTTCCGGCCCATCGGCGTGGATATCGCTGTGTCGCCGGACCTCGTGGCCGCTGCGAAGATCGTGCGCCTGATCGAGCTCCCTGGGTTCCTCGAGATCGATGCTTTCGAGGCCAGCGGGTTGCGCGTCGTGGAGGCGCGTGTCGACCCAGGCAGCTCAGCGGCTGGCCGGCGAGTGAGCGAGCTTGACTTGCCTAAGGCAGCCAACCTGGTGGCGCTTTTCCGAGGCGCGGAGGTCATCATCCCCCGCGGAGACAGCGTCATCCACCACGGCGACCACGTCATCCTCGTCGCTGGGGAAGAGGGGGTCATGGACGGGCTCCGTCGTGTCTTCGGCATCGCGGCAGCCGTACGTGAGGAACGAGGGCCACCGGAGAACATCGTCATCGCTGGGCGCTCCGGGATCGCCAAGCACGTCGCCCGCATGCTCCAGCGCGACGGTCGCAGGGTCACGCTGATCGCTCAGGCGGGTCACCACGAGGAGATCGAGCAACTGGCCGCCGACATGGAGGGCATCCTGGTGCTTGAGGGCTCCTCGAGGGACGTGCGCGTGTTCCGCGAGGAGGGCTTGGACGAGGCTGACGTCGTCATCGCCGCCAGCCCCCACGAGGAGTTCAACTTGATCACGGCCCTGCTCGCCCGTTCCATGGGCGTGCCCCGCGTGGCCGCCCTGGTGAACCAACCGGAGCTCGAGGATCTGGCTGAACGGTTGGGGATCGATGTCGCCGTCTCACCGCGCATGGCCGCCGTGAGCACGCTGCTCAAGTACGCCTCCGGCCTGGATCCAGAGGAGCTCACCTTCCTCCACCACGGGGAAGCCCAGGTTCTCGTCGTCGAGGCCGAGGAAGGCAACAAGATCACTGGGATGATGCTTCGAGATGCGAAGATGCCTCAAGGGTCGGTCGTGGGCGCCCTCATCCGAGAGGGCGAGGCGATCGTCCCGCGGGGCGATGAACGGATCCGGGACGGGGACAGCCTCGTGGTGTTCGCGACAGCCAAGGCGGTTCCCGACCTCTCCGAGTTGTTCTGAGGGCCTATGAACTGGCGCATCATCATCGGGAACCTCGGCACGATCCTGCGGCTCTTCTCGCTCACGCTGCTCGTGCCCTTGCTCCTGGGCCTCGTGCTCGAGCCCCGAACCACGGCTACGCCTGTGGGCGTCAACGTCGCCGGAACGACGAGTGCCTTCGCCTACACGTTCCTCGCCACGCTCGTGATCGGCTTCCTGCTGGAACGCATCGGCCTCTCAGCGGACTTCCGGGACCGGGAAGCCTACGTTCTCGTGGGCGTCGGCTGGATGGCCTGCACCTTCGTGGCAGCCACACCCTACATGCTCACCGGCGTGCTCACGAACCCGGCCGATGCCTTCTTCGAGGCCATGAGCGGGCTCACCACCACCGGTGCCACGGTCATCGATGTCCCACTCGAGGGTCTCCCCGCGGGCGTGCACGTCTGGCGGGCACTGACCCAGTGGCTAGGTGGGATGGGCATCGTGGTGCTGACCGTCGCCGTGGTCTCACGCCTAGCCTCGGCTGGCGCCCGGCTCATGCAAGCCGAGTTACCCGGCGGCAAAGTGGACCGCGTGCGACCCGGCATCATCCAAACCGCTCGCTCCCTCTGGAGGGTCTATGCGCGGCTCTCACTGGCGCTCTTCGTGATCCTCTTCGCCCTCATCTACAAGCAGTTCGGGAGCTTCCAGGTCGCAGGCTTAGACGCCATCGTGCACACCTTCACGACCATGTCCACCGGCGGGTTCTCCACACGCTCTCTGAGCATCGAGGCCTTCCAGAACCCGTGGATCGAGTGGACCATCATCGTCTTCATGGTCCTGGCCGGGACCAATTTCGCGCTGAGCTACCGCGCGCTCATGGGGCGGCCGTCCAGTCTCTTCGGTGACGACGAGTTCCGCTTCTTCCTGACGATCCTCGGCGGGGGAGCCGTGCTCGTCACGAGCATCCTGCTCCTGGGCAACAGCTCCTCTGGGTTCTGGGGGGAACACGGAGGCCGCAGCTTCTGGACCTCGCTCCGGTTGGCCGCCTTCCAGACCGTCAGTCTCGTCACCACCACCGGGTACTCCACGGCCAACTTCGACGCCTTCCCCGAGGTCGCCCGCTTCCTGGCGATCTTCGCCATGTTCATCGGCGGCTCCACCGGGTCGACGGGCGGCTCGATCAAGGTCGCCCGTATCCTCATCCTCTTCCGCATGCTCAAGGCAGAGCTGCGTCGCATCGCGCACCCGCGAGCCGTCATCCCCATCCGGATCGGCCGCGAGGTCGTTGGAGCGCTCACGCTGCAGCGCGTCACCGTCTTCATCTTCGCCTACCTGACGCTTTTCATCGCGGGCACCATCGCCTTCCTGGCCCTCGAGCCGGTCTCCGTGCTGGACGGCGCATCCGCCGTGGCCGCCTGCATCGGCAACATCGGGCCAGCCCTGGGTGCCTTCGGTCCTCACGTCGGCTATGCTAGCGTGGGTGAGCCGGGCACGGTCCTGCTCGCGCTGCTCATGTGGGTGGGTCGTCTCGAGCTCTTCGCGGTGCTCGTGCTCTTCTCGCCTGAGACGTACCGATGAGGGGCGCGCGCAACGGACCGGTCCCACGGGCCGCTAACGTCTGTTTGAATGGGTTAGAAAGCTTGCTACCTGCTTGTCCCCGCCAGCCTCTGTCTTGCGAGCCGCAGGCTCGCAAAGTTACGAACGAGGGCCTGTAGGCCCCGAGTGAGAAGGATGTGGAAGGGAGCTGGCCTCACTAGGAGGGGATGGGATGCACTTACCTAAGGACACCAGCCGGGCCCTTCCACAACATCACATACACGGGACCCTCATATATTTGCTTTACGAACCGGGACCTTGGGTGAATCCGGGGCCGAGTCCAGGCTCAAGCATCGGTGAGGACCATGGAAACGACGTTGTTGCCCCGGAGAACCACGGTCCCTAAGCGCCGGGCAGCGTCGTTGTGACGCTCCTCGGTCTCCTCAAGCACGATGTTCATGTACTGATCGTAGCCCACGAACTCTCCCTCGAGGTGGCGGCCGTCCTTGAGGATCAGGCGCATCCGCTTGTCGAGGTTCTTCTCGAGGACGTCCAGAGGCAGGACCATGGCGGCGGAAGGGAGCTCCGATATATAAGGTTGGAGCGGTCCCGCTGCTGGGCTCGACCCGGAGCGGTTCAGCCTTGGGTGCGCGCGGCCCAGAGGTCCTCGGGGAGCTCCTCGTAGATGGAGTCCGGCTCGTCCTTTCGAGCCATGCGCTCCCGGAACTGCTCAGCGTAGCCAAGGATGCGGTCCTTGCGGAAGAGCCAGTAGTGGGTTCGCCACTCGCGGCCATCGTACAGGGTCGTCTCCTCGCGCTCGGTGGTCAGCAAGCCCCACTCCTCGAGCATGTAGAAGAGTTGTCGGTCCTCGGGCTCGAGGACGTTGTCGATGATCCGGTCGTTGAAGCCGAAGATGTCCATCACGAACTCGGCATCCCGGGAAGCCTCCGAGGGATGGAGGCCTGTCTTCTCCTCGATCGCGGATGAAAGATCTTCAACGGTGATGATGTCGACCATGGGGCTCCCACCACATCGCGGGCCGTGCCCGCAGGGTTAATGTCCTACCTCAGGGTCTATATAAGTTTCGTGTGTCAGCGTCACAGGGACAGGGGTTGGGCGGCCCTCAGACGGCACAGCGGCGCTGACCTTTTATAGGGGTTCCGTGGTGGTCTGGAGCGATGGCTCGCTGGCACGGTAAGTCCGAGAGGAAACCGAGCGGTGGTCGCCGCATCCGGCATCGCGGCAAGCGCCGCTCCGAGATGGGCAACGACACCCAACCGACGATGATCGGTGAAGAGAAGCGACAGCACGTCCGCGCCCGCGGCGGCGAGACGAAGGTCCGCGCGCTACGCACCAACATCGCCAACGTGACCGACCCCAGCACCGGCGAGACCGTGCGGGCCGAGATCAAGACCGTCTCCAAGAACGAAGCCAACGTCCACTACGTGCGGCGCAACTTCGTGACCAAGGGCGCGATCATCGAGACCGACAAGGGCAAGGCCCGTGTCACCTCACGCCCTGGCCAGACCGGCCAGGTCAACGCTGTGCTCGTGGACTGATCCCCGCCCATGGTCACCCGGGACGACGGGAAGTACGTCCTCTACCCGGTCTACTTCGACCAGCGCCAGCCAAGACCCCTGCGCCGCGTGCCAACAGAGCTCTCCGTGCCAGCCCCGACGGCAGAGCAGGTGGCCAAAGCTTGCGCCCAGCTCCGGTTGAAGCCGGTGCTCGAGAAAGGCAAGCACCACCCGGCCCGATGGCACGAGCGGGGGGGCCGCGTGCTCGTGCCTGTGCGTGGCTCCAAGGAGGTCCTCATGCGTCAGATCGGCGAGGAGCTCATCCGCGCCCGATCCGACTAAGAACTTCCCATTCGTGGAATGGAACCATTATCTCGTCCCCGATGTTGAAGCCGTGAGCGCTCAACATCTCCTCGGTGACAATGATTCCGAGCGTGCGCCCACCGAACATCTCGTTAAGGGGGCGCTCACACCGGGGGCCGCCTTCAATCAGGCGCACGTTGAGCACGGTGCCAGCTTCCCACGCGAAGAGCTTACAAAGCGTGGCCGGGACGGTGAGAGCGGCTGAATTGCCGAGCTGCGTAATCTTCGACTCGATTGGTCGCATACGAGTCCTACGATGGGCACGTTAGTGGAGTATTTGCAACCTCCTAGCGCGCCCATAGGACTTCCTCCATGGGGGGAATACTCGATTGGTCTTCCTTTTGCTCTCGGTGAGTCCGTGCTAGACCGTTCACCTATTCAGGGGTGAGACGCCGCAAAAAATTGCGCACCGCTACAAACGCCCGCACTCACTAACCTGGTTGAACGGCTGTAGGCGGGTCAGATCACCGCATCCTCGGTCCACTCACCGTAGACGCGCCTCCACACCTGACACATCTCCCCGAGGGTCGCGTACGCGCGCACGCAGTCGAGGATGGGGCCCATCTCGTTGGTGCCCTCCTTGCAGGCCACCTCGAAGGCGTGCAGGGCATCCTGGACCGCTTTCTCATCCCTGTCCTGCTTGATCTGCGCGATCTGACGCGTCTGGCGTTCTCGAGCGTCCTCGGCATCGATGCGGAGGATCTCGATCTGATCCTCGTCGTTGCCCTCGCTGTGGGCGTTCACGGCGACGATCTTGCGGTCACCTTCGTCGATCTCACGCTGGTACTGGTGGGCGGCGTTGGAGATCTCGCGCTGGAAGTAGCCCTTCTGGATGGCGGGCAACACGCCGCCGTGGTCTTCGATCTCGTCGAAGATCCGCCGGGCCTCTTCCTCCATCTCGTCGGTGAGCCACTCTACGTAGTACGAGCCAGCCAGGGGGTCGATGGTGTTGGCCACGCCGGACTCGTGGGCGATGACCTGCTGGGTGCGAAGGGCCACGCGGGCGGCCTGCTCTGTGGGGAGCGCGAGCGCCTCGTCGTAGCTGTTCGTGTGGAGGCTCTGGGTTCCACCTAGCACCGCGGCCAGCCCTTGGATCGTCGTGCGCACGATGTTGTTGAGGGGCTGCTGTGCTGTGAGCGAGCAGCCCGCGGTCTGGGTATGGAACTTGAGCATCCAAGAGCGCTCTTTCTCGGCGCCCAGCTCGTTGCGCGTGAAATCCGCCCAGATGCGCCGGGCAGCACGGTACTTAGCGACCTCCTCGAAGAGGTCGTTGTGGGCGTTGAAGAAGAAGCTGAACTGGCCCAGGAATTCGTCGGGCTCTAAGCCGCGCTCGACAGCCGCGTGGGCATACGCCATGCCATCGGCCAAGGTGAAGGCTAGCTCTTGAGCCGCCGTGGAGCCAGCCTCGCGGATGTGGTAGCCGGAGATCGAGAGCACGTTCCATTTCGGGGCGTGTTCCGTGGCGAACTCGACGGTATCCGTCACCACCTTCATCGAGGGCTCCGGGCCCATGATCCACTCCTTCTGGGCGATGAACTCCTTGAGCATGTCGTTCTGGATGGTGCCCCGAAGCTGGGTCCAATCCACGCCCTGCTTCTCAGCCACGGCCAGGTACATGGCCCAGATCATGGGGGCCGGCGCGTTGATGGTCATGCTCGTGGACACCTGGTCGAGCGGGATGCCCTGGAAGAGGCGCTCCATGTCTGCCAGTGAGCTCACCGCGACCCCGCACTTGCCGACCTCGCCCAGGGCGTAGTCGGAGTCGGAATCGTAACCGTAGAGCGTGGGCATGTCGAAGGCCACCGATAGGCCGGTCTGGCCTTGCTCGAGCAGGTAGTGGAACCGCTCGTTGGTCTCCTTGGCGGTGCCGTAGCCGGCGAACATCCGCATGGTCCACAAGCGGCCCCGGTACATCGTCTCGTAGACCCCGCGCGTGAACGGGTAGCTGCCGGGTGCGCCGAGCTGCTGGTCGGGCTCCCAGCCCTCCAGGGTCGTGGGATCGGCCATGGGCGGGACGTCCTTGCTTGACGTCGTCTTGAAGAGGGCGTCCCGTTCGCCTTGGGCCTGGTAGGCCTTCTCCCACGCCGCTCGCTTCTCTTCGATGGGATCGGAGTCGTCGCTCATGGGCTCACCCGGTGTGCAGCATGAACCTCGTGACTCGTTTATAGGTTGCCCGTCGACCCGGGCGGCCTCCTGGCGAACCAGGGTGTCCCCACTCCAGTGACAACCTTCGCGTTATGGGCTCGATGACCGGTGCCAGACGTGGCTTGGCCTGGCCGTCCATCCAGCCGATGGACCCCGGGGGCGACGACATGATCGGGTTGAAGCAGTTGGCAGCGCTGATCGCATCTCTCGCGATGGTCGCCAGCGGCGTCTTCGTCACGGATGGCGGCGACGGGACCGTCGCGCTCTCGTCCACGCCTGGCGGGGGCACGGAAGCCGTCGCCGACGGCGCAGCGCCCATCCGGCTCGAGAACCTTCGCGTCTTCGACCTGACCGCCACCCAAGCCCGGCTGTCCGCTCCAGCCACGATCGAAGGCACCTTGGGGGATGTTACCGCCACGACGGCCACCACCCATGGACCCGGTGCGATCCATTTCGGGGGCCAGCGCCTCACCGTCCCGCCTGGCGCGCGCCTCCACATCGACGCCCTGACGGGAAGCGCGTCCCTCGGAGATGCGGATCTCTCCACCTTGGTGACCGCCGTGGGCACCGCTCAAGCGGTCACGATCCTTCCGCCCCAGGCCCCACCCGTCTCCACGCAAGCGAGCTCCAGCCAGGGTCTCACGGCCACGAGCCTGGAGATCGACGGAGCCGGGATCACCGGGAACCTGCGGGATGCAGGTCAGTTCGATCAGATCTCGTTCCAGGCTCCGCCGGCCCCTGCGGCCAGTCCTGCCCAGCAGCTCGCCTTGGGCAACGAGCTCTTCGACATCCACCACGAGAAGCGGGTCACCGTGGAGGATTTCGTCGGCGTCGTCGTGGCTCTGTGGATCGATGACGAAGAGATCCGGGTCAGGTTGGACGGGTACGGCAACGTCACCATCGGCGATGAGCGAAAGAACGTGAGCTACAGCGACGAGGTTAGCGTGCCGAACCCAGCAGGGGGCGATGTCTCGTTCGAGAACCAGCCTCCGGAAGCCAACTTCACGTACCGGCCCACGCTGCCCACCACGGGGGAGACCGTGCACTTCGTGGACCGCTCCAGCGACGACATCGCGGTGAAGTCCTGGAAGTGGGACTTCGGCGACGGGTTCACCTCCACCGAGCAGCACCCCGAGCACGCCTACGGGACGGATGGGACCTACCAGGTCACGCTCACCGTCACCGACGTGTTCGGCGAAGCCAGCGCCGTGACCCACCCGGTCCCGGTGGCCAACAGCCGGCCCAAGGTCACCTTCTCCTGGGACCCTGTCAACCCACTGGAGACAGAGACCGTCGTCTTCCAGGCGCGCGTCGAAGACAAGGACCACGACGTCGAACGCGTGGAGTGGCGCTTCGAGGACGGCGTCACGATGGAAGGCGAAACCGTCAACAGGAGCTTCGAGGTCAAGGGTCTGTATAACGTCACCGTGGTGGCCATCGATGCAGACGACGCGCGTGGCTGGGCCAACGACACGGTGCTCATCCGCAACGCTCCGCCCGTGGCTGGCTTCGAGCTCGAACCCACCAACCCGGTGGCTGGCACCCTGGCCACCCTGCGCTCCACCTCTCATGACCCTGGCGCCGGCCACATCACCAACACGACCTGGCACATCCCAGGCGTGGACACCTTGTACGGCAGCGAGGTGGACCTCACCTTCCCGCGCGACGGCTCGGTCCCTGTGCGCATCGTCGTCACCGACGATGATGGCGAGCGAACGCAACACGAGCGGGCTGTCGAGATCCGCAACCCCCCGCCCGAGGTCTCCATCCGCATGGTCCCCACGTACCCCAACCCTGGCGAGAGCGTGGACTTCTACGCAAGCGTCGTCGACGACGACCAACCCGTGGACTCCCGGTGGTCCTTCACCGACGGCGTGGATCGCACCGGGCTCTCGGTCTCCCGCGTCTTCCCATCCGGCGGGGCCTACGGCGTTGATCTCTGGGTCCAGGACGAGGACGGCGCCAACGGGACCGCGGAGCGAACCTTCGATGTCAACCACCCACCCCGTGTCCGGCTGGGCGTGGACGGGGAGGGCACGGACCTCGAACAGACCGCAGCGCTCACTGGCGAAGAGATCTTGATCGAAGCGCGGACGAGCGATGCTGACGGGAACGAGACCACCACCCGGTGGCTTGTCGATGGACGCAGCCCCGGTGCGCTCGGGCTCCAAGCTTGCCAGACGGCGCAAGGCGACCCGGAGACCCTCGTGTGCGCGTGGCCGGACGACGGCAACCACACCGTGCGGGCCACCACCACGGACGACAACGGGGCCAGCAGCCGTGATAGCATCGAGGTCTTGGTCATCAACCGGGTCCCAACCCTGGACCCCGAGGTCCTCTCACCCATCGCGAACCTCGGCAGCCCAGTGTTGCTGCAGGCCAACGCCGAGGACGCCGACGGGACGATCGCCCTGGTCCAGTGGTTCATGGACGACGAGCTCGCCGCGGAAGGCCAAACCGCCGAGCTCACCTTCGAGGACGCAGGCCTCCAGCCCGTCACGGTCTCAGCGGTGGACGACGACGGTGCCCGCGAGAACGTGACCTTCCGCGTCGACGTCAACGCAGCGCCTACCATCGAGGCCAGCGCGACGCCACGGAGCGTCGAGGCCGGTGACCCCGTGCGCTTCCAAGCCGACGCCTTCGACCCGGACGGGCCGGACAGCGCCATCACGCTCGGCTGGGACTTCGGTGATGGCACGGGCTCCAACGACACCACCGTCGAGCACGCCTACACGAAGGCCGGCGAGTACAACGCGAAGGTCACGGCCACGGATGAGCACGGCGCCACCGCCCAGCAGACCTTCACGATCACGGTCACCACCCCCCCGCTCCAAACCCAGCTCTCCACGAGCCCCTCCACACCGCGGGCCAACGATCCCGTGCGCTTCGAGGTCTCCATCGCCGACGGGCGCACCATCGAGCGCATCGAGTGGGACCTAGGAGACCAGACAGAGCGCCAGACCGGGCCCGGCGTGGACAACATCACGCATATCTACGCTGAACCCCGGATCTACACGGTCACGGTCACAGTGCACGCGGACCGGGGAGACCAGGAGACCCACGTCGCCGAGGTGCGCGTGACCAGCGACGTGGCCCACCTCGTGAAGTTCGCACCCAGATTGCCTGATGGCCAGTGCGTGAACCTGGATGCGCCGAGCGTCTCCTTCAAGGTTGAGAACACGAACACCGGCGAGTCCGTCGCCCTGGAGGCGCCCAACGGCACCTACGTTTGGCAGCGCTCTGGGGCCTGCACCCTCTCCCAGGTCTACCCACCCGGGAAGTGGGCGCTTGGGGACCAGCTCTCCATCCAGGGCATGGTGGGAGGGGCGAGCACCACGGACCAACGACCGTTCAACACGAACGAGGAGATCGTGGACCTGGACTTCGTGCTCCGCGGCGTGCCCCTGGCCTTCGACACCTTCCAAGCGGTCAACCGAACCCAAGCCACGACCCCGCTGAACCCGAGCGAGGACAAGACCACGTACCACGATCCCTACGAGCCCGTCTACATCCAAGGCGTGATGATCTGGGCTGAAGGTACGCCCGTGCGGCGCATGGATGTCAACATGAGCGTGAGCTACCGCGGCCCCATGGACCTTCTCGGAGGCTCCAGCCTGGAGTACCGGACGTGGACGGCGACCACCGACGAGGATGGATCGTTCACGACCCTCGTACCGGCACCGATCATCGCCACGCGTGCCGAACACGAGCAGGACCCTGAAGGTGACAGCCTCATCTACGCGCCAGGCTCTTACAGGGTGCGTGGTTCAGCCGGCTCGTCCGGCTTGTACAGCGCGTCGGCCGAGTTCATCGAGGATCCGGCCGCCATCATGAACGAGCTACGGGAGAACGGGATCTTCGTCTAGATCACACCCGCAGGAGCGGGGCGATCAGCTCGACCACGCTCTCGAGGGTCCGATCCGCCTCATCCAGAGGCGGTGAGAGCTCCACCACGTCGAAGACAGCGCACCGATCCCAGGCCGCCGTGAGCGCCTCGCGAGCCTCGTCCATGGTGAGTCGGGGGCTACCTGGCGCGGAGACGCCCGGAGCGATGTTGGCGTCCAACACGTCCACATCGAAGGAGAAGCACCATGAGGCGCCAGGCGTGAGGGCTGCAGCGACCGTCTCGTCCGGCGCGGCGCGCACCTCGTCGAGGCTGGCCCACGAGAGCCCCGCGGTGCGGCCCCAGGCGGCGAGCTCGTCGAACCGGGAGCGCTCCAGCGCCCCTGGATCGCTGGGGCGCTGGATGCCGAGGGGACGCACGAGGCTGGGGGGGACCAGACCCTCGCCGATCAAACGGCGGAAGCTCGACCCGCTCGTATGGACCGGCTCGTAAGCTCGAAGATCCAGGTGAACATCCAGGTAGGCCACGCCCACCTCGTCCAAGGCCCGCGCCGCGCCACGGACCACGGCGTAGGTGATCCCGTGGTCCCCACCGAAAACGACGGGCTTCCTGCCACCCACTAAGGCCTGCTCGACGCTTTGGCTGATCTGATCGAGGTCGGCCTCGAGGGCCCCGGGTTCGTTGGCGAGCTCGAGGCTCTCCACCTGAGCGGAGGAGGGGATGGCGCCTCGCTCCTCCAGGGCCTCGAACAGTCGAGCCGGCGCCTGGCTGGCGCCCGGGCGGCCATCGAGGTTGCGCACACCCTGGTCGAGGGGAGCTAGCAAGATGGAGAGCTCTGCACCAGCCACGTCGAGCAGAGAAAGCGCAACCATTTGATGGTTGCGCGCCGTGTACAAGCGTGCGCTTGGTGACCCTCGACCTCGATGGGACGCTGATCCGAACCACCGTCTTCGAGGCCGCCGCCCGAGAGCTGGGCCACGGCTCGGTCGTCGACTACTTCGACCGCCTCTACTTCGATGGCCTTCTTTCCCTGGAGGCCACATTCTACGCTGAGTACGATCTCTTCCTCGACGTCCCCATCGCCCGGATCCACGAAGCCCTAGCAAGCGGCCCATGGCTCGAAAGCATCGAGGAGACCGTTGCGGAGTTGCGGGAGGCAGGTCTCGAGGTCTGGATCGTGACCGATCAACCGGACTGGGCCGTGCTCTTCCTGGAGCGCTGGGGGCTCAACGAGGGCGTCTACACGGCCACCCGAAGCTGGGATGGCTGCGTCGGGCCAGTCGAAGAGCAGGTGTTCGAGAAGTGGCCAGCTCTGCGCACCAAGTTGAAGAGCGCAGGTATCGCTCCAAGCCAGGTGTGCCATGTGGGCAACGGGACCAACGACGTCCCGATCTTCGAGCACGTGGGAGCCAGCGTGGCCTTCAACCCTGACCACGCGACGATCAGCCAAGCCGCTGACCACACGATCCAGTCCGAGAGCTTGGAAGGCGTGGCGGAGTGGATCCGGGCACGGCGCGCAGCCACGGCTCAACGATCCGAGTCGAGGGTGTCCAGGTAGTCCCCGCTCTCGATCCGCGCCCCCGTCTCGACCGGGTCACGCCAAGCGTAAACCCAGGCCTCCAGCGATGCGTCCTCCGGGGTCAAGACGTCGGCGGGCACCCGTTCGTACGGGCCACCGTGGTCCACCCCCTCGTAGGCGTCCAGGCGGGCCAGTGCGACCTCGGGTTCCCGGGCCAACCGGTAGAGGTCCCCGGTCACGGGGGCACCAGCGTCGTCGAGCACGAGGGCGGGAAGGCCCTGGACCTCGTAGAGGTGGCCTTGAACCGTGGCCATGGCAAGGTGTTCACCGTGGATCTCGAGGATCTGTCGGCCCGGGTTGGAGAACCCACGCCGAAGCGTCCCGTACACGAACAAGCGTTCCACGATCCATCTCCCTCCGACCCACCGTTGAGCGCGCCCGACGGACGCGAACCGGGAACCGCCAGCGTCAAGCGCCGCTTTCCACGTGGCCGGCGTCGACGACGACCTCGTCGATGTCCGTGTGCCGACCCACGAGCTGGGCGCACAGCTTCACGTTGCTGCCGCCTTTCCCGATGGCTCGGCCCTTGTCCTTCGGCGCGACCTTGACCCGGGCGATGGTGGTCCCGTCTCGTCGGTCTTCGAGCTCGACCCCCTGGACCGCATGGGGTCGGAAGTAGTTGGCCACGAGCTGCTTGGGATCCTCGTCGAAGGCCACCACGTCGATGGTGAGCCCCATCTTGTCCCGGATGTTGCGCAGCCGCGAGCCGCCCTTCCCAACGGCTCTTCCCACCTCGTCCTCTGGGATGAGCACGACGAGCCGCTCGTCCTCGCGCTCCTCGACGAGGTCGATGACACGGGCTCCGCTGAGCTCCTCGAAGGTGGAGAGGAGTTGCATGGTGCGCAGATCGAGGGTCCGTTCACCGGCCATCGGTTTACCGCGCAGCAGCTTGAAGGATCTCGCTCTCGCCAGGGTCCACGATGGCTGCCGCAGAGACGCCGAAGGGCTTGCCCAGGGCGGGTCCGAGCTCGACGTTGGTGCCTGTGAACTCGATGATGGGCACGCTCGCATCCTCCGCTGCAGCGAGCAACGCTTCTCGCCGCGCCTCTGGGAGGTTGCGGGAGAGGACCACCGCCTTGGCATCAGCCGTGTCGATGGCGGCGTTCGTGGACTTGTACCCGAGTTCGACCGTCCCTGTCTTGGATGCTGTTCTCAGCGCGCGCGTGATGTCGACCATGATCAGTCCTCCTCCTCGTCGGCCGGCTTCTCATCGGCCTCTTCCTCGGCTTCCGCTTCACCAGTGTCCTCGGCGGCTTCGGCCTCAGCCTCCTCGTCCGCTTCGCCTTCTTCGCCTTCTTCGCCTTCTTCGCCTTCCCCCTCAGCTTCCTCGTCCTCGTCGGGCACCAGGCCGGCAGCCTGGCGCTCGGTCTCGGTCATGAGTTCCTCGGGGATCTCGGGCATCTTGACCTCCGGAATCTCGACGCCGGTGAAGGCGTCTGGGCTGGCGGAGAGTTGCACCGCGCCGGTGCCGAGGCGGACCGGTTGGCCGACGATGATGTTCTCGGCGACGCCGCGCAGCTGGTCCTGTTCGCCGATGATGGCGGCCTCAAGCAGGTGGTTGACCGTGATCTCGAAGGCGGCCCGTGCCAGGACACTGGGCTTCTCGCCGCTGATGCCGTGGCGTCCGATGGGCCGGATCGTGCCATCGGCGGTCATGACGTCAGCGACCAGCATCAGGTGGCGCTGGTCGACGCTGAGACCTTGCTCGCCCAGGGTCTTGTGCGCTTCCGTGATGATGCCGTGGCGCGCGGCCTCGATGCCGAGCACCTCGTAGAGCTCGCGGAAGTTGTTCGTGGTGGTCCGGGTCGTGTCAACGCCGTCGATCTGCATGACGGCCTGGAGGTTGGAGCCTTCCGTGTAGATGACCCACTCGTCCTCCTGCTCGCGTAGGATGACGCGCTCGATGTCCTCGATCCCCTTGATCTTCAGGTCCCGGACCTTCTCGTTGATCTCGAGCAGGCTGCGGTAGGTGGACTCCTCGGGGGTCAGCACGAACGAGTCGCCATCCTCCTTGATGTCGACGTAACGCACCGTCTCGAGGGCCTCGTGGAGCTCCTCCATGGTGATGTGCTTACGGTCGAGCTGTTTGGCCACGGGGTTGACGACGACGGTGGCGGTTCCGAGATCGATGTCGATGTCCGCGATGTCCTTGAGCTCGGTGGTCTCGATCTCCGTGGCGATGCGCTGGACGGCGTCTGCGTCGTTGCGCGCTTCCTCGGCGATGTAGACCTCCATCATGGGGGTTGATGGGACCCGGCGGGCGTCGACGACCTCGATGAGCCGCGGCAGACCGAGGGTGACGTTGATCTCGGCCACGCCAGCGTAGTGGAACGTTCGCATGGTCATCTGGGTGCCAGGCTCACCGATGGACTGGGCTGCCAGGATGCCGGCGGCCTCGGTGGAGTCGATGAGGTTGGAGTCGTACTCGGCGTGGGCTCGCTTGAGCACCTCTTCGAGCTTCTTCGTCTTGCGCTTGTGCCCCTCCCAGCGCTTGGCGATCTCCGCGATGACCGTGATGGGAAGATCCAGGTCCAGGTCGTCTGCTGCGTCGCGCACGTGTTGCTCCATGTCGGAGTACTCGCGCACGGGGTAGAGCTCCTCGGCCGGGATGACCTCCAGGCCCATGTCGCCAGGGCGAAGGGGCTCGTCGCCGACCTGGTCCTTGATGACGTCTGCCAGGTTGGAGTGGATACCCTCGATGAGCGCCAACTCTGCGGTGGTGGCTCGTCGGAGGTCGTAGACGGTGCGGTAGCCGGCATCCCAGATGTTCTGGGACTTCTTGACGCCCACACCCTCGAACTCCTGGAACTCCTTGAGGGCCTCCTCCTCGTTGATGACCGCGTCTTTGATGCGTTCAGCCAGGGCTTCGCCGACGTCCTCGATGGCCGCCAGCTTGGCGTAGAAGATCTCCTTGAGATCCTCTCGCGTCTTGATCTCGGCCTCGTGGAGCGACTCGGCCGCCTCGGGCGTCATGCCCGGGATCTCCATGAGCTCGGCCAGCTCGTCCGGGACGGCTTGGACGGCCTGAAGCTCGTCCAGGCCTTCCTTGATCTGCTCGGCGAGCTTGGGCCCGATGCCTTCGGCTTCACCGATGTCGTCGAGGCTGGCTTGTACCAGGTCTTCGAGGGTCTCGAAGCCGGCATCGACCAGGGCTTCTGCCTTCAGCTGGCCGATGCCCGGGAGCTCCTTGAACGTCTCGATGGCTTCGTCGCGTGAAGTCACGGTCACTCACCTCCCTCGAAGTCCTCGGGGTCGGAGATGTTGAATTCGTCCTGGATGGATCGCATGAGCTCTGCGTCCTCGCGGTCGTAGGTGCCCTCGGGCACGTCCTCGGTGGCCTCCTCGGTGGTCTCACCGAGCACGTCGGAGACGATCTGGGCGACGTTGACCGCCTTGCCCCGGATGCTCTTGGTCGGGTCGACCCCGTCCTCCCCGTACCGGAACTGGATGACGGTGCCGGCGGTGTTGCGCACGGTCTGGTCGTACTCGACCCGCAGGTCCTCTAGCGCGTTGATGAGGCGTCGCTGCATGTAGCCGCTGCGGCTCGTTCGCACAGCCGTGTCCACGAGGCCCTCGCGGCCACCCATGCTGTGGAAGAAGAACTCGGTGGGCGATAGCCCGGACTTGTAGCTGTTCTGCACGAACCCTTTCGCGTCTGCCCCGAGGTCACCCTTGGGGAAATGAGGCAGGGTGCGCTCCTCGTAGCCGCGCTTGATGCGCTCGCCACGAACGGCCTGCTGGCCAACGCACCCGGCCATCTGGGACAGGTTGAGCATGCTCGCTCTCGCGCCCGAGCGGGCCATGATCACCGCGGTGTTGTCTAGTCCAAGGTGTTCGCCGGCGATGCTGCCGGCTTCGTCGCGGGCCTGACCCAACTCCTGCATGATCTTGAGCTCCAGGGTCTCCTTGACCGAGCGGCCGGGCATGGCCTCGAGCTCGCCAGCGTTGTACTGGTCGACGTACTCGTGGACGTTCTTGCGCGCAGCCGCGATCTTGTCGTGGATCTGCTCGACGGCCTCGTCGGGGATGTCCTCGTCGTCGATGGCTGTGGAGAACCCGTGGGCCATGATGGCACCGATGCACAGCCGCGTCATGCGGTCGATGAACTGGCGGCCGGCGGTGGTGCCGTGGGCGCGGATGATCCGCGTGATCAGCTCGCCTTTGAACGCGCCGATGCTCTTCTCGTCGACGGTGCCACGGATCAGCTCGCCGTCCTCGATGACGACGACGCCATCCATGGGGTCGCCCTCGCCGGTCTCTGGGTCCCACGGCTCCGTGTCGTGGGACTGGCAGATCTCGGCGCGGTAGCGCACGTTGAGATCGTCGGGCAGCAGCATGCTGAAGATCTGCTTGCCGGACCAGTAGGGGGTGCCGTCTTCCTCCGTGTAGGGGTCTGGCAGGTCCTCTCTGATCCCGGTTCGGGAGAGCATGTGGAGCGCTTGGCTCTTCGTGAAGAGCTTGAGCTTGTGGGTTAACAGGAACCCGCCGCTGATCTCGTCGTGGATGGCGCCCACGATGGGGCCACCGAAGCGCGGGGAGAGGATGTGCTCCTGGACCCGCATCAGGATCTTGGCCTCGGCGCGAGCCTCCTCGCTCTGGAGGACGTGGAGGTTCATCTCATCGCCGTCGAAGTCCGCGTTGTACGGTGGACAGACCGAGAGGTTGATGCGGAACGTCTTGTTCGGCATGACCCGCACCTGGTGGGCCATCATGCTCATCCGGTGCAGGGACGGTTGTCGGTTGAGGAGCACGATGTCGCCGTCCACGAGGTGGCGCTCGATGACGTAGCCGGGCTCGATGCGCAGAGAGAGGTTCTCTGCGTTGAGCTCGGTGACCTTGAGCCGCCGACCATCGGGCCGGAGCACGTAGTTGGCGCCCGGGTGGTCCTCAGGTCCCCGCTTGACGAACTCGCGGGCGAGCTCGATGTTGTAGGGGGTGACCTTGAGCGGGACCGTGAGCTCCTTGGATGCCTTGGTGGGCACGCCTACCTCGTTGATCGAGAGGTTCGGGTCCGGGCTGATCACGGTACGCGCGCTGAAGTTCACGCGCTTGCCGGAGAGGTTCGAGCGGAAGCGGCCCTCCTTGCCCTTCAGCCGCTGGCTCAGCGTCTTGAGGGGTCTCCCGCTGCGGTGGCGGGCTGGCGGGATGCCGCTGGACTCGTTGTCGATGGCCGTCGTGATGTGGTACTGCAGGAGCTCCCAGAGGTCCTCGACGATGAGCTGGGGCGCGCCGGCGTCCCGGTTCTCCTGGAGGCGCTGGTTGATGCGCAGGACATCGACGAGCTTGTGGGTCAGATCGTCCTCCGAGCGCTCACCCGATTCCAAGGTGATCGACGGCCGCATGGTGACTGGTGGCACCGGCAGAACGGTGAGCACCATCCACTCGGGGCGGGCGACGTCAGGGTTGAGGCCGAGCAGGTGGGCCTCCTCCGGGCGCACACGCTCGAGCCACTCCCGGATGTCCACGGGTGTGAGCTTGTGGCCCTCCTCGCGGTACGTGGTGGGCTTCTCGAACTCGACCTTCTTCTGTTCCTCACCGCAGTGGATGCACTCATCGCCGCTCTTCTTCTTGGTCTGCTTGACGATGCCCTTCTTGATGAGCTCCCAGACGTCGCGGTTCTGCTCGGTCCAGGCCTCGAGCTCTTCCGTGTACTCTTGGATCTCTGCATCGCTGGCCAACATGCGCCCGCAGTTGCGACAGGTGGAGCGCAGGATGTTGCGGATCATCCAGTTGTAGCCGACCTGGATGACGGGCATGGCCAGGTCGATGTGGCCGAAGTGCCCGGGGCAGTCACCCACGGTTCGACCGCAGGTCTTGCACCGAAGCCCTGGCTCGATGACGCCCAGGCGCGGGTCCATGAGCCCCATCTCGATGGGGAACCCGTCGTCGTCGTAGGTGTCGGCTGTGATGATCTTCGTGGCCGACATCGACCGGATCTCCTGGGGTGAGAGCATCCCGAACTGGATGCGCCCGATCTTCTTGGGAGCGTTGGGCACCATCATACTAAGTCCTCCAGCTTCAGGCGCGGGGCCAGGCAAAGCGATTTGAGTTCATCGAGCAGGAGCTTGAACGCGTAGCTCATCTCGACGGGGTACACCTCGGCGTCATCGCCGCAGTTGGAGCACCGCGTGAAGCCCCGGCGGTCCTCGAAGGCGACCATGCCGCAGTTCTTACAGACCAGCACCTCGACCTTGTCGGACTCGTCGAGCAACCGGTCCTTGATGACCATGGCCGCGCCGTGGCCGATCAGGCAGTCGCGCTCCATCTCGCCGAAGCGCAGACCACCGTCCCGGGCGCGACCCTCGGTCGGCTGCCGGGTGAGGATCTGCACCGGTCCGCGGGAGCGGCTGTGCAGCTTGCCGGCGACCATGTGGTGGAGCTTCTGGTAGTAGATCGCACCGATGAAGATGTCCGCCTCGAAGCGCTCCCCAGTGACCCCGTCGTACATGGGCTCGCGCCCGCTGTGGTGGAAACCGTTCTCAACGAGGCCCTTGCGGAGCCCCTCCTCGGACTCGCCGTCGAAGGGCGTGCCGTCGATGCTGCGGCCATCCATGCTGCCCACCTTGCCGCCGATCATCTCGAGCACGTGGCCCACGGTCATCCGGGACGGGATGGCGTGAGGGTTGATCACGATGTCTGGAAGGACGCCGCTGGGGGTGAACGGGAGGTCCTCGGGTTCCGCGATGAGCCCGATGACCCCCTTCTGGCCGTGGCGGCTTGCGAACTTGTCTCCGAGCTCAGGCACGCGCTCGTCACGCATCTTGACCTTCACGAGCTTCGAGCCGCCGGTGGACTCGGTGAACATGACGCTGTCCACCACGCCTCGCTCCCCGTGGCGCACGGTCACCGAGGTCTCGCGCCGCTTCTGGGGGGTGAGGAAGTCCTGTGGCTCCTCGAGGAAACGCGGGGGGCTCGTCTTCCCGATGAGCACATCGCCGGAACCGACGACGGCCTCGGGGCTGATCAAGCCATCCTCGCCCAACTGGGCGTAGGCTTCCTCGGGGCGCACCCCTTTCACGTCGGGGCTGGGGATCTCGAAGTGGTCCTCCTGGCCACCGGGGTATCGGCGTTCCTCGCTGGAGTAGGATCGGAAGAAAGCTGAGCGAGCAAGGGCGCGGTCGATGGAGGCGCGGTTGAAGATGAGCGCGTCCTCCATGTTGTAGCCCTGGTAGCTGGCCACGGCCACGATGTAGTTCTGGCCGGCTGGTCGCCGGTCGAAGTTGACGTAGTCTAGCGCTTGGGTGCGCACGAGCGGGGCTTGCGGGTAGTGCATGACGTGCCCGCGCGTGTCCGGGCGCGTGCGGTAGTTTGATTGGCCCAGCCCGAGGCTCTGCTTCCCCATGCCGGCTCCCATGGTGATGCGCGGGCTGGAGTTGTGCTCGGGGTAGGGGACGATGCTTGCACCGATGCCCAAGATGACCATGGGATCGATCTCGAGGTGCGTGTGCTCGTCGGTGACGTCCTCGGGGCGCACGGCCACGTAGACGTTCTCCTCCTCCTCGGCGTCGATGTACTCGATCGCGCCCTCGCGGAGCATGTCACCCCACGCGAGCTCGCCGGCGGCGATCTGGGCGAGGTGCTCGTCGGTGATCCGTGGTTCGCCCTCGTCGATGACGATGAGCGGCCGGCGCAGGCGTCCCGAGTCGGCGTTGATGTAGATGTCACCGGTCTCGTCGTCCATGCGGACGTTGACTTCGCCGCTGAGCAGGCCCTGGCGGCGGCGGGTCTTGACCTTCTCGTAGAGCTCGCCGGGGTTGTCGTGGAGCCCGACGATGTCGCCGTTGAGGAACACGCGCGCGCCTTCCATCTCGCTCATTCGTCGCCACCTCCGTAGCGGGAGACCTCGAGGGGTTTGACGCCGAGGTCGTAGAGGCTGTGGCGGACGTCCTCGTTCTCTGTGCCCTCGCTGATCTCGGTCGTGAGCGCCATGTTCTTCACCAGGCCACAGTTGGGCCCCTCGGGGGTCTCGTTCGGGCAGAGCCGTCCCCACTGGGTGGGGTGCAAGTCGCGCGCCTCGAAGTGCGGCTGGCTACGCGTGAGCGGGCTGATGATCCGGCGCAGGTGCGAGAGCGCTGAGAGGTTGGCGGTGCGGTCGAGCAACTGGCTCACACCAGCTCGCCCGCCGACCCAGTTGCCGGTGGCCAGGGCATGGAGCAGGCGCTGGCTGAGCACGTCGCTTCGCACAGCCGTGGAGACCTTGAGCTCGCGGTTGCGCGAGTGGGCGCGCTCGAGCTGGTACTTGATGTCCTTGGCCAGCTGCATGAAGCTCACCCGGAAGAGGTCCTCCATGAGGTTGCCGGCCAGCTTGATGCGCTTGTTCGCGTAGTGGTCCTTGTCGTCCTCTTCGCGGTGGCCGAGCGCGAGCTCGAGCACGGTCCGGGACATCCGGCCCAGGAAGACCGCCTTCTTGATGCGGTCCTCCGGCTCGCCGCCCAGGTGCGGGAGCAGGGTGCGGTCCATGAGGCTCTCGGCGCGCTTGCGCCGGTACTCGCGGGCTTGTCCACCGGCCAGCTTGCGGCCGAGGAACTCGATGGCCTCGTCGTGGTTGGAGACGCCATGCTCCTCGCGCGCGTCCTCGATGTTGGCCAGGACCATGGGCATCATGTCGGGGTGCGTGACGACGTTGGTCACGAGCTCCTCGTCGGTCTCGAGACCAAGCGCACGCATGAACACGATGAGCGGGATCTGGTTGCTTGCCGTGGGCACGTCCACCATGAGCGAGCCGTCGCGCTTCTTCTCGACGCTGATCAGCGCCCGGAAGCCGTCGCGCTGGCTGAAGACCTTGGCGACCTCGACGGCGCGGCCGTAGCGCTTGTTGAACTCGACCATGACCCGGTTCGGGGCCAGGTCCTCGAGGCTGATGAGCACGCGCTCGGAGCCGTTGATGATGAAGTAGCCACCGGGGTCGATGGGGTCCTCCTGGAGGCGCATGAGCTCGTGCTGGTACTCCTCGTCGGTGTAGGAGGCGTTCTGGAGCTCCTCGAGGTTGTCCTTGACGATGTTGCATCGGCAGGACTTGACCATGATCGGGATGTTGCCGACGTTGACCTCCTCGGGCTCGTGCTCGATGCCCTCGAGCACCGGGATGAACTCCATGAAGATCGGCGCGTCGTAGGTCATGTTGCGAAGGCGGGCCTCCATGGGGGTCAGGTAGTCCGTGGACCCGTCGGCCTCCTTGCGCTGGGGCCGCCCGACGCGGCACTTGCCCAGCTTGATCTTGTACCCTTCGACATCGGTCTGGATGATGCCTGGGGGGGTGTCCTCGTCGCCGATGTGGATGTTGGCGATGACCTTCTGGAGCCAGTGGTTGATGAAGTCGTCGAAGCTCGCGAGGTGGTGGTTGGCGACGCTTCGCTCCTGGTAGAACGCATCGACGAGTTCTCGCATGCTTCAGGCCTCCACGCAGAGCCGGTAGGCGACGGCTTCTCCAGCCGTCAGGCTCCGCCGGGTGATCTTGACGACGTTGCCCGGGCGGGCGCGCACGGAGAGCGCGCCTGGATCCGTGTTCAGGATCCGGGGCAGTTGTTCCCTGGTGATCTCGTAGCGCTCGAGCACCTCCTCGATCTCCTCATCTGTGAGGACCTCGTGGCGGGGCACGAACTCGTGGGCGAGCACGTCGAACCGGAACGGTTTCGGCATCGGAGGGGCACCTCGGGGCGTCTTCCCAGGGACGAAGGGCGGATCGGGCCAACCACGCGAGCGGGCACCGAAGGCCTCGGGCCTCCGCACCCGCCAAGGCGGCCACCGCGAGCGGGCTCGGAGGGATTCGAACCCTCGGCCGTCCGGTTAAAAGCCGGACGCTCTACCTAGCTGAGCTACGAGCCCGGGTTGGGTCGAGCATTTCGTAGGCCGAGCTGGAGGCGAAGGGCTGGTACGTCCGACACGCGTCCCACGTCAACACGACCCCGACCCGGTTAGATTGCTCACGTTGTGGTTAACTACGACTCGCCCTGGCGAACCTGGAAAGGCTGGACGGCTGGATAATAGCTCATGTATTAAAGCCTTCCGCCGGCCGGGCTCCCACGGGTGTCGCACGAGCTCTGTTCCTCCCAGCTACGAAACGGCCCAAGCAACGCCTTTTAGCCGTGGTCCTCCTGACGCGTACGTATGCAACCGGTTGCCATCGCAGAGGCCGCGTGCACGAAGTACGGGAAGCGCGAGGAGACCGCGCGGGAGCTCGCCGTGGAGGCGTCCATGGACGTGCTCGACACCGCAGGCATCGCGGGCGATGACCTGGACGCGCTGTTCGTGGCCAACGCCTTCGGCATGGCCGACAAGCAGGGCCACGTGGGCCCCCTGGTCGCCACGGCCATCGGCGCTCCACACATCCCCTCAAGCACGACCGAGGCAGCCTGTGCTTCGGCCAGCGTGGCCTTCCGCCACGCCCTTGCCTACGTCCGAAGCGGCATGGCCGATGTCGCCCTGGCTGTCGGCACGGAGAAGGTGAGCCATATCGACACGCTTACCGCCACCTCTTACTTCTGCTACGGATCCGACTACTTCCTAGAAGGGGGTGTGGGAGCCACGTTCCCTGGGCTGTATGCCACCATGGCGCGATCGCATATGGCCGAGCACGGGACCACCGAGGAGGATCTGGCCCAGGTGGCCATCAAGAACCACGAGAACGCCATGCACAACCCGACCGCGCACTTCCACAAGGAGATCACCGTGGAGGACGTTCTCAACTCCTACACCGTGGCAGCCCCCCTCAAGCTCTACGACGCCTGTCCGTTCAGCGACGGAGCGGCAGCCGCCATCATCGCGACACCGGAGAAGGCTCGCGAGCTTACAGACACGCCCATCGTCGTGGAGGGCTCCAGCCACCACGGGACCATCGCGGCCCTCTCGGAGAGACCGAGCCTCACGAGCATCGAAGCCACGCAGATCGCCGGGCGCGAGGCCATGACGCAAGCCGGTGTCAGCGCCGACCAGATCGGCCTCTTCGAGGTGCACGACTGCTTCACCATCGCTGAGCTCGTGGCCATGGAGGACCTCGGGCTGGCCAAGCCCGGCCAGGCCATCGATCTGGTGCGTGATGGCCAGACCAAGCCCGACGGGTCCACACCTGTCAACGCCTCCGGTGGGCTCAAGGCCAAAGGCCACCCAGTGGGCGCCACGGGGTTGGGCCAGATCTACGAGGCGGTCCAGCAGCTCCGCGGCGAGGCCGGCGGCCGCCAGGTCGAGGACCTCGACCACGTGCTCACGCACAACGTGGGGGCAACCGGTGGCACCGTGACTGCCCACATCTTCGGGAGGGAGGGATGACGATGAGCGAGCTTGCCACCATGGCGCAGATCACCGAGCAACGCAAGGACGGGACCCTGATCGGGTTCCGGTGCAGCAACGAGCACACGTTCGTCTCCCCGGTCAAGCGGTGCCCGAAGTGCGGATCCAAGGAGATCATCCAGGTCGAGCTTCCCCCGAAGGGCGAGGTCGTGACGTTCACGATCCAGAACGTGGCCGCCGAGGAGTTCATGAACGAGACCCCGTTCGCGTGGGCCATCGTGGAGCTCGAGGACGGGACCCGCGTGACCGGTTGGGTCCCCTACGTGGCCTCGGACAACGACCTGGCCATCGGCGACACGGTTGAGTTCACGCCGACGTACAAGCCTGGAGTCATGTTCGAGAAGGTGTGAGTCCATGCGATGGTCTGCGGTGCTCGGCCTCCTGATGATCGTTCCCGGTGGCTGCCTCTCCGGAGAGGAGAGGCTCGGCCAGATGGACGCGACGGATGGCGTCCTGCGGGCCGAGGCCCTCGTTTCAGACGTGGCAGGCCCGGTCGACCTCGTTGGTGTCGCCGGGATCGAGGCCTCGGATCCGGATCTCCTGAACGAGGACGACGGTCCGTTCGGGCAGCTTGGCCTTGAGGCGGACCCGCGCATCGGCGATGGTCTGGCCCTGGCATGGTCCTACGTTTTCGAAGAGGCCGGTGCGGGGGAGCACGAGGGTGCGATGTGGCAGGTCGTCATCCGGGCCGACGGCTCCCACGTCCCCCCGGAGCAGACCAGCGGTGCCGCCGACGAGGTGCTCCTCCCGTATGCCAGGGGACCCCTGGATGGGTGGGAGATCAGTTCCGCCCGAGCCGCCGAGATCGCCGCCGGGAACCATGACGCCTGGAAGGACCCCCAGACCGGTTGGGACGGGATCTGGCTCCTGATGCCCAACGATGACCGCACTGGTCCAGTCTGGGTGGTTGGGTTCGAGCAAGCCGGCGGAGGGAGCGACATCGCGTGGGCCTCGGTGGATGCCTCAAGCGGCGAGTACCTCGACTTCGAGTGATCAGAGCACCGCCCCAAGCACCATGGCGATGCCATCCCCGAGCAGGATGGCGACCACGACCACGTGGACGCGCAGCAGGGCGTAGCCCATCTCGCCTCGCATCACGAAGCCCTGGCGGGCGCGCTCGAAGAGCCTGCTCTCCCACCAGGCGCGAGCCAGGCTGCCGGCCAGGACCATGAGCCCGGTGGCTGGACCGACCAGGAAGCCGAGCGCGGCAGGCGTGGCTCGGCCGGTAAGGTGCTGGATCAACAGCCCTGCGAGAAGCCCCCAGGCGAGCAGCGCGGTCCCCTCCCGGGTCACCAAGCCCTCCAGGGCCGCGGTGAGGCTGCGGGCATGGGGGGCGGCCAAGGGTGCGGCCTGGCCAGCCACGGAGGTGGCCAGGAGCCACGCGAGCGCAGAGGCCACGATGGTCGTCAAGACGAGCTGGATGAGGGTTCGCGGGGAGCGGACCGCCTCGAACGGGAGCGGGAGCGAGCGGGCTGCCTGGGTCACCGCTAATGCGCCCACCGCGGTCACGGTGGCCAGCGCACCCAGCGCCAGGGCGTCGGGGCGAGGTGCGAACCAGGCCAGAAGCCAGGCTGCAGCCGCGCCGAGGGCCACAGCGGCGCCGACAGGAGCCCTGCCGGTGTGAAGGGAGAGGAGAAGCGAGGCCAGCAGGATGCCAAGAGCGGTGCCAGCTGCCGGGAGCAAACCATGGGTCGTCCAAGCGATCAGCGCCCCGGCTGCCGCCCAAGCGGTGGTGGTCAGGATCGGGGTACGGCGCATGCGCCGGGCGAGGTAGAGCAACCCACCGCCCAGCAGCGCGCCGGCCCCGATGGGGGCCAGCGCGATGGGGAGCGAGAGGGCGGGTTCGGCGAGCTGGCCGATGGGGACGTGGACACCGTCGGGGGTTTCCACGGGCAGGTCGAACACGAAGGCCAGGGGGCTGAGCACCAGGAAGGCGAGACCGCCGAGGGCCAAGGGGCCCGCCTGGCGGGGTGGCACGAGGAAACCGATGGCCACCGGCGATAGAGTGAGCGGGATGGCCACGAGCCAGGCGGCCGATGGGCCGGGGAGCACGACCGAGCCGCTGTGCACAAGCTCTCCGAAGGCGGCCTCCACCACGGTGATCATGGCTCCCTCGTCCCCGAGCAGGATCGGGGCTTCACGAAGGAGGCCAACGAGGATACCAGCCGGGAGCAGCACGATGAGAAGCCGGATGAGGCCAGTGGCTTGTTCGCGGTCCAGGGCAGCCACGACCGTCCATCGCCGGGCCTCGTGCTCTTCCAACCGCCGAGGCGCGGGCGCGGCGGCAAGCCCGGCCATCGCACCCAAGCCCACCGCCAGAAGGAGCACGCCTGCCGTGGTGAGCGAGGCAGGGATGGGGGTGGCCCCATCGGCCAAGAGAAGCAGAACGGGGGCTAGGGCCAGCGGGATGCCCAGGCTTGCCGCAACCGTGGCGCGAGTGGCTCCTGCTCTGGCGTCCTCGACGTTGCGGGTGAGCGCCAGGGAGATGGCGTAGAGGGGGCCGAAGACCGCCAACGGCGCCAGGCCCGTGGACAGCATCCCGACGAGCACCACAAGGGCGGCCAAGGGTGCCATCAGGGCGAGCGTCGCTGTGAGCCATACCCGGTCCACGACGGCGCAGGCGTGGCATGGGTCAAAACCGTGGTCGTTCGCACCAGCCAGCTCGCAGGGTGGATGGAGCAGTGGCTGGATGAGTTGATGCGGGGGCCGGGAACCGGCCCCCGATCCATGGGGACACTGGGATCCTCACCACGCCGGGGTTGGCCCGACAGGGTTTTGAACCCAGATCGGCGGGTCTCTCCTAGGGTGGGTCAGTGCTCCAGTCAATCAGCATAGCGACCGACTCAGCAGACCCATACGGTCATCATTCCCACGATAACTGGAGCCCGCAATGATGCCTGGTTACACCATGTCCCCAAGTTCCCACGCGGGGCCTCGGTCCGGAGCGACCGGTCCTGGGTCCCGCGGGGCGGGCCGGAGAGAAGAGGGTTCGTATTTAACCGTTGAGGGTTGACCGAGCCGTGGCCAGGGCCAGGGCTGGGGTTCCCGGCCTATCGTTTAAGTAGGGCTGTGCGCTGGCTGGCGCCACCATGGCTACCCGGCAACCGATCGTCTCCGTGCTCGGTCACGTCGACCACGGGAAGACCACCTTGCTCGACCGGATCCGGGGCTCGTCGGTGGCCACCCGGGAAGCCGGGCGCATCACGCAGCACATCGGTGCGACCGAAGTGCCCATGGATGCTATCGAGGCGGTCTGCGGCCCGCTCATGGAGAACCGGCGCTTCAGTCTCCCTGGCTTGCTCTTCATCGACACACCCGGCCACCGGGCGTTCTCCACCCTGCGCACCCGGGGCGGCGCGTTGGCCGACATCGGCGTGGTCGTGGTGGACGTCCAGGAAGGACTCATGCCCCAGACCCGGGAAGCCCTCTCCATCCTCAAGCAGAACAACACCCCGTTCGTCATCGCGGCCAACAAGGTCGATCGCATCCACGGCTGGGAGACACATGCCGATGAACCGTTCATCACGTCGTTCCCGGAGCAGAACGAGAGCGTGCAACAGGACCTCCAGACCGCGCTCTACGAGCTCATCGGTGGCCTGCACGAGGCCGGCTACCCAGCCGACCGCTACGACAACATCTCGGATTTCACCAAGACCGTGGCCATCGTGCCCATCTCGGCTGAGAACGGGGAAGGCCTGGCCGATCTCCTGCTGGTCCTCAGTGGCCTGGCTCAGCGCTTCCTCGAGCAAAAAGGGGACCTAGAAGCCGATCTCGACGCCCCGGGCAAAGCCACGGTCCTGGAGGTCAAAGAGGAGAAGGGGTTCGGTGCCACCGTGGACGTCATCCTCTACGATGGCAAGCTCGAGCAGGGCCAGACCATCGTGGTGGGGACCAAGCACAAGCCGAGGACGACGACGATCCGCGCGCTTCTCAAACCCCGAGCGCTGGACGAGATCCGCGACCCAAGCGACCGGTTCGAGAGCGTCGACGAGGTTCGCGCCGCCATGGGCCTCAAGATCGCCGCGCCCGAGCTCGACGACGTGACCCCGGGCGCGCCGCTTTACGGAGCCACGCCCGAGACGGTGGACGAGCTCAAGCAGCGCATCCGGTCCGAGCTCAAGCCCGACATCAAGCTCGATGACGACAAGGGGTTGCTCATCAAGGCGGATACGCTGGGATCGTTGGAGGCCTTGGCCTTCGAGCTCTCCGAAGCCGAGATCCCGGTGCGCATGGCGCGCGTCGGGAACGTCTCAGCCCGCGATGTCATCGACGCCGCCACGTTCCCCGACATCGAGCACCGCTGCATCCTGGCCTTCAACGTCGACGCCCTCCCGGACGTGAAGGAAGCGCTCCGGGAGCACGAGGTCGAGCTGATCCAGGACGAGATCGTCTACCAGCTCATCGATGATTACGAGGCCTACCGGGATGAGCTCAAGGAGGACATCCAGGAATCCGCGCGCTCGGAGCTCACGTTCCCCGGCAAGTTCCTGTTCCTTGAGGACCACAGCTTCCGGGTGCGCAAGCCCGCCATCATGGGCGTGCGCGTGCTCGGCGGACGCATCCGCATCGGCCAGCGCATCCTGCGCGAAGACGGCCGTACCGTCGGCTCGATCCAATCCATCCGCCTGGACGACAACCCCGTGACCGAAGCCAAGCAGGGTGACGAGGTGGCCATCGCCGTGGACGACGTCCAGATCGGCCGCCAGATGGATGAGAACGAGGTCTACTACATCGACATGCCTGGCTCGGACTTCCGAGAGCTCAGCGACCACGATCTCACCTACGACGAGCAGGAGATCATGCAGGAGGTCGCCGAGATCAAGCGCCAGGAAGAGAACTTCTGGGGCATGTGAGCCACGAACAGCGGCTCACATCCAAGAGACCGCCGCCTGGCGGCCGCGGTCGAACGGAGGTCGGCTGTCATCCAGCCAACCTCACGTTGAGCGCGCCGCAGGCACGCTCCGGTGAAGGCGCCGAAGCGCCCCCACCGTTCAGGCGTCGGCGCCCTTCTCGACGATGCCATCGTACACGGCAGCGGCCAGGGCACCACCGAGCAGGGGTCCGACGAAGTAGACCGCCAGCCAGCCGGCAGGGCCCATGCCCAGGGGGGCTCCGACGGCCACGGGGCCAAGCGTGCGTGCTGGGTTCATCGAAGCCCCGGTGAGCGGACCTCCGACGAGGATGTCGAAGAAGAGCACGAGACCGATGGCGAAGCCGCCGACCTTGGGGGCGTGCTTGCTCATGCCGGTGCCGAAAACGGTGAAGACCAGGAAGAAGGTGAGGACAAGCTCGAGGCTCACGGCTGCCAGGGTGGTCATCACGCTGGTGTCGGTGAGGGTCGCGCCGATGCTAGCAGCGTCCACGGCGCCCATGGGGAGCAGGGCACGTACGAAGGCAGCACCTGCGATGCCACCGGCGAGCTGGGCGACCACGTAGATGCCCGCCAGGGTGGCAGGGATCCGCTTGGTCAAGAACGCCCCGAAGGTCACCGCCGGGTTGACGTGACCCCCGCTGATGTTCATGGTGGCGCTCACGACGATGGCGAGCACGATGGCATGGGCGCCTGCGATGCCGATGAGCCCGTAGCCTTCCGCGCCAAGGAACGTGTTCATGACGATCGAGCCGGCGCCGAAGAACACCAGCCCGAAGGTCGCAACGAACTCTGCTGTGGCCTTCCCGATCCACCCCTCGTTCATGTCGTGAGCCATAGCGGTCGGGGTTATGGCTCTTACGATGCGCGCGGAGCCGGCCGATGGGGCTCCGCGGTCGCCCTGGCATCAGTAGTCGACGTGGACGAAGGCCGTGTACGCGACCGAGGCTCCTCGGGCGTTGTAGACCCAGAGCGTGTACTCTCCAGGCTCGAGGGGGTGGCGGAGCTCGATGTGCTCGGTGGGATGCTCTGAGACGGCCTCCGCGATGAGCTCGCCATCGGCGTCTGCGAGGTAGAGGTCCAGGTCGGCTGCGAAGCTGTCGTCGCCTCGTGGACCGACCTCGACGGTGGTCCAGAGGTTGCTTTCCCCGATCTCGAAGGGGTGGGCCCGGGCGTTGATCCCATCAAGCAGCTTGCGGGCTTCCAGGGTCCCGACGGGGGCGACGTCCTCGAAGCGTTGATCGAGGTCGGCGCGTGGGCGCAGGACGTGGCTGTGGTCGCCGATGGTGACCCGGAGCACGTGGCGTCCGGGTTCGGCGTCGATCTCGACCGAGTCCTCGGTGCTGATGGTCTCCCCGTCGTAGGTCCACTCGACGGGTCCATCTGCGTCCGTGATCTCGAAGCTGACGCCCTGGGAGGAGGTGAGCAGCGGGTAGGCCTCCGGGACGTGGATCGTGTACGGGAAGGTCCCGATGGGGTCGCGGTAGCCATCCGGCCACACCATCCAGCCGTACATGGGTTCGGCGTTGGCATCGACGCTGCGGGCGGTCTCAGGACCGACCACCTGGCTGGCGCGCAGCTCACCGGGTTCCTCCATGGTGAGATAGATGCTCTGGGTGACGTCTGCTTCCCCATTCCAGGCACCGATGCCCACGGAGAGCAGCGCCTCGCCGATGCCATCGGTCAAGCGGAGGGTGACGCGCATCTCGCTGACAGCGAGACCATCGGGCACGGTCAACCGGGCCATGGGGACCCGCTCACCAGGTGCCAGAGAGGTGGTCTCCGTGACGAAGCTGGTCTCCCCGCCAGGAAGCGGAGAGACGAAGAGGTCGCGCACATCGATGCGCTCGGGGCTCTCGGGTGTCAGCTCGAGCACGATGGTCAGCGTGTTCTCGGCTCGCTCGCGCGGTTCCTGTGGGGTCCTCTCTGAGATCTCGTGGGCCTGGCTGGCTGGCTCGCCGGACGCTGGTCCGGTTTCTTGGGTCTGCCCCGGCAGGGTGCCGATGCACCCGGCCAGCAGCATGAGAAGCGCGAGTCCGATAGCCGCACCGGATCGCCTCCTTGGAAGCATCGCTCCATGGGTTCCCGTAGCATGGTTTGAAGCATCGTGTGTCCCGTCCGTGACAAGCCCCTGGTGGTCGTCATCTTGACGACTCGGGTTCGGTGTCATGTCTTCATGTGGAGCCGAGGGTTCTGGGCACGGGGGAACCGAGCAGGTGGACCGACGACGGTTAAGGCGGGGGACGTTCGCGCTGGCCGGACTCTTCGCGGGCACCATGGGCATGGCGATCCCTCTGGCCTTCCAGCTCCTCGAGGGGCCGCTGGCCACCGGGGCTGCGGTCATCGGGGCGATCTCTGCCGGGTTCGGAGGCGTGCAGGTGGTCAGCCGGTTGCCAGCGGGCCGGTGGATCGATGGTCGGGGCACCAGGGGGATCGTGCAGGCGAGCTGGCTCGCCACCGCCGTGGCCGGCGGGCTCTTCCTCGCGTCGAGCAACCTCCTGGTGGCCGGCGCTGCCATCCTGGCCTACGGCCTGGGGGTCGGGTTGTTCTGGGTGGGCATCCACGCCCGGGTCTCGAGGTTGGCCCCGCCTGGAGAGGTGGCCGAGACCATGGTGCGCTTCCTGGTGGTCGTGGGCGTCGGGTACACGCTCGGTCCCCTGGCTGGCGGGCTGGCCGATGTCATCGGTTTCCGGGCAACCCTTGGCCTGCTCGCCCCGCTCGGGATGCTGGGTTGGCTCGGTGAGCGCCGCCTGGAGGAGCCAAGCTCAAGCCATGGCGACAAGCGGACGTCGGCTGCAGCGGCGGGTGGGCTGGCGCTGGGGATCGCCTCAGGGTTCTTCCTCGGCTTCTTTCTCGGCGCCTCAGACACCTTCATCCCCGTGCACCTGGCCGCCGCAGGCGTCTCTGCCTTCGGGGTCGGCCTGTTCCTCTCCGCTCGGGAGGGCACCAACCTCGTGGTCCGGTTGGTCACCGCGCGCATGGTCACGGACCGCGCTGGCGTGTGGCTGATCGCGCTGGGTGCCTTGGGCACGGGGGCGGGCTCGTTGCTCTTCCCGCGGGCGGACACGAGCCTCATGCTCGCCCTGGCGGCGGGGATCCAAGGCCTCGGTCTCGGGGTGCTGGCGCCAGCCAGTTTGACGTTGACCGCGCGCGGCAGTCCGCCGGGAGCCATCGGGCGATCCATGGGTCGTCACGGCGCCTGGCTCGGGGTGGGCTTGCTTGTAGGGCCGTTGGTGCTGGGTCCGGTGGGGGAAGCGTTGGGCACGGGCCGGATCTTCGATGCCGTCGCCGTCGTCTCGGTGGGCATGCTGGCCTGGGCGGTCTACCACGGTCTTAGCCGGGAGCGCCAGGATCGACACGCTCCACAGGATTTGCAGGATGGAACGTGAACCCCCCGGCATCGGGCTCAAGGTGTCCGTGGTCCCCGATGGCGGTGTCGAGGCCCTCAGCCAGCTTGGCGAGCACGCGCTCCCCCGCCGGGCGCTCGACGAGCACGAGGACCGGCCGACCCGGCAGGCGTGTGCGCGCGAGCACCCGGCCCTCCAGGTCGCCCGCTCCATCCGCGCTCAAGCAGTGGCCTCCAGAAGGGTGCAGTGGACGTTGTTGCCGAAGCCACCGATGTTGTGGGCCAGGGCGATGCGTGCTTGGTCGACCTGGTTGGCGGCCCGGCCGGTGAGCTGGTCGAAGAGCTCGCAGAGCTGTGCTGCGCCTGTGGCCCCGATGGGATGACCTCGCGCTTTGAGCCCGCCGGATGGGTTCACGGCCAGCGGGCCAGCCAAGGGATCCTCGCCGCTCTCAGGGAGCAAGGCGAGACCCTGGCCTGGTTCAGCGAAGCCGAGGTCCTCGAGGTTGACGGGTTCGAGGATCGAGAAGGCATCATGCAGCTCGATGACGTCCACGGCCTCGCGCCGGATCCCAGCCTGGGCGAAGGCTTCCCGGGCGGCTTGCTGGGTCGCCTGGAACCCGGTGAGTGGTGTCGGTCTTCGGGCGTAGCCGTGGTGGTCGGTGGCATGCCCGCTGCCCAGCAGCTCGACAGGGCCCTGGTTGGAGACCACGACGGCGGCGGCGCCATCGCTGATGGGCGCGCAGTGGTAGAGCTGCAGCGGCTCAGCGATGACTCGCGAGGCATGCACGTCGGCCAGCGTGATGGGTGTCTGGAAGTGGGCGATGGGGTTGTTGGCCGCCAAGGCGTGGGCGCGCACGGGCAGGTGGGCGAGGTCCTCGATGGCCAGGTCGTGGGCGTGGAGGTAAGCGCTGGTGAGCATGGCGACCAGGCCCGGAAGCGTGAGGTCGAGGCGTTGTTCGTCCGGGGCCATGAGCTTGGCGAGGATGCGAGTGGTGTCCTGGGTGGGGAGCGTGGTCATCTGCTCCCAACCCACGAGGAGGACGTTGTCGGCGCCCCCGGAGGCGATGAGGCTCTCAGCCACCCAGAGTGCACTGAGGCTCGATGAGGGTCCCGTGTCCACCCGAAGCGCTGGTGTGCCTGCCTGGCCGAGCACCTCGGCGGTCCAGACCGCGACGTTCCCGATGTCGGTGAAGCTGGGTGCTGCGGCGTTGGCGACCACCAACGCGTCGATCGCGGTGGGGGAGAGGCCAGCGTCCTCTATGGCAGCTTCACCTGCGTGCGCAACCCCCTCTGCCGGGTCGAGTTCCCTACCGAACGGTGCGTTCGCTGCGCCTCTCAGACATGCCACGAGCGGCCAGGGTGGCCTCGGTTGAAAAGGTGTGCGGCCTTCACCAGTAGGCTCGTCGGTTCCCAGATCGGCGTGGGGAGCGCGAGGGGGCTGCGTCGTTGTCCAGGGTGAGTGCGTGTCGCAGTGCGTCCTGGCTATCTTCGAACGGGATGGCCGCGGTCACAGGCGCTTGGTCGATCTCTGCCTCTGCGCCCTCGGTGCCCAACCCGCAGAACGGGCAGGGCACGGGCTCGGAGCCGAACTGCTCGGCCTCGTCGTGATGCAAACAGTACACTGGTACCCACCATGAAGCGTACGCCAGGGGGAGCCCATAAGGGTTGCCTGTCAGCTTTTCGGCGTTCGTCGACATCCGGGGCGAAGCCTTTTCGAGCTGCTCTGCTTGGCCGGGCCCGTGCCCTACCGCGTCGTCCGGTTCCCGGAGGTTGGATCCACCAACGACATCGTGCTGGAGGCGGCCCGTGCGGGCGAGCCCAGCGGTCTCGTCGTGGTCGCCGGGATCCAAGCCCGCGGCAGAGGACGCAAGGCACAGGACTGGCGCTCCCCTCCAGGGGGGTTGTGGGCCTCGATCCTCTTGCGCGCCAACCCGCCTGCCCACCTGGCCGGCACCATCCCCCTGGCTGTGGGGCTGGCTGCGTGCGAGGCGCTCGAAGGGCTCGGGGCCTCCCTGGAGCTGCGTTGGCCCAACGATCTCATGGTGGGGGATCGCAAGCTCGGCGGTGTGCTTGTCGAATCACGCAGCGGGTCGCAAGGGATCGAGACCGTGGTCGCGGGTCTCGGGATCAACGTGAACAACGAGCCGCCCATCGACGACGCTGCCAGCCTCGCCCAGCTCGGGGTCGAGGCAACACCACGCGAGGTCTTAACCGCGCTGCTCGATGCCCTGCCCGCCTACGAGGCGATGCTCGAGCGCACCGATGTGAACGCCATCTGCGAACGGTTCATGGCCAAGGCTTGGGGGATCGAGCGAGAGATGACCATGGACGGCGAACCCTGCATCCCCAAGGAGATCGCCGTGGATGGTGCGTTGATCATCGAGCTGACCGACGGGACCATCGATGTCCGGCGCACAGGTTCCCTGCGCCTCCCAGGCCCGTCAGTTGCTGGCGAGTAGGTCGTGGAGCGCCTCTTGGATGTTGGCGTGCTGGAAGGTGTACCCCGATCTCTCCAGGCGGCTTGGCAGCACGCACTGGCTGTCGAAGAGGACCTGGGCGGACTCCCCGTAGAGCGCCTTGAGGGCGATCCGCGGGACCGGCAGCTTGGTTGGACGGTTGAGCGCCAAGCCAAGCGCTCGGGTGAAGGTGCGGTTCCGGGTGACCCCAGGGGAGGTGAGGTTGAACGGACCCTCGAGGCCCTCGTCGAGGAGGTGGAGGATCGCGCCCACCTCATCCTCGATGTGGATCCACGGGAACCATTGCTCCCCGTCGCCCACCGGGCCTCCAAGACCCCAGTGGAACGGCCTCACCAGTGGGATCGGGTTGAGCATCTGGGCGAGCGCGCCACCCTGGCTGCTGAGCACCACCCCAGTGCGGATCCAAGCCAGCCCGGTGTCCAGGGTGTCGTCCTTGGCGATGGGGATGGCAGCCTCTTCCCAGCGCTGGCAGACGTTGGCCAGGAAGCCACCTGCTGGAGGGTCCTCCTCGGTGAGGGTCTGCTCGCCCCGGTCGCCGTAGTAACCGACGGCGCTCCCGGAGACGACGTGCTCGATGGCTCCGTGGCTGGCCACGGCTTCCACGACGCGCGCTGTTCCCTCCACGCGGCTCTCCAGGAGCTCGCGCTTGTAGGCCTCGGTCCAGCGCTGGCCAACGATGGGGGCTCCGGCCAGGTGGACGACTTGCGTGGTCCGTTCTGGGAGCTCCAGGGAGGCTTGCTGGCCCGGATCCCAGCCGATCTCGTCGTCGGCCTCCGGGGACCGGGTCACGATGGTCACGGTGTCACCACGGGCTCGAAGCGCCTGGGTGAGGGCCTGGCCGACCAGCCCGGTCCCGCCCGTGATAGCGACGTGCATGGTTCACCATGCGGCCGCCAGCTTCTTTTAACCTATGGCCGTTGGCGCCCTGCATGACGATGGAGGAGCGGATCGACGAGCTCGAGCAGCGCCGCGCCCGCGCCCTGGAGGGCGGCGGCCAGGCGCGCATCGAGCGCCAGCACAAGGCGGGCAAGCTCACCGCCAGAGAGCGCTTGGAGGTTCTCCTGGATGAGGGGAGCTTCCATGAGGTCGGTCCTTTCGTCGAGCACCAGGAGACCCGGTTCGGCATGGAGGAGAAGCGGATCCCAGGCGACGGGGTCGTCACCGGTTGGGGTCAGATCAACGGTCGAACCGTCTACGTGTTCGCCCAGGACTTCACCGTCTTCGGCGGGAGCCTCGGGGAGGCGCATGCGGCCAAGATCTGCAAGATCATGGATCTGGCCGTGCAGAACGGCGCGCCGGTCATCGGGCTCAACGACTCAGGCGGGGCGCGCATCCAGGAGGGCGTGGACGCCCTGGGCGGCTACGCGGAGATCTTCTGGCGCAACACCAACGCTTCTGGGGTGATCCCCCAGATCAGCGTGGTCATGGGCCCGTGCGCTGGCGGGGCGGTCTACTCGCCGGCCATCACGGACTTCGTGGTCATGGTCGAGGAGACCAGCCACATGTTCATCACCGGCCCGGATGTGATCCGGCAGGTCACCCATGAGGACGTGACCTTCGACGAGCTCGGAGGCGCTGAGACCCACGCCAGCAAGTCAGGCGTGGCCCACCTGACCGCTGAGAGCGAGGAGAAGGCGCTCTGGACAGTGCGCGAGCTCTTGCAGTTCCTACCGTCGAGCAACCGGGAGCAGCCGCCCACGGCTGGGGTGGAGGACACGCCAGAGCGCCGGGCCGAGGAGCTCAGATCCATCGTGCCTGACGAGCCGGATCAACCCTACGATGTCAAGGATGTCATCGGTCACGTGGTGGACGAGGGCTACTTCTTCGAGGTGCACGAGCAGTGGGCCGACAACCTGGTGGTCGGGTTCGCTCGCTTGGACGGCCAGCCGGTGGGCATCGTGGCCAACCAGCCGCAAGTGCTTGCCGGTGTCTTGGACATCGAGGCCAGCCAGAAGGGGGCCCGGTTCGTTCGGTTCTGTGATGCGTTCAACATCCCGTTGGTGGTCTTCGAGGACGTGCCTGGCTTCCTGCCCGGCACAGACCAGGAGTGGAACGGCATCATCCGGCACGGTGCCAAGCTGCTCTACGCCTTCGCTGAGGCCACCGTGCCCAAGCTCACGGTCATCCTGCGCAAGGCCTACGGGGGCGCCTACGACGTGATGAACAGCAAGCACATCCGGGCCGACTACAACGTGGCCTGGCCGACCGCCGAGCTGGCGGTCATGGGGCCAGAAGGCGCGGTGCAGATCCTCTACCGAAAGGAGTTGGCCGAGGCAGAGGACCCGGGTGCGCGCAAGCAAGAGCTCGTCGACGAGTACCGTGAGGCCTTCGCCCACCCGTACACGGCAGCCTCACGGGGCTACCTCGACGATGTCATCCTGCCCGAGGATACCCGGCCCAAACTCATCGGGGCCCTGGCCACGCTCTCCGAGAAACGCAAGCGCCGCCCGCAACGCAAGCACGGCAACATCCCGCTGTGAAGCGGGAGCGGGTCCCGCCTAGGCTCAGGATCGGTTCCGCCGCGCGACGGCCACGCCAGCAAGCAGGGCCATGGCCAGCCAGGCCGTCACCCCAGGCACCAGGTTGAACCCGGTCACCTCGTCGTGTAGCACCAGCGCGTAGCGCTCACCATCGGTCGTGTTCAGATCCTCAAGGATGATGCGATCCCCGGGGGAGACGTGTCCGTCCTCGTCCACGTCCTCGTAGCTCACCCGAACCTGATCGTTCTCCCGGACGCCCTCCTCTGCCCCCATGGTGAGCACCGCACCGGTCTCTTGGCCATCCATGCCGGGCGCGCCGGTGTCCGCGTCGATGTGGATCTCGAGCTCGTCCAGGGGGATCAGGCCGGGGTTGATCGACGGCTGGATCGTGGCGTTGCTGAACCGGCCATCGTCCTCTTGGGCGCCCATGCCGAAGGGATCCACGGCGTTCTCATCCAGCAGGGTCATGGTCTCGAGGCGCACGAGGGCTTCCTCGTGCTCGTGGGTGGCCTGCTCATCGTAGGTGAACGCCATGGTGACGCGGCCATCCCGTTCGCTGGGGTCCGTGGCGTTGGGGTCGGTGAAGGTCGTCTCGATGAGCGCTGGCAGTTCGGTTGCTTCCAGGATCACGACGCGTACATCGAAGCTCGCGTCGTCCTCCGCGTAGGTGACGTTGATCTCGATGGCGGCCTGGCCCTCATGTTGGACGACCGCGTAGCTCACCTCGGCGTCGTCTGGGAGCTCGCTCTCCAGGGCGCCCAGGAAGGTGGTCGGGTCGAAGAGCGACCCCTCGCCGGACTCGACGCCGCTCTCTGGCGTGGAGTCGACGGCCGTGAAGCCCTCCACGGGCTCAGCGGACTCGTTGTACATGCCGATCAGGCTCGGGGGCGCGCCGAAGAAGCTCGTTTTGGCGACCTGGCCGAACAGGAAGGTCTCGCCGCCTGGACCCACGGGCATATCACCACCCTCGTCGAAGATGGATCCGCTCATGCTCATGATGGCCAGCTGTTGGGCCTCATCGAAGAGGCCGTCGACCTGGCCTGTGCCTTGCTCGTCCCCGCTCAGGGCCTCGAACGCCATGGAGAGGCCAACGCGGTCCACCTCGCTGGCACCCTCCTCGAGAACCTTGAGCGCGCTAGCATACGCCTGGCGCGCCTCGGCAGCCGAGAGCTCGCTTGAGCCTGTGCCCCCTGGCTCATCCGTGGTGGGCCCCGCACACCCCGCAAGGGCCGCGGTAAGCGTGAGCAAGACGATGAACAAGATCGTTGGTCGACCGGTGTGCCCGTTCCCCATGGTAACCATGCTGGGACCTGTTCGGTGCTTCAAACGTTTTCCGCAATGAACAGCGGGGGATCCGAGGCCTCTAGATCGGGAGCATCTTCCAGGCCACGGCGAGGACCAGGATCATGAGCAGGCCCTGGAGGGCTCGGCCGCTGAGGTAATCGGAGAGTCGGGTCCCGATGGCTGTGCCTGCGATCCCACCGGCGGCCAGGAACGTGGCGGCCACCAGCGAGAAGTTGCCGGAGAGAACGTGGGCCAGGCTGCCTGCAACGGAGTTGCCTGCGATGACCACGAGCCCGGTGCCCACGGCCAGGTGTGCAGGGAGGCCGAGCAGGGTGGTCATGATGGGGATGATGAGCGGGCCGCCTCCGATGCCGAGCAGCCCAGCCCCGAAACCGACGCCGATGCCGATGAGCACGAGGGTGATCCGGTCTACGGCGAACCGCTTCCCGTTGTGGGTTCCCTCGATGGGTTCAGCGAGCTTCTCCTGGAGCTTCTCGCCAGCCTCGGGGCTGATGACCTTGCCGACGACCTCGGCCAACCGGCTCTCACGCCCAGGGGACCCGAGGGTGTTGCTGCTCTCGCGGCTGGGGTCCTGGTCGGCCTCCGCCTGGTCATCGGGGTCCTTGAGGACGTCCTTGCCGAGGAAGGTGGCCAGTGTGACCAGCACACCGGAGAAGATCCAGAGGAGGACGGTCTCCGGGAGCTGCAGGCTCACCAGCGCTCCAGTAGGCGCGCCGATGACGGCCCCGGCGATGATGGGCTTGGCGATGCGGAACTTCACGTTCCCTTTCTGCCTGTGTTGCCAAACCCCGCTGGAGGCGGTGAAAGAGGACTGGACGAGGTTGGTACCCACGGCGAGGTGGATGGGGAACCCGAGCACGAGCACGATGAGCGGTACGCTGATGACGCCGATGCCGCCACCGACCAAGCCACCGACCAAGCCGCCCACCAGGCCCACCCCGAGCCCCTGTAGGGCGGTCCAGCGCATGTGGTCCGGGGCATCGAAGGTGATGGCCAGGCCTGCGGCCAGGGTCAGGAAGAGCGCGGCCACGGCCACGGTCTTGGCCCAGCGTGGCAGGTCACCGAGCTGGAGCGTCGCGCGTAGGTCATCGAGCCAGGTCGCTGGCTCTGTGGAGGTTGAGGAAGAGGTTGAGGATGCGGGCGTGGACGAGGCACCGTTGGTGGTCTCGTAGGTGATGGGGAGGCCGCGCTGGCGCCACTGGGCGAGGCCGCCGTCGAGGATGACGATGTCGCGGAACCCGTGGTCGAGGAGCAGGTGGGCTGCCCGGTCGCTGCGGTTCTGGTCCCAGGAGTGCAGCACCCAGGTCCGGTCCTTCGGGAGCTCGCCGGTCTTCTCTGGCAGGCCGTTGAGGGGGATGTGGCGCGCACCGGGGATGTGGCACACGGTCCATTCGTCTTCTTCTCGAACGTCGACCAGGATCGCCTGGCCATGCTCGTCCATGCGGAGCACCTCGTTGGTGTCCACCTCCGGCACAGAGCCGTCGGCCGCCGCGCCGGGCCGGGGAGGGTGGTGGACGCTGCTGGTCTTGGAGATGCGTGGCTCACCTACTGATCCTGCTGAGTCGCTCGCGGAGCTGGTCACGCGGGACCATCCCCACGATGCGGTCGACCTCGTGGGCCTCCTGGAAGAGGACCATCGTCGGGATGCCTCGGACCCCGAGGGCCTGAGGCACCGCTGGGTTCTCGTCTGCGTTGAGCTTCCCGATGGTGACCTGGCCCTGGAACTCCCGGGCGAGGTCCTCGAGCATGGGCGCGATGGCGCGGCAGGGGCCACACCAGGGGGCCCAGATGTCGAGCAGGAAGCGGTCGTGGTCGCCGAGCACCTCTTCGATCGTGGCGTCCGTGACCTCGATGGGGGCGCCGGGGTCGTCACCGGCGGCTGCTCCGGTCGGTGTGTCGCCGAGAAGCTCGTTCAGCTTCCTTCGCCGGATCGCCTCAAGATCGGGATCGCTCATGGTGCTCGTCCCCCTGGTCGTCATGGACCGGGAGCGCGACAACTGCCATGGACACCCCATCCGGTTTAAGCTTTACGTATATGGCAGGGAGATGATACAACGTGGAGCCCCTGAACTGTCTAGCTTGAGCCAGTGAAACGTGTCAGGGTCTAACGTGGATTGGCGGGATCGAACGGCATGTGGTCGGAACGCTTGGACCGTGACGCGGTACGCTGCGTTCGTGGGTTGGGTCTACGCGATGTCTAGAACGACGAAGCCCACGAAAGCTGCGACACGAACGAACCACTCCCCGGTCGACGAGGTTCGTTCTATCGCAGCTTTCGTCGGTTGGGTCTACGCGATGTCCAGAACGACGAAGCCCACGAAAGCTGCGATCTACCCGAGCTTGGGTGCAATCGGCGTGCTCGGGTGCTCGCAGCGTTCGTCGGTTGGGGCTACGCGATGTCCAAAACCACGAAGCCGACGAACGCTGCGATCCCCCCCAACACGGTGAGCGCGGTCATGAGGGTCTCGGGGATGGGGAGGGTCAGCCCTACGGGCTCGAGCATGCCGAGCACACGGATGCCCAGGCCCGTGAACATGATGATCAGCGCCCAGCGCACCATGCCATGCGTGATGCCCGGGTTCAGGCTGCCCTTCCCACCCGAGGGATCGGGCACGCTCTCTCGGACCTGGATCGTGCGGGCTTGGGTTGGGTTCGCATCGGCGCCCACGGGTCCGGTGGGTGGATCGAAGGGGGTCTGGCAGACCCTGCACCGCTCGTCGGGGGCCGTGAGGACCTCGCCGCAGCGGCTGCAGCGGGGGCGCTGGCCACCTGTGAGCAGTGGTAGGCCCACGACGAGGATCGCGACAGCAGCCACCACGCCCGTGACGATGAGCGCGAGGGTGAGGAAGTCCATCACCGTGGCGTACCCCCTCGTCTGATTTGAGGCTTCGCCCTGGTCACGCGCTCGTCACGTCCTGGTCACGTGATGGTGATGCTGTCGGTCATGCCGAGCTGGTAGTGGCCTGGGATGTCGCACCACCACTCCCACTCGCCCGCCTCGTCCTCGGAGGGCGTGAAGATGAGCGTGGCGGACTCGCCCGCCTGGAGATCCCGGGTCTCGTAGAGGACCTCCTCGCTCCCGCCCGCTTCCGATGGGTTCCCGATGAAGAGGTTGTGGACCGTTCCTCCTTCGTTGACCACGTTGAGCAGGTAGGTCTGGCCCGCCTCGAAGGTCGTCGTCGAGGACTCGATATCGAAGTCCGTGAGCGAGACCGTCATGGTCTCGGCCTGGACCACCTCGAGCTCAGCGCTGGCATCTCCTGCTGTGAGCGTGTACGTTCCAGCCTCGAGGGTCGTGTTCAAGGTCGCGGTGGCGCCGGGCTCGATCGAGCCCGTGGTGCCGTTGGCCTCGACCCCCTCGATCGCGAACTCCGTGGCGCTGGTGGCGTTGTTGGTCACCCGGAACTGGATGTCTGCGTCCGCCACGGCGGTGGCAGCAGAGAGCTCAAGGCTCCCGTCTCCGATCTGGACGTCGATGGTCTGGTCGGCCCCGACGTCGACGACCTCCCCGCGCTTCTCATCGAGCCAGGTATCGAAATCCTGCTGGGGAACCGCCTCGAAGGCCGCCCGCATGTAAGCATGGTTGAAGCCGCAGAACTCTGCGCACTTGAGCAGATACTCGCCCTCGGGCACGTTGCTCCAGAAGAACTGGTGCTCGCCGGGCGTGGCGTCGACCTTGCCGCCGAACTCCGGGACCCAGAAGCTGTGGATGACATCGCCAGCTGTGACGTTGAACACGACGTCTGTGTTCGCCGGTATTTGGAACGGTTCCTCTCCCTCCAAGCTCCCTGTGTCGGGGTCTGGCTGTTGGTTGAGGATCACGCCGTTGCCGTAGTCGACCTGCCAAAACCACTGGAACCCGGTGACCTGTATCTCCATCGTGTCGTTGGCATCCGGTTGCTCGTTGAGGTCGACCATGCCAGCGTAGGCCACGAACCCGAGCCAGACAACGATGATCAGGGGGATGATCGTCCAGACCGCTTCGATGGCGAGGTTGTCACGGTGTTCCTCGTTGGTCCGGCGGCCGGAGCCGTTCGCTCGGAACTTGACGAGCGTGACGGCGAGCCAGACGAAGAAGATCAGGAAGACGATCAGACCGGCGAAGAGGACCTGGGTGTACGTGTCTTGGATGAGATCCATCCGGGAGGTGACGGGGTCCGGGAGGCCCCAGGCCGCCATGGCCGTGGGGGCGAGCAGCAAGCCGGTCACGAGGGCGGCGATGGGGGCCGATCGCATGGGGTCTCGGCCGGCTGAAGCAGGCCCCTGTTCAAAAGCGTTGCGCGCTGCGTGCGACGAATGCCCATGCAGCCCATCGTTAAGGTTTTCTAAGGGTGCCCCTTAGTCGCCGGCGACCATGGCAGACCATGCCCACGAGTCCCCATCTGGTCTGAAGCGGTGGCTGACCACCACCGACCACAAGGAGATCGGCATCCTCTACCTGTGGGCTGCCATCGCGTTCTTCCTGCTGGGCGGCGTCGCGGCGCTCGCGCTGCGTACAGAGCTCTTCTACCCGGGCCGCACGATCATGGGCCAAGGTACGTTCAACGAGCTCTTCTCGCTGCACGGCACGATCATGGTGTTCCTGTGGATCATGCCAGCCATGGCTGCCTTCGGGAACTACTTCGTTCCCCTCATGCTCAAGGCGCCGGACATGGCCTTCCCCCGGGTCAACGCCCTCTCGTTCTGGCTGCTCCCACCGGCAGGCCTGATGCTCATCGCGGGCATGCTGCTCCCCGCCATCGGCCTCGTGGACCCCGGGTCCATGACCACCGTCAACGTCGGCTGGACGGGCTACCCACCCCTCTCGGTCCAGGACACCGCCAACATCGGGCTGGACTTCTGGCTGGGAAGCCTCATCCTGCTCGGCATCTCGTCCACCTTGGGCAGCGTCAACTTCCTGGCCACCATCTTCGGCATGCGAGGCGAGGGCGTCACGTTCCACAACATGCCGCTCATGTGCTGGGCCCAGATGGCTACAAGCATCCTGCTCGTCTTCTCCCTGCCGGTCGTGACCGTGGCCTTCCTGTTCCTCTTCTTCGACCGCAACCTGGGCACGAGCTTCTTCATCGGGGCCGGCAGCGACCCCATCCTTTACCAGCACCTCTTCTGGTTCTTCGGCCATCCGGAGGTCTACGTGCTCGTCTTGCCAGCCTTCGGCATCATCTCGGAGGTGATCCCCAAGTTCAGCGGCCGCCCTGTGTTCGGCTACCACTCCATGGCCTACGCGATCATCGCCATCGCGGTGCTCGGGTTCCTGGTGTGGGCCCACCACATGTTCACGACCGGCATGGACCTCACCGCCCAGGTCGGCTTCATGATCACCTCTTTGGTCATCGCTGTGCCCACCGGCATCAAGGTGTTCAACTGGCTGGCGACCATGTGGGGGGGCGTGCTGGACATGAAGCCGCCGATGCTGCACGCGGTGGGCTTCCTGTGGCTCTTCGTCATCGGTGGGATCACAGGCATCATGCTGGCCATCGTGCCCCTCGACTACCACCTGCACGACTCGTACTTCGTCGTAGCCCACTTCCACTACACCATGGTAGGCGGGGCCATGTTCGGCATCTTCGCCGGCTTGTACTACTGGTGGCCCCGCATGTTCAGCGGGAAGATGTACAACATGGCGCTGGCCAACATCCACTTCTGGCTCATGTTCATCGGGTTCAACGTGACGTTCTTCCCGCAGTTCCTGCTGGGCCTCCAGGGCATGCCGCGGCGGTACTTCGACTACCTCCCCGAGTTCACCGCCATGAACCAAGCTTCCACCATCGGGGGCTTCATCATCGGGGCCAGCATCCTCGTCTTCCTGATCAACGCGGCTTGGAGCTTCACCCGGGGACCCGTGGTCCACGACGACCCGTGGGGGGGCGCCTCTCGGGTCGAGTGGGAAGGGGACGAGTGGAAACCCACGCCTGGCGTGGGCAGCCCCGTGCAGACCGAGGAGGTGTCCTAGATGGCATCCGAGACCTCAGGAACCGTGGAGTACCAGCTCCCACACGGCAGTTGGTGGCCCCTCTGGGTCGCCCTGGCCATGACCCTGCTCATGCTCGGCTTCATCCTGCCCGGTCCCGTGCTCTGGATCGGCGCAGCCGCCTTCGCCTTGGCTGGCCTGGGCTGGCTCCACGAGGACGTGCTCTGGTGGGACGAGCGCATCGGCACCGGGCCCGGAGCCGGACGATGGGGGGTCATGCTCTTCATCGGCAGCGAGATCATGATCTTCGGCGCCCTCTTCGCGACCTACTTCAACTTCCGCGCCGACGCCCTCGTCTGGCCGCCTGAGGGGACCCCCCACCTCCCCATCGGAACCACCGGGATCTTCACGATCATCCTGCTGACCAGCGGGGCCACCATGCACTGGGCCCACACCGCCCTGCGCCTCGGGGACATGAAGAAGTTCAAAGGCCACCTGATCCTCACCATCGTGCTCGGCGCCATCTTCATGGCCGGCCAAGTGTCCGAGTACAACCACCTCATCCACGAGGGCATGACCCTGACCGACCACCCATTCGGCACAACGTTCTACATGCTCACAGGCACCCACGGCCTCCACGTCCTGGCCGGCCTCTTCGTGCTCTGCCTGGTCGCCTGGAGAGCCTTCTTCAACGACCAGTTCGACGCCGAGCGCCACGTCCTGCTCGAAGCGGGCGCGATCTACTGGCACTTCGTGGATTTGGTTTGGGTCTTCGTCTACGCCATCATCTACCTCAATTGGGTCTAGAGATGGCGTAGACGAAGACGAACCGAACGCTCGACCCAGCGCCGACTGCGCGATCCGGGTCGAGCGTTCGGTGAAGTCGCGACGTCGACCGGCCGACCCCCGATAGGGCGAAGGCCGGTCAACGTCGCGCTCGCATCGCCATGACCGGCGCTTGCTTCCGGCGCTGACGCCCACCTGCTTACACCCGTCGCCTGACCAACGCAACCGCGAGCATCGCCACAAGCACACCGCCCACGCCGAGCGCGGGCGTCTCCTGCGGTTCCTCCTCGGTATCGTCGCCGATCTCCTGGGCGTCGTCGCCATCCGCCCCATCTGACCCGGCCCGGCTGTCGCTTCGCCAGCCGGCTGGCACCCCGCTCGTGCTGTCCGCGACATCCGAGTCCCCGGCTGGGCTCCCGACTGATGAGCTCACCCGGTGGTCTCCATCGGCCTGGTCGCCAGCACCGTCGGCATCGCTTCCGGCATGGATGTCCTGCTCTGGCAAGTCGAGCACGAGGCTTGTGTGGTCGGTCACGAACCCATGGTCCAGGGCGAGCTGGGTGGCTTGCTCGACGAGGGTCTCGTTGGCGCCGTGTGCGTCCAGGGTGTCCTGGATCGTTCGGATGCGGTGGTAGGCTACGAGGCGGCCGACGTCGATGGCCTTGTCATCCCTAGCGATCTTGTGTTCGAGCTCGTGGGTCACCGGTCCCTGGGAGCTCTGGGCATGCACGGTGGCGTTCAGCCAGCGCGCGTCGGCTGGGAATGTTCCCAAGAGGAGCAGCTCGCTACCGGCGTACAGGATGGGCGCAGCGGTGGCGGAGGCCTCGATGCCTGGTCCGTAGGCGATCTCCAGGTTGTGTAGCACAGGCGTGGTGAGCGCGCCCATGAACCGGGCGAGGTCGACCTCGGCCCCCGTTCCTGCAGGCACGCGGTGGGCCACGCCCTGGCCGTCTTCAGCCAGACCGTGGATCAGACCCCAGTCCGCGCCAGCACCGAAGGCAAGCCCGTAGATCGTCGCGTTGCGGGCGTTGGCGTTGCGCGCTAGCCCCCGGAGTTGGTCCTCCGTGCTCGCGGCGTGTCCATCGGTGAGCACCACCAGCGCCTTCAGGCGGCCGTCCTCCTGGGGCTCGGTGGCGTTGAGGGCCGCGAAGCCGTCCTGTAGACCCAGGGCCAGCCGCGTGCCGCCGCCAGCGAAGGTCGCATCGATCTCTGCCATGGCCTCCTGGGCTGTGTGCTCGTCGACATGCGCCATGGCATCCCACGGTGAGCGCACGGCAGACGAGAAGAAGCTGAGGTGGAGGCGGTCATCAGCATCGAGCATGCCGACCACCTGGCGTGCAGCGTCCTTGAGCTGGTCGATCTTCTCGCCGCTCATGGACCCGCTGGTGTCCAGCACCAGCACGAGGTCCAACGGGAGCTCGGCCTGACCGGGTGTGGCCCGGAACCGGTGCGCGAAGAACCCGGTGCCGTCGTGGACCGTGGTGACCACGGAGCCGGGCTCGCCGGTCGGATCCAGGGCGTAGTGGACATCGAGCTGGGTGGGATCCTCGAGGCCACGGGGGCCGACGTTGTAGGAGAGCTCGTAGCCGCCGGCGGCCTGTGAGACGCCAGCGCTGGGCTCGCTCCACAAGGCCTGGACGCCATCGGAGTGCTCGACCTGGACGTGGATCTCAGCGCCCGTGTCTTGGCCGAAGCTCGATACCGGGGCCTCCAGCGGCAGGGTGTAGATGCCTCGGTCGGCTGAGAGGTACTGCTCGTAGGTGAGCACGGCCCGCAGGGATTCGGTGGCCTCCACGTTGACACGGTAAGCGTACACGGAAGCGCCGCGGTGCTTCTCGACGAGGCCGGCCGAGCGCTCCTCTTGCTTGGCCTGGTCGTACTGCTCGCGAGCAGCGCCCCGTTGCTCGATGGTCGCGTTGTACACGGTCCCGTCCCTCTCGATGGTGAGCCCGGTGATCATGGCGTCATCCGGGACCCGAACCTCGAATGGGAACTCGGGGTCGGGGCCTCGGTTGTCGATCTGGGCGATCACCTGGACCGTGGCGTAGTTGTCCACCACGTGGGCATCCACCGTCGTGTGGACGAACCACACCTCCCGACGCTCCGGGGCGTCGTCCTGGCCGAGGGCAACCCCGGTGAGCGGGGACACAAGGGTGAGCAGACCGATGGCGATCGTGAGCAAAGCGCGGGGGCGAGTCGTAGGCTCCTCCTCTCGCATAGGACCCCCATGGCATCCGAGGGTCCATGAAGGTCTCAAATCCGTTCGGCCCCGGCCGAACCCTGTACAACCCATGGATTGCATCTGCAAGCCCGCTAACCCCCCTCCCAGTACGGGCGGCCAGGTGTTCGGTCCCCGCCGAACCCCTTGCACAGGGCTATAAATGCAGGCGTCGAGTACAGGGGTGAGCACGCATGCCGGAGGACCTCCCCCTCGAGCCGGATCTGATCAAGGTCCTCGCGTCGGACACGCGCAGGGGGATCCTTGGCCACCTCACCGAGCGCCGGATGACCGTCACCGAGCTCGCCCGGGAGACCGGGTTGGGCAAGGCCACGGTCCACGAGCACCTCAAGAAGCTGACCCTCGCCGGCCTCGTGGATCGAGACGAGGACGACCGGCTCTGGGTCTACTACGAGCTCACCCCCCGCGGCAAGCGGATCCTGAACCCACAGCGCACCCGGTTCTACCTGGTCATCGGTGTGACCGTGCTGGCAGGCATCGCGGCTGTGCTGGCCGCCGTGCTCTTCTTCCAGGCCAGCACGCCCGGCGCGCCACTCGACGACGGGCTCGCGGTGTCCGTCGAGGACCCCACGGTCTACGCTGGCGAGCCCATCGCCTTCGAGGCCCTCATCACGGGAGCACAGGGCTCCTCCACGGATGTGCAAGCCTACCTGCTTGACGAGCAGGCCGCTGAGCAGGTACGCCTGGGCCACCGGGACGTCCGCGGGATCCCCTTGGAGTCGACCGGGGCCAAGGCGGCGTTCGGGACAGACAGCGCAAGCTCAGCTGACGGCATGGATGCAGACGATGGTCCCGACGACAGCCGTGGCACCGGGCTGCAGGAACCCTCCAGTGAACCGACGCGGACGGCCTTCCGAGCATCCACGGATCTCGCTGCAGGCACCTACTACGTGTTCGTGCGCGGCCCCAGCGGCGTGGACAACCGAGCCTCCATGCCTGCCCTCCAGGTCGCCGCCCTGGAGACGACGCCATCTCATGCGCCGTGGTACCGGGGCCTCTCCGAGACCCTCACCGTGAACGTGACGAGCAGCCAAGGACCCGTGGATGGGACCCTGATCCTCGAACCAGCCGAGCCCGCGGCCACAGGCGAGCAGGCCGTTGCCGACATCGTCGAAGGCACCGCCCAGTTCAGCCCTGCCACCTTGGATGCCCTCCCTGCCGGGCTCTACACGGCCCGCGTCTTCGTCGATGTGACCGAGCGGTGGCACAGCATCGAGCGAGCTGTCGAGATCGCTACGCCGGCCATCGCAGTGCAGCCCACGCATCTGGCCGCCTGGCAACCGGCCCAGGTCCACATCTCCTCCCCCAGCCCAGGATCGGGTCTGGTGATAGACGTGAACGCGACCCACGTGCTCGACCGCGCCGACCACGCCCAGGGCACCCAGCTCGTGCTCGCGGCCGCCGAGCCAGGCGTGGTGGAGCTGACCGTCGGACGCCTCTCGACCCACCGGGTCACCGTGCATGCCACCCTCGAGGCGGTGCTGGAGGTCCACGACGGGCCCCGGTGGCTGCTCCAGGTCCGCACCCCCTCCGACGATGCTGGCCTGGCCGATGCCCGGGTCCTGCTCGACGGCCAGGCCGTGGGCCAGACCGACCCCTCGGGGGAGATCGAGCTCCCGGTCCCCGATCCCGGCTTGCATGTCCTTGGCGTGGAGCATCCGAACGGCTCGGTGATCGAGCACGTGCTCCACGTGGAGGGCTGGATGCCTGAGAGCGCCCTGGGCGGACTGGCACTCACCGTGGAGGAGGAGGCCAGCACCCCAGGCCGCGCTGGGCTCGAGATCACCCTTGAGAACGCCCACCCAGCAGCCCAGCCCACCTCTCTGGAGGTCATCTTGGATGGGCGCGTCGTGAGTGCACGCAGCCTCGTGGTCCCCGCGAACAGCTCCATGCTCGCCCAGGTGTCCATCCCCGTCACGTCCCAAGGCGTGTTCACCTTCGATGCCGTCGCCTCCCCGTTCCATGCTCTCGAGCTCATCACCCACAACGCGAGCCAACCGCCCGCAGCCGGAGATGATGGAGGAGCCGATGGTGAGGATGGTGCAGACGGCGCCGACGACGCTGACGATGGCGACGATGGCGACGATGGCGACGATGCCGCTGGGGCGCCCGAGGCCGCCGGCGCCACCGCCGACCCGGGCCTAGCGGGTGGAACGGTCCAGATCGCCCTTGGGGGCACCGGGGACACCGGTGATGATCGGGCCCTGCTGGCAGAGGAGACAGGCGTGCCCGTGTTCGGCGACGACGGCTCGGCTGCAGCGGATGAAGCCCATGAGACCCCTGGGCCTGGCTGGCTGCCGGTCCTCCTGGTCGCGCTCGGCTGCGCAGGCGCGGTGGCTTGGCACCGGCGTCGTTGACCCGCCAGCTTGAAGGCCCGCGGCTGCCTGGCCTCGTCGTGACGCCCAAGGAGGCTGGCCGCCGGCTGATCCTGCTCTCCCTGCCCTTCCTCGGCTTCGGGCTGCTCATGGCCATAGCCCCGCCCTTCCGAGAGACGCTTGGCCAGGCAGCCGGCGTGGTTCAGGCTCTGGGCGTGGCCCTGGTCCTGCTGGCCCTGGGCGCGATCTTGCTCGGCGTTTACCTGGCGGCCGAGCGCGACGAGCGCAGGCTTTGACCGGATCGTGCTCGCTCCTCGCGGCAGGCTCAAGAGGAGACGCCACGTTCGGGGCCCGATGGCCAACATCCTCTTCTTCCACTACCGGGCCGCCCGCCACGGGAGAGCGATCCTCCAGGCGCTCAAGGACGCGGGGCACAAGGTCGTGGACGCCGTGCCCGAGTACCCGGATTTCCAGCCCTCCCTGGAGCTTGCCCAACCCGACGTGGTCGTGGTCGAGGGCAGCCAGAACGCGAACCGGGGCCTCGAGGCTGCCGACTTCGTGGTGGGCAAACCCGCCTACAAGGACGCCCTCGTTCTGCTGGTGAACTGGCCCGAGGGTCTGGTCAGGATGGCCGAGATGAAGCTCCCTCAAGCACGCCTGGTCGCCGCAGACGAGGTGGTCCCGGCTGTCGAGGCACGAGGCTGAGCCTGCGTACCGAGCTCAGGGCACACGCCCTTCCTCGCGCATCTTGCTGATGCGCAGGTGCGCGATCACTGGCAGGAACAGATCCCCCATCTTCTCCCCCTTCGGGGTGAGCGAGTACTCGACTCGCACGGGCACCTCGGCGTAGGCCTCCCGGTGGACGATCCCCTGCTCCTCGAGCTCCTTGAGCCGTCGCGACAGGGTGCGGCTGCCGATGCCATCCAGGGCGCGCTGCAGCTCGTTGAACCGAAGCACCCCGTGCATGCGCAGCACGAAACAGATCTCGATGCTCCACCGCTGGAAGAGCGGGCTGAGCACGTCCACGCTGGACTCGATCTCCCGCTCGAGGTTCGTGTGCTCGTCGATCCAGGCCACGACCTCCTCCATCTTGGCCCGGTGGCCCTCGACGAGGTCGTCGAGGAAGGCATCCAGGCTCTCGATGAGCGCCTCGTTGTCCGGTGCACGGGGCGCTTCGTCTGACTCCTCTGATCCCTCCTCACTGTCGCCAGAGATACCAGCCTTCGAACCTGTCACTACCCTGCTTAAGGGGGAAGCCCCCCTTAGCGCTTCTGCTCAGACAACAGGTTGCCCATCGCAACCTACTGTCGATTGTATACCAAGGTGGTCCCTATGACCGAACCCCAAGAACCCCTTCCCTTCCACGAAGACCCCTGGTGGCAGAAAGCCCTCGTTGTCACCTTCGTCGTTCTCCCCTTCGTCGCGGCGATCTGGGCCGTCGTCCAGCTCTGGGGCAACCACGTGGGGCCGCTGGACATCGGGCTGCTCGTGGGCATGTGGGTGTTCACCGGCATGGGGATCAGCGTCGGGTACCACCGGATGCTCACCCACAAGGCCTTCCAAGCCCACACAGCGGTCAAGGGTGTGCTTCTCTCCCTGGCCGCCATGGCCTTCCAAGGGCGCCCGGCCGACTGGGCTGCTACCCACGCCCGTCACCACGCTCGCGCGGACAAGGAGGGCGACCCCCACAGCCCGCTGGATGGCGCGATCCACGCCCACTTCGGCTGGCTGGTGCGCGACCGGTTCGTTCGCACCGGGCCCGTGCACGCGCGCCTGCTTGAGGATCCGGCCGTGGCCTGGGTTGAGCGCACCTACGTCTTCTGGCTCGTGGCCAGCTTCGCGATCCCCTTCGCCATCGGTGGCCTGGTCACAGGCACCTGGATGGGTGCCATGGAGGGCCTGCTCTGGGGCGGGCTCGTGCGCGTTTTCCTGGGCCACCACATCACGTGGAGCGTGAACAGCATCGCCCACATGTTCGGCACCCGCCCCTACGAGACCCAGGACGAGGCCCGGAACAACGCCATCGTGGCCCTGCTCGGCTTCGGCGAGGGCTGGCACAACAACCACCATGCCTTCCCGCGCGCCGCCTTCCTTGGCCACACGTGGTGGCAGGTGGACCCCGGCCGCTGGCTGATCAGGACCATGGAGAAGCTTGGCTGGGTCTGGGACGTCTGGATGCCGGACGACCAGGTTCGCGAGCAGCGGCGCGCTCGGGCGTGAGAAGGCTTATCCCCTCCTTTCCGATGGCCGAGCCGTGCGCCTGGCTCGAGGGAGCGATCCACGCCTGGTGGCCCTGCTGGGCATCGTGGCCATCAGCTTCGCGGCCATCTTCGTTCGCGCCGCCGAGGTCAGCCCCAGCACCTCAGCGTTCTTCCGCGGCGCTTACGCCCTGCCCGGCCTGGTGCTGATCAGCTGGATCTGGCGCACCAGAGACCAACGCCCCCTGCGGGACCGTTGGCTCGCCTTCACAGCCGGTTGCCTGCTCGGCCTCGATCTCACGGTCTGGCATCACAGCATCGAGATGATCGGTGCCGGGCTCTCCACGGTGCTGGCCAACCTGCAGGTCGTGCTCGTCGGCTTGGCCGCCTGGGCCCTGCTCGGAGAGCGCCCCAGCAACCGCGCGTTGCTGGCCGTCCCGGTGGCCCTCATCGGCGTGGCCCTCACCACCGGGTTGGGCCAACGCGGTGCCTACGGCTCTGACCCGATCCCGGGAGCCATCCTGGCCACCTTGGCCGCGGTGGCCTACACCGGCTTCCTGCTGGTCTTCCGCCGGGCCAACCGCACCCGGGGCTCCACAGCCGGGCCCCTGTTGGACGCCACGCTCGGCCTGAGCGCGACCGCGCTGTTGGCTGGGTTGGCCACGGACCCCGCCTTCAACCTCACCCCCACGTGGCCCGGCCACGGTTGGCTCGTGCTCCTGGGTGCGGGCACCCACACCGTCGGCTGGCTGGCCATCGCCTTCGCGCTGCCTCGCCTCCCGGCGCTCTCCACGAGCCTGCTCCTGCTCCTCCAGCCGGTGCTCACCGTGCTCTGGGGTGTTCTGCTCTTCAGCGAGGCCCCGTCGCTGCTCCAGTGGCTCGGTGTGGCCGTCGTCCTGGGTGCCTTGGCTGCCTCCAGTCTCCCGAGTCGGAGGCGGCCCGGAGATGCCTCCCCCCCGCCACGAGATCCCGCGGCACCACCTGGCGATGCGGTCGGTTGGGGGGAGAGCGAGGTGGTGGACACGTGAGCGGGGATCTCGATGCGACCCTGGAGGCCTACCGCCGCGAGAAATGGGCCCAACTGGCAGACGATGGGGAGGAGGGCTTGCGCCGGGAGCTCTCGGGCCTCGAGCACTTCCTGGAGCACGGCACCGAGGCGGCCTGGGTCAGCGACGAGCTCGTGGCCTTCCGCGAGGCCAAAGCTGAGGTGCTACGTTCGATCCTGGAAGACGCCCACCCCGAAGATGCCGGCTGACCCTGAAGAGTGAAGAGCCTGGGCTCAAGCTTGGGTGGCCTGAGCGGCCTTGGCCGCTTTCTCCTCGGCCTCTTTCTTGTCCTTGATCTTCTTGAGGCGGAAGGTGGTCTCGCGCTCCATCTCCTCCAGGCGGAAGGCGATGAAGTCCCGGATCTCCGTGAGCTCCGGGATGACCTTGAACTCCAGCGCGTTCACGCGGCGCTTGGTCTTCTCGATCTCATCGAGCAGCTTGCGCAGGCCGGTCTCAACCTCAGCGGCTTGGATGACCGCTTCCACGAGGTCCTCGTAGGCCTCCACCGCGGCGTCGATGCGCGGGCTCGTGCCGATCATCCCGTAGCCGCGCTCGTCGAGCTTGGTATGGACGTGGTCGCCGTCGATCTCCGGGACCACGACGCCCATGATGTTCTTGGTGGAGATGTCCACGCGCGGGTGGTTCTGGAGCGACAGGGCCGCCGACTTGACCACGATGCTGCCCTCCACGGCCTGGGCGATGGCGATGGCCCGGCTGGCGCGCTCGTGACGCTCTTGGAGGAGGCTCATGGCGTCCTTGGCCTCCTCGAGCAGGTCGAAGAACTCGATGATGAGCCCGTCACGCTTCATCTTGAGCAGCTTGTGACCCTTCTCGGACAGCTTGATCTTCCGCTTGGTCTCCAGAAGCTCCATCCGGGTGGGTTTGACGTCCTTCAGGGCCATCGTACGCCTCGCAGGGGGATTCAGCGCTCCGTAATAAGCGTTTGTGCCTTCTCAGCCGGCGGGGCGGAGCCGATCGCGGCCATCGGAGCCGTGGGGGACCGGCCGCGGTGGAGCAGCGGTTCCAATTCGCGCGTGCGCGCGGCACCACGGTCGAGCGAGTCGAGGGGTTCATCAATCTAGCCGCCATGTCCGGGCCGTGGCGCGCGGTCTCGTCTTGGCCTTGGTGCTGCCGATGCTTCTCGTGCCAGGGTGCACCAGCGAACCTCCACCCAACGTCTTCTCCGAGACGCTGACCATCGAGCCTGGCTCGTTCTTCGAGGTCAACCTTGGCATGCGGGATGGGGGCGAGATCACCGTCCGCATGGAAGCCAACCAGACCGTCTCCTGGGACCTCCACAGCCACAGTGGCGGCCAGGTCCACATCCATGCCGAGGGCAACGGCACCGAGGCGAGCACGGCCTTCACCGCTCCAGCCGCGGGCACCTACTCGGTGCAGATCGACCACGAACACGAGACCCCCGTCGAGGTGGACCTTGGCATCCAGGGAGAGGCGGTCGTGGCGTCCACTGCCCCGTGAAGGCGCAGGGTTCATGCCCCCTGCCCGGCTAGCCCCTTCGTGGACGCTGTCCAGCACCGACACGCCCCCAACAGCATCTGCTTCGGTTGTGGGCCGGCCAACGAGAAAGGCTTGCAGATCAAGAGCCGCTGGGAGGGCGATCCCCTCGACGGGGGCGAGCTCATCTTGGCCTTCCAGCCTGATGAGTACCACCAAGCCTTCCCTGGTGTTGTCAACGGCGGGATCCTGGGCACCCTGTTGGACTGTCACTCGAACTGGTGCGCGGCCACAGCGCTCATGGACCACCATGGCTGGCAGGCGGCTCAGTGCACGGTCACCGCTGACTTCCACGTCCGGCTCAAGCGCCCAACCCCGTACCCTGCCGAGCTCACGGTGAAGGCCAAGATCGCCTCCATAGACGGCAAGAAAGCTCGGGTCGAGGCGTGGGTCGAGGCCGAAGGCAAGCTCACCGCCACGTGCGAGGGGACCTTCGTGGCCGTCGAGGAAGGCCACCCAGCCTTCCATCGGTGGGCCTAGCCGAGCCGGCGACTCATACCAGCGTGCTTCCCAGTTGCACCATGGCCGCCACCGACGGCACGGGCCCCTGATCGGTCTGCTCGATGAGGAAGAGCATGTAGGTTCCAGGCGGTGCCAGCGCTGCATCGGGTGGCGCCTGGGCGGTGATGGAGCCGTCGGCGCGGTCTTGCAGCTCGAGCTCGATCATGCGCTGCTCTGGGTTGTAGACGTGGGTCACGGTGCCCGCGCGGACCAAGACGACCTCAGCGATGTCTTGGGCATCGGGTGTCTCGACGGTGAAGGCTTCGTCCCACGCAAGCCGCGCCGGGGCGCGCTCCAGCACCGGTCGGTCCCCACGGAAAAGATAGGGGGGTTCGAAGACCTCCAGGGCCTTCTCGCGGGTCGGCTCCGTGGCTGGGTTGGCAACGTGGTTGGGCACCGAGCCTGCGACCACGACGCGGCCATCTGGGAGGAGCAGCGATGTGGAGTGGTAGACCCGGGGGATGGTCATGGGGGCCAGCGTGGTCCAGGTGCCTGACAAGCCGTCCTCGCTGGGCTCGAAGAGCTCCGTGCTGAGCACGGGGGTCGCCTCGATGGCATCGGTGCCCATGAGCAGCACCCCATCCTGCTTGGCTCCACCGGTGACCAGGACGTTGCCATCGGGCAAGGTGACGTGGCTGGGGAACCAGCGTCCTTCCTCCATGGGCTCGGTGAAGGCGTGGCTGGGTGGCGAGGTGGTGAGATCGGTGATCTCGGCCAGGGGCACGCCAGCCCCGCTGCGGGCCAGGGTGCCTGCCGCTGTGAGGATGCGCGCATCGTACTCCGGCGGTCGGAGAGGCAAGAGCGCGGTGACCGGCGCGTTGCGCACGCCGGCCAAGGCGGGCTCGTGCGTGGTCCACTCGTTGGTCGCCGGGTCGAAGCTGGCCGCGTCGTTCCAGCCGGGTTCAGCCTCGCTGTTGCCTCCAGGACACCAGAGGCATCCGGCGGGCTGGTAGAACACATCGCCCTTCATGGGACCGCTGGGGACCGTGTAGAGCCTGGGGTACATGGGGAGGTTGCGGTTCGCAGTTCCCGGGAGCTCTGTGGTCTCTCCGGTGGCTGGCTCGAAGAGCTCCATGGCTTCGACGTTGGTGCTCGGGTCCATGGGGACCTCGTAGCCACCTGCGATGAGCACGCGGCCATCCGGAAGGGTGAGGCTGGAGGGGTACCAACGGTCGTGGGCCATGGCCGGGAGCGCTTCCCACGTGTTCGTGAGGGGGTCCCAGGCGCGCACGTCGTTGGTCCCGTAGATCACGTCCTCTGGCAGGGGTTCCCACTGGCTTCCGCCGAACGCGACGACCCGGCCGTCGGCCAGGAGGTTCTGGTCCGCGCAGAAGAGATCGGTCGCACCACCATCGGAGGGCGTCGGTACGGAGACCTGGGGCGGGTCGGTGGAGAGGTCGTACACCCGGCTCTCCGCGTTGTGGAAGCCCGCCAGGAAGGGTGAGCCGGTCTCTTCGTCCTCGTGGGCCACACCCCAGACCAAAAGCCTGCCGTCGGCGAGCAGCGTTGCGTGGACCGGTGGCTCCTCGACGGTGATGGGCTCGAGCCATGATCCGGTGCGAGCGAGCTCCTCATCGAGGGGGCGCTGAGCCTCATCGGTCCAAGGCCCCACCCACTCAGCCGTGCTCTCCAGGTCATCGGAGCCGGACCCGGGAGCTTGGTCAGCGTCCAGGCAGCCGGTCAGCGGTACCGTCAGTAGCAGGATGATGACGAGCAGCCGTCCCATGGTGGGTCCCCTCGGCCGGGCAGGGGGGCGCGGGTACTTGAACCGATGGGGGGTCACTCAGCCTCTGCCTTGGGCGCCTCGGCCTTCTTCTTGCCCTGGACGGCCTTGGCGCCGTGGTCGGGGTGGTAGGCTTCGATGATCTCCCGGTTGATCCGGGTGAGCTGCTCGGTGGGCAGGGTGGACAAGAGGTTCCAGCCGATCTCGAGGGTCTCCTCGATGTTGCGGTCCTCGTCGCGGCCCTGGCGCACGAAGCTCTCCTCGAACTTGTCGGCGAACTTGAGCAGGCGCTTGTCGCGGTCGCTGAGCGCTTCCTCGCCGACGATGGCCACGAGGCCTCGCAGGTCCTTGCCCTCAGCGTACCCGGCGTAGCACTGGTCCGAGACCGCCTTGTGGTCTTGGCGGGTCTTGCCCTCGCCGATGCCCGCGTTCATCAGGCGCGAGAGGGAGGGGAGCACGTTGATGGGCGGGTAGACGCCCTTGCGGTGGAGCTCCCGGCTGATCACGATCTGGCCCTCGGTGATGTACCCGGTGAGATCGGGGATGGGGTGCGTGATGTCGTCCCCGGGCATGGTCAGGATCGGCACTTGCGTGATGGACCCCTTGCGGCCCTGGATCCGGCCGGCGCGCTCGTAGAGCATGGCCAGATCAGTGTACATGTAACCGGGGTACCCACGGCGACCTGGGACCTCCTCTCGGGCGGCGCCGATCTGGCGCAGCGCCTCGCAGTAGTTGGTCATGTCCGTGAGGATCACGAGCACGTGGTAGTCGTGCTCGTAGGCCAGGTACTCAGCCGCGGTGAGCGCCATGCGTGGTGTGATCATGCGCTCGATGGCCGGGTCATCGGCCAGGTTGAGGAACACGACGGCGCGCTCGAGCGCGCCGGTGCGCTCGAACTCGGCCATGAACTGCTGGGACTCCTCGTGGGTGATGCCCATGGCGCAGAAGACCACCGCGAACTCCTCGTCGCTGCCGCGCACGCGCGCCTGGCGAGCGATCTGGAGAGCGATCTCGTTGTGCGGGAGCCCGGAAGCGCTGAACACCGGGAGCTTTTGTCCACGCACGAGCGTGTTCATGCCGTCGATGGTGGACACGCCGGTCTGGATGAACTCCTCCGGGTTCTCTCGCGCGTACGGGTTGATGGCCGCGCCGGTGATGTCCATGCGTTCCTCGGGCACGATCTCGGGTCCCCCGTCCAAGGGGTCCCCGCTGCCGGAGAGGATGCGGCCGAGCATGTCCTTGCTGACCGGGAGCTTGATGGTCTCGCCGAGGAACTTGACCGTGGCTTCACGGTTGATGCCGGTGGTGCCCTCGAAGACCTGGACCGCCACGATCTCGTCGCTGGTGTCCAGCACCTGTCCACGGCGTCGCACGCCGTTGCTCAGCGTGATCTCGACGAGCTCGTTGTAGCCCACGGGCTCGGTCTTCTCGACGAAGACCAGCGGGCCCGAGACCTCTGTGATCGTCTTGTACTCCTTGGTCATCTCAAGCACCTCCGAGGGCCTTGAACTCCTCATCCATGGTGGCCAGCACGTCCTCGTAGGCGCTGTCGAAATCCTCGACGTAGCGCGCCTGGGCGAGGTCGTTCTTCCCTTGCGTGTTCTGGATCTCCTCCACGGTGGCCCCGGCTTCCAGGGCGGTCGTGGCGAGGTCGTTGAACCGATCGATGGCCTTGAGAAGCTTGTAGGACTTGATCGGCTCGCTGTAGGTGTCCACGGGGTGGAAGGCGTTCTGCTGCAGGAAGACCTCCCGGTACAGGCGTGCCACCTCGAGGGTGAGCTGCTGCTCCTCGGGCAGGGCATCGGAACCGACGAGCTGCACGATGTCCTCGAGCTCGGACTCCTCTTGCAGCACATCCATGGCGTTGGTCCGCAGCTCGCCCCAGTCGTCGGCCACCTCGTCGCTGAACCAGTCCTTGAGGGTGTCCTCGTAGAGCGAGTAGGAGTCGAGCCAGTTGATGGCTGGGAAGTGTCGGCGTTGGGCGAGCTTGGAGTCCAGCGCCCAGAACACCTTCACGATGCGCAGCGTGTTCTGGGTGACGGGCTCGCTGAAGTCACCGCCTGGCGGGGAGACGGCCCCGATGACGGTGATCGATCCCTCCTCGCCGCTGAGCGCTTGCACGCGTCCAGCGCGCTCGTAGAACTCGGCTAGGCGAGCGGCCAGGTAGGCGGGGTAACCCTCCTCACCCGGCATCTCCTCGAGCCGGCTGGAGATCTCCCGCATGGCCTCGGCCCACCGGCTGGTGGAATCAGCCATGAGCGCCACCGAGTAGCCTTGGTCGCGGTAGTACTCCGCGATGGTGATCCCCGTGTAGACCGATGCTTCGCGCGCGGCCACCGGCATGTTGCTGGTGTTGGCGATGAGCACGGTGCGGTCCATGAGCGGGTTCCCGGTCTTCGGGTCCTCGAGCTCAGGGAACTCGGTGAGCACCTCGGTCATCTCGTTGCCACGTTCACCGCAGCCGATGTAGACGACGATGTCGGCATCCGACCACTTGGCCAGGGCCTGCTGGGTGACGGTCTTGCCGGATCCGAACGGGCCTGGGATGGCCGCGGTGCCGCCCTTGGCCACGGGGAAGAGGCCATCGAGGATGCGCTGGCCAGTGACCAGCGGGACCGTGGGGCGCTCCTTCTTCGTGTAGGGGCGCGACTCCCGCACGGGCCACTCCTGCATGAGCTGGATCTCGGTGCCGTCCTCGAGCACGCAGACCGTCTCCTCTACGGTGAAGGAGCCGCTCTTGATCTCAGCCACGGTGCCGCTGACACCCGGGGGGACCAGGACCTTGTGGACGATGCTGGCGGTCTCATCCACGGTGCCGATGATCGCTCCAGCCTCGACGCGGTCACCTTGGCTGACCGTGGGCTCGAAGGCCCACTGCTTCGAGAAGTCCAGACCCGGCGCGTTGACGCCGCGCTCGATGAAGTCGCCCATCTCGTCCTTGAGCACCTCAAGCGGGCGCTGGATGCCGTCGTAGATGGAGGTGAGCAGCCCTGGACCCAGGTGGAGGGTCAGGGGCTTGTGGGTCTCGCGAACGGGCTCGCCGGGCTCGATGCCGGCGGTGTCCTCGTAGACCTGGATGATGGTATCCTCGCCTTCGATCTCGATGACCTCGCCCATGAGCTCTTCCTCGCCCACGAAGACGACGTCGTACATGCGGCTGGTCAAGCCCGTGGCGGTGACAACGGGGCCTGCCACGCGCTTCACGCGGCCGCCGGTCTCGGTCTCTTGCTCTGCAATGGCCATGGTGATCACTCTCTCATGAGGTCGATACCGATCGCTGATTTGATCTTGTCGCGCAGGCCCTCGCCGGCGCCGCCGCCGAGCTGGATGACGACGGGGTCCACGGAGCTGGTCACGCTGGATCGGAGCTGGTGCGGGAGGCTCTCCACGTCGTCGTGGCGCGCGATGATGATGCCTACGTCCGGTTGGTCGATCAACGTGGAGATCTCGTCTGCGTAGGTCTCGGGCGTGGTGGGGTGGACGCGCTCGATCCCTGCGAGCTGGAAGCCGAGCACGAAGTCCTCGGGTCCGATCGCAGCCAGTTCTTTCTCCATGGTTCCACCAACTCCTGTGTCAGATGGTCGTTACGAGTGCTTCCACGTCGCGCTTCTCCAGCCCCGCCTGCTTGCCGAAGGCGATCATGCGCAGGTTGTCGACCTCGAGCTCCTTGCGGAGCACATAGTCGACGATGGGCAGGATCGAGAGGGGGTAGAGATGGCTGAAGCCCTCGGCTTCGTCGAGGTGGAAGGACTCGATGGCCGAGGTGAGGTTGTTCAAGTCGCGGGTCTCTTGGTAGGCTTCCAGGGCGTCCCGGAGCCCGTCGCCGAAGCTGGTCTCGTCCAGGATGCTGGAGACCTCGGACCACTCGGCGGTTTGGATGCGCCGCGCACGGTCCTCGGTGAGTTCCTTGCCGCCGGGCACGAGCTGGTAGCTCGCCACGTCGGCGTGCTTGGTGCGCAGCACCAGCTTGAGGTTGACCGTGTCGATCTCCCGGCGCAGGAACGAGAGGAAGGCCTCGTTGGCCCGGCTCGAGGCGGGCACCGTGCCGATGAGGTGTTCGTAGTACGCGATGTCCAGGGCGTTCTCGAGCTCGGAGAGGCGAGCGTCCTCCTTCTCGCGCAGCACGCTCGTGTACTCCGTTGAAGGCAGGGCCTCGAGGCACTCGGCCACGCTGGTGGTCCCTAGAGCTGGAGCCCATGCGTTCATGGGGACCACGCCTGCAGGGATGAGCGCGGTCTTGGTCTGCTCGGCTGATGCGCCGGCTTGGGCGCCCCGGAGCAGGGTCTTCATGTTGTAGATCGTGTAGCGCTGGAGGTAGTGGCCGATGAGCACCTCCGGTTCGCCCTTGCACCAGTCGAGGATGCGTTGGAACTCGCGCCCCATGTTGAGCCGAGTCGCGCGTTCGATGAGCTCAGCGCCCGAGAACTTGGAGGCGAGCTCGTCGATCTCCTGCTTGTACCGGCCTTCCTCGAGGGTGCGGGCGATGGCGTGCAGATCGCGCGCGATCAGCTTCGGGTACTCCTCCTTGGCCAGGAGGTGGGTCTTGAGAGCGCGGACCCGCGCGGTGACGTAGGGGTAGTTGCCCCCACGCTTCTCGCCGCCGCCGAAGAACCGTCGCACGCTCGGAGCCATCTTCTCAGCGCTCCAGGACATCGCTGGCGACGCCGTGCATCTCCTCGCGCCAAACCTCGTCGAGGATGGCATCGAAGCGGAGATCCTCACGGACGTTCCCGTCTGGGGATTCGATCACGGCTCCACCGATACAGTCGATCTCTCCTGCGTACGTGAACCCGAGTTTCTCGAGGGTCTCTCGGTCCTCGGGGCGTCCCCGGGCCTCGGCGCCTTGGCCGAAGTCGGCCGCGCCGGAGTCCTCTACGAGGGTGCGTAGCAAGCGTGTGCGCTCGTCGTCGGGAAGCTTCTTGAGTCGCGTCTCGACGCGTGAGCGGATCGCCGCGAGCACATCTGCCTCGGCATCGAGGCGCTTCTTCTTGGCGTCGAGCTCAGCGCTGGCCAGGATGCGGCGGCGCTCTGCGGCCGCGCGTGTCTCGGCCTCCTGGGCTCGCGCATCCTTGGCGGCTTGCGCCTTGCTGCGGGCTTCCTCGAGGATCGCGTCGGCTTCCTGCTTGGCTTCCTCTACGGTCGCCTCGGCTTCCTTGCGGCCCTCTTCGAGGACGTCTTCGATAACCTGGTCTAGCCCCATGGTCCACCCCTGCGGGTTGGGTCAAGAA
>CAYNEI010000006.1:0-87253 GCA_964396185.1 uncultured Thermoplasmatales archaeon
ACGCCCTGATCCGCGACGTCGTCGTGCCCGAGGAGCTCGAGCCCGCAGGCGAAGGTGTGGACACCGACGGCGATGGTGTCATCGACACCGAGGACCTGGACCCGCTGGACCCCCGTGTCCAAGATGAGGCGCTGGACACGCAGTCCACCGAGCAGCCCGATGAGACGCCTGGGTTGGCCGGGTGGATCGTGCTGGGGCTGGTAGGGGCCGTGGCGGCGCTTCGGCGCCGATAACAACGAACGGCGATGCTCGATCCGCGGGCGCGGTTTCACGACGGTGAAACGGGAAGTTCCACCCACCCCCAACATACATATATGTCGGGTGACACATCTGTTAGTGGGAATGATGTCCACCATCTCCCCACCGTCACCCTCCAAAGGCCCGAGCCCCACGTTGAGCACTCTCCACGAGGTCGAGAGCATCCTGCGTGAAGCCGAGGCCAACGACGATGGTCCACTGAGCTTGGCGGAGGTTGGCCGCCGGATGGAGGCCAGAAGCGTGCGACACGCAACGATTCGGGCCTGTGTGGACGAGCTCAAGCGGTTCCACCTCGTCACCGAGGACCCTTCTGTTGGGGTCATGTGGACCTTGCACGAGGACCCGGCGTTCTGGGACGACGACGGCGCGGTTCGCCTCGCGTGAGATACGGGGCGGGACGCGATGACGGAGATCCTCGTAGACGAGGACGCCTGGGAACGCGCTGGCGAGCCTCAACGCAAGAAACTCCGGTGGCACGCTGAACGGCTCCAGGAGACCCCCTTCCGGGGTGAGCGGATCCAGCGCACGCTCATCCCAGAGAGGTTCTCCCACCTACCGAACCTCTTCCGCCTCGAGCTCCCCGGAGCCTGGCGTGCTCTGTACACCGTGGCCACGAGCCCGACGCGGGGTCAGCGGATCCGCGTCGTCTGGGTTGGAGACCATACGGCCTACGACCGGCTCTTCGGGTACAGCTGACCCGCAGGCTCGGGCCTGGTCAGGACGGGTCTGGCGGCCCGGGGGTCCGAGTGCTGGACCGTGCTATCCCCCGAAGAGACTGAACCCCTCCAGCCAAGCGACCGCGGTCTCCATGGACCGCGAGTCCCCTGGACCCGCCGAGGGCTCGCCGGCGCACCCGTCTGTGCAGCCATCGGTGTACGCGACCACGAAGCGGCCGTCCGGCGTGGCCGCAGCATCGATGAAGTCGAGCAGGTTGCGGGCGCCCTGGCAGCTCGCCCCGCCCAGGCAGATGGGGCCGATCTGGACTGGGTCCTCGTCTGGGGTGGCCTGGATGCTCGTGAAGGTGGGCTGGTCAGCCCCAGCGTCCTCCGAGGCCACGAGGTAGAGGTGCCAACGGGTCTCGTCAGGTGCTGTGTTCGGGTCCACGGCCGCTGCGGTGCCGAGGAACGCGACGCCAACGCGGCCATCAGCGCCGGTGGCCAGGGCGTGGAAGACGCTGGTCTCGACCCCTGGCGGCGAGACGCGCCAGGGGCCATCCCAGCTCTGCCCCCCGTCGGCAGAGCGAGCCAGCAGGGTGATCCGGTCGCGGTCGGCCCAGGTGACGTAGAGGGTCCCGTCTGGGGTGAAGGCCACGTTGGGTGCCGCGCTGATCGCCCAGGTCCCCGTCTCGACGCCAGCCCGGACCGTCCAGCTCAGGCCACTGTCCTCGCTGACCGCGATGCTTGGGCCGTCGATCCCGCCCGGGAGGCCGATGTAGACGCGCCCGTCCGGGGCCACGGTTGGCACGCCAGCAGCACCGGCGCACCGGTCCCCCACCGCTGTGCCTGCAGGCCGGGACCAGGCGCAACCGGCGACCCGGCTCTCGATGGGCCATGTGACCCCACCGTCGTAGCTCATCGAGCAGTGGGTGGCGGCATGGAAGACGACGCTGGCGCCGATGAAGAGCGGCGGGATCGGCTTGTTGTAACAGAGGTAGAGCACGGTCGGGTGCTGGCCTGCCTGGACGAACGGGTTCTCGCCCGGGCCCGGTGGGCCGCCGCCGAGTTTCTGGAAGTCCACGCTTGGGACCGCGCAGGCGTGGTCGTTGCGATCCCAGCTCTCGCCAGCGTCCTCGCTCCAGGCGATGGCGGTGCAGACCGTGCCGGGCGTCATGTGGTCAGCGTAGACGCGCTCGGTGACGGGATCGGTCCAGAGCATGGGGTCCCAGGTTCCCCCGAGGTCGGCCACTCCCATGCCGTACCCGTAGTCGTAGACCCCCTCCCAGCTCGACCCGCCGTCCTGGCTGCGCAGGGTGAGATCGAAGGACTGGAGGAAGAGCTCGCCGGTGGGCAGGGAGCCGATCATGGGCTCTGCGCCCTCGAAGCCGGTCAGCGCGGTGTGAGCAGTGAGGGTGGGGGCGGTCGAGTCTCTGTCGGTGGCGTTCGTCCCGTCTGGGCGGAAGGTCAGGGAGGCGGGATCGCGGTTCTGATCGGGCGAGGTCTCGTTGGCTGGCGGCAGGCGCTCATCCCCTCCGATGCATCCGGTCAGGCCGGCGAGCAGCAGCAGGCACGCCAGCATCCATGGTGGTCGCATGGGCCAAGCGTGGGGAGGGGGGTTTATGAAGAGGTTCTCGAGCGCACGGAACCGTCGGTCCCTCCCAAGTCGATCGAGAGGGGTGGCCAAGGGGGCACGCGAGCCTCTCAGGCCGGGTACATGCGCACCGTGCGGCCGTCCTTGATCCGCTCGATCAGGCCGACCTCTTCCATGACCTGGGTCAACTCGCTGATCCGGGACTTGGGCCGCTCGAGCTCGTCGGCGAGCTCGGTGACGCTCAGGCCAGGGTCCGCCTGGATGAGGGCGAGGAGCTCCTTCGCGCCTGTACGGGCCAGGACGTGGGCGTGCTCGGCTTCAGGGTCACCGGTGGGGTGGATCACGATGCCGTGGGCCGAGCGGCTCTGGACGATGAAGTCGGTTGACTCGAGTCGGCGCAGGTGGTAGGCTACGGTGGCGCGGTGGCTGTCGAGCTCGCGTGCCAGCTCGGGCAGGCGGATCCCGGGGTTGTCCCGGACAATCTCGAGGATGCGTGAACGTAGCGGGTGGTCGAGCAGATCCTTGGCTGTGAGTCGTGAATAGAGCGCGGGCAGAACCCGCGTGACCGGGCTGAACGCGATCCCTCCTGTGACCAAGGCGAGCCCGGCAAGGCCGAGCGCACCTGCGGGCAGAACCGGGTCGAAGGCGGGTTCCTGTTGCGGCGGGGCCGCGTCGAGGAGCGTGACCGGTGTAAGGCCCGAGGCCCGGCCCACCTCGGTGCGCGTGTACGTGACCACGGGTTCACCGTCGAAGACGTAGATCCCGTGCTCCCGGTAGACCGCCTCGCCTGTGGCGGAGTCCCACGAGCAGTCGGCCAGGGCGACGTTGCCCACGAGCGCGCTCGACTCGTCCCAGGGGATGTTGCCCAGGGCAGGGTGGTAGACGATGACGACGGGAAGGCCGGTGGCGCCCTTCTCTTCAAGCGTGGGGACCCACTCCATGAGGCCCTGGATCGAGGGCCCCTTCGTGGGCGGGGGAGTGCTGCCAACGAACCAGGCCGCCTGGCCGGGGTTCCAGAGCTGGGCGGGTGAGGTGGGATGGGGGAGCGGGAGGGAGAGGGCATCAGGCGGCGGGGCTCGGCTGGCCTGGACGAAGGCGGCCAGGTTCTCGTCGGGAGCGCCCCAGTACGTGGTCCACGAGGCCCGGCCGCTCTCGGAGGGGACCAGGGCCGCTGCCGGCTCGAGCTGTCGGTCCTCGCACTGGGCGAACCCTCGGGCCGGCGCGGTGGGGTGCAAGACCACGTCCGCCTCGGCGTAGAAGGCCACCGCGAGCCGGGCGCTTGGGTTCTCTTGGAAATAGGTGTCCCCGCGGGGGTCCTGGCGGGTGGCCTCGTAGGTCGAGCGCAGAGGGAAGGTCGCCATGTCGCCGGTCGCGGGCCCGCCTGCATCCCAGGTGGTGATGGGGATCGGTGGCGCGCGTGGAAGGGGGTCCGTGGCTGTAGCAAGCGGTTGCTGGCCGGGTGCGTAGCCCACCATCCGGGCGGCATAGGTCGTCGTCCGGATGCCTTCAGGGGTTGCGGTCTCGTGGGTGGTCGTCATCTCCAGGGGCATGGAGACGGCCGGCGAGGTGCGGATCGTGTAGACCTCGTGGAGGGCAGCACCAGAGGCATCTGCACCATCGCGGCTCAGCGTCACCACCCATGTCGCACCCCAGTCAGGGTGCATCTCCCAACCCGCCCGCAGCTCAAAGCCGGAGGAGCTCGGTGACCCTTGGGCTGCCAGGCATGCCTCGAGGGCTGCAAGGGCCGCCTCAGGGCTCTGACCCACAAGCGAACCGGTTGGGTCCTGCTGGCAGCCACGGTCGACGAAGCTGGTGCCGTCCCAGACGAACACCGCGTCCTCGAACGTCGTGCGCCCATCCGCGTCGGTACCGAACACGGAACGGATCGCTTCTGGGGTGCCCGGAAGCTCGGAGAAGTGGATCGACTGCTGGTAGCCGATCAGCGGGTTCGTCCCGGCTGCCTGAGCGGTGGTCATGCGCAACGTGGGTCGCTCGACAGGCGCCCCCATAGGAACCGGGACCTCGGCCAAGACCCACTCCTGGTCCCAAGCACCGGACCACTCGGTGGTCTCACCGTCAGGATGGGTCGTGATCGAGCTTGCCGTGTAGCTGGCCCGGTCGCCCTCCAGCGGCATGGCGAGCACCGTGGCCGGGTCGTCGGGAGCCGTGGCTGCCTCGAGGCCGGCACCGACCAAAAGCAGGAGCGCGCCCAGGATCACTGGGATGAACCAGTCCCGCATCTGACCCATGGGTAGACGGGGGGATGAAAAGCTTATCGCCAGATGGGCGGAACGGTCGTTCGTCCGACCCATCGAGGTGAGGGTGGGGCCTCAAGCCCCTAAGACTCCCGCTTCTCGTCCTCCAGGGGAGGGGATCGTCGGCTTGGCGGGTCACGCCGACACGACCTCGTTCTCGACGCGGTCGCGCAGCCACGGTTTCAAACCGTCTCGAGTCGTCAGATCAACGTCGATCCCCAGGAGCTCGGCCAGTTCCTGTTCGAGGCCCACGAAACGGATCATCCCGATGGGACGGTCGAAGCTGACGAGGATGTCAACATCGCTTCGCCCCGTCTCCTCGCCGCGAACATAGGAACCGAAGACGCCGATCTCGGAAACGCCGTAGTCCTCGGCCAGCCGAGGCTTGGCCTCCCGGAGGCGGGACCGAATCTCCTCCAGAGGCGGTGGGCTGGACATCATCCATACATGTTCTCAGCCGGGGTTATAGGCTTCTCTATCGCTTCGGCCACCTCCTGTAAGCTGTGGAGCATCGGCTCGACCAGAAACGCTATGACAGAACACCCCCACTCGTGGCCGAGGCATGGGTCGTGCGAACCGCGTTGATGGCGATGGTGATGCTAGCAGCCGGTCTAGCCGGCTGCATCGGAGACGAATCCGCGGACAGACCGGCTGAACCCCCCGCCCCCGCTGAGCCATCTCCTCCCGGGATCGCATTCACAGAGGCCCAACCGATCCCACACGACGGCCGGGGCGCCGAGCCGAACATCGCGATCATGGACGAGGGGACGATCTTCGTGGCGGCCAACGGGGCCAGCAGTGTCCAACCCAACGTAGCGCAGGGCGCCTCGTGGCTCTGGCGCTCCATGGACGGTGGCAGGTCGTGGGACACCCTGCGCGGACCCGCGAATCCAGGAGGAGCCAGCCCTGCCACGCCTTGGGGGACGGGCGATGCCGACGTTGTGACCAGCCCCGACGGCTGGGTCTACTACACCGACTGGTGGGTGCCCAACAAGCCGTTGATCTCTGGTCCCCACGGCAATTTCCTGGTCGAGGGGTCTCCCGATGGGGGTGAGACGTGGACGCGCAACAATCCGTTCGCCGCGCCTGACGAGGACCTCAACGACCTGGACCGCCAGTGGCTCGTGGCGGGCGAACCGGGAGAAGTCGGTCTGTTCTACAGTGACAAGCAGCCGGAACGCCACCTGGACGTCGTGTGGAGCGCCGACCACGGCCTCACCTGGTCGCTGCCCGTCGTCGTGGTCCCCGCCGAGGAGGGCAAGCACTACCGCATCGGTCATCCTCAGCGCACACCCGGAGGGGTGTTCCTCTTACCCTACGGTCTGACCCACCTCGAAGAGGACAAGGCCAAGGATCCCGCCGAGGTCATGATCGCGATCTCGGAGGATAGCGGCACGACGTGGGAGCAGGTGGACGTGGCCGACGTGCCCGGCGGGTTCGACAACGGGTTGGCGGTGCAGGGGGCCGTCGACGATGCCGGCAACGTGTACGTGGTCTGGGCGGCCCGGACCAACGAGACGATGACCGTCTTCTTCTCGGAGAGCGCGGATGGCGCGAGGACGTGGTCGGATCCGGTGACGATCCGCGCCCGCGGTCTCAACTTCATGCCCTGGGCGGCGGCCACCGGGGATGGTCAGGTTGCCCTGGCCTGGTACGGCGGCAACGCCACCGGCGAGGCGACCGAGGCCGTCGACGACGCCGAGTGGTTCGCCTACGTGGCCGAGCGCGCGAACCGGTCGGCGCCGTGGGTCGTCCAGAAGGTCGACACCCGCCCGGTGAAGTTGGGCCCCATGTGCCCGTCCACGCCCTGCCAGGGCGACACGCGCGATCTGCTGGATTACCTGAGCCTCGACTACGCGCCGGACGGGCGGCTGCACGTCGTCTTCGCTCGCTCGCAAAGCGTCACCGAAGACCCGTTCACGACTGTTCACCATATCGCCGAGGTGTCGTGAAGCACGTCCCAGGTAGCGATTCACAAGGCCTCCAGGAGGTTCGTTGAGCCGTTGTCCCGCGCAACGGCACCGATCTTGACCGCGTCCCCGGGCTGAGGTACTCTCGTACTGATACTCACCATGACAGGCCGGTTCCACCAGAAAGGCTATCACGGAACACCCCCACTCGGAGCCGGAGGCATGGGTCGTGCGAACCGCGTTGATGGCACTCATGGTACTCACCACCGGCCTTGCCGGCTGTCTGGGTGGGGACACCGTCGAGCCTCAGCTGTCCGACGAGCCCACCGGCGCGCTCGCCTGGACGCCCTGCGAGCACCCGTGGCCTTGCGCGGACGGGAGCGAGTGGCCGGTCGACCTGACCGGACCGTTCGAACTCCTTGAGATCGTGCCCCATCGCGTGCAAAGCTTCGACGGGACCGAGCTCGCCGGCCACGTCTGGCTGCCCGACGTTCCTGATGGCACCCCCGTGCCTGTCGTGCTCTGGTCCTCGCCGTACTTCGGTCAGCCTCCACCTCCTTTCGTAGGTCAGCCATCACAGCCAACAGACAGTCCTGACCTCTGGAATCGCGAGAGCGTTCCCGTCGGGATGCTCGTGGAGCAAGGATACGCCGTGGCCGCGTTCAACGTGCGCGGGACCGGTGAGTCGGGGGGATGCTTCGAGGACAAGGGATCGAAGTCTCAGCGGGACCAGGCTTTGCTCGTGGACTGGCTGGGAGAACAAGCATGGTCGAACGGCCGGGTCGCCATGATGGGTGTCTCCCACGACGGGACGACCCCTTGGATGGCGGCCACCCAGAACCCGGAGGCGCTGAGGACCATCGTGGTCGCCGGCATGGTCAGCGACGAGTACCTCTTCTACCACACGCCGCAAGGGGCCATGTTCACGTTGGGTCCATACCTCCAGCCGCGGTTCCAGTCCGAGAAGACCGCCCCCCAAGGCTCCCTGGAGTGGTGGACCGGGACGCCGCCGGAGCGACTCTGTCCCGAAGCGATCGAGGCCATGAGCAGTGTCATGACCGGGACGGCCATGCAGGACCGGCACCCCGAGTACTGGGAGGCGCGCCGCTTCATCGATGGCTTCCCCGATGTGACCACCTCGGTGCTGTTGACCCATGGCTTCGAGGACCGTTGGGGGTCGGGCCACGCGCAGCAGGAACTGTCCGTGTGGCAGGCGCTGCCAGAGACCACGCCCAAGCACCAGTTGCAAGGCCAGTGGGGGCACGAGTTCCCTTACAAGAACAGCTTCAACGAGACGTGGGTGCTCGACGACTGGTACGACCGGCTTTTCACCTGGCTGGACTTCTGGCTCAAGGGTATGGGGGAGCCGCCTGACAAGCTAGGTACCGTCGCCTATCAGGACGGGACCGGCGACTGGCACAACTCGACGGCATGGCCACCGGCCGAGGCTCGTGGCGAGGTCCTCTATCTCGCACACGAGTCGATCACTGCCAGTCCTGGGACCGGGGAACGCGCCTTCCGATCCATCCCGGATTGGTCGCGGTCCGACGAGTTCCTTGAGGCCGCGTTGAGCGCCAGCAGCGGATGGCACGGCCCGCTTTGCACCCGGGACGACGGCGCGACCGCGCTCAGCCCACCCCATGGCCTCCTTTATGTCACCGAGCCGGTGGACGAACGGGTCCTCATCGCTGGCAACCCCTTTGCCTACCTCACGCTCACAAGTGATCTTCCCGGTGGTCTCGTCACGGTCACCTTGCTGGACCTTGACCCCGACTTCCGATGCGAGGGCGACACCCCATCAGGCGCCCGAGCGATCACGACGGGCACGGCCGACCTGCGCTTCCACCAAGGGACATACAAGGCGAGCGCCTTCCCCACGGACGCCCCCACGTCGCTCCGCATCGATCTGACCAACCTGGCCGAGGCCATTGAACCGGGCCACCAACTCGCCGCGTTCGTCTCATACGGGGACCCATGGCTCCGGACGGGTGAGCCGTACGCGCCGACCATCGACGTGCACGGGGAGAGCCACCTGATCTTGCCTCTCGTTGAGGGCACGTTTGGCGGGGAAGCCCCGACCCTGGACTACCCGCCGCGTCCCTTCACGCCCCCTGAGAGCTCCAGCGAGGTGGTTCCGTGAGGAGCTTGCTTCTCGTCTCGCTCTTACTGGCTGCACCGCTGGCAGGGTGCATCGGTGGCGACGACCCCGTCGTAACCACAGCAGGACCCGACGAGCCCCAGCTTAACCCCTGGCAAGCCGGTCTCGACGACCACTACCCCACACCCGATCACGTAGAGACCCGCTCGGCCGACGAGCGCCGCGCCAACGTCGCCCCGCCAGGCGACCCCGAGTTCGCACCCTTCGATGCGGCCATGACCACGTGGATGACCGACCACGACGTGCCCGCCGGCCAGCTCGCCCTCATGAAAGACGGCCAGCTCCGCTACCTCCAGGGCTACGGCTACACCGACCGCAACGAGACCCAGCCCACCGACGGGGAAACGATGCTGCGCATCGCGAGCATCACGAAGCCGATCACGTCGGCCGTGGTGCACGGGCAGGCCGAGCAGGGCCTCTACAACCTGACCGATCCCGTGTTCTGCCTCCCACCTGACCCAGCCCCGAACTGCCGGCTCCCCATCGAACCCCATGCCGACCGGCCGGTCGCAGACGACCGGCTGGCCGAGATCACCGTCCAGCATCTGCTCGACCACACCGGCGGGTGGGACCGCACCATCTCCGGGGACACGATGTTCATGACGTTCGAGGTCGCCGAGGACCTGGGGATCGAGAGCCCACCGGCGGCCTGGAAGTTCGCCCAGTGGACCCTGGGCGCCGAGCTCGACCACGACCCCGGCACGACCCAGGCGTACAGCAACCTGGGCTACGTGCTCGCTGGCTTGGTCGCCGAGGCCGCCACGGGCGCTGAGCTGGGTGCGCTCTACGACGCCTACATCTTCCGACCGCTCGAGATCGAACGCGACATCGAGCCAGGCCACACCCTGCCCGAGTGGCGCAACCCGCGAGAGCCGTTCTACCACTGCCCCTACGAGGCCCCCAACGTGTACGACCCCGACGAAGAGGTCTGTGGCCCGGATGGGACCTGGTCCATGGAGGCCATCCTGGCCAACGGCGGGCTCATCGCGACCGCCGAGGCGGTGGCAGCCGTCTACGAGGCCTACGGCCACCTCGCCTGGCCAACCGATTGGCCGCCTGGACCGGCCACCTGGAACTTCCACGGCGGCGGCATGCCTGGCACATCGGGCTTCGCAGCTGATGTGGCCGACGGCTCGGAGGTGACCGGTGACCTCCAGATCGTCTTCCTGTTCAACAAGCGAGACACAGCCCAGCGGTGCGACCTGCCTGGCCCAGCCGATGACCAAGGCCCCTTCTGCGGTCGATCGCACCTCGAGTGGACCATGATGGAGCTCGCGCAGACGTGGGGGGCAGGCTCATGATCGAGGCCATCCACCCCATCCTGCTGGGCATCCACATCGCCGGCGGCGCGGTGGCCCTGGCCGCTGGCCTCGGCGCGATCCTCACGAGGCCCAAAGGCGCCAGGCTGCACAGGCGCGCTGGCCGGATCTACGTGTACGGCATGGTCACGGTGCTCGCCACGGGCATCCCGCTGGCCCTGGCCCAGTCCAGCTTGTTCCTGGTGCTCGTCGCCATCTTCACTGGCTACGTGCTCTTCGTCGGCTACCGGGTGCTCTCCCGCAAGCGCCCCTCCCCGGGCGAGGCCTCGTTGGTGGACCTGGGTGCCCACTGGTCCATGGTGATGGCAGGACTCGGGATGATCGCCTACGGTGGCGTGGGCATCGTCTTCTTCACCATCGGCCTGAACCCCGTTCTCGTGATCTTCGGCGTGCTCGGCGTGTTGATGGCCCGCGACGAGCTCCAGGCCATCCAGGACCCGCCCGAGGACCCGCGCGCGTGGTTCTACAACCACATCGGGTACATGGGTGGCGCTTACATCGCCACGGTCACCGCCTTCGCCACGATCAACCTGGGCAACGTGCCCGAGCTCGTTCGATGGCTGGGACCCGGAGCCATCGGCGTGCCTATCATCATGTACACGACGAAGCGGTACCGCGACCGCTTCGAGCAGGGCCGCACGCCTCGCACAGTGGACCGAGAGGCGTTGGGGATCGATGGGGTCGAGGGTGCCCTTGCCGAGCCTCCGGAGGTGGTGCGGTGAGGAACGCGCTTGTCATCGTCCTCCTTCTGCTCGCCGCACCGCTAGCCGGCTGCCTGGGAGATGATGAACCGTCCACAGCAGGCCGAGACGAGCAAGCCGACCCCACCCGCCCCCCCGAGCTCGAACCGCAATCGAGCGACCCGACCGGTCCCTTCGCGGTCATCGCGTTCATCGACAGCGGGATCAACCCCTACCATGCCGACTTCCGCGACCACTCCCCGCGCGCGTTCCAGCACCCCTCCACCTACCTGGAAGACTATCCCGAGGACGCGGTCGCCCTGGAGCTCACCTTCGACCACGACTCGCTGGAGGACGCCGTTGCGGCGGACTGCGAGGCATGGTCCACGGTAGAACCCGGACCCCTCTACTGGGTGCCAGGGACCCGCATCGTCGGCATGGTCAACCCGGTCGGCGGCTGGTCCCAGCACTCCGGCGACGCCAGCGACTTCGAGTTCACGTGCGAGGACATAGGCGAGGCCTGGCCCCCGTACATCAACGGCGGGTCCCATGGAACCATGGTGGCCAGCCGCGGGGCCGGCAACGACCACGGGGCCTGCTCCGAGTGCCTGATCGTCGCCGTCCAGGGCTGCTGCCCGTTCAACAACGGTGTGGCGAATCGGACCATCGTCTGGGCGGCCGACCAACCCTGGATCGACGCCCAATCCAACTCCTGGGGCCTGTCGTGGCCGATGTACTGCCAGGAAGACAACCCCGACGAACGGTGCGGCGCCAAGCCATCCTTCGTGCGCGCCGTCGAGGACGCTGCGTCCCGTCAGCCCGCGTTCTGGGCCTCCGGCAACGGCGTCACGGACAGCTACAAGATCCCGATCCTCAGGGACGCCAACCTCGTGGGGGATCCAAGCCAGCTTGACCCGCGCAACACCCCCAGCGTCGTGCGCGTCGGCGGCCACGACTCGGGCTACGTCGAGGTCTGGACTGGCTGGAGCCCGACGATCGTTTCGGATGCCTGCTGGAGCTGGGCGGCCGAGCACGAGTCGATGAACGAGACCACGCCCCGCACCGGCGGCGGCACCTCGGCGGCCACCCCCTACGCCGCGGGCACGGCGGCCATGATCCTCCTGGAGGCCCGCCGGATCCTCGACCACGACGCGACCGGCGTCCACGACGGAGTGGTCGCAGAGGGGGAGGGCGGGGATGTCGATGCAGGCCCCCTGGCCGATGGCTCATTCACTCTCGAGGAGCTGGAACGGGTCCTCTACACGACGGCGGAGGCCCGACCGGACCGGATCGAGGAGGACGGCGACGCCTGCCTGCTCCTCGAACCCGAGGACCTGAGCCGGTGGGGCGAATCCCGGGTCGTCGAGGATCCCGGACCCCACTTCCATACCTCATCCACCCTCCCGGTCCCTTGGAACCAGATCCCCGACGGCCCTGCCGGCATCCCGATCATCGGCTACGGGGCGGTCACGCCAGCCACTGCCGAGCACGCCTTCCAGGTGCTGCGGGGTGAAGAGATGATGCCGGACCGCCCGCAGGCGGACGCGTACTTCGCGGCGGATTCTGCCTACCGCGAGAGTGTGCACGAGATCTACACATCGGAAGGGTCGTCGGCAGAGGAGGGTCGCCGATGATGCCTTTAACGGCCCAGGGCAGCCCGAGAACCGGGTTTGCGTTCTCTCCGCAAACCGAACCCTCTCCACACCCACCCAGGTCGGGAACGATATGATGGGAGCTGCAGACCTTGTCAGCATGGATGCCGGGCCAGTGGCCTCACCAGGGGCTCGGGTCCGGGGCACCGGAAGAGTTTTCACCCCCACCGCGAACACGCGGAGGGAGGCGATCCGAATGGGAGGACCCGATCTCCTGCCCCGGGAGGGAGCCACATGAAGGGCTGGTTAGCGTTGGCTGCCGTCGGCCTGATGCTAGGCGTGCCGGCAGCTACCGGCGCGAGCTACACCCAGCCGGGCAACGGGCCCGAGCGCACGGGTGCCATCGATTTCCTGGGTCCCCAGACCAACGACACGGCCTTCGAGGTCCACTTGCCGGGCGTACCCTTCGGCACCCCCTCGGTGATCGACGGCCAGGCTTACATCGTGACGCTGGCTGCTGATGCCTGGACGGATTACGAGGGCGCCACCGACGGGCTCACCGAGACCGCGCTCTGGCGCCTGGACCTCTCCACCGGAGAGACCGAGCGGATCCTCGATGCAGAGGATCGGACCATCCCTATCCCGTTCGGCGGCCTGACGGCCGAGCGAGCGATGTTCATCGACTTCGGTACCGAGGAGCTGTTCAACGCCGAGATCGCGTCAGGCGAGGAGCTCTGGCGCGTCAGGCCCATGCCAGAGGATCCCCGCGACCACCGCGGGTACAACGACCTTGCCCGGGTCGGTAACACGCTCTACATCGCCTTCACAGCATGGGGGGTGGACGCACCCGAGACCCCCGTGGGCTCCACGACGGTCGGGCTTTCACCCAGTTATGGACTCATGGCCATCGATGCCGGGACGGGAGAGGCGCACTGGACACGAACGATCAACATTCAGGACGACAACTTCCCTCCCATCTGTTGCATGAGCCTGGCCGCGGACGAGGACCACGTCTACGTCTACCTGCGTCGCGGCGGCGATGTCGAGGACATCACCGGAGGCGTGGGAGCAGGCGGCGAGGGGGTCTCCTACTCCGTCTACGAGAGCCAATACGAGATCCGCGCCTACTCGGCCAACGGTGGCTTCCTCTGGAACCGGAGCGACACAGCCCAGCAGCGTGTCGGGGTCTACACCTCCCGCGCGGGCATCCAACCGCTCTCTGCACAGGGGTGGGGATGCTGTGCCTACCCGGCGGTCGCGGACACCGCAGTCCACATCCGGCTGGACTCCTTCGAGGCCATCAACCCAGCCACGGGCGAGTCCGTCTGGACCAGCGAGGCCGGTCGATCGGACCAGGTACAGTCCCAGGGCTCTGGTGGCATGGGTGTCCGCGGCGATGTCGCTGTCGCCACCTCGACCCAGACGGTCTACCGCCTGGACGCGACGGACGGCGACATGGTCTGGCAGAACACGGAGACCGACCAGTGGTATGCCGGACTGCCGGTAACTCTCGACGGGGACACGGCCTACGTCCCCCTCTCTTGGCTGGGCGACGACTGCTTCCTCGACATTGGCATGGAGGCTCGCGATCTGGAAACCGGTAAATTGCTCTGGCGCTGGTGGCACGAGTCCGCCGTGGGTCGGGACAACTGTGGGAGCAACCTCCGATCGGCTGACCCCGGGTTCGGTCCCGGCGTGATGGTTTGGGGCGACAAGGACGGCACGGTGACCGTGCTCGGGACCACGAACGCCTCCCTGGGTGCACCCCCACCGGAGGCCGAGATGTACCCACCCGAGGGTGAGGAGATCACCCTCGAGGTGCCCGAACCCGAGCCCGGCGCCTTCGGCCCTGCCACGCGCTACAAGGTAGACTGGGGTGACGGCACCATCTCCGACTGGCAGGATCGCCCGGTCTTCAACCACACCTACCAGGACGCCGAGACGGTCCAAGCCCACCTGATGGCCGGCAACGAGGCCAACCAGACGTCCCGCACGATCGTGACGATGAACGTCGGCCAGGAGGCGCCCACCGAGCCCAATTGGATCAGCGAGCGCTTCGCGCCGGGCAACCAGGACATGACCTTCGGGATCCTTGGCATCCTGGTCGCGGCCACCGGCGGCGCGGTCGGGGTCACCCAGCGCTACCGCAAGCGTTCCCGGTTGCAGGATGAGCTGGAGGCTGTCGAGCAGGCCTACGAGGCCACCAAGGACCGGCCGCTCGAGTGCGAGGCCCAGCTCACCGAGCGCAAAACACACGCGCGCGGGCTCGTGCTGGACGGCGAGCTCGACGAGCAGCAGTTCGGTGTGGTCGAGCAGCGCATCGAGGAGCTGCTCAAGGGCGTGCGCATGGGGGCCATGGAGGACGAGTTCGACTTCCTGCCCCATGGATTGGTCAAGCGGGCGCGCGAGATGCTGGCCGATGGGACCGTGAGCTCGCTGGAGCGGGAGGCCTTCCTGCAGGCCGTCGAGGAGGACGAGATGCTCAGCTCGCGCCAGAAGGCGGTGGTGCGGGACAGGATCGAGGCGTGGCATGCCAGGGATGCTGGAACGGGGGCTGGTGGGCGATGAATCGATGGATCGTGCTGGCTGGGGTGGCGCTCATGCTCCTAGTCCCGGCGGCCTCGGCCGGTCCCTGGGGTCAGCCCGGCCACGATGCGGCCGCTACCGGGGCGCCCGACATCGAGGGCCCGCTCGTGGGAGACCGCGCCTTCTCACTTGAGCTTCCGGGCCAGGTTCCGGACGGCCCGTTGGTCTTCCTGCTCGGTGCACCTGCCGAGCCTGTTGTCCTCGACCGGACCGCCTACGTTGCTGTGGAGCCGGCCGACGGCGAGGAGCGGGACCACCAGGGGATCGTGCGCGTTGACCTCGACACTGCCGAGGTGGATCGTTTCATCGAGACCGAGCGGTTCCCGTACCGGGTCTCAAGCGATACCGAGCGCCTCTTCGTAACCCAGCGGGGCTTCATCGACGCCTTCGCTGTGGACACGGGCGAGCACCTGTGGCGGGCCCTCCGGCCGGATGCCTACGGCTGCTTGGCCCCGGTCGTCCACGATGGGGTGCTTTTCGCCCCATGCGTCGAAGACGACGATCCCGACGTCGAGGGCACCGATGCCGAGGCCCCCAACCCGATCAGCGATGCTGGGGGCGTACTCGTCGCACTCGACACCGAGACCGGGGAGGAGCTCTGGGCGCAGAACGCCTTCCAGATGACAGACACCTCGAGGCCGGTGGAGGGCCGCAACCAGCAAGCTCCGCTTGCCAGCGCCGGGGCCAGTTACATCCTAGGCGTGAGCCACACGGGCTCGGGCCTGTTCGCCGTGACCGTGGAGCCGTCCCAGCTGTCCTTTTGCGAGATCAACGTCGGCATCCCGGAGGCGACCACATGCCAGTCCTACCACGAGACCACCTTCACCCTCTGGTCGCTGGACCCGGCCACGGGCCAAGTGCTCTGGACCAACGAGACGCGCCCCTACCACCAGTCCATCGTCCGGAACGACGGGATCGGTGAATCCGAGCAGCCCCACGATGACCCATTCCCGCCCTTCTCCTCCCGGGTGACAGGGGGAGACCAGCTCGTCTACGTGAAGCTCGATGGCCGGCTCACCGCGCTCAACCCGGACCCGGGGGGTCCACAGGAGGTATGGAGCAGGAACCTGGGCCAGGAGGAGATCAAGCTCCGCCAGGACTGTGCCTACGAGTTGAACTGCTGGATCGGCGCGGACGCCGGATCCGCCCTCGGTGATGGTGCGGTCTACACCGCCTCGAACCAGTTGGTCCACCGGTTCGATACGGAGGCTCGCGAGATCATCTGGCGCACACCGATCGCAGCGGATGAGCGACTCGCGAAGGGCTCGCTGACCCTGGCCGATGATGTCCTCTACGCCATGGCCACCGCCCAGCCCGATGCACGTTTCACCGCGTTCTACGCCTTCGATGCGGAAAGCGGCGACCACCTGTGGCGTCACGAGCTGGCTGGACCCATGAACAGGCCGGACCTCGCCTCGGCCAACGGGTTCGCCTACGGCCTGGCCGAGGGCTCTCTTGTGAGCGTGGACACTGATGGCTGGTTCCATGCGATCGGTCGGACCAACGCTTCGCTGGGCGCACCCCCGGTCGAGACCGAGCTGTACCCGCCCACGGGACGCTCTGTGGCCCTGGAGGTCCCACAACCCGAGCCAGGGGCCATGGGCCCGGCCACGCGGTACATGGTCGACTGGGGAGATGGCACGGTGACTGACTGGCAGGAGGACCCGGTCTTCACGCACACCTATGACGAGGAGGGTGAGGTCACCGCCCGTGTCATCGCCGGCAACGACGCCAACCAAACCTCGTCGTCGTTCGTCACGATGAACGTCGGTGAGGAAACGCCCACCGAACCCACCTGGCTCAGTCAGCGCTTCGAACCGGACAACCAGGACATGACCTTCGGCGTGCTTGGCATCCTCGTCGCCGTCACCGGCGGCGCCGTCGGGGTGACCCAGCGCTACCGCAAGCGCTCGCGATTGCAGGACGAGCTGGAAGCGATCGACGAGGCTTATGCAGCGACCCACGAGCGCCCGATGGAGTGCGAGGCTCAGCTCAATGAGCGCAAGGCTTACGCCCGGGGCTTGGTGCTCAACGGGGAACTCGACGAGCAGCAGTTCAGCGTCATCGAGCAGCGCATCGAGGAACTGCTAAAGGGCATCCGCATGGGGGCCATGGAGGACGAGTTCGACTTCCTCCCCTACGGGCTGGTCAAACGGGCCCGCGAGATGCTCGCGGATGGCACGGTGAGTTCGCTGGAGCGCGAGGCCTTCCTGCAGGCCGTCGAGGAGGATGACGTACTCAGCTCGGACCAGACGGCCGCGGTGCGCGAGCGCATCGAGGCCTGGCATGCTCGGGACCGGCAAGGCGGGGGGAGCGGGTGACCGGCGCCTGTGGGGGGCCGGGACCACAGCGTGGACGCGGTGTGGGTGCTTACGTGCTCGTAGCGCTGCTGCTGGCCGCACCGTTCATCGGCTGCCTGGGCACCGACGATCCGATTGAGACCACTCCACCTTCGGAACCCATGGAAGCCGACGGCCACGTCGAGGCGTCCGGCCTCAACCCCTGGCAGGCCGGCCTCGACGATACATACCCGACGCCTGATGTCGCTGTCCACCGCTCGGCCGATGAGCGCCGGGCCAACGTGGCGCCCCCGGGCGATCCGGAGTTCGCCGCGTTCGATGCAACCATGCAGGCCTGGATGGAGCAGCACGACATCCCAACGGGCCAACTGGCCATCATGAAGGACGGGGAGCTCCGCTACGAGCGCGGCTACGGTCACACCGACCAGGACGGGACCGAGCAAGCCGACGCGACCACGATGATGCGCATCGCCAGCATCTCCAAGCCCATGGTGGCCAGGGTCGTTGCCATGATGGTCGAGGAGGAACGCTTGGGCTGGGATGATCCGGTCTTCTGCCTGCCGGGCGAGCCCAGCGCGGATTGCGTCCTGCCGATCGACCCCCACCCGGATCGGCCCGTGGTGGACGATCGACTCGCGGAGATCACGGTAGCGCACTTGCGCGACCACACCAGCGGCTGGGCCACCAGCGGCCCCTGCAACGATCCCATCTGGACCTCAGGCGCCGTGCAGGCCGCCGAGACCTTGGGCGTGTCCTCGCCTGCACCGGCCTGGCGCACCGTCCAGTGGCTCATGGGTGCCGAGCTGGACCACGACCCGGGATCGACCTACGAGTACTGCAACGCTGGCTACATCACGCTCGGCGTGGTGGCCGAGGCGCTCACGGGTGCGAGCCTGGATGCGCTGCTGGAGGCCTACCTCTTCCGGCCGCTGGAGCTCACCGGCGAGATCGAGGCCGGGGCCACGCTACCCGAGGACCGCAACCCGCGGGAGCCGTTCTACGCCTGCGACCACGGCACAACGCAGAGCGTGTTCGACCCCGATGAGGAGGTGTGCTGGGCCGATGGCGGCTGGTCGATCGAGACCCAGCTTGGCAACGGCGGCATCATCTCCACAGCATCGGCCATCCTCGCCGTGGTCGAGAGCCTGCCCCTTGGGGCCCTCGAGCTCGACCTGGGCCCAGCCCGCGCCGAGGCGACCCTTTTCTCGTTCTCCGGCAGCATGCCGGGCACGCGGGCCAACACCATGCTCCTGGCAGACGACGGCACGGGCACCGGCCAGCTCCAGCTCGCCTTCGCGTTCAACACCCGCATCCCGTCGGAGCTTTGTGGTCCCCAGGCCTTCTCCCAGATGATGCCCGGGTGCGATGTCGGCGATGTGCGCGACCCGTTGCTTGCGCTGCTGGCAGCGTGGGGTGCCGGCGAGGAGCTGATGATCACACCGACCGATCACGGACGGGAGACCCAACCATGACACGACGTCCGGTACGACCGCGCCCACGGGCCGGAGTGCGACGAGCTCATGAGGGACAAGATCGGAACCGTCCGGTGGTCTTGGTCTGGACCTTGGTCGCGCTCATGCTCCTGGTCCCTGCGGCATCGGCTGCAGAACCGTGGCTACGCACCGGCTTCGACCCCGGCCGCACGGGTGCCATCCCGTTCGAGGGACCACAGACGAACGACACGGCGTTCGTGGTGGAGTTGCCGGGCGTACCAGTCGCCAACACGGTCCTGGTGGACCACATCGCATATCTCGCGACGAGAGACGCAGCGGACTTCGGCTTCGACGGGGACACGGATGGCCTTGACACCGCCGCTCTGTGGCGTATCGACATCTCCAACGGCGATGTGCAGAAGGTGTTGGACTTCCCGGATCGGACAGGTCCTGAGATGATCACGCCTGAGCTCGTCTTCTACGAAGACGGGGATGATCTCGTGGCTCTGGAGGTCTCCAGCGGGGAAGCGCGGTGGGTCGCGCAAGTCGCTCAGGACGACCCGCTGGTGACTGACCGTGACTACGTTGGAACCCCCCTCCTGGTGGACGATACCCTCTATGCGGGGTTCACGACGGGCCGGGGGGCCTCCGTATCGACCCTGGGCGGGGGTTCCATCGGACAACAGGATCCCCCGACCCTAGGGGTCATGGCCCTCGACGTGGCAACCGGGGAGGTTCTCTGGGAGCAAAACCGGGCTGACGAGCCCCAGCGCTTGGATGGTGACCCCAGGGACCTCTATGGAGAGAGCATGGCGCTGGCAGCCGACGAACAGCGCATCTACGCGTACTTCAAGGTAGGCCTTGAGGACGGCTCGCCGATCAACCTAGAGCGGTTGCAGTACGAGATCTGGGGCCTTGACGCTGGCGACGGGGACGTGCTCTGGAACCGGAGTGACACCGCCCACCGGGAGGTGGGCGTCCACACGCCGCTGGGACCGGGCACGCTCCTGAACGACGCGGGGGACACGTGCTGTACATGGCCCGTGGTGACCCAGACGGCCGTCCACATCCGCCTCGACGCGTTCTCAGCGCTCAACAAAGCCGACGGGACCGACGTCTGGACCAGCCCCGCCGGTCGCACAGATCAGATCCGGATGCAGGGCTCCACGGCCATGGGTGCCCGCGACGACGTATTCATCGGCACATCCCCCCAGACGGTGTACCGGCTCGATGCGGTGGACGGGGAGCTGGATTGGCTCAAGAACGCCGCATCCCCCTCCCAGGTCCGGGTCTACGGCATGGATCCCGTGGCCTTGGATGGGACCACCGCCTACCTCCCGGTCCTAGAGGATACGTGTGGCCTCGGTGGTGTCGGGTTCGAAGCCCGTGATGTGGAGACGGGCGAGCTCACCTGGGCATGGCGCTACCTCCCGGATGTCGGGCGTGACGGGTGCTCGATCACCACCCCGAGCCGGGCAGCGTTCGGCCAAGGTATGGCGTTGATCGGCACCAACGACGGTAGCATCCACGTCCTCGGTCGCACAGACGCATCCCTCGGCATCCCATCGTTTGAGATCGAGATGTACCCGCCAGAAGGTGAACCGGTTACCCTCGAGGTCCCCGAACCTGAGCCGGGTGCGTTCGGCCCAGCCACACGCTACATGATGGACTGGGGCGACGGGACGGTCACGGGTTGGCAGGAGGACCCAGTGTTCACCCACACGTACAACGAGACCGGAGACGTCACCGCTCGCGTCATCGCTGGCAACGATGCCAACCAAACCTCGTCGTCGTTCGTCACCGTGCACGTCGGCCAGGAAGCGCCCACCGAGCCCAACTGGATCAGCGAGCGCTTCGAGCCGGACAACCAGGACATGACCTTCGGGATCCTGGGCCTCTTGGTGGCCGCTACCGGGGGGGCCATCGGTGTGACCCAGCGCTACCGCAAACGCTCGCGGTTGCAGGACGAGCTCGACGCCCTGGAGCGCGGTTTCGAGGAGACCCGCGACCGGCCAGGCACGTGCGAGGCGCTGCTGGAGACCCGCCAGGCCCGGGCCCGCTCGCTGGTGCTGGATGGCGTGCTGGATGAGCAGCAGGCTGCACTCGTGGACGCGCGGGCCGAGGAGCTCAAGCGCCAATTGCGCACCCGCAGCCTGCAGCAGGAGTTCGGCTTCCTGCCCTACGCGCTGGTACAGAAGGCCCAGGAGATGCTGGAGGACGGACGGGTCACGGCGCTGGAGCGCGAGGCCTTCCTGCGCGCGGTGGAGGAGGACACGCTGCTCACGTCGGACCAGAAGGCTACGGTGCGCGAGCGCATCGAGGCCTGGCATGCTCGGGATCGTCAAGGTGGGGGAGGGGGAGCGGGGCCGTGAAGCGGTGGATCGTGACCACGGGCCTTGCAGTCATCCTCTTGGCTCCGATCGCCTCGGCCGGCGACTGGACCCAGCCCCGTGCGGACCCCCAGAGCACAGGGTTCACAACGGACCCAGGGCCCGCGTGGCCGGACATCGCACTCCGGGTCGAGTTACCGGGCGAAGGGGCATGGGGCGGGTTCCCCGTCGTGGACGGCGTGGCCTACGTACAGTACCGCGACCAAGACGACAGCGAGGGCGGCGGGGGCGTGGTCGCCGTGGATATGGACACGGGGGCCAAGCGAACCATCATCGAACAGAGCGGGTTCGACTCGATGGCCGCCGACGGGGAGCGCCTCTACGGCCTGGGGAACGGGACACTGGTTGCCTATCCCTTGAGTGGTGGTGAGCCTCTATGGATCTGGGCGTGGCCCTTGCTGGAGCGAGAACCCCAATACACGAGGTGCTGGCGCAGCATGACCTTGGCCGAGGACCACGTGCTCGTCGGCTGCACGCGGAGGTGGTTAGAGGACGGACAAGGTGCAACGTGGAGCTATCAGGCCCTGGTCGCCTTGGTCGAGGCCGACACCGGCGAGGCGGCGTGGACCTGGAGCGGAGGCGCTGGAACCTACGCCGGGGACGCGCTGCCGGTTCCCGGTGCTGGGGATCCAGCGCCAGAGGGACAGCCGGGGGCCGCCGTCAACACGGCCTTCCATGGCTTCGCCGTTCTGGGGCCGCGCGTTTTGGTCGCCTACGAAGCCTGGAAGGAGGCGGGCAGATGCAACGAGAGCGCGTGCGTCGGTGCGTGGCACGCCCGTTCCGTGGTGGACGGACTCGATCTCCAGACGGGCGAGTCCGTGTGGCGATCGTACGTACCCATCGAGGAGAGCCAAGCGGTTTGGACCTCGTACTACGATACATTGATCGGAGGTCGCCTCCTGTCCGCCGGGCCCACGGGCACCGACCAAGTCGCATTCGTCCTCACGGAGGAGGGGCTTCAGGCTGTCAGCCCGGCCACAGGGGCCTCGGTCTGGGACGGAACACGGCAGGTCGGCGGCCAAGACACCGACCCGTTCTACGATGCCTCCCCCGGTATGGCGTACGACGGCGAGGCGCTGTTCGTGCCTAGCGCCCAGACGGTGCACCGCTTCGATCCTGCCTCCGGCGATCTCGCGTGGCGCACGACGCTTCCTCCGAAGACGGGCGAACGCGTCGAGGAGGACCTCCTTGTGACCCCCGAGCGTCTCTACACCGGCGGGTGGAACCGCGAGGCCGACACCGGGGGCGTGTACGCCTTCGACAAGGAGGATGGCAGCCTCCTGTGGCGGTTGCCCGTCGCCGATCCGCAGAAGATGGCGATCTCCGGCGATACGCTCACCTTCGTCAATGTGGGTCATTCACGGCCTGAGCCGGGATTCCCCGGCCAAGATGAGCTGATCGTCCTCGGTCGCACCCAGGCCTCCCCCACGCCCGTTGCCGATCCTTCCACGACTTACCCCGCCCCCGGGGAGACCGTTCGCGTGGACCTCTCCGAGAGCCACGCCGGCATCGAGGGGCCGGTAACTCGCTACAAAGCGGTCTGGGGAGACGGCACCGAGACCGACTGGAAGGCTGAGCCCATCCTCACGCACAGGTACGACGGGACCGGCGACACGACCGCCCGCTTCATCGTCGGCAATGCCAACCAAACCAGCAGCACCACGACGACGTTCCACCTGGGCCAAACGGAACCAAACTGGATCAGCGAGCGCTTCGAGCCGGACAACCAGGACATGACCTTCGGCGTGCTCGGCATCCTCGTGGCCGTCACCGGCGGCGCGGTCGGGGTGACCCAGCGCTACCGCAAGCGCTCGCGGTTGCAGGACGAGCTCGAGGCCCTTGAGGAGGGCTTCGAGCAGACGAGGAGCAACCCCGGCGAGTGCGAGGCCTTCCTGGACACACGCAAGGCCCGGGCACGGTCGCTGTTGATGGATGGTGATCTCACGGAGGAGCAGTTCGGCGTCGTCGAACGGCGCGTGGACGACCTCCACCGCGAGCTTCGGACCACGGTGCTCGACGCGCGCTTCCAGTTCCTGCCGCATGGCATGGTCCAGGCCGTCAAGAAGATGCTCGCGGACGGACGGTTGTCCGCGTGGGAGCGTGACGCGCTCGACGACCTGCTCGGCCGCGAGGAGACACTCAGCGAGGCCCAGAGGGAAAAGGTCCGGGCCCAGCTGGACCGGTGGTTCAGCGAGGACCGTGGGGGTGGGGCCTCGTGAGGGATGCATCGGTCACTTTGCTCGGGCTTCTGTTACTGACGGTGGCCTTGACCGGGTGCACAGACGCTGGCGACGGCGCTGACGGGACCCAGGCCACGACGATGGACTGCACCACGACCCGGTACGAGTACACCTCCCACGGGGCCGCCGAGGACGACACCTGCTTCCTGCGCGTCGCCGACGGGACCGCCCAGGTCTCAGTTGGGGGACGCGGCACAGGCTCGATCCAGGTCACCATCGAGGATCGCGCTGGGTCGCTCTCGTGGACGTTCCAGAAGAGCTTCTCGGGCAGCCAGGGTGAGTTCGACGAGGATGAGCGCCTTCAGGGCAGCTCGGACAGGTGGACCGTCACCGTGGACTCCGACGGCTGGGAGGGGACGTTCTCGTTGGTCGTCGATGCGTCTTGATCCTTACCCAGATCCCCAAGGCCTGGGGATAGACGCCGCTCGTTCGCTCAACCCTGCTCGTACACGTTCTTGCGGTGCCCGACGACCTGCACCCTGATCTCCTCGGCCTGGTGGTCGATCTCGGCGAGCACGCGGTAGTCCCCCACGCGCATGCGCACGAGGGGCGAGCCGGTGAGGGGCCGGAAGAAGCGCACCGGGTCGTGGCGTGCCTCACGGAGCTTGTCCACGATCCTGGCCTGGATGGTTCGTGGGAGCTCAGCGAGGTCCTTGCTCGCCCGCTCCGAGACAAGTACCTGGAAACTCACAGGCCGAGCCCCTCACGGACCTCATCCAGCGTCCGGAACCGCCCCTCCTCGAACTCCTTGCGCGAGGCGTCCAGGGCCTCCTTGGCCCGGGGGCTGAGCTCTGCCTCGTCCTCCTCGAGCCAGTCGAGCGCCTCCTCGATGACCTCAGCGTAGGGCTGGCGCGGATGGTGCTTGAGGCGCTTGAGCCGCTCCTTGAGCTCGTTGGGGACTTGGATCGTTGTGGGCATCTATAGTGACCTATAGTAATCTATAGTATTTAACAGCTTGTGGCCTTCGATCCTCAAGGTCCGGCAGCCTATGGTGATCGCCCCATGGCCGAATTATAAATACAATTAATGAGTCATGAGATGATATGGGTGCCTCCCCCGTCAAGGAGACAACCGTGACCGAGGGATACGCTGCCAGCATCCCCGCGAGCATCCGGCGCCAGCTGGGCATCGAACCTGGGGACAAGCTCGTGTGGAAGGCTGAGGAAGGTCGGATCCTCGTCCGGGTGAAGAAGCGTCGCCAGGGAGCGTTCCAGGACTTCGAGCCCTACGACTTGGGCGAGGCCACCAACGCGACCGCGGACCACGACGAGGTGCACTAGCCTGGCGCCGACCGCGGTGATCGACACCGGTGTCCTCGTGGGCGCGATGCTGGCACGGGACAGCTACCACGACGAGGCCGTCCCGATCTTCCAAGCTGCCGATGCTGGCACGATCCCGCCCGTTGTGGTCACGGAGTTCGTCCTCGCCGAGACCCTGAACTTCCTCGTGAAGAAAGGGAACTCAGCGATCGGACGGGATGCGCTGGCTCGCCTGGAGGCAAGCACAGGCTTCCAGATCCGAGGCGTGCCCGCCGGCGTCGTCGACCGAGCCAAGGTCGAGGTCTTCCAGCGGTTCGACGGGCTCTCCTTCGTCGACGCGCTGACGGTGGCGTTCATGCAGGAGCATGGAATCGAGACCCTGTACTCCTTCGATGAGGGGTTCGACAAGGTCCCGAGTATCGCTCGGAGGAGCACGCTCCCGGCGCCCGGGTGACCCCGAGGGGACCTCATCTGGGGGTCCTGGCCACCGGAAGCAGTCCACGACGTCTCTAGGGATGTGGGGCGGTGAACCGCATTCAGCCTTGCTCCGACCGGTGAGCACGGATCTCCTGCTCGGCCTCCCTCCTTTCGAGGCCCGCCTGCTTGAACGCGTCGTGGAGCCGGGCCAGGACCGCGGCGAACGTCCCGCGCCTCACTTCGTCCCCACCACGTAGGCCGCCTCGCCAGGGATCACCAGCGCATCCCCGTAGGTGTACGCCTCCAGGTTCTCGCGCGCATCGGCCAGCACGGAGGCTTGCACGTCCTCGTCCTCTTCCTCGAGGGAGTGGCCCACTGGTGTGCCTTCCAGCATGGTCTCCAGGTACTCATCCGCGCTGGCGAACACGTAGTCGTAGCTCGCCCGCTCCTCGCGCACGTCCGTGAAGCCAGCGGCTTCCAGCAGCTCGACGAGCTCGCCCTCGCCACCCATCTCGTACGGTGTCGGGATGTAGCCGGTCTCGTCAGGCTCGGCCAGCTCCAGCATGGGCCCGATGAGCACATGGATGTGTGGCACCCGCTCGCCAGGGGCAGCCCAGACGCTCGTGGCGAACCGGCCGCCCGGGGCCAGCACGCGGTGGCTCTCGGCGATGGCCTTCTCGGGGTCCGTGAAGATCTGCAGCCCGAACCGGTTGGTCACGAGCTCGAAGGAGCCATCGTCGAGCTCCAGCTCCTCGGCATCCATGACCTGGAACTCAGCGTTGTCCAGGCCTTGCTGCTTGGCGCGCTCCTTGGCGAGCTCGATCATGCGCTCCGAGAGATCCACTCCCAGGACCTTGCCCTGAGGTCCGACCATGCGTGCCAGGGTGAGGGCAGGCTCGCCTGGCCCTGTGCCCACGTCGAGCACGCGCTCGCCCTGGCGTGGGGAGGCGGCACGGAACAGCGGGGGGTTGTACGGGGCCAAGAGCCCCAGGAAGGCCTGGTAGCGGCTTGCGCTCTCGTTCCAGGTGTCCCGCGTGTACTCCTTGTACCACTCGTCGGTGTAGGTCCAGCTCATGGGCGAGGTCCTCCTTGGCTTGGAACGCCAGCGGGGTACATCAGCTTACCCCGGGGATCTCAGAGGGCTCTGTCAGAGCGGTTGGATCGCGTGTCGCGGGGCTCGGCCCGCTCCGCCCGTTGGGGGTCACGGGCCGGGGCCCCGCGGTTCACCCGAACGCCCGGCGCAAACCCCGCGGTCGGTGCAGCGCCGGCCGCTCGGGCTCTTGGAGAACCTCCCACCTGGTCAATCGATGCGTGGGATGTTCTCCAATGCCTTCGGGTTCGCGATGCTGCTCAAATCACCCGTGTCCTCCCCGAGCGCCTTGGCGCGGATGGCTCGTCGCAGGATCTTGGCCGTCTTCGTCCTGGGTAGGTCATCGACGAAGTGGATGCCGCCAGGCTTGAACGGCTTGCCCAGCCGATCCATGACCGCTTGGGCCAGGCGCCCTCTCGCCTCGTCCTCATCATCGACCCCCACAGGGATCGCGAAGATGTGCACGCTCTCACCCTTCACATCGTCCGGGATGCCCACAGCCGCGGCCTCGCCCACGATTCCCGTGTCCACCACGGCCGACTCGACCTCGGCTGGCCCGACACGCTTGCCGGCCACGGTGATGACGTCGTCGCTGCGGCCGTGCAGGTACCAGAAGCCGTCCTCGTCGACGGATGCGAAATCCCCGTGGAACCACGTGTCCTCCCAGCGCGACCAGTACGTCTGCTCGTAGCGCTCCGGGTCCTTCCAGAGCCCGCGCGTCATGCCTGGCCACGGGGCGGTGCAAGCGAGCTCGCCCACGGTCCCATCCGGGACGGGGTCGCCGTCGGCGTCCACGACCTCGGTGGCGATCCCCAGGCTGGGGTGGCCAAGCGAGCACGGCTTGAGCGGCGTGATGGGCAGCGGGCTGAGGAAGCAGGCGCCCACCTCGGTGCCGCCGCTAAGGTTGATGATGGGCACCTCTCGGTCGCCTGCGTGCTCGAAGAGCCAGTCGTACGGCTCAGGGTTCCAGGGCTCGCCGGTGGAGCCCATGATGCGCAGGCTCGAGAGATCCTTCTCATCGATCCAATCGTCGCCGTGGGGGATCAGCGCGCGGATCAGCGTGGGCGAGATGCCCAGCGTGGTGATGCCGTGGCGCTCCACGAGATCCCAGACCCGGCCGGGGTCGGGGTGGGTGGGGCTGCCCTCGTAGAGGAAGACGCTGGCGCCGAGGCCAAGGGCGCCCACGACCTCCCAGGGGCCCATGATCCAGCCCATGTCCGAGAACCAGAAGAGCAGGTCGTCCTGGTGGACGTCGGTCTGGTGGGCCACCTCTTGCATGATCTTGACCATGAAGCCACCGTGGACGTGGACAGCACCCTTGGGCTTGCCCGTGGTCCCACTCGTGTAGATGACCATGAACGGGTCCTCGCTGTCCACCGGGAGGCTCTCGCGCTCCGGCGGCTGGCTGATGGTGAGCTCGTCCCAGCGAAGGTCCCGGGCGGGCGCCCACGGGATCTCGACGCCCAGGCGGTCGTAGACCACCAGGTGCTCGAGGGTGGGCACGCGCTCGGCGGCCTCGTCGGCGGTCTCCTTCATGATCACCTTCTTGCCGTTGCGGAAGAAGCCGTCGGCGGTGAGCATGACCCTGGCGTCTGCGTCGTTGAGACGGGTGGCGATGGCCTCAGGCGCGAAGCCGCTGAACAAGGGGATGAAGATGGCCCCGAGCTTGGCGATGGCCAGCACCGCGGCCACGGTCTCGGGCACCATGGGCATGAACACGCCCACCGCATCCCCCTTCCCGATGCCAAGGGACTCCAGCCCTCCAGCGAGCCGGTTGGTCTCCTCGTAGAGGCGCTGGTAGGTCCACTGCTCGACCTCGCCATCCTCGCCCTCCCAGACCACGGCGATCTCGTCGGCGCGCTCGCCGGTGGCCCAGCGGTCCACGCAGTTGAGCGCGATGTTGGTCTTGCCGCCGGTGAACCACTTGGCCCACGCGATCCCTTCGCTGGTGTCCAGCACCTGGTCGTAGGGCTCGAACCAGTCGAGCCCGAGGTGCTCCTCGATGGCTCCCCAGAACCACTCTGGATCCTCGCGTGAGCGGTTCAAGAGCTCCTCGAGGTCCGCGATGCCGTGCTCGCGCATGAAGCGCGTGACGTTGGCGTGCTCGACGTACTCGTCTGACGGGACCCAGACCACGCCGTCGCCATGGGGGTCGGGCGCGCGGAGCTTGGAGGGCATGAGGCCGGGAACGAGGGCGCTCGGGAAGAATGTAACGCGAGAACGGGGAATGTAACGCGAGAACGGAGGGAGAGGGTGGCAGACCATGGGCCTGCCCCCATCCCCATACACGTTCGTTCCCCGTCCTGACCCGCTCAAGCTAGGCCGAGCGGGCCGTGGCGCCCCGGCCGGGGTCAGGTATGGAGGCTTTGCTGGGAGGCGAGCCGATGAGGCAAGGACCTCGGCCCAGGGCGCGTGACAGGGCATGACATCGAGGGTATTTGGACCCTTCATCTGGGCTCAATGAGCGTTGAGTCTTGACCGCTCTCGGTGTCTCGGACGTGGGTACCGTGGGAGCCCCTGTGCGCGGGCAACGCTTACATCGAGCACCATGCCTGGGGGAGATGTGCGCCTGGCCCCCTGGTTGCTCGCGTGCCTCGTCATGACCGCTGGCTGTCTTGGATCCCCGGATCCCGCTGACACGGAGCCCGAGACCATGGAGCCCAGCGTTGTTGAGCATCAGCTCACCCCCGACGATCACGCTGCCAGCGAGGTCAGCATCGCAGCCGATCCCAGTGACCCCGATCACCTGGTCGCCGCCGCCAACAGCGCCGGGCCGGAGGAGGCCGGCTTCGGCGTCTACGAGACACGGGATGCCGGAGGGACGTGGACCGCCTCCATGTTCACCCCGGATCAAGTCCGCTCGGAGCCCGCCGAAGGCCCCGCCTTCCAGTCCCTCTCGGACCCGGTGGTCGCCTTCGGACCTGGTGGCGAGCTCTACCTGGCGGGCCTTGCTTTCCTACCCACCTCGGCGGTCTTCGTGGCGGTGAGCCCGGACGGGGATAGCACGTTCGAGGAGAGCCACGTGGCCTTCGAGAGCGACGTGGTCGCCCGGTTCAACGATAAGGAGTGGATCGCGGCGAGCCCCGCTACGGGCACGCTGCTGCTGACCTGGCAGATGGAGCCCGCCCTCGACCAGCTGCGCTCGGTGGAGGCGGCCACGGGCCTCGATGTGGATGTGGGCGAGATCGTGGTGGCCCGCTCGACGGACGCGGGAGCCAGCTGGAGCGAGCCCGAGGTGGTCAGCCGGGGCCTGCACAACAACGGCACCCAGGTCACCTACACCGAGGGCGGCGTGGCCCAGATGGCCTGGGTCAACTACGAGACCCATACCCTCGACCACATCCGCTCGACCGATGATGGGGTGAGCTGGAGCGACCCGGCTCCCATCGCCACCGTGCGCACCGTGCCACCCTTCGAGCGCTATGCGCGCATGCACACCCTGCCTGCGCTCGTGAGCCAGCCGAACGGCTCGGGCGTGTATGCAGTCTGGCACGACGCGCGCAGCGGGGATGCGGACATCTACGCGGTGGCTTCCGGTGACGGGGGCCAGACGTGGGGGCCCGAGGTGCGCGTCAACGACGACACCGTCTCGGAGGCCATCCAGTTCTACCCATGGGCCACCGTGGCCCCGGACGGGGACCTGCACGTCACGTGGTACGATGCTCGAGAGGACCCCGACACGCCGGGGTTGCGCTTCTACCACGCCAGCGCCCCTGGCCCCGGGCTCGCGTTCTCCCCCAACGAGCCCATCTCGAACGCCACCATCCACCCCTTCGCCGATGATCCCGGGGGCTCAGCCATCTCGCTAGGCGACTACACCGGGCTTGCCGCCAGCCAGAGCGGCGTGTTCCCAGCATGGGCCAGCGTGGCCGACGACCGCGCCGTGGTTCACGCTGCGCGGATCGGGTGATTCTGGCCCTGCCATTCAAGTAGGGGCCCCGGTTATCCGCAGGCGTGCATGAGATCCTCGTCCCCGACGCCAGCGTGCTCGTCTCCGGCCGCTTGACCCACCTGGTCGAGACCGGCGAGCTGCGCGACGTCGACATCGTGGTCCCAGAAGCCGTGCTCGCCCAGCTTGAGTACAACGCAGTCGAGGGCCGCGAGTCCGGCGTGACCGGCATCGACGAGATCGAGCACCTCCAGCGCCTGGCCGAGACCGAGCCTATCCGCATCTTCTTCCAGGGCGAGCGCCCGCACCCGCGATCGCTGGACAACGAGACCGAGCTGCGCGGCCTGATCCGCCAGGTCACCGAGCACGAAGGCGGCACGCTGGTCACCAGTGACCGGGTGCAAGCCCACGTCAGCCGCGCCCGGGGCCTGGAAGTCTGGTACCTCCACCCGTGGGGTGACCAGGAGGAGCCCGACCCCGACGACCTGGAGCTCTTCGGGTACTTCGACGACGAGACCATGAGCGTGCACCTCAAGGCAGACTGCCGCCCCATCGTCAAGCGGGGCACGCCGGGCACCATGCAGCTCCAACGCCTCGGCGAGGCGCTCATGACCCACGAGGCCATCAGCCGCATGGCCCGCGAGATCATCGAGGCCGCCCGCCGGGACCCCGACTCCTTCGTGGAGATCGAGCGGCCCGGAGCCACGGTGTGCCAACTCGGCCCCGTGCGCGTGGCCATCAGCCGACCCCCGTTCTCCGACGGCATCGAGATCACCGCCACGCGCCCCGTCGTGCGCTTAGGGCTCGAGGACTACGATCTGCCCGGCGAGATCCTGCAGCGCACCATCGATGGCTCCCGCGGCATCTTCATCAGCGGACCACCCGGCTCGGGGAAATCCACCTTCGCCCAGGCCTTGGCCGACCGCCTCCACGAGGAGGACACGGTGGTCAAGACCATGGAGTCCCCGCGTGATCTCCAGGTGGACCCAGAGATCACCCAGTACGCGCCCTTGGACGGCTCCATGGAGCTCACAGGCGACGTCCTGCTGCTGGTCCGCCCGGACTACGTCATCTACGATGAGGTGCGCAAGACCGAGGACTTCTCCACCTTCGCGGACATGCGCCTGGCCGGTGTTGGCCTGGTGGGTGTCACCCACGCCAACCGCGCTATCGATGCGGTCCAACGCCTGCTCGGCCGCGTCGAGCTGGGCATGATCCCCCAGGTGGTGGACACGGTCGTCCACATCCACCAGGGCCAGATCGATCAGATCCTCGAGCTCGAGCTGACGGTCAAGGTACCAGCCGGCATGACCGAGCAGGACCTGGCCCGACCCATCGTGGTGGTCAAGGACCACAAGACGAAGCGAGCTAGCTACGAGATCTACACGTACGGTGAGCAGACCGTCGTCATGCCCATCGAGAAGATCGGGCAAGGAGGCCAGGCGGACAAGCGGGACAAGCTGGCTGGCGACCAGCTCGCCTACCAGCTCAACCGACACATCGAGGGCAAGTTCGACGTCGAGATGACCAGCGCCAACCGGGCCACGATCTACGTCGAGGACTGGGAGATCGGCAACGTCATCGGCTCCGGCGGCAGCAACGTCAAGCGCCTGGAGAACCAGGTCGGCCTCAAGCTCGACATCCGCACCTTCGCCGAACGGCGCGAAGAGCAGCGCAGCCAAGGCGGCGGCAACGCCTCGCCTAGCGGCGGGGACGGCGGTTCTCACGCAGGTGGACGCGGCGACAGCGATGGCGGTGGCGGTGGCGGGGGTGGCGGGGGAGACTGGGCGGCCAGCGGTGCCCATGGCTACCAGGAGATCCGACCCCAGCCCCGGCAGAGCCGCAAGAACCTGGTGCTCGTGCTCGACCCCGAGCTCGCTGGCGACAACGGCCAGGTCTGCATCGAGGACGAGGTGCTCTTCGAGGCCACCGTGGGACGCAACGGCGAGATCCGCGTGCGCCGCAAGAGCCGCGAGGGCCAAGAGCTCGAGCGCGCCTTCGCGGATGGCCGCGACGTGGTTGTGCGGATCTGATCAGCAGACTTGGCGAAGAAGAGGGAGACCGGCGAGCCCGGGCCGGGCCCGCCGGTTGTCAGACTGGCTCCCAGCTCAGCAGTTCGGTTGGGAGGCCAGGTCCGTGGGCACGAAGCCCAGGTCCATCACGAAGCTCGCGGTGGTCGACACAGGATCGACCAGGTAGAGCTCGCTACCGCTGTTCGCCCAGAGCTCACCGTCGCAGTCGAAGGCGAGCCCGTCGACGGCGGTGCCTTGGAAGCCGAAGAGGTTCAGGCTCCCGAGGAACGTCTGCTGGCCGGTGGCTTTGTTCACCGTGACCAGGCCCGGGCCCGTCCAGTCGCTGAACAGGATCGTACCGTACATGACCCCGGTGGATGGGCTCGTGGCGATGTCCCCGCCCAGCACGCCGCCGGCAGCGTCGGTGCCGATGTAGGTGATGGCTACGCCTGGCTCGATGCTGTAGAAGTCCGCGGTGTTCGGCTGGCCGAAGTAGAGCAGCCCGTCGCGGCCCTCGCCCAGTGCGGTGCCCTTGAATGTTGGCAGGGCGTTCATCACGCCGTTGCCGCTGCCGAGGGTGTACTCGTTGAGATCCCCCGGGTGGTCGGCGAAGTAGAGACGGTCAGCGCCCTCGTTGGCCGCGAGGTTGTACCCGGCGACCGAGGAGGTCTCCTGGACGGTCAGGGCCAGGTTCGTGTCGATGCCGTAGATTGCATCTCCTGGGACGGTGGCGTAGATGGTCGGTTTGGGTTCGAGGTTCTCGCAGAGGATCAGCGTGAGCTGCAGGTAGTCCACGCTACTGTCGTCGGCGAGGAAGAAGTCGAACCAGCCGTCCTGGTTGAGCTGGCCAAGCATGCCGGGGATGGTCGAGAGATCCCAGGAGACGTCCTGGTCCCACTGGAAGCCTGGCACGTCCGTGACGCGCCGCTGCTCCCAGAAGTCGCCGTTCCCATCCATCTTGAGCTTGATCCCGTCGTTGTGGGCCAGGCCGTTTCGCTGGCTGGCCTTGAACGTCAGGATGGCACCCTGGATGCTGCCCGCGTACGGGGCCAGATCGAAGGTGTGGCCGAAGCAGCGGTCCCAGGAGGTCCCGTCGAAGTTGGGCGCCGGACCGTTCGAGCAGGTCTGCAAGCGGTTCTGCAGCATGGCGCTTGGGTCTGCGGGCTCGGCGCCGTCGCTGGTGTCGAAGTCGTCGACCCGGCCGGCTTGGAGCGTGACGTCACCGACGTCGTCGCAGTCCTGCTTGCACTTGCCCGCGCTCTCGGCGAAGGAGAGGCGCTCGACCTCCTCGGGGCCCAGTACGCGATCGAAGAGCTCGACCTCGTCGAGCGCGCCGGTGAAGTGGCCTGGCAGGTACATGTCGCCGGCGCCCAGGGTCAGGGGCTGGCCGTTGGACCAGTCGTTGCCCGGGAGCACGCCGGTGACGGTGTCCACCGGTTGCCCGTCCACGTAGAACACGATCTCGTTGGCGCCGCGGTCGAAGGTGACAGCCACGAGGCTCCAGTCGCCCGGCGTGAGCTCTGCCGCGCATCCGGTGCACGTGACCGTGTTGAACACGTTGGTGGCGGTGGAGTAGCTGAACGCGAGCGTGCCCAGCCAGAGGCTGAACTGGTAGCCGTGAGCGCCGGCGCCGGTCTGGACGTCGGTGGCCATCTTGTCCACGATGGGGTGGGCGGCCGCCGTCGCGTTGGGTTGGATCCAGGCATCGATGCTGATGCTGCTGGTCCCCATGTCCAGGGCGTTGTGGTCGGGCACCGTGACCCGGTCATCCACGCCATCGAAGTGGAGCGCGCCGTCCACCATGCCGGTGATGTGCTGGGGGCCGCTCAGCCCTGGCGTGTTGACCGGGGAGAGATCCCCGTGGTGGGTGCCGAGCCGGTCGAAGGCCGTGACGCCTTGGCCCTCGTCCATGCTCCACCAGGCGGTCATGCTTGCCGGGGCCTCGGTGCAGGGGCAGGTGTAGATCGTCAGGCGGATCCAGTCCACGGCCGTGTCGTCGGCGATCCGGACGTCCAGGAACTCGTTCTGGTTGAGACCGTCGATCAGGCTCGTGGTCCCGCCGCCCTGGCTGATGCGGTTGGGCAGGTTCTTCAGGTTGAGGCTGATCACCGCCTCGTCGACCTGGCCAGGACGCCAGACGCCGTCGACCAGACCGGGTTGGCCGGTGCGGTCCCCGATGGGGTGGGTCCAGTCGCGCCAGGTGGTCGCGTCCCCGCCGGCGCCGAGCTGGAGGCCATCGTTGGACGCAAGGTAGCCCTCTGCGCGCATGTGGATGTCGAGGAACGCCCCGACGATGTAGCCGTCGAGTCCGCTGAAGCTGTGCATGAACTGGACGTCGTTGCCAGCTTGATCGAAGTCGCGCGATCCCCCTGGATGGGCCTGGGAGAGCGCGGTGCGCGGGGTGGTCTGCTCCCCGGGATCGCCGGCGTGGAAGTCGTCGGCCTGACCAGCCGACGTGCCCGAGGCCTCGACAGGCTCAGGGCACGGGCAGATCTCGTGGCCGCCGATGCGCTCGTGCACGGCGTCGAAGAAGGGTAGGAGCTGGTGGGCGATGGGGCCAGAGATCTTCGCGCCCTCTTCGTCCAAGCTGGCCACGCGCTCGTCGTCCGGCGTCTCGTACGGGTCGACTACGTAGTACGGGTCGATCTGGGCCGGTGCAAGCGGCGCGATCAGCCCGGCGGTCAACAGCAGGCTCGCGGCGACCAGGGTCGCCAGGGGTCCGATCCGGTGCTTCTGGATCATGTCGTTGTCTCCTCCGCCTGCGCCGGCGGGGAGTCGAACGACTCGCTCGCCTCCATGAACGACCGCCATGCGCCTCCCTACTTGCGCAGCCCCTCGGCTGCACAGCCCTGTAGTGCCTCCTCAGGCCCCCCGGGGCCTCCCTCAGCGGAAGGGAGAGGGCCCCGAAGCCGCTGAGCCTATATGAAGCTGCGCTACGGCGTGCTCCACCACTGCGGGACCGGACGATCTCTTCACCGCTGAGGAGCACCGAGCTTTGAAGTACCCTGGCCCGAACCGACATGCGTGCCCGTCAGCACGCGCGCTGGCTCCCCCGCGCCAGCCCTGGTCCTCGCCTTCCTCGTGCTCCTGCCAGCCATCGCTACGGCAGCGACCACGACCGGCCGAGGCATCGCTGGCTCGGGGCCTCTGGAGATGGCTTACCTGCCGGTGAGCCTGCTCCTCTTCGCCGCGCTCTTGGCCCGCCAGCTCGCCGTGGTCTCCAAGCCGACGCGCCGGGCCATCGCTGCCGTTCAAGGGGTGGGCGGCGCCTTCGTCGCCTTCGAGGGCGCCCGCGTGCTCTCCACGCTCTGGCTCCTATGGGGTCCTCGGCTGATCCCGGACGAGACCCTGGCCTGGACCATGGGCGCCTCCCTGCTCGCCCTGATCGGTGGCCTGGGTGCCATGATCCACGGGATCCGAGCCTCCATCGGCGACAAGCGCCTGCGACGTGCGAGCCTCTTAGCAGGCATCGGCCTGGCTGCCACGCCGCTGGTCCCCTGGATCCTGCTCACCGGCAACGGGTCGGCGGTGCTCCTGTTCAACGACTTCAGTGATCCCGGCTTCTCCGATTTCCCTGGAGATGGCTGGATCCTGGCCGCGCTCTGGACCATCGTGGCTGGCCTGGCCATCATCGTGCTCACCGGGCTGATCGCAGGGCCCGAGGGCGATCCCGGCGGCGGGGGCCATAGGCTCGCTGGCGGGCTCGGTGTGGCCGCCGTGGTCGCCGCCCACGGGGTGCTCGTCTGGCGCGTGCTCGACCTGAGCGAAGCCTTCGAGGGAGGATCGCTCTGGCCGGGGTTCAACGCCATCCCCCTGATGCTGGCGCTGGCTGCTGGCTATCTCTTGTCCAGGCCCCGCAGCGAGCCGGAGCCCGAGCCAGGCACGATGCGCGCTTTCCAGGTCACCTCGCCTGGCCGCTGACCCCTGTGAGCAGAGCTTCAAGCCTCGACCAGATGCCCCTCCAGAGCTTCCCGGAACCGCTTCGGGATAGGGGTGGCCTCGAAGGCGTCATCCACCGTGACCCGGGTCACGTCCCCCTCGGCCACCAGCTTGCCCGTGGCCTGCTCGAAAGCCTGGAAGCGGAAGCACATGGAGCTGGTGCCCAGGCGCGAGACGGTCACCTGGATCGTGAGCCGGTCACCGGCCTTGACCGGGGCCCGGAAGTCCACGTCCACGTTGACCACCGGCACCTTGACCCCCACGTCTGCGAGCAGGTTCTTGTCATCGAAGCCGAGCTCCTCGACGAAGTCCTCGTAGGCCTGATGGAAGTAGTCGATGTAGTGCGGGTGGTAGATGATACCCGCCCGGTCGATGTGACCGAAGTAGACTTTCTGGGTCTTCGTGAACATGGGCGCGGATGCTCCACATCCGCTATCAGGGTCACGGGTTGTCGCAAGCCACCTGCTCGTAGTCTCAGGCTGCGAGGCGACACGTCACCCGATCGCGGCTTCCAGGGCCCCCAGGGGCACCCGCAGGATCCGATCATCCTGGGGGCCAGGCGTTCCTCGGCCATCCTGGTTGCTCGTGCCTACGTAGAGCGCGTCGTCGGGGCCCCAGCTCACAGCGCGCAACCGGCCGAAGTCCCCCTCGAAGAGCACGTGCTCCTCACCGATCCACGGAGGAGCATCCAGGGTCTCGAAGAGGTGGAGCTGGGCCGCCTTGAGCGTCGCGAACACGAAGGCACCGTGCAGGGGTGAGCCGGGCGCGTCGATGAACGCCGCGCCTGCAGGGGCCACGGTCCCGCCTGGCCCACTGGACCAGACCGCTGGCTCGTAGGCCCCGCCACCATCGCTTGGCCCCCTGGCCTCGGGCCAGCCGTAGTTCAGCCCGGCCTGGATCCGGTTGACCTCGTCGTGGTTCTCCGGCCCGTGCTCGGTGATCCACACCTCGCCGGTGTCGGGGTGGATGGCCATGCCCTGGGGGTTGCGGTGGCCGATGGTGTAGACGGCCGGATCCCAACCCTGGCCGCCTGCTCCTGCCGGGCGACCGTCGGCATGCATCCGCAGTACTTTGCCGTTGCGTGAGCTGGGATCCTGGGCGGTGGAGCGCTCGGTGGCATCGCCCATGGTGACCAGCAGGCCGCCCTCGGGGTCCCAGGTCAGCCGGCAGCCGTCGTGGAGCGAGGCTGCATCCATCCCGTCCAACAGGACCTGGTCCAGGCTTCCCTGGCCGTCGGTGGTGCGGTAGCGAGCCACGACGTTCTCGGCTCCGCCGCCCGCGGGGTCCTCGCGGGTGTAGCAGAGGTAGATGAACGGTTCGTCGGGGAACCCAGGGTCCAGGGCCATGCCCATCAAGCCTGCCTCGGCGTGCTCCTCTGCAGGCACGCGGGCCCACAGCGTGGGCTCGTCTGCTCCGGGGGCCAGGGTGAGCACCCGGCCGGCGCGCTCGGTGAAGAACAGCGTACCATCGGGAGCAAACGCGATCTCCCACACCGTGTCCAAGCCCGTGGCCACGACGCTGACCTCGTCCTCTCCGGCATCCCCTGGTCCAGGCAGCTCACCCGTCTCCGGGCCAGGGGTGCGCAGGCAGCCCTGGAGACCCAGCAAGAGCACGAGGAGCAGCGCGATCCAGCGACGCATCGCTCGATGACGCTCGCCGGGAGGCATGAGGCTTGCTGTCCGCGGGCACCGGGCCCGAGAGCGGCCGTTCAGGGGCATACCTTGATAACCCATCGAGCCTCCTGGGAGACCACCATGCCTGAGAGCGCGCCGGGCCAGGGCTACGTGCTGGAGCTCTGCGCCAAGAAGGCGGCCTACGAGGCCACCCCCGAGCGCGAGCTCAGCCTCGACCTCGACCAGGTTGCCGAGGCCCTCGAGGGGGCCGGGATCCCGGTGCTCACCAACGCTGGCGTGCTCCTGGTGGCCCAAGCCGGGCCCGTGGAGCTCTCCATCTTCGAGTCCGGCCGTCTGCTCCTGAAAACCGACCAGCGCGAGCTGGCCAGCCAGGTCTCTCAAGCGACCTACGAGCTCCTGGAGGCCGTGGCATGACGCCCAAGGAGTTGCGCGCGCTCATCCCCTTGCTCGAGGCACCCGACCCACCGATCTACTTCGACAACGCGTGCATGACCCTCAAGCCTCGACCCGTCATCGAGGCTATCGCCCGGTACTACGAGCAGACCCCTGTCTGTGCGGGGCGCGCGACCTACGAGCTCTCTCGCCGGGTCAGCGAGCAGGTGGCCGCCTCCCGTCAGGCCATGGCGGGCCTGCTGGGGGCCGAGAGCCCCGATGAGATCGTCTTCACCCGCAACACCACCGAGGCCATCAACCTCGCCCTCCAGGGCCTGGAGCTTCCCACCGGCTCCACGCTGGTCACGACCGATCGCGAGCACAACTCCAACCTGGTGCCCCTGCAGCGCCTGGCCAAGCAAGGCCACGACCTCGTGGTGCTCCCCTCCACCGACCAGGGAGCCTTCGATCTCGATGCCTTGGAAGCCGTCTTGCGCGAACGCGACGTCGCGCTCGTGTCTGTCGTGCACATGAGCAACCTCGACGGCTATGTGACGCCCCTGGCCGAGATCGTCGAGCTCGCCCACGACCACGGGGCCCTGGTGCTAGCCGACGGTGCCCAGGCGGCCCCCCACCGACCCGTCTCCGTGCGCGATCTGGATGTGGATCTCTACGCGCTGAGCATCCACAAGATGATGGGCCCCACAGGCGTGGGCGTGCTCTACGGCAGGCACGAGATCCTGGACGGGCTCGAGCCGCTCATCGTGGGCGGCTCCACCATCCGCACCACCACTTACGAAGGCTACGAGCTCGACGATGTGCCGGCCCGGTTCGAGGCAGGCCTGCAGGACTACGCGGGCCTGGTGGCAGTGGCCCCCACCGTCGATGTGCTCGAGCGCATCGGTCTGGACAAGATCCGCACTCACGAACGAGCGCTCAGCCAGCGTCTCGTGGACGGGATCCAGGAGCTCGGGGGGGCCATCATCGGCTCGCCTGAGGCCCGGGGCAACGGGATCGTCTCCTTCTCCATCGGCTCCCTGGACCCCCAGCAGCTGGCCATCCTGCTCGAGGACAAGGGCAACGCTCTGGTCCGCGCGGGCCTGCACTGCATGGACAGCTGGTTCCACGCCCAAGGTCTGGAGGGCTCGTGTAGGGCCAGCCTCTACGCCTACAACACGGCCGAGGAGGTGGAGTCGTTCCTGGCGACGCTCCAAGGGATCACGGGCGCGCTCCAGGGGCGATGAAACCTCTAAATGGCATCGGTCGCCTCGTCCCTTCCTATGCCACGGAGGCGCAGGGCCCCAGGGAGCGGGGGGACGAGGATGTGAGCAGGCAGGAGTTGGCTGAGGAGCACCCGGACCGCGTCCAGGAGGAGCTCCAGGAGTCCCTCCTGACGCACCCGACTCGCCAGAGCATCCTGGAGACGGTCCAGGCGAAGCCCGGCATCAACAGGAACCAAATCGGGGTTGAACTCGATCTGGTGGTCAAGCTCCTCAACTACCACGTCACCAAGCTGGAGGACGCCGAGGTCATCGTCCGGATGCCCAGCGCCCAGGGCAAGGAGGCCCTCTACTTCGCCCCGGAGGATGTGGACCTTTGGGAGAACCCCAGGACCAGGATCCTCTTCGGTCGCAAGCCCACGCGCTATGTAGCCATGTTCATCGCGGACCACCCTGGCACGTCGTCGGCCGCCATCGCGGAGGCTCTCGACCTCACGCCGGTCACGATCCGTCACCACATCCGCACCCTGAAGGAGCACAACATCATCGTCTCCGCCAAGATCGGTTACGCCGCGGAGTACCACCCGCTCACCGAGCTCATGGACTGGGTCGAGGACCTCGGCGACCGGTACGAGCGGCCTTGGGAGTCCTGAACCAGGACACCAATCTCACCACAGCCCCGTTGTGACCGTTGTGCCTTTGCGGTGAACGTTCGCGGGTGTCAGAGCAGCCGGTTCAGGTGGTCCTTCTCCTTCTCCTCCTCGCCTCCCTGGCAGGTGGCGTGGATGAAGAAGAAACACTGGCGACAGTCCATCAGGTTGCACCGCTGGCCCAGGTAGCCCTCCTCTTTCAGGCGGGCCACCGCGTAGCGCACGGTGCGCGGGGGCATCTCGGATACCTCGACGAGGTCCTTGTGGGTGAGCGGACCCTCGGCGGAGAGGATCGTGTAGATCGTCTGCGCCGATGGGGGCAGGCCCTCAGGGACGCTCGTCGCTTCCTCCAGGGTCTGGGGGATCGGAGCTGTCGCCTCGGACACAAATGAGACGACTTCCGTCTCAATACATAGGCGTTGCGTAACACCGGTTCGAAGGAGAACCAGGCCAGGCGCGCTGTAGGCGCGCCTTCGTCGGGGCGCGGGTCACCGGTCCCGGCCCATCTGGCAGATGATCTCGAACTCCTTCTCGCGCACGGGCTGGACCGAGAGCCTGGACCGGCGCACCAGCACCATCTCCCCCAGCCGGCCATCCTCCTTGATCTCGCTCAACGGGACCAGTTGGGGGAAGGTCTCCACGTGCTCGATGTCCACCAGCTCCCACGTCGGGTCGTCCGGATCGCTGTTCTCGTCGTAGTAGGGCGAGTCCTCGTCGAACTGGGTCGGGTCGGGGTAGCTTTCCTTGACGACCTTGGCGATGCCGGCGACCCCAGAGGGGTTGGCGCTGGAGTGGTAGTACAGGACCAAATCGCCCTCGCGCATCTCCTGCATGTTGTTGCGCGCCTCGTAGTTGCGCACCTCGACCCACGCCGTCGGCCCATCCTTCTCGAGCTGGTCGATGGGGAACGAGGCCGGGTTCTGCTTGACGAGCCAGTGCTGTCGGCTGCGGGCCATCGCGGGTGCATCGGCCCAACACCCAGGAACCTTTCGGCCGTTGGCTTCCGCGCTCGCTCCACCACGAGGCACGAGAGCCATGCGCAGGTTCAAGAGGAGCGAGCTTGTTGTCCCCCTGCGGGGGCGACAACCCCCTTGGAGGCTGATCGCATGCGAGCGAGTTGGACGGCTATCGCCCTGGCGGCCTGGACGTTGATGCTGGTGACGAGCGCGAGCGCGCTGCCCTCGAACCCCGTCATGAACGGCGGCTTCGAGCAGCACCGGAACACGGTCCCGGAGTCCATCGAGGGCGTCGAGGTCTTCGGGGACGGAGGCGCGGCCGACGAGGCGCTCTTCTGGGAGGCCGGCAACGATGCCATGGATGTGACCACGGACAAATCGGTGCGGTTCTACGACATCAACGGGGACGGCGACCGGGAGGCCGTCATCGAACCCTGCCCCTCCAAGTGCATGAAGGAGACGCTGGTCCAGCAGACCCACAAACTGCCTCGAGCCATGAGCGGGAACTTCCTGACCTACCGGTTCGTGGTCGAGGACGGCACCGTGCCCGAGCAGGCCAAGGTCATCATGCGCCTCCAGGCCAACCCCAGCGAAAGCCAGCACCCCATGCCTGCCGGTGTCATCAACCGACCGGTCTACGACATCAACCTCGTCTTCCAAGACGAAGACCTCAAGCCGGACACCATCGGCCATGTCCTGCTCGACCCCGTGACCGAAGGCGAGATCACATGCCCGACGGTGGACATCGACTTCGACGGAGAGCGAGATGATCCCTGGCCGCCCTGCACGGACTTCCAGGATCGGTGGGGCCAGGCATCCGAGGAGGAGCGCCGGGACATGCTCGGACGCACACGGATGATCGCGCACGGCTTCCACCAGTGGGATACGGGCACGGACACCGTCGCCATCGACAACGTGCGCATGACCGGTGCGAAGAACGTCGCCCAGGAGCTGGCCCGCCGCAACGTGCAGGTCAACGTGTGCCCCTTGGAGGCGTGCGTGCTCGATCCACGCACCGGGTGAACAGGTGTTCACAGGGTCTCTACTGGGTCAAGGTTAAGTCGCCCCCCACCCCCTACACCCTGAGGCGTCCCCCTTGAAGAGGCTCGCGATCCCCCTCGTGCTCTTGCTCCTGGCCAGCGGCTGCATCGCCGGCCAGGGCGACGACGAAGCGCCCAGCCCCACGGGCTCAGCCGTGGCCGGAGCAGCAGATGGCGTCAACCTCGACGCGCTCAGCCAACCGGTCTTCGAGCTCGACTCCATCACCGAGACGTTCCTGGAGAGCCACGATGGCACGGTGCTCCATGCCGCTGAGTACCATCCCAACGTGACCGAGGACGACAAGACCCCTGTGGTCATCCAGCTCAGCCCGTATTTCGGCAACCTCGCCGGTGAGGCCCAAGCACAGCCGAACGCGTATTTCGTCGAACAGCTCGTCGAGCGCGGCTACACGGTGGTCTTCGCCAGCGTGCGTGGCACCGGTTACAGCGGCGGCTGCTACCAGCTCGGCGGGCCTACCGAGGTCCAGGACGCCTACGAGCTCGTCAAGCACTACCACGAGGCGGACTGGAGCAACGGCAAGGTGGGCCTCATCGGCGTCTCCTACCCTGGCACGACGCCCTGGCAGGCCGCCATCGCGGACCCGCCTGGCTTGGAGACGATCGTGCCCATCGAGGGCATCTCGGACATGTACCGCTACATGTTCCGCGAGGGAGCCGCCTACACCCACGGCCCGCTCTTCCCGACCTACTACACGGCGCTCACCGACTGGGTCATCACGCCCAACAACGCCGACCAGGTCGACCACGTGCTCGGCCCCCTGGGTGCAGCCTGCCCGGATGTCGCCGAGACCATCGCCAACGGCTACCGGACCTGGGCGGATGGGAACCACGACGCGTTCTGGGACGAGCGGGACTACGAGGCTCAAGCCGACAAGATCAACACCAGCGTCTTCGTCGTCCAGGGCTTCCAGGACTGGAACGTCGACCCGGACAACCAGATCCCCCTCTTCGCAGAGCTCGACGTGCCCAAGAAGGCGTGGCTCGGCCAGTGGGCCCACAACATCCCCTTCGGCAACAGCTACAACAGCGACTGGGACCGCCACGACTGGAACCTCACCATGGTGGCCTGGTTCGACCACTGGCTCAAGGGCATCGACAACGGCATCATGAGCGAACCCCCGGTGCTAGCCCAGACCAGCCAGGGCGACTGGCACCGTGAGCAGGCCTGGCCGCCTGAGCGCACCCAGACCCACCAGCTCTTCCTGGCACCAGACGAGCAGCTCACCAGCGAACCCGACGCTGATGCTGGGTCCATCATGCTTGGGCCCTGGCTTGGCGATTTCGGAGGCGAGATGGGAGAGACGTTGCCTGGCGAGGAGCAGCTCACGTTCGCTTCTGAGGGGCTCCCCCAGGACACCCTGATCGTGGGCCAGCCCACCCTCACGGTCAACCTCACCACGGACCAGCCCGACGGTCACCTGGTCGCCTACCTCCACGACCTGGATGCTGAGGAGCACGGTGAGCTCGGGCATGCCATCGTCAACCTGGCCCACCGCGACTCGCGCGACCGGGGCGAGCTCATGCCCCTTGGTCAGACGACACAGGTCAGCCTCGAGTTCTACCCCCTGGACGCCTGGGTGCCCGCCGGCCACCGGCTCGGGTTCACGGTCCTGTTGGAGGACGGCAGCCGGATCCACCCCTCACCGTTCACCCCCACCTACGAGATCCATCTCGATGCCGAGCAGCCCTCGGTGCTCAGCTTCGAGGTGCTCCCGGACCCGGTCTTCGAGCCTGCCCCGGAGCAGGATGAGACGCTGTGGGCGACGTGACCAACGACCTTGATCACGAAGGACACGAAGGTCCACCAAGGACGCGAAGAGCAGACGGGATTATAACCGTTATAATCTTGGTGCCCTTCGAGCTTCTTCGTGTCCTTCGTGATCGAGGTCAACCTTCCTGCCCGACGACCGTCTTGATCTTCTGGGCCATCTTGGGCCCCACTCCCTCGACCTCGGTGAGCTCGGCCTGGGTGGCCTTGCGCACGCCATCCAGGCTACCGAAGTGGCGAAGCAACCGCTTGCGCGTAACCTCGCCGACACCGGGCACGGCGTCCAACAGGCTCGTCGTGAGATCCCGGGTGCGCTTCTTGCGCCCGTAGGTGATGGCGAACCGGTGGGCTTCGTCCCGAGCCCGCTGCAAGAGCTGGAGGCCCGGGGCGTTCTCTGGGAGCCGGATGGGCGCCTGCCAGCCGGGCCGCCAGAGCTCCTCCTCGCGCTTGGCGATCCCGAGGATCTCCACCTCCTCCAACCCGAGCTCGCGGGCGGCCTCCCTGGCCGCGTTGGTCTGGGCTTGACCTCCATCGATGAGCAGAAGATCCGGCAGGGGTTCGCCCTCTTCGACCAGGCGTCGCAGCCGCCGGGTCACGACCTCTCGGATGGCGGCCACGTCGTCGTTCTTCTCCTGGCTGATCTTGTAACGGCGGTAGCCTTGCTTGTGGGCGCGACCGTCCTTGAACGTCACGAGCGCTCCTACCACGCCCTTGCCGCTGTGGTGGCTGATGTCGATGCACTCGATGCGGCTGGGCGGGGTCTCCAGGCGCAAGCGCTCCTGGAGGTCCACCACGCCGGGGGCCGGGCCACGGGAGCGATGCGCGCGGGCGAGCTGGTAGCCAGCGTTCTTGGCCGCCAGGTCGAGCAGGCGCTTGTGCTTGCCCCGCTGAGGGACGCGTAGCTCCACCTTGTGGCCAGCCTTGGCGGCTAGAGCCTCGGAGAGCTCGTCGGGCTGCTGGGGCTGGAAGGGGATGGCCAGGGTGTGGGGGACCGCGGGTCGGTGCTCGTAGTACCGGGCGATGAACTCAGCCAGGAGCTGGGGCTTGTCCTCCTCGGTGGCTCCCGGCAGGCGGAAGTGCTGGGTGTCCACGATGCGGCCATCACGCCGTGGGAGCACCACGGCCACGCTGCGCTCCGGTGTCCCCTCCATGGCGATGGCATCGACGTCCTCGCGGTGGCTGGCGAAGACGGCTTGTTTGTCGAAGAGCCGCCGGATGCCCTGGATGCGGTCGCGCAGGCGGGCGGCCCGCTCGAACTCCAGGTCCTGGCTCGCCTCGGCCATCCGGTCCTCGAGCACCTCGATGGCCGGCTTGGGGTTGCCGCGGAGCACCCGGGTGACCTCAGCCACGGCCTCGTCGTAGGCCTCGTCGATCTGCTTGAAACAAGGCGCCATGCAGAGACCGATGTCGTGCTTGATGCAGCCCTCCGGCAGCTCGCGCGGGCAGTCCCGGATGCCGAAGACCTCGCGCAGGATGTTGACGAGCTCCTTTGCTGAGGAGACGTCCGGGAAGGGCCCGTAGTAGTCGCCGGGCTCGCGCTGGTCGCGCACGATGTCGATGCGTGGGTGGGCCTCGTCGGAGACCAGGATCCAGGGGTAGCGCTTGTCGTCGGTGAGACGCACGTTGTACTTGGGCTGGCGAGCCTTGATGAGCGAGGACTCCAGCAGGTAGGCCTCCTGCTCGCTGTCCACCAGCACGCTCTCCACATGGTGGGCCTCCGAGAGCATCTTGGCCAGCCGGGGCGGGTGGTCGGCCGAGAAGTAGCTCATCACCCGGGCGCGCAGGCTGGCCGCCTTGCCGATGTACAGGGGGTCACCGTTCTCGTCCGTGAACGTGTAGACCCCCGGCTGGCGAGGGAGGTGGCGTGCCTCGCGGCGCAAGCGATCAGGGGGCTCGTCGGCCAACAGGATGGAAGGGGGGGCTCAGAGGGATGAAGCTTCGGATGGTTCACCGCCCCCTTCCAGGCGGAGGGCTGCGGCAGCTCGAGGTCGGAGGGAGGGTAACAGTTGCTCAAGCCCAGGCGGATGACGGCCACAGGGGTCACAGGGGGTACACAGGGGTCACAGAGAAACATCGGGTCGGTCGTTCCTGTGTCCCCTGTGCTTCTCTGTGTTCTCTGTGTCTATCATCAGCGCTGCCTCGCACCCCACCAACCACTCCCGAGCCATCCGTCGTGCTCGTTGCGCCTTTGTGGTGAACGCCGGTCAGCTCAGGATCGCGTACCCCTCAGGCGCTTGCTGGTTGTAGAAGGCGCTCAGGTAGTGCGTGAACTCCTGCTGGATGGGCGCGCACGCGCTGACCACGCCGGGCAGGCAGTCGCTGTCCGCGAAGGCCCGGATGATCAGCGACCAACCGCTGTCCCAAAAGTTGTAACCGCAGAAGTCGTCGTCCTGCTCGGTGTCGTTGATGCCTTGGCAGACGTCGGTGAAGTTCTGGCTGGTCCGCTCCCAGGCGTCCTTCTCCAGCCGGATGAGATCCCCGTTCTCCAGCCCGGCATCGAACAGGTTGGCCCGGTAGTCGTAGACGAAGCCCTGGATCCACATGTCCACGGAGAGCATGGTGCTGCCAGCGGGTCCGCCCGAGCCTGGGATCTCGATCTCGTAGACGAGGGTGTCAAGGGGTGCTTCGAGCTCCGGGTACACATCGAACTTGTCGTTCGTCGAGTTCTCGGCGACGATCTGCGGCACCGCGCACAACGCGACGGCGTTGCTCGTGACGGCGTAGACGGGGCTGGGCCGCGTCGTCCACCCGACGCCGCACTCGATGAAGCCGCTCATCTCGACGACTTGCTCGAAGGGCTCCTCGATGGCGCCCCTGGCGAGCAGGAAGTCCACGATGGCGGCGTCGTTGGGCTCCACCGTCACGAGCTGCTGGCTCGAGATGAAGCCGTCGGCGCGGACAGCGACGGTGTACGTGCCGGGATCGATGCGCGAGAACGCGAAGCTCCCGTCACTGGCGCTCTCGGCCGTCTCCCCCGTCTCGACGAGGGTCACGTTCACGCCCTCGATGGGCTGGATCGCCTCGTCGGTGACGGTGCCTTCGATGCCGCCCAAATCGCTGGTCACCTGCGCGCGTTGCTTCTGGATCGGGCCATCCGTCTCGGCATCGCTGCCCCCAAGACAGCCAGCCAGGCCGGTGGTCAACAGCAGCAAGGCCAGGACCAGGATCGTGCGTCGCATCGCGCCTGAGTTCCTGTGAGGAGACTTGAAGCTACCGGTGGCGACATCCAACTGGGGGAGGGTGGGTAACCTGGATCACGAAGGACACCAAGGGGTCACGAAGGACACGAAAGCAAAGAGGTCACGCGAGGACGATCAAGGTCTGTGGTGGGCCGCACCAAGCGTTCTCTGGGCTAGTCGGGACGCACGCCCGCCGCCTCTAGCACCTCGACCAACTGTGCCTGCCAATGCCGGCCCCCGTCCTTGTTGGCGTGCGGGTTGGCAGGGCTCGGGTGCAGAAGGTAGGTCACCTCGATGGCGTGCTCGTCCTCCCGCTTGGCCACCGCGGCAGTGGCCCGGCGCTGGGCGAAGCGCCCGATGCCCACGATGGTGGTGGGCTGGAAGTGGTCGATGAGCGCGTCGAGGTGCTCGTCACAGGCCTCGAAGATGCGCTGCCGGTCCGATTTGCGCAACCGCGGGGGGGTGAGGTTGCCGCCGTCCTCGTCGAAGAAGAGCAGCGGGCAGTAGTTCGCGATGAAGAGGTGCTGGTAGGCTTGCTGGAGGGTCCCGTAAACCTGTTCGAGGCCCCCGTAGAGGCGGCTGCCGCTGACCTCGTTGCGCTGGCAAGCCAGCCCCTCCACCACGCGGGCATCCCGCGGGTCATCGGGTTGCGCCACGTCGATCTCGGTGATGCCCATGGCGCGCACCTTGTCCACGTCCCCGAAGGGCACGCCGGTCTGGCCCATGCCCCAGGGGCCCGGGTTCATGCCCAACAGGAGCACAGGGCGAGGGAGGGGGGTTCCGCCGAAGGCCTCGGCGTACTGGCGGTGGCCGTCCCAGGCGTACGCGAGGGGGTTGTATGTCCAGGCCACCGGGGCCTCGAAGGGCATGTCGTGGCACCGTTTCGAGAGCTGGCGGGCCGCCTCCACGGGGTGCATGGGTGGCCCAGCGCGCCGGTGGCCTTGAAGCTCCCGGTCGTCGACGCATGTCGCAACGTTGAAGCCCGACCCCGCCCACCATGGCCATGGGCCAAGAGAGAGAGACCTCCTGGCTCGAACAAGTCCATCCTGGAACCCTGTCCTGGGATGCGCCCAGGAACCTGGGATCACCGCTTCTAGCCCTTCTGGAGGCGAACTGTGGTCCCTGCCGCTGGCCGCCTTGGCCCAAGGGCGCCTGCCAGGGTGCTATGTAGGGGTTGTAAGAGAGCTTGAACCCCGGGAGTACGGTCATGGTCGAGCGCCGCACCCACATCGTCCGCGGAGTCGTCGGTGCAGCCGTCGGCCTCTCGGTGCTCGCCGTGGTCATCCACGCCGTGGATGCGTCCAAGGTCCTCGCGGCCCTGGCATCGGCGAACTGGATCTGGCTGGCCATGGCGGCGCTTGCCACGCTCATCCACTACGCGCTTGTCGCCGAGCGCTTCACCGCCTTCATGCGCCTGTTCACCACCGACGTGCCCGACGCAGTCCTGCGCCGCACAGGCATGGTGTCCAGCGCGCTGGGCCGTGCCATCGGCCTGGCCGGCATCGTGGCCTTCTCCATCGAGCTCGGCGCGGTCAAGCGCTTCGGCGGCCGCGTTCGCGACCTCGTCGGCGCCTCGCTCGTGAACTCCTCGATGAAGATCGCCATCCGCGGCACCGCCGCGGTGGTGGGCCTGGCCTGGGTCTTCGGCATCCCGACCCTCCAGCCGGGGGCGCTCACGGCCTCGGTGTCCACCGTACACAGCTTCGAGTACGCGCTGATCGGCTTCGCCGCCGTCATCGGCTTGCTGGCCGTCGGCGGAGCAGTCATGTACTTCGGTCGCGCCGCCTGGCACCGCCTCGAGGACGCTGGACGCGCGCAAGACTTCCGGGAGGGGGCAGGCAGCGTGGTCACCGGGATCCAGGCCATCCTCCACAAGCCCCGGCGGCTTGCGGTCCCCACCCTGTGGCTGGCCGCCGAGATCCTCGTGCTCACCACCGTGCTCTGGTTCTGCCTCGGTGCACTGGGCCTGTGGGTCAGCCCAGGCGTGGCCTTCGTGGCTTACGCTGTGGCTGGCTTCTCCCGTATCGTGTCGATCATCCCTGGCAACCTGGGCGTCCAGGAGGCCGGTGTGACCGCTGCCCTGGCCCTCATGGGCGTCCCGTGGGCAGCTGGCCTCGCCGCTGTGATCCTGGCCCGCACGCTCACCACCTGGCTGCCGGCGCTCATCTGCCTCCCCCTGGGCTGGGGCCTGCTCACCGACGGGGGACCAGGCAGCCAACCCGTTGCGGACCCAGCGGTTTTGTAACACCGGAGCGCCATCCAGGCTCGGTCAGCGCGCATGCGGGATGGAACGAAGCGGTTCATCCGGATCCTCGGCGGCACCCTGCTCGGAGTCGCCGTGCTGGCCCTCCTGGCACGATCCGTGGACCCCGCTGCCGTCTGGCGCAACCTGGCCCAGGCCAGCGTCCAGCTCTTGGCCATCGCCTTCGCCGTCACGGCCATCCACTACGTGCTCGTCGGCTACCGCTTCGCCTCGTTCTTCGAGCTCTTCTCAGACGACGTACCCACCCCCGTGCTCGTGCGCACAGGCATCCTGGCCAGCGCGCTCGGCAGGGCCATCGGGTTCGCCGGCCTCGCCGGGGCATCGGTCCGGCTGGCCGTCATCAAGCGCCGGGGCGGGCGTGGCCGGGACGTCATCGCGGCCTCCATCGTCAACCACGCGTTCAAGCTGACCCTTGTGCTCGTGCTGGCACTGGGCGGCTTGCTCTACACGTTCGGCTTCCCCACCGTGCACGCCCTCCCGCTGCCCGGCTCGCTCTTCGGTCTCGGCGGGGTCGTCCTGCTCAGCATCGCTGTCGGGCTCTGGATCTTCGTTGTCCTGGCCCGAGCCAAGGTCCCCATCCTCGTCGAGCGCGCATGGGAGGCGCTCTCCAGCGGGCGCCACGGCGAACAAGTCCTCGACCTCCACGCCACGGTCATCACCGGCGTGGACACCATGCGCGACCACCCGGATCGCTTGTACAAACCCAGCCTGCTCCTGGCTGGCGAGGTGCTCCTGCTTGTCGGCGTGCTCTACCTCTGCTTCCTTTCCCTGGGCACACCGGTGGCGCCAGGCATCCTGCTCGTGGGCTACGCGGTCGGCACGCTGAGCCGATCGCTATCCATCGTGCCAGGCGGGCTGGGCATCCAGGAGGGCAGCATCGCCGGGGCGCTCGTGCTCATGGGCGTGAGCTGGGAGGTGGGCCTGGCAGGCGTGGTGCTCTTCCGCATCGTGACCGACTGGCTCCCCGGCATGGCCTCGCTGCCCCTGGGCTGGGAGCTGTGGACCTCCGGGGCCGATGAGGACGCAAGCCGAGCCTGATGGTACACTGAGCCCTGGCGGTCACCCAACCCATCACCCACCACCGGTGGCGCGCCGCATGGCCACGGCTGAAGCCCCGATGCTCAGGAAGACGTAGCCCACCAGGACCCCGACAGCGGCCAACAGCGTCGAGGTCTCGCCCACGCCCAGGATGGCGTAGTTCATGCCATCAAGCAGGTAGGTCAGCGGGAAGAGCAGCGCCGGGATCTCCAGGTAGATCGGCAGCGCCTCCACGGCCACGAACACGCCACCCAGGATGACCTGAGGCGTGATCACCAGCGGGATGAACTGGAGCACCTGGAACTCGTTGCGCGCGAACAGCGAGACCACGATCCCCAACCCCAGGGCGGTCAACGCCCCAAGCAGCTCGAGCGCGAAGAACAGGGCCACGCCGTTCTCGAACGTGAGATCCAAAAACCACGCGCCCGCGGCCAGCAGGACCACGGCCTGGATCAGGGCGAGCACGCCGAACCCGAGCACGTAGCCCATCACCACGCCCCAGCGCGAGGCCGGCGAGGCGAACACCCGCTCGATGGTGCCCATCTGGCGCTCGCGCAGGAAGCCCACGGCGGTCAGCAGGAAGGTGAGCATGAAGACGAAGACCGCCATCATGGCCGCCTTGGCTGGCCCCAGATCGAAGCCCTGGGCTGGCACGACAGCGAACACCTCGCTGAACAGCCAGATGAGCAGGATCGGCGCCCCGAACACCAGGCCCAGGGTGCGCCGGTCCCCGCGCACCGAGCGCAGCACCCGGCTGGCCACGGCCAGGCTGCCGGTCACGCGATCCCCTCCGGGGCGCCGGCCAGGGCCAGGAAAGCCTCCTCGAGTTCATCCGTGCCCGTGCGGGCGAGCAGCGCGTCCGGGGTGTCCACCGCCAGCACCCGGCCTTGGCGAAGGAAGACCACCACGTCGCAGCGGCCCGCCTCGCCCAGGTAGTGGGTGGACAGCAGCAGCAGGCTCCCCTCGTCGCGCAGGTCGCGGAACGCGGACCACATCCGGGATCGAAGCTCGGGATCCACGCCCACGGTGGGCTCATCGAGCACCAGCAGCTCCGGGCTGTGCACGATGGTGCTGGCCAGGCTCACCCGGCGCTGCATGCCACCGGAGAGCTCGGCCACTGGGTCATCCACGCGGTCCGAGAGGCCGACCGTCGCCACGGCTTGCTCCACGGCTTGAGCACGCGTGGCGCGATCGATCCGGTGGAGGCGAGCGAAGAACGTCACGTTCTCGCGCACGGTCAGGTCCAGGTAGATCGCCAGGCCCTGGGGCATGTAGCCCACCCTCGGGCCGCCGGACCCGAAGAGCTCGCTGGGTCTGCGCCCGAACACCTCAACCTCCCCAGCATCCGGTGCCACCAGGCCAAGCAGCACCTTGATCAGCGTGGTCTTGCCCGCCCCGTTGGGGCCCACGAGCCCCACGATGGTGGGGCCCTCCAGGTCCAGGGTGAGCTCGTCCAGGGCCGTGATCTTGCCGTAGCGTTTGCTGAGCCCATCCACGTGCAGGCTCGGTCCGCTGGTCCCCGCGCCGTCCATGGGGACCGTTAGCATCGCCGGAGCATAAACGAGATGTAACGATGCCAGTATCCTGGGTGACATGGATCCGGCGGTCTCCGTGCTCGAGCGCCTCGGGTTGACAGGCTACGAGGCCAAGACCTACGTCACGCTTGTGGGGCTTGGTCCAGCCCACGCAGCCGACATCGCCGATGCCGCGGATGTGCCCCGCACACGGATCTACAGTGTGCTCGCCGAACTCGAGGACGAGGGCTGGGTGCGCTCTGGGAGCGGTCGTCCCAAGACGTTCCAGGCCGAGCGGCCCAAGGACCGGATCGGGGCGTTGCGTGACGGGCTCATCGACGAGGTCGACCAGGCGATCCCAGCCTTGGAGGCCCAGTTCGAGGAGGAAGCCACCCGGTTCGGGGGACCGATCTGGCTGCTGGACACCGCCCAAGCCGTGGCCCGCCGGACCCTCGAGATGGTCCGCTCGGCCCGCGAGGAGCTCCTGATGGCCACCATGTTCCCGCTCCCATGCGACGGCGATGCCCTCGAAACGGCCCTCGGTGGTGCCATCGATCGGGGCGTGGGCGTCCGGGTCGTGGCACCGGACCGGGAGAGGGCTGCTGGCTACCTCTCTTTGGGGGCCCATGTCCGGACGGCATGGGTGCCGCCCCGCTTCCTCTTCATGGACGGCCGCCAGGCGCTTTTGGCCTACCGGATGGAGGCATCCAGCGACCAGGGCGAGGTGCGCGGCGTGTGGATCCCGGCCCCGGAGTTCGTTGAGCACATCGCACCGGTCCAGGAGGCCATCTGGGGGATGGGGGAGCCGCTGGAGCTCGAGTAGCCCTCAGCCGCCTCGCGCATCGGGCGCGGGTTCCATCGCGATCGGCGGGCGTCCCGCGAGCACCTCAGCCAGGGCCTGGCCCGTGTAGGTCTCGGCGGCCACCACGCCCTCGGGGGTCCCCTCGGCCACAATCTCGCCGCCGGCTTGGCCGCCTTCGGGTCCCAGATCGATGAGGTGGTCGGCGGTCTTGATGACGTCGAGGTTGTGCTCGATGACGATCACCGTGTTCCCGCTGTCGACCAGGCGGTGGAGCACGTCGAGCAGCTTGTTGATGTCCGTGACGTGCAGGCCCGTGGTGGGCTCGTCGAGGATGTAGACCGTGTCCCCGGTGGAGCGTCGGCTGAGCTCCCGGCTGAGCTTGACCCGCTGGGCTTCACCACCGCTGAGCGTGGGGGCCGGCTGGCCCAGGCGGATGTAGGAGAGGCCGACGTCGTAGAGGGTCTGGAGCTTGCGCTTGATCTTCGGGATGTTCTCGAAGAACTCCAGGGCCTCCTCGACGGTCATGTCGAGCACGTCCTTGATCGTCTTGCCCTTGTAGGTGACCTGCAGGGTCTCCCGGTTGTACCGGGCGCCCAGGCACTCCTCGCAGGGGACGTAGATGTCGGCCAGGAAGTGCATCTCGACCTGCTTGAGCCCGTCGCCCTGGCAGGCCTCGCAGCGGCCACCGCGGACGTTGAACGAGAAGCGGCCCTTGTCGTAGCCGCGCTTCTGGGCCTCTGGCGTGGCGGCGAAGAGCTCGCGGATGGGCGTGAAGACCTTCGTGTAGGTGGCGGGGTTGGAGCGGGGGGTACGGCCGATGGGGGACTGGTCCACCAGGATCGCCTTGTCCACGGTGTCCAGGCCCTCGATGGCGTCGTGCGGGCCGGGGATGTCGCTGGCGTCGTGGAGGTCCCGGGCCAGGGCCTTGTAGAGGATCTCGTGCACCAGCGTCGATTTGCCGCTGCCGGAGACGCCGGTGACGCAGATGAACCGGCTGAGCGGGAAGCGCACATCGATGTCCTTGAGGTTGTGCATGCGGGCGCCCTGGACCTCGATCACGCCCTCCTTGGTGGCGCGGCGCGCGGTGGGCACGGGGATGCCCAGCTCGCCGGAGAGGACCTTGCCTGTGAGCGAGTCCTGGCTGGCCAGGCTCTTAGGCGGCCCTTGGGCCACGACCCGGCCGCCGTGCTCGCCAGCACCAGGGCCCAGGTCGATGACGTGGTCGGCGGCCTGGATGATCGGCGTATCGTGCTCCACGATGAGCAAGGTGTTGCCCAGATCACGCAGCCCCTCCAGCGAGCGGATCAGGCGCTGGTTGTCCCGGTGGTGGAGCCCGATGGTGGGCTCGTCGAGCACGTAGAGCACGCCCACGAGCCCGCTACCGATCTGGGTGGCCAAGCGGATGCGCTGGGCCTCGCCACCGCTGAGCGTCTCACTGGCGCGGCCAAGCGTGAGGTACTCGAGCCCCACCTCGTTCATGAACTTGAGCCGGGCGCGCACCTCCTTCAACACCTCGCCGCCGATGGCGCGCTCGCGCCCGCTGAACTCTTTCTCCAGCCCCTGGAACCACTCGTGGAGCTCGCCGATGGGTTGCTCGCAGAGCTCTTGCACGTTCTTGTCCCGGATCGTGACGGCGAGGCTGGCTGGGGAGAGCCGGCGTCCTTGGCAGGCAGGGCAATCGCGGTCGGCCATGAGCTTGGAGAGTCGGCGGCGCACCCGGTCGGATTCGGTGTTCTTGTAGCGACGCTCGAGCTGGGGGATGAGCCCCTCGAAGCTCGAAACACCCTCCCACTTGTAGCTCGACTTGCTGCCCTGGTAGACCTGCTTGAACTTCTCGTTCGTCCCGTACAAGACCGCTTGACGCTGCTTGTCGGTGAGCGACTCGAACGGGGCACCCATGTCGAAGTCGAGATGACGGGCCAGGTTGGCGATCTCGCGCATCACCCAGGTGCCACGCGTGGCGTAGCCGTGGATCGCCCCATCGCCCACAGGCTTGCCCGGGGCCTTGACCACGCGCTCCTCGTCGAACTCCATGGTACTGCCCAGCCCGCTGCACCGCTCGCAGGCCCCCTGGGGGCTGTTGAACGAGAAGCTGCGATGCGTGTGCTCGGGGATGGAGATGTTGCAGTGCGTGCAGGCCAGCGCCTCGCTGTAGAGGTGCTCGTCGGCCTCGGTCCACACCACCACCACGCCCTCGGCCAGGCCCAGCGCGGTCTCCACGGCCTCGGTCACGCGGCTCTCGTCGGCCTCCCCGGCCACCAGCCGGTCGACCACGACCTCGATGGTGTGTTTGACGTAGCGCTCTAGCTCCCAGTCGTCCTCCAGGCGCCCGAACTCGCCATCCACCCGGACGCGCGTGTAGCCCTGCTTGAGCAGATCCTCGAAGAGCGCCTCGTAGGTCCCCTTGCGCTCGCGCACCACGGGCGCCAGCACCTGGAACTTCGTACCCTTCTCGAGATCGAGCACCTGGCTTGCGATGGCTTGGGGGCTCTGCTTGGCCACAGGCCGGCTGCACTCGGGGCAGTGGGGTTCGCCCAGGTTGGCGTAGAGCAGGCGGAGGTAGTCGTAGATCTCCGTGACGGTGCCCACCGTCGAGCGGGGGTTGTGGCTCGTGGCCTTCTGGTCGATGCTGATGGCAGGAGAGAGGCCGTCGATGTGGTCGACCTGGGGCTTCTCCATTTGGCCGAGGAACTGGCGCGCGTAGGAGCTGAGCGATTCCATGTAGCGGCGCTGCCCCTCAGCGAAGATCGTGTCGAAGGCGAGCGTGGACTTGCCGCTGCCTGATGGCCCCGTGATGACCACGAGGGCGTCGCGCGGGATGTCCACGTCGATCTGCTTGAGGTTGTGTTCGCGTGCCCCTCGCACGCGGATAAGGTCCTCGGGCATGGTGGTTAGGCGGTCGTAGTCGGGCTCTTCACTTGAGCCTTCCCTCCAGGGGAGCCGGACGGAAGGTTGGGGTGCGACGGCGACGTTCAACACGGAGACACGGAGCCACGGAGCGAACGGAGGACCGGAGGGGGGTCGGCTAGAGGGAAGTGCAAGGGGGACCCGGGAGGGTGGCGGGTTGGAGTCGCCTCGACCGCCTGGCTGGAGACACTATACCTCTACCGTCGTTGTCTCCCTCTCCTTACAGCCTCTATTCTTGCCCCCTCCGTTCGCTCCGTGTCTCCGTGCATCCGTGTTGACTCCTCTTGTCCTCCACGGCTGACCGTCTCCCCCAGTTGGTACTGAACAACTATTTAGGACCAGGTTGTTCCATGGTTCCATGAGGCTAGGGATCGCGTTGTGTGTAGCTCTGCTGCTTACCACGCCCGTTTTGGCAGGCTGCCTCGCGTCGGACGACCCGACCGCGACACCGGAGGCTCCGGGTGAGCCCAGCGATGACCGCTTGGACCGCGCGACGGTGCCAGGCTTCGAGCCCAACCGATTCCTGCTCGACGGCGCCCGGCCCCACTCGACGTTCGTCTCTGAGGGCGCCGAGCCCATCATGTTCTCCGATCGCGAGGATGGGGTGCTGCTCATCGGCGACACCCTCGGGGTCCACCGGAGCACGGACCGTGGCGAGACCTGGGCCCGGGTCACGGACATCTTCGACTTCAAACCCGGCCTCTTCGGCGACGGTCCAGGCATCGCCCAGGACGACGAGGGCGTGCTCTACGCCGCCGACACCAACGGCCAGATCATCGACGTGGCCCGCTCCACCGACGGCGGCGCCACGTGGACACCGGCCACGGTCCCACCGGACGTCTCCGGCGTGGCCGACCGACCCTGGATCGCGGCCACCGGGGATGGCATCGTGAGCTTCGTGGTCTTCGAGTTCGAGCAACAACAAGAGACCTGCTACCAGTCCACCGACGGAGGCCAGACCTTCCCCACCCGCAGCCACATCAACGGCGGGGCACCCAACGCAGGCAACTTGGTCTACACCGACGACGGCGCCCTCTGGTACGCCCAAGCCGACAACCTCTGGTGGTGGACCGGCAGCTGCATGGACTTCCCCAACCGGTTGAACCTCCCCGGGAGCCCCGGCCCCCAGATCTTCACCCAGGTCGACACCGACGGAGACGCGGTCTACGCCGCCTACCCCCTCCACGACAGCTCGGGGCTGCGCGTGGCCGCCACCCAGACCGGCAGCTCGGCCCGCGATATCGTTCTCACGCCAGAGGACGGCACGAACGCGCTCGTCACCAACACGTTCACCACCATCAGCGTCACAGACGACGAGGTCGCCATCGGCTGGTACGGCTCCGAGACCGACGGCAACCCGGCCTCGTCCTCATTCAGCGGCTCGTTCAACGTCTTCACCGCTCAGATCAGCGACTTCTGGACCCGGTCCGACACGGATCTCACCTGCACATCCGCTGGTGTCACCTGTACGAGGGTCACGGACGAGCCCAACCACGTGGGCGGCCTGTGCATGAGCGGGACGACCTGCACCGCCGACCGCGACCTGCTCGACTATTTCGGCATCGACCACGACCCCGACGGCGCCTTACATGTGGCCTACGGTCACGACGGCGCCGGCAGCAACGCTGTCGTCCGCTACGCCTGCATCGGGGACGCCTGCACGCCCGACAACCTGCCCCCGACGCCCTCCTTCACCGCTGAGTGCTCCTCGCTCAGCTGCGTCTTCGATGCATCCGCCACGACGGATCCCGACGGCGACACCCTGAGCTTCAACTGGGACTTCGGCGATGGCAACACCGCCACCGGCGAGCAGACCAGCCACACCTTCACCACCGGTGGGCCCCACGAGGTCACCCTCGAGGTCAGCGACGGGACCACCACGGCCACCCTCGTCGAGGAGTTCTTCATCCCCACCAAGGGTGAGGGCAAGCTTGGCGTGGCCCCCATCAAGCCGAACTTCGACATCGACGAGCCCGTGGAGATCCAGGTCACCGTCACCGACATGGACGACAACCCCATCCCAGGTGTGCCCGTGGACGTGCTGGCCCACTACGACCCACCAGCCACGAACAGCATCCACCAAGGCCGCACCTTCCTGGTCATGGAAACCCTGGGCATCATGTACCACACTGCAACGGTCACTACGGGCGAGGATGGCACCGCCATCTGGACGGTCCCCAGCGATCTGGCCGCCATCAACGAGCAGGCCAGTGGGCCCAGCGGCACCGAGAGCTACCGGGTCGAAGCCACCGTGGACCCCACCAACCTCTTCGCGTCCACGACCTACACCGTCGGCCCCTCGCTCTAGAGGCGGCCAACGGAGCGCAGGCCTGTGGGGCCGGCCTGCGCTATCCGATGAGCTCAAGAACCAGTGGCCACTCTGAGGCTTGCTATGGCGCGACAGCTCACGGTCTTCATCGAGAACCGTCCAGGGGCGCTCTCCGAGATCACCGAGGTCCTCTCCGAGGCAGGGGTCAACATCGTCTCCATCATGGTGGAGGGCGAGCATGACTTCGGCTTCGCCCGGATCCAGGCCCACTCCTTCCGCGACGCGCTGGCCGCCCTGGAGGATGCTGGCTTCCAGGTCAAAACAGGCGACGTGCTCGTCCTCCAGCTGGCCAACCGGTCCGGCGAGCTCCACGATGTGCTGGAGCGCTTGGCCGAGGGTGGTGTGAACGTCCAGAACATGTTCGGCACCGTGGGCGGAGGCGATGCTGGCGAGCTGGTGCTCAGCGTTGACGACCCCGAGCGCGCCAAGGCGATCCTCGAGCTCGATTGAGCCCCTTACGAACCTTCCACCGCGGAGGCGCGGAGAGCGCGAAGGACGCGGAGGAACCAGCGGAGGAAGGCCCTTCACGGTCTCCGCGCCCTCCGCGCCTTCGCGGTGAGGTTGGTGCTCCCTCGCTCAGCTAGGCCTCGACTTGCTTCAGTTGCCGGATCCGGTCTCTCAGCTTGGCGGCCTGCTCGAACTCGAGCCGGTCGGCATGCTCTTCCATGCGCTTGGTCAAGTGACCGATGAGCGCCCGGCGCTCCTCCTCGGGCAGCCGGCTGGGATCGTTGACATCAGCGCCCTCGGGCTCGGCGTCCCCGCCGGCGGCGACCACTGGGGCCTCGCGGCCGAAGGGCGTGGGGAACGAGCCGCCGCCGCGCCCGCTGATCGCACTTGCCGGTGTGACGTCGTTCTCCTGGTTGAAGGCCTCCTGGATCTCGCGCCGGCGCGCGGTCTCGTCCAGGGCCTTCTTGAGCGCCGGCGTCTTCTCATCCCCGTAGAGGATGACCTTGCCGCTCAAGTGGCGGGCAGCGCGCCCGATGGTCTGCACGAGGCTGGTCTCGCTGCGCAAGTAGCCCTCCCGGTCGGCATCCAGGATGGCCACCAGGCTCACCTCGGGAAGATCCAAGCCCTCGCGCAGCAGGTTGATGCCCACGAGCACGTCGAACTCGCCCTTGCGCAGGCCCTCGAGCAGCTCGACCCGGTCGAGGGTGTCCACATCCGCGTGGATGTAGCGCACCCGCACGCCGGCATCCCGGTAGTACTGGGTGAGCTCCTCTGCCATGCGCTTGGTCAGCGTGGTCACGAGCACGCGCTCGTCCCGGCTGGCACGCTCCCGGATCTCCGCGAGCAGGTCGTCCACCTGGTCGGCTGTGGGCCTGAGCTCGGTCTCCGGGTCCACCAAGTAGGTCGGCCGAACGATCTGCTCCACGATGTTCTCGGAGACCTCGAACTCGTGGGGGCCCGGCGTGGCGGACACGAAGACCGCCTGGCCCACGTAGTCGTCGAACTCGGGCCAGCGCAGCGGCCGGTTGTCCAGAGCCGAGGGGAGGCGGAACCCGTGGTCCACCAGGGTCTCCTTGCGGGCCCGGTCACCGCGGTACATGCCACGCACCTGGGGCACGGCGACGTGGCTCTCGTCGATGATCATGAGGAAGTCGTCGGGGAAGTGGTCGAGCAGCGTGAACGGCGGCTCGCCTGGCTTGCGGCCGGTGAAGTGCCTGGAGTAGTTCTCGATCCCGTTGCAGTACCCGATCTCCCGGATCATCTCCAGGTCCATGCGGGTGCGCGTCTCCAGGCGCTGGGCTTCCACCAGCTTGTCCTGGCGCTCCAGCTCAGCCAAGCGCTGATCGAGCTCGGCCTCGATGCCCTCGAGGATGCGCTCCATCTCCTCCTCTGGCGTGACGAAGTGGCGCGCGGGATGGATGACCATCTCGTCGAGCTCCTGGGTCTCCTTGCCGGTGACAGGGTCGATGAGCGAGAGGCGGTCGACCTCGCTGCCCCAGAACTCGATGCGCCAGACGTGCTCGCCGTCCGGGCTTGCCACCTCCACCACATCTCCCTTGGCCCGGAACGTGCCCGGCGCCAGCTCGATCTCGTTGCGCTTGTAGAGGATGTCGATGAGATCGTGGAGCAGGGCATCGCGCTCCCGGGCCTCGCCCTTGTCGAGGAAGATGTGCTGTGCCCGGTACTCCTTGGGATCGCCCAGGCCGTAGATGCAGGAGACCGAGGCGACCACGATGACATCCTCGCGCATGGCCAGGGCCTGGGTGGCGGCGTGGCGGTACTGCTCGATGGCCTCGTTGACGCTGGTCTCCTTGTCGATGTACGTGTCGCTCTGGGGGACGTAAGCCTCTGGCTGGTAATAGTCGTAGTAGCTCACGAAGAACTCCACCCGGTTGTCCGGGAAGAGCGACCGGAACTCCTCGAAGAGCTGGGCGGCCAGGGTCTTGTTGGGGGAGAGGACCAGGGTGGCCTTCTGGGTGGCCTCGATGACGTTGGCCATGGTGAACGTCTTGCCCGAGCCGGTCACGCCCAAGAGGGTCTGTCTCTTCAGCCCGGCCTGGATGCCGTCCACCAGCTCCTCGATGGCCTTGGGCTGGTCGCCGGCCGGCTCGTAGGGGGCCTGGAGCTTGATGGGGGGCACGGTGGCTCACGCTAGTGGTGGCGGGGATAAAAACGTGCGTCCAGGTTACGCGCCCACGCTGTAGCAGAACGGCGCGCACGGCTTGGGGCCCATGCCGACATGGACAGCCAGCGCCTGGCTAGCTTGGGCGGGGACGCCGGTCTCCAGGGCCAGGGTGACCTTGTACGTGTAGATGCCATCCACCTCGGGCGTGAACGTGAGCTCCAGGGGGGTCCCGTGGGTTGCACCGCTGGCCACCAGCTCAGCACATCCGGGGGTCCAGACCTCGAGGACGAACTCGAAGCCATCCACCTTGGGGTCCAGCAACACGAAGCCCTTCTCGCCGATATCCTCCGCGGTGACGTCGACGCCCCACGCGTCCATCGGGTCCTCGTCGGGGAAGAGCTCCCCCTCTGCGAGTTGATCCAACCCGATGATCGGAGCGGGCTGAGCACAGGTATCGCTGGCATCCTTGCCAGAGCGCCCGTCGTCCTGGAGGTCCTTGAACGGCCCCATCTCGGCTGCGCCGCCAGGGGAGGAGGTCTGCTGATCTGCCTGTGGTTGGGTGGACGGTTGCTCGATCGGGAGCGCGTCTGCAAGCGGTTGGTCCCCAAGCACGGGGCTGAGCGCGAAACCCATGAGCACCATGCACGCCATCGTGACCGCGGTTGACCTCACCCGAGCTGCCTCCATGCCACCAAGGCGAGTCGAGGGTATTTGCGCGCTCCGTTGCCACCCCGGTAGGGTAACCGCCAGGCTCAAGGGGAGGGAGGGCTTGGACGCGCGCGTGAGACCGGACGGCGGCGACGGCCTGACCGCGCACATCAGCCTCTCCGGACCCGATCGCAGCGGGGTCGTGGCCCGCGTCACCCAGTTCCTTTTCGAGCGAGGCGCCAACATCCAGGCCCTCGAGGAGCTCGTCACCCGTGGCCAGTTCCACATGAGCCTCACCTGCACCTGGCCGGACGGCACCCTGGACGACGACGCCCAGGCCGAAGCCAGAGGCGGGCTGGAGGCCATCGGCGCCGAGGTAGGCATGGAGACCCGGGTGCGCTTCCAGCAGCCCCAGCGCCGCCAGCGCATGGCCATCCTGGTGACCAAGGAGCCAGGGTGCCTGGAGGCGCTGCTTGAGGCTCACGAGGCCGGCGAGCTTGCCTGCGACCCCGCGGTTGTCATCGGCAACCGCGATGACCTCCAGGACCGTGCCGAGCAAGCCGGCCTACCGTTCGTCGAGATCCCCTGGGCGCACCCCAAGCAGGCCGAGGCCGAGCTCTTGGCCACCCTGGACGACCACGACGTCGACTTCCTCGTGCTGGCCCGGTTCATGCGCATCCTCTCCCCTGAGATCTGCTGGCGCTTCCGGAACAAGATCATCAACATCCACCCCTCCCTGCTGCCGGCCTTCCCCGGCGCGCGGGCCTACGCCCAGGCGTACAACAAGGGCGTGCGCATCGTGGGAGCCACAGCCCACTTCGTGACCCCGGATCTCGACCAGGGCCCCATCATCTTCCAGGATGCCTTCCGCGTGACGCCAGAGGAGGAGATCCAGGACATCAAGTCCCAGGGCCGGGAGATCGAGGCCAAGGTCCTGCTCGAGGCCGTGCGCCTCTACCTCGCCAAGCGTTTGGACGTGCACTGGGGCCGGGTCTGGACGAACTGACCATCCGCGCACGGTCCTCTGGCCGTCGGCTCCGCTCGCACTGGATGTTTAGGTTGACCGAATGTGAGGCAAGGCTTTTGCGGGGCCTGGCGGCTTGGCGCCCATGGCTCGGATCGTCGTTTTGGAAGATACCTCCCCGCTGGTGATCAAGAAGGACGAGATGGAAGGCGATGTCGTCGCCGTGTGCCGGTGCGGGCTGTCTGCAGGTTGGCCCATGTGCGATGGAAGCCACAACGCGGCCTCCGATGAGGACGAGGCGTCGCTGTCCAAGTACGAGCGTGAGGGCGGCGAGCTTCAACGGAGCCCTGCAGGGGACGTCGAAGGCGCAGACCCGAGGGCCTAGATCCGGGCAACCGGGCTAGCATCCGAGCACTCTCGCGAGACGACGCGATCCCCACGGGCCGGGTCCAACCGAGGCTCGAAGGGGATCGACGCGTTCGCTGTCGGTTCAGACCAAGTGACCGTTCGTAGGAGACGGCGCGGGGGCACGCCGGGGGGGATCAGGAGAATGGGCCGGTGGCGTGCTTGTCGGGGTTGAAGCCCTGGTACTCGGAGCGATCCCAGGACTGCTTCTTGGGAGCGCTGCCGCCGCGCGCCCGGGAAGCCTTCTTCTTGTCGTAGCACGACTTACAGTAGACAGGGCGCCCTTTCGTGGGCTTGAACGGGACAGTCGTTTTCTTCTCGCACGCAGAGCAAGTGACCTCGGTTTGGACCATACTTCCATCGACGGTCCAATCCTATAAGAGTGTATGGGTACGGCCAACGTGCCCGGTCGGACCCATTGGCCGTCCCTGAGCGCCATGTACGGCGGCGCTAGAGGGTGGTTGGAGGGACGGGGGGACTGCTGAGGCTGATAGCTAGCACACCCAAAATCGAAGAGAAGGAAGGAGACGGTTCGCGCCCGCCGTCGGCGGGCGCTCCCGTACGTGGTCGAGGGCCGAGCGATCGGTCCTTGATCTCCAAATCTGCCCGGATCGGAGACCCGGGCACTCTGGACATCGACTGAGCTACCGGTCCTCGATCTCCAGACACATGCCAGCAGCGACGGTCTGGCCCATGTCACGGATCGCGAACCGGCTCATGTGCGGGTTGTCCTTGGTGGTCTCCAAGGCGACCGGGCGCGTCGGGCGGATCTTGACGATGCCGATGTCACCGGTCTTGAGGAAGTCCGGGGACTCCTCCTTGGTCTGGCCGGTCTTCGGGTCCTTCTTCTCAAGGAGCTCCTCGAACTGGCAGGCCACCTGGCTCGTGTGGATGTGGAACACCGGGGTGTAGCCGACCGCGATGACGCTGGGGTGGTTGAGCACCGCGACCTGCGCCTTGAAGGTCTTGGCCACGCGCGGGGGGTCGTCCGGGTGACCGGCGACGTCGCCGCGGCGGATGTCCTTCTTGCCCACGCCTCGCACGTTGAACCCGATGTTGTCGCCGGGCTCGGCCTTCTCGTACTCCTCGTGGTGCATCTCGATGGACTTGCACTCGCCCGTGGAGTCCGAGGGCTGGAAGGTCAGCGTGTCGTTGAGCTTGAGGATACCCGTCTCGACACGACCGACCGGGACCGTACCGATGCCCGTGATGCTGTAGACGTCCTGGATCGGGATCCGGAGCGCCGTGTCCGTGGGCTTGGTGGGCTCTTCAAGGTTGTTGAGGGCCTCGAGCAGGGTGTTCTTGGCCCAGCCCATCTCGCCCTTCTTCGCGATGTTCTCGCCCTTGAGCGAGGAGATCGGGATGAAGGGGATGGTGTCGGCCTTGATGCCGACCATCTGGGCCAGCTTACCGACTTCCTCCTTGATCTTGTTGAACTTGGACTCGTCGTAGTCCACCATGTCCATCTTGTTGACGGCCACGATGAGCTGCGGGACACCGAGGGTGCGGGCCAGGAACATGTGCTCCTTGGTCTGGGCCATGACACCGTCGTTGGCTGCCACGACGAGGACCGCCGCGTCGGCCTGGCTGGTGCCGGTGATCATGTTCTTGACGAAGTCACGGTGCCCGGGAGCGTCGATGATCGTGAAGAAGTACTTGTCCGTGTCGAACTTCTTGTGGGCGATGTCGATGGTGACACCGCGCTCACGCTCCTCCTTCAGGTTGTCCATGACGTAGGCGAACTCGAAGCCGCCCTTGCCCTTCTCTTCTGCTTCCTGACGGAGCTTCTCGATCAGGTGCTCTGGGATGTGACCCGTCTCCAGCATCAGCCGGCCGACCGTGGTGGATTTGCCATGGTCGACGTGACCGATGAAGACGATGTTAAGGTGGGGTTTGTCGGCCATCGATACGTCCTCCGGTGTCTCTAAGCCCCCTGGAATCGGGGGAGTTGGCACAGGCATAAGGGGTCCCCTATATCAACGCTGCGGGCGAGCCGGTGGCAGTGGTGCTGGCCAAGGGTGCGCGCGGCTGCGCCGCGGGCTAGACCAGTCCCCCCCAGCGGCCGACAACCCTTTCCCATCTGGCCCCATGCTCCATCCGAGGCTGAGCTCTTGCCACCTAGGACCACGATCGCGCTGCTTGCAGCCCTGGCCATGATCGCCACGCCGATGCTGCCAGCAAGCGCCCACAGCCCGGACGACCCCGACAAGTTCCACGCGATCCACGAGGACCAACCGGACGCGGACACCTACATCGTGCGCTTCCGCGCCGACGAGGCGTTCAAGATCAAGAACGGCAGCCGACTCCACGTCACCGCCAGCTACCCGTCCAACGCCTCGACCCAGGACATCGCTGGCATGCTGGGGGTCGTGCGCTACTTCAGCGGTTCGTGCTCGAGCTGCTTCATCTCCGCCTTCGGCGATAGCACCAAGGACGACCGCGACTACACCATCGAGACGCGTAGCCCCGCCACGTTGAGCGTGAGCAACGACCCGAACGGGAAGGCGGTTGCCAGCATGACGTGGAGCATCCTGTGGAACCAGGACGCCTTCTTCGAGGGTCCCGGGTCCGGCGCATCCCAGGTCACCTACCGGATCTTCTTCACCATCCCTACCGCCACCGATCTGCGCGTGGACATGCACATGCACACGAACAAGCCCATCGAGCTCGTCGGCGACATCGCCCACGACGGCGGGTTCCTCTTCCGTGGCTCGGACTACCAGCCTGAGGCCTACCTGGACACAGCGGCCGGCTCGGCCACCCTGGACGGGGAGCGCATCGTCAACCTCCCCGACAACCCGGATGACCGGCTCTACGCTGTGCACTCGCCCTCCTGGTACGGCACCAGCGGCCTGTTCGGCTCGATCTACGGCACCTACAACACTTTGGCGGTGGGCAACTACGGCGTCGAGTTCCCCGACGGGTCGATCAACGCCGGCACCGGCGTGGCCGCCTTCGGTCCCAGTGGGCCGCTGGTCCTCAACGCGCAGGACTCGGGGCCGTACCGGTTCTTCGTCGACGCCCACGCCGGGCTTGGGCCCCAGGACATGTACACGGTCGGGTTCAAGGGCCCGCTCGGGTGAACCTCCCGGCAAGCCAACGCTTTTTGCCTCCGAGGTCCCTGGCCACCTCGGAGGCAGCACGTTGGGCAAGGCAGTGATCCTGGCGTTGGCGTCGGTGCTCGTGGTCGGATCAGCCCCGTTGCTGCTCCCAGGGAGTCTGAGCCACACGAGCGGGCAGCCCCTGGCCATCGACCAGGTCACCACGCACGCGGGCGCGGACACGTACATGTTCAGCATCCTCGTGGAGGAGAGCGACGGCATCGCCTACCCCGCGCGCGATGGCTCTGACACCGTGCCCGGGTTCACCATCCGCAACGGCAGCTTCTTCAAGCTCACCGCGCGGCTCCCGAGCCTGGCTGCAGCCCAGGATATCGGGATCCTGGCCGGCGTGGTGCGCTTCGAGCGTGACGCGGACTGCCCGGGCTGTTTCATGGACATCTGTGAGGGGACGATCCGCTCTGGGTCCGGTGTTTTCATCAGCTCGGACAAGGCGTGCACGAGCTCAGCCAAGGACGATGGCGACGTGCGCCTGGGCATCTCGTCTACGGACATCACCCTCGAGGAGAACCACGTGGGACAGGGGGGCAACGGCACGGATGTGACCGTGCGCATAGACTGGGCTGGACGCCACGACCATCCGATCCCCGGCGACTCCGACCGCATCAAGCTCCGCGTCTTCGTCTCGATCCCAGGGGCCACCGAGATCACCGCCCACACCCACATCCACAGCACCGAACCCATCACCGTCCACGACGACATCGCCCACGACGGCGGGTTCCTTCGCCACGGATCCGACTACCAGCCCGTGGTCCATGCCGATACGGTGGCAGCCTCGGCCATGGTGGCCGGCGAGACCGTTGTGACCGTCCCCGAGAGCCCCGCCGGGCAGCGGATGTACGCCACCCAGGCGCCCTCCTGGTTCGGGACCACGGTTGTCAGCCCTCCGTTGTTCAACACGGTCGCGGTGCTAAGCCACAACACGCTGGCCGTCAGCGACCACGGCGTCGAGAAGCCCAACGGCAACATCCTCTCGACCACGAGCTACGCGGCGCTCGGGACCGGTGGCATCGACCTGGTCAGCGCGGAGCAGACCGGGGACTACCGGTTCTTCGTCAACGCGCACGCAGGGATCGGTCCCCAGGACCTGTTCGCCGTCGGGTTCGTAGGGCCTCTGGTCTGACAGCCACGCGGCCCGGCTTGGCTCCGATGCCGGCCACGGTAACACTTATGCTCGCGTCATGTCTGGTCCCACTGGGAGGTTCGACGTAATGCAACGAGTTGTTACCACGTTCATCATCATCGCACTGTTAGGGGTCGCGATCCCCCAGACCATGGGATCGAGCATCGCACCCGTGGGGGCCATCGCCAACGGGGACTTCGAGATCGGGCTCGTCCCGCGCGAGGTCGACCAGAACTTCCAGGACACCGCACTGGACACCTGCACCGGTGTCGGCCACCAGGCCATCTGGGGGACCGAGACGCTGCAAGCCGAGCTCGTCGGAACCACGCCGTTCCAGGCCGCAGGGCTCGCCCTGGAGCCCGCAGACCGCGCGACCGACGACGACGCGTCCAACGACCCACCGGGCCCCACGGTCGACCGCGTCACAGATGGCGACCCGTCCAACGACCCGGAGCCCTCCGATGTCGCCGAGCCGGACCCTGAAGGCGCGGCTGACCGCTTCGTGGAGAACCCCGAGGACGAGGCCCTGTTCCTGGCAGGCTACGGCCACTGCGTCCACGGTGACGACACCGGCTACGACGCCGCGTGGATCGCGCCTGCTGGAGGCCAGGGCGGCCGAGCCGCCTTCTGGGGTGGCATGGGCCTGAGCGGATCTGGCGTCAGCGCGCCATCCTCGTCTGAGGCAGGCTTCGAGTTCGATGACAACCCGTTCGACCGTGAGGTGCGCGTGCTGGCTTGCTCGGACTGCTCGGGCCACAACTTCTGGCAGGTGAGCAACCGCCACGTGGCCTACACCGGCAACTTCGATGCCTTCGAGTTCCGCGTTGAGGCCGGGGAGATCTCGGACACGGGCCGCGTCGTGATCTCGTTCAGCGACACCCCACTCGGCACGCAATCCCCGTGGGCCGCCGGGTTCGTGCTCTGCGAGCTCAGCTTCCCCTTGAGCGCCATGGAGGCCACGCCCGATGAGAACGGGCTCGTTTCCGTGGATCCCCTGGACGGTGACTTCCGGTCCCTCTACTCGTCCTGCGACGACGACCAGGCGCTCTGGAACGACCAAGGCACCACGGCCGACGAGAAGCGCGAGATGCTCGGCCAGCTCCGGATCATCCAGACCAGCTTCTGGAACTTCCACGTGCCACCCAGCCAAGCCTCGGAGGACTGCGACTGCGCCATCGTCATCGACGATGTCGCCATCGTGGGAGCCACCACCGCTGCTGAGGAAGCCGCCGCTGGCAACGTGGTCGTCGACCCCAGCGTCTGAGCGGGGAACCACCGCCGGACCCACCTGCGTGCGCGCTGATGCGCGCTTGCTCCCGGATCTGCTGATCCGGTGGCGAGCGCGGTCCGCGCACGCGCAGCCGCCCTCGCCACCGATGCGCTTATCAGCCAGCGGCGGTTTGGATGGACTGGGAGGCCGTTCCATGAGCTCCAGCCTACGCACAGTTATCCTGCTGCCTCTGGCAGTCGCCAGTTTGTTGATCGCCGGTGTTGCCCCTGCCATGGCCAGCCACGGAGGCCTGTCCAGTGCGACGGGTTTCGGCCCCGTGGTGAACGGGGACTTCGAGCTCTCGCCCGTGCCACGCACATCGACCTCGGCTCTGGATAACACGCCTGCTGATGAGTGCGTTGGGATCGGGCACCAGGTCTTCTGGGGCTCGGAGACCGCCCAGGCCGACGCAACGGACATCCGCCCAGCACCGGACATCATCGGTGCGGCCCTCTTCGAGCGGCTCACCAACGAGGACGCGGAGGACGACCCGCAGCCCGATCCCGCCGCGGCAGCCGACCGGGTGAGCTCCTCCCCGAGCGAGGAGGCCCTGTTCCTGTCCGGCTACGGTCACTGCGAGTTCTCCTCCCAGAAGGGACAGGACCAAGCCTGGGTCAACCCCGCCGGCGGTGGCGGTGCCACGGGTAACGAGAAGGCTCCGGGCTGGAGCAACACCGGGAACGACAACTCGCCCACCACGGCCGGGTTCTACCACGATGATGACCCGTTCGACCGCGAGGTCCGCATCGTGGCCGACAGCTCGCTGGACAACCACAACATGTGGCAGAGCTTCGGTCCAAGCAACGCGTTCACCGCGAACTTCGAGGCCCTCGAGTTCGACGTGGAGGCCGGCAGCATCCCCTCCTCAGCCAACGTCCAGCTCGCCCTGAGCGCCACACCCCTGGAGCGCCAGAACGGGGAGACTGTGGCTTTCTTCGGTTGCCAGCTCAACTTCCGGGAGGCCGCGCTCGTCCCCGACGACGATGGTCACGTCCGCGTGGACCCCACCATCGCTGATACGGCGGGCACCACCGGCGTCCAGTTCTTCGACAGGGGCGGCGACGATTGCGACGACATCCATGGCGCCTGGGACGACGCCACGACCCAGGAGAGGCGCGAGATGCTCGGCCGCCTCTCCATCGTCCAGATCAGCTTCAAGAACTTCAACCGGGGAGCGGATGACATGCTGCTCGACAACATCGCGCTGACCAGTGCGACCACGGTGGCCGAGGAGCTTGCCGTCCACGGCAACCTGCACGTCTGTCCGGACCCCGATGTGAGCGAGGTCGACTGTCCGAACTGAAGGTCACCAACCCGGGGCCCACCTGGCCGTCCACCCACGGTCGGCCGGGTTAACCTTATGGCCTCCCCGTCCGTCAGGGAACGGGGGGCCAGAGGGTTCTAGGACCCGGGAGGTGGCCCCACCACCGTACGCGGAGGCATTCCACATGACGCACCCAGGGGGGCAAGAGGACATCCAAGACGCTGGCAGCCCAGCTAGAGCCCAACGCATCGGGCTCGTAGCCCTGCTCGCGCTAGCCACGCTCGCGATCCTGGTGATCGCAGCCGCACCCGCCAGCGCGGACACGGTTTCTGTCTGCCAGGACGAGAGCTGCGACCACGAGACCATCCAGGACGCCATCGACGCGGCCGCGCCCGGGGACACGATCCTCATCGGGACCGGCGTCTACAACGAGGCGATCCAGGTCGACAAGGACGAGCTCACCCTCTGCCAGGCCGACGAGGCCTTCACCCAGTGCGGCTCCCAGCCCGGCGCCGTCGTCATCGACCCGCTCGGCAAGGCCCTCTACCCCGTGTTCATCGGAGACCTCCAAGCGCCCGTCTCGGACATCGTCCTCCAGGGCGTCACCGTCCAGAACCCTCTCTACGACACCGCGGACCAAGACTTCGGCACCGTCGACCCGAGCCTCGTGGTCATCTACGGCGACCGCGTGACCCTGCGCAACGCCATCCTCCAGGCCGCTGCTGCCCCCCTGGCGCCTGGGGAGAGCCGCTGGCACACCACCGGCGTGAACATCGGCCACACGCTGGACGGCGCCGAGGACCCCAGCGACGACATCGTCATCGAGGACGTCGTGATCCGAGATCTCCCCGCCTCCCAAGGCGCAGACAAGACCGTCTGCCCTGCAGCCCCCTGCCGCACCACGGCCATCAACAACTGGGGTGGAGGCGACGGGTTCACCGTGCGCGACACCCTCATCGACCTCGGTGGCGGCGGGTGCGATCCCGCCGAAGCCCCGGACGGCCACTGTCGCACCACGGGTGCGACCCTGGGCATCCACGGCAGCGGCAACACGGACACCCTCATCGAGAACACGCGCATCGACGGTGGCCCCACCGGCGCTGATGCCACGCTTGGCGCAGGCGACGGGATCCGCGGCCACTTCCCCGACAGCACGATCCGCGACAACGTCCTCACCGGCTGGGCGAGGCACGGCGCCATCGTTTGGGGTGCTGGCCTTACCGTCGAGGCCAACACGCTCCAGTTCAACGGGGACGGTCTCAAGACGTGCGACGACCACCCCGCCATCATCCAGGACAACACCATCGAGCACGCCACCTTCGCGGCCATCGCCATCACCGAGTGCGGTGGCGGCGACGAGCCCGTTTTCCGTGGCAACCAGATGGGCCCGACCAACACCTTCGCCCTGCGCATCGAGTCCAGCGTGGTCGGCGAGACGTTCGATGCACGGCTCAACGACTGGGGCGTGGTCGGCCGCGAGGCCATCGCCGAGCGCATCCAGGACCACGGCCAAGCCAACGCCGTGCTCCAGGTCCCCTACCTCGACGCCGCCGGCCAGGCCCACCCACCTCTGCCGGCGGTCCACTGTTTCGTGGACACGGACGGGGACGAGGCGCCCGACCGCCTGCACCTGGCCGGCCACGCCATGGACCTCCAGGCAGCCGTGGATGTGGACCTAACCACCCTGGACCCCGACTGCCGCGAGGGCCACCGGACCCTCGTGCTCTCCGAGGACGCCGAGGCCTACCGCGGCGCGGTCATCGACAAGAAAGTATCCCTCTTCAGCCAAGCCACCGGCCGCATGAACACCCTGACCGACGGGGCCGCCTCTGGCGGTGCCCGCATCCTGGCCGAGCCCGGCGCGCCCGCGCTCACGTTCCTGCCAGGCAGTGATGCGACCAACCCGGATCTGCCTGGACGCGACGGGAGCTTCGTCGACGGTCTCGCCCTCGAGCTGGCACCCGGAGCAACCGGCATCCTGGCCGACGGCCTGGACACCGACGGCCCATCCGTGGCCATCACGAACACGCGCTTGCTGGCCGGGCTGGACGCCCACGCCACCACGGGCGTGCTTGCCCGCAACGGCGGCGGGCCCACGCTGGACAGCAACACCCTGCTGGGCATCGAACGGCCCATCATCTACGACGCCACGACCGGGGGCGCCATCGTCTCCAACCACATCGAGGCCAACGAGGACGTCCCCGGCTTGGGACGCACCTCCCAAGGCCTGCTCCTCCAGGACACCACGGATGCGCTGGTCTCGGGCAACACCATCGATGTCAACGGTCACCCGGCCTGGACCGGTGCGACCATCCGGGGCGGCGCCGAGGCCACCCTGGAGGACAACACGATCACGCGGGGCACGCTTGGCATCAAGGCCACGGGCACCTCCAACGTGCAACTGGAGGCCAACACCGTGCTGGTCTCCAAGCTCGCCATCGATCTCAGCGGCGTGGAGGGTGCCACGGTCACCGACAACCGTCTCGAAGGGAGCGGTTTCCAGATCAACCCCGCCACACCCTCCTTCGGCGTCCACGTCCACGACGCCACCTCCGACTGGGCGATCACCGGGAACGCGCTGTCCAACTGGGACTTCGCGGCCATCAACGTCGCATCGGACGCCGGACCTGGCGGGACCATCGACGCCAACACCCTCACCGGCACCTGGCGCTTCGGCGTGCTCATCGGCCAGGCCGACGACGTCTCCATCACAGCCAACGACTTCACGGGCTCCGGGCTCAACGCCATCAACCTCGAGCAGAGCACGGGCACGCTGGTGGAGGGCAACACGATCCGGCTTGACCTGGCCCCTGGCTTCGGCGCCCCCAACGCGCTGGACACGCCGGAGGCGTGCGGCGAGGAGCCCACGGAGGACTGCATCGGCGAGCCGGCTGCTGGCCTCTGGATCCAGGGCGCTCAGGACGCCGTGGTCCGAGCCAACAGCTTCGCCGGCAGCGTGGACGCCGTGGCGATCACGACGTTCTTCCACACCGAGCCACCCGTCCAGCCCAGCCTCGATGAGATGAGCGACAACCGGCTGCTCTCCACGGCCGACAGCCTGCGCATCGGGGAGGATGTCCAGGAGCTCGATCTGGATGCACGCTCCAACGACTGGGGCGCCTACGAGTGCGCCGCGATCCGGGAACGCATCCGGGATCTGGGCACGGACAACCTCGTCCGGATCAACCCGTTCCTCACGCCCGACGGCGAGCTCAAGGGCTGCGAGATCCCCACCGAGCCTGGCGTGGTGCACAACGCGGCCACTGGCGATGCGTTCTTCTCCATCCAGGACGCCATCGATGCGGCCAGCCAGGACGACACGCTGCTGGTCGGGCCAGGGGCCTACCATGAAGCCCTCACCGTCAACACGCACGGGCTCACGATCTGCCAGGCCGACGAGGCCACGGCCACTTGCGGGTCAGACCCTGCAGACGTCGTCGTGGATGCCATGGGCACCTCCGACTACACGGTGAGCGTGCGCGGCCTCGACGTGACCCTCCAGGGCATCACCCTCAAGAACACAGGCCTCGAAGGCAACGGTGGCGCGGTCAAGCTCGAGCGCGACAGCACGGTCCTCGATCGCGTCCACATCGAGCTCGAGGGCCAGCAGGGCAACCTGGTCACAGGGATCGAGGTCAAGGGTGTGGCCGACGACGCCCTCATCCTGAACAGCGAGCTGCGCGGCCTGCCCGCCGGGCCAGAGGACCGTGGCGCGCGACCGAACAACGGCATCCACGGGGAGCTCACAGGTGTCACGATCCAAGGGACCCTGTTCCAGGGCTGGGGATCCAACGCGGTCTTCCCAAGCGCCGGCACCCAGGGCATCTCCATCCTCGACAACACGTTCCGCGCGGTGGGCACCGGCGTGCTCCTGTGCGAGAGCATGGATGATCCCGTGGTCAACGGGAACACGTTCACCGACTCGATCCGGGGCATCCTGCTCTGCGGGATCCCCGGCCCCGGTGGCGAGATCAACCTCCGCGGGAACACGTTCGCACCCTCGGTCACAACCGCCCTGGGGCTCGATGGCCGCACGCATGAACTGCACGTGGACGTTCGCCTCAGCGACTGGGGCGTGAACCACCACAGGCTCATCGACCAGCGCGTGGACGACCAGGGCACGGACAACACCGTGCTCCAGATCCCGTTCCTGACAGGCGACGGCAGCCCGGAGCCGCCGCTTGTGCGCATCGAGGGCAACGCGCCGAGCTTCCTCTCCATCCAGGAAGCCATCGAGGCTGCTGAGCCCGGCGCTCGCATCCTGGTGGGTGCCAGCGCGTCGCCGGCCGACCCCACGCCGCGACCTGAGAGCCTCACCCTCTCCACCGAGGACATCGAGGTCTGCGGCACCGTGGCCGGCGGACCCATCTGCGCCAGCGACATCGGGACAGGCCACCAGGAGCTCTCCCGAGCCGAGTGGGCCGATGCGCCCGGTCTCGGCGCTGGCGAGGCGGTGCTCTTCGACAACGCAGGCACGCCCGACCACCGATCCACCAGCCTCTTCCCACCGGATGGCGCGACGATCGAGGACATCGACCGGTTCGCCTTCGACCTCTACCTCGCCGAAGGCGATTGCAGCGAGATGGACCTGGGCGGGCTCGTGGCCATCGACGAGACCCCCGGGGACGACAGCCATGACCGCGACCGGCTCGTGGAGATCACGCCTGATCTCGCGGACTGCGTCGAGGGCGAGTGGTTCCACGTCGACTTCTTCGACGAGGATACGCGGTGGAACTTCGCAGGCGACACCACGCGCGCTCAGGCCATCGCGAGCATCAACGAGCGGTACCCCAGCGGCGGGTACGAGGTCTCTGCTGTGAACCTGGTCCAGACCGACGGGGCCACGGTAAGCTACGTGGACAACCAGGTCATCGGCGACACCGTCCTCGGCGAGCGCCAAGACACCACGTGCTTCGTCACCGCTGATACGGCGTGCCGGCAGGACACAGCCCTTGACCGAACCATCGTGGATGCGACCTCTGTGGCTGATCGCGTGGTCCGGATGGGCGCACGGGGCACCAGCGTGGAGGGGCTCACCCTGCGCTGGAGCGGGGACGAGGGCGGGGCACTCGCGACGCGGGACAACACGCTCATCGGCGTGCACATCGCAGCCGACGATGTCACGGTGGAAGGCAACCAGATCCGCGTCGGCAACGTCGACGCCTTCGACTTCGCGCATGGCGTGAAGATCGACAGCGTCGCCGGTGCCAAGGTCCTGGACAACGAGATCCGCGCGGTGCTGGCCGGCACAGACCAGCCCGCCGTCCAGACCAATTCCGGCATCATCACGTACAACACCCAGGGCCTTGAGATCCGGGGCAACACCATCACCGGGTGGGTCTCTCATGGCGGGTTCATCAACACCGACAAGGCGCCGGTGATCGCCGATAACACCTTCGCGGAGAACCAGCGCGGCCTGAGCATCTGCAACAACGAGGACCCCCACCTGGAAGGCAACCTGTTCACCGGCAACCTGCAGGCCATCTGGTTCTGCGGCTCGCCTGTGGACGCCGACAACGACGGGGCTGGTGCGACCCTCCGCGCGAACACCTTCGGCCTCGACGCTGATCCAGGAACCCTCGTCTTGGACGGCAACGTCCAGGACGCCGTCATCGACGCCCAGTTCAACGACTGGGGGGTCTACAAGTGCACGCTCATCGAGGCCCGCATCAACGATGCAGGCAGCGGCAACGAGGTCGACTTCACGCCGTACCTCGACGAGTTGGGTGAGGCTCGCTTCGGCTGCGAGGAGCGAAGCGAGGATGGGGACGTCTTCGTCAACGGGGCCGAGTGGGCCTCGGCCTCCGATCCAGCCGACACGGCCTCCAACCCCGTCACCCAGGCCACCAGTCCCGTGGTCAACCCCGGCTTCGAGGCCGGCATCAGCGGTTGGCTCCCGTTGGACAACGCCCCTGGCCAGGCCCCGAGCTTGGCCGAGCACGAGATCGTGGAAGGACCCACCGGCAAGGCGTTCGCCTTGGTCAGCGACGGGAGCGGGGAGACCCGCGTCGAGCAGCGCTTCGACGTCACCGGCGCTGGCCTCCCGGTCGTGCTGGGCGGCAGTGCGCTCACCGTGGACCTGCTCGCCGTGGACGGCGGGACGGCCAGGGCCACCGTGTGCTACGCCACGCAGGCATGCCAGGCGGGCGTAGGCGCCCACGGGGCTCCGCTTGAGCCTGGCGCAAACCGGATCGAGCTCACGAACACAGAGGGAGAGCCCCTGGTGCGCATCGTGCTCTCGGCTCCAGATGCGCCTGGCGCGAGCGCGGTGTTCGACAACGTCGTGCTCGAGGGTGCAACCACGCAGGCAGCGGAGACCTGCGACACCGCGCTTGCAGCGCGGTGCGCGAACACCGGCGAGCTCGCCGCGGGCAGCTCGGTCATGGCCACAGACGGCATCGCGCTCCAGATCCAGCGCACCGAGGTGGACACCTTCGTCGTCACGGCCCTGGACGCCGACACAGGCGATCAGGTCGACCTGGGAGCTCCCGCGGGCCCGGGATCGGGCACTGGGCTGTTCGTCCACGCCCTGGCCAGTGACGACGCCGACCCCGCGACCGGGAACCGGCCAGTCCAGACCCTGGCCGGGGACGCCGGCGTGTGGACGGTGACCCTGGACTCCACCTCGGACGAACCCATACCCGCGTTGGTCCGCGTGGTCGCCCAACTGCCGGGCGGTGACCGGGTGGAGGGCTTCTACAATGTTGCCAAGCTGGTCACGCCGCTCGACGAGTTGGATGCGGTGCCGTACCCGACCTTCGTCTGAGGTCGAAGGAGTGCTGCGGCACCCGGAGGGGTTTTATCCTCCGGCGCGCATGGACCCAGTGGGAGGCGAACGAACGGTGCAGTGGACCATCCCATGGTTGATGGGAATCATCATCCTGACTGCCCCGGCCGCGGCGGGCGAGCCCGGCTTCACGGTGCCGGATGCCGCGCCAGTGCTCGGGGCAGGAGGTGACCTGTCCGCCGCCACGGTCGATGGTGTCAATGCCACAGGGGGTGCGGTCGGCGCCAACGCCACGTCCGCCGCCGCATCGATCGGCGCCGAGCGGGTCCCGGTGGACGAGGCCAATGCGAGCATCGCAGCCGGTGCCGCGGTCGCCAACGACACGACCGTTGCCGCCCGCGGGTTCACGGTGCTGCTGGTCAACTGGACGGCTGACGAGGCCGTCCACAAGCTCAACGAGACCCAACGGACCCTGTCCGCCGGTGGCAACACGTCGGCCAGCGGCGTCGCGTTCGCGGCGGCTGTGGCATTCGCCGTGGCCGAGACGGCCTGTTCGCGGCCACTGGTCGACACCACTGACCCGGGCGCCCCCACCTGCGACAAGGCTAGCCTCGTCGGTTTCCTGCTCGGCATGGTGCCGGATGCGTCCCCGTAAGGGGTGTCCGGTCCAACACGCCGCGGCAGAGCGAACGCTTATTATGGAGAGGTGCGTCCTGTTGACCGGGAGGCGGACGAGGGTTCGCCCCAGATTGAGGAGGCTGAACGTACATGCAAGCTAGGATCATAGTAGGGCTTATGCTCGCGATCGTACTGGTCGTCCCCGCAACGGCGGCGGCCAACCCATCCATCACGGTTCCGGAGACCGAGATCGATGCCATCGCGAATGGGGCAGAATCGACGAACGCAACGGTCCGTGCCGAAGCGGAGGCCTTCGGGGCGGCCGCCGCCGGTGAGGCAGGGGACGCGGTTGCGAACGCGTCCGTCGGGAATGTTCCGGCCGACCAGGCCGTCAACGTCCAGGACGGCACCGAAGCGTTCGCAACGAACGTGATCGGCGCAGGCAACGGCTTCGCCGTACTGGCCGTCGATCAAGCCAACAAGACCGTCCTCGCCAAGGCGACCGAGGCCGCCGCCATCTTCACCGCCGGCGTCGGCGTGGCGAACAACGGGATCCTCGCTGCCGGTGCCGTAGGCGCCGCCGCAGCCGAGGCCGTGTGCCAAGCACCCATAAACCCGGCCAGCCCGCCGCCGGTCTGCGTCGCCGGCAGCATCGTCGATGCGGTCGAGAACGCGGCCACGGCCACCACGACCGCGAGCGCGAACTTCGTGACGAGCGTGCCCGGCACGCTCGGATCGACCGAGTGCGCCATCCAGACGGCTGCGTCCGGTCTCGTCGTCCTGCCTGAGGATCCGGACTTCTGCCCGACGCCCTAGAACCGGTGGATCAGAACCACCACCCACCCGAAAACCACCATCCGCAAGGAGGGCCGGCCCCGCCGAACGGCGCGGGCCGGTCCATCCCTGCAACGAACAACCTTAAGGGTTGACCATATTGCGGCACCCGAGGCTCAGCTTATGATCCAACAGGACCCGACCCGGTCCCTCCTCGTATTGGCCACCATAGCGGCGCTCTTGACAGTCTCGGTCCCCGCCACGGCCGACGGCCCGCTGCCTAGCATCGCGCCCGTCTCGGACGGTGCGCAGGCCACCGCCGGGAACACCGCGGCATCCGCCGACATCCTGACCGGGTACGCTGCATCCGCTGGCCAGCACGCCGATGTGGCCGTCAACCGCGTCCTCGACGGAGCACCCGCCAAGGTCGTCATTCCCTTCGAAGAGGCGAACACGATCCTCCGCGCGGGCGCCCACCTCGACGACGAGCAGCGACCCCAGGGAGCGGTCCCGGGCGTTATCAAGCTCACCGGCGCCTCCGCCGTCGCCGTTCTGGATGCCACTGGCATCCAAAGGGACGAGTTCGGCACCTTCGGCACGCTCGTCACCAACGCGGGCCTGCGGGCCGTGGGTCTGGAGATGCGCCCCGGCACGTCGGCGGCCGGCGTGACGGTCGCCACCGTCGGCGTCAGCGACGGTACGTGCACATCGGACCCGCACACCGCCATCGCGCTGGCCGACCCCGGCGACGAGGTGCTCGTCTGTCCGGGCGTCTACGAACCCTTCACGATCGACACCCATTTCGTCACCGTACGGGCCGAACAGGGACCGCTCGCAACCGTGGTCGAGTCCCAGGGAGGCGACGGCATCCAGGTCCACGCCGCCAGCGTCACCATCGAGGGCTTCCAGGTTCGCGGCGCGACCGACCCGGGCGCCGCTGCGATCCGGGTGGGCGTCGACGATCTCGCCCTCAACGACAGGTCTGAGGGGCAGCTGTTCGCCACGACCGTCCGCGACAACCTGCTGCGGGGCAACACCCACGGCGTGGTCGTCGCTGACGCCACGGACACCCGCATCGAAGGGAACGTGATCCGGTCCTCTACGTCCTCCGCCGTGCTGGTGCTGGGCGACGACGACGCGGCCACCGAGGCCGTCGGCATCACGGTTCTCGCCAACGATTTCATCGCCAACCGGGGCCTGGCCATCGAGAACCAGGCATCCACGCCCGTGATCGCCGCAGCCAACTACTACGGCTCGGCCACCGGGCCCTCGGTCATGGTCCAGGGTGGATGCATCGGTCTGGACGCGCTCTTCGGCCCGGCCACCTGCCACAACGGCTTGGGCACCGGCGTCATCACCCTCGGGTTCAGCCCGACGCCCCTGCGTTGATGCTTCGCAGTGGAGGCCGGGGCGGCGGCGCCGCCGCAAGCCCCTGGTCCACCGCAGTGGGCCACGATAGTTTAATAGGCTGAACGAGTATGATTACCAGACTGCGGCAGAGTCGCCCACGGGGCGATGGGAGGCGCGGGTCATGGGAGGCACTGTGATGCGAAGCGGACTTACGACGAGAAAGGGCAGCCTAAGCTTCGTGCTCGGCGTCTGTGCCTTGATGATCTTGAGCGTGCCCACCGGGCAGGCCGCCCACGGATCGGCTTCCTCAGACATCACGGTCTGCGGGGAGATCGTGAACGAGGTCGGCTGGGGCATCGATGGTATCTCCATCGTGGCCATCGGCCGCGGCACGAAGAGCTTCGACCACGCCCCCCCACCTGCGGATCTCAGCGGGGAGGATGGCTCCTTCAGCTTCGATATGCTCGCCGACCGCTACGAGATCGTGGTCGAGGACAACCGATCCCTGGACGAGCGCCACTGGGCCGCCTACCTCTCCGAGCGCTTCCCTGTGGCCGCCCACCTGGAGACCACGCCCGACACCTGCGGAGCCGCCAACGGCGTGGACCTGGGCGAGGTCACCCTCTCCGCGCCCGCCAACGGCTTCATCGAACTCACCGCCAACGACGCCGTAGCAGACGCGCCCCTGGCGGAGGCCTCGGCCAGCTTCACGTTCAACGGGCTCATCTCCGCCGCCCAGGTTCAGACGGGCGCAGATGGCACCGCGCGTATCGCCTGTCCCCTGGGGACCACGGTCGACGCCATGGTCGAGAAGACCGGCTACGATGCCTCAAGCGTCGTCTCCACCGAGTGCGAGAACGGTCTCAGCACGCTCGATGCCGACGTGTGGCGAGCCGGCGTGGCGCTCACCGGCACTGTCCACGACGAGACCACCGGCGGCGTCGTTCAGGACGCAACCGTCCAAGCCACCGCGTCGCTGCTCGACCCCCTGCCCAGCGATCATCCCTACGTGCTCTCAGCCACTACGGATGCCTCCGGCGGCTACGAGCTGGCCCTCCCCTGGGGAGACACCTTCACCCTGGAGGCGAGCGCCACCGGCTACGAGGCTGCAGACCCGGCGTTCGTGACCCCAACGATGGACGACATCGATCCAGGCATCCCACAAGACTTCACCCTTGACCGCTCCACCGTCACCTTCGACGGCCAGGTCGTCGACCTGGCTGGGAACGGTATCCTAGCGAGGCTCACGTTCTCTGGAGACACCCTGGGCACGGACCTCGTCGAGAACAGCCCGAGCACCGGCGATTTCTCCGTCGTGCTCGCCCAGGGGAGTTACGATCTGACCATCGAGTCCGATGAGAAGAACACGCGAACGTGCAGCCTCGACATCGGCGAGACCGGCACGATCACCCTGGAGCCCGCTCGCTGCCTCACCTTGCTCGCCGATGGCACCGGCGCAGTCGAAGGAACGGTGCAAGACGCTGTCACCGGCACCGGGATCGCCGACGTTCTCGTCGACGCCGGGTCGGATGAGACCACCACCACGGATGGCACCGGCGCGTTCGCCTTCGAGGTCGTCGACGGGGATCGCACCATCACCTTCAACGAGGCGGGCTTCGATGAGCTCCAGTCCTCTGCATCCGTCCCGCTGGACGGCTTCGTGGATCTTGGGACCCTGAGCCTCGATCGAACGAGCCAGACCCTCACCGTGACGGTCAAGGACGGCACCGACGGGACGCTCATCCAGGGGGCCACCGTGTGCGCCGCCAGCGACGATGCAGGCCTCACCAGCGAGGCGTGCTCAGACCCCACGGGCACCGACGGGGCCACCAGCGTGGAGGTCCTCTGGAGCCGCCTTGCTCCGGACGAGCTCGACGCCGGCGACTACAAGCTCACCGGCGAGCGGGACGATGCCGCGCCCCTCTACGATCTCGCGGTGTGCCTGACGGGCCTCGACATCGAGCCGGGTGGGGCCTCGGTCACATGCGAGCTCTCACCGGCCGACGAGGGGGTCATCACCGTCGGGCCGATCGTGGATGCCCACACGAGCAAGGCCATCGAAGGCGCCATCGTCGAAGCCGAGTCGGACGACCTACCCGAGTCGGCCTGCGCTGCACCGTACAACTGCGAGGCCCTCACGGGCACGAACGGCATCGCCACGCTGACCCTGCCCGACGACACGCGCCGCTACACCGTGACCGTCAGCCACGACGACTACATCGACCCTGACAGCCCCACGGACGTCGCGGTCGACACGACCTTGCTCAGCGAGGCCGCCCTGGCCCGCGTTGCCAGCACCATCGAGGTGCTCGTCTTGGATGCGCATACGGGCTTCCAGGTCTCGGGTGCTGAGCTCGTGGCCACGGGTCAGGGCTTCACCTGCGACCCAGATGCAGGCACCTTCACGTGCGAGGCCTCCACGGATGCCAACGGCACCGCCCAGCTCACCCTGCCGTGGGGCGGCTTGGACATCACGAGCCTGGCCGGCACCTACGATGAGCCCCAGGGCTCAGGCATCCTGGCCAGCTCCACCGAGACGGACGTCAACTTCCTCGAGGCCGCAGGAGCCGTCACCCTTGCCGCGCCGTCCACCGCGGCAACCAACGACGACGACGCCGAGCTCCACCTGCTCCGCGCGCCAGCCACCCCCATCACGGGCACCGTCGTCGACAACGACGCCGTCCCGGTGGAGGCTGCCACCATCACACCCGAGATCGAGGGCTTGCCCTTCACCTGCCAGCCAACCGACCACGACGCCACAACGGCACCCGACTACGGCTGCGATGGCGTCACGACGGACACCACGGGCGCCTACGCGCTGGCCCTGCCGCACGCCACGGATGAGCCCTACACCTGGACGCTGCGCGCCAACCACGCAGACCCAGCCAGCGCGTACGAGGAGCAGGCCGAGGGCATCGACGACGGTGACGTGGTCGACTTCACGCTCTGGCCGACCCAGTTCGATCTCACCGTGCTCGCCCTGGACGCATCCGATGGCGAGATCATCCCGTTCGCCACCGTGTGCATCGCCAACCTGGACCAACGCCTGGACAACCCGCTGCCCGTGCGCGACCAAGTCTGTCAGAACGACGCCGGCAGCGCGGAGCCCATCGTGTTCGAGGACGTGGGCTGGCTGCGAGACGGTCCAGGCGACACCACGGACCGGTTCCTGGTCACCGCCAGCGCGGCCGACCGCATCCCAGAGGTCGCCATCCTGGAGCTCGGCCCGAACCAGGACCAGGCGACCATGCGCATGCTACCGCTTCTGCAATCATGTTTCCCGGTCTACTACACACACGAGTGCAAGCTCGTCGGCGGCCCAGCGGACTCGGATGGGGACGGATGGACCGACACGCAGGAGAACCTGCTGGGCACGGATCCAGAGGACGCAAGCGATCCCGGTGCGCCCGGGCCCAACGATGCGGACTTCGATCTTGTGCCGGATGAGGTCGAGGACGAGCTTTGCCTCCGGCCAGCCACCCAAGCTGTGCTCAATGCGATCCCGGCCCAAGCAGCCGGGCGGTGCGAAGAGCGCGCAGACGGTTCATGGGATTATGTCCCGCCGCCGCCGCTGCCGCCTGAGCCGCTTATCTGAGCCCTGAGAAGCCTTATTTTTAGCGTGTGAGCGCAGCGCCTCCGCTTGGCAAGCTCTACATTGCGAAGACCGGTCGACCATGACCAAAGACCCGTGTCTTCCCAGGACAGTCGACTCAATCCCAGGGGTGCCTCCCCTCGGCCTGGAGGTGGTTCGTCTGCGGGATCCAACGCCGTCGGACGGATGCTCGTTCGCTTCGACGGCCGTGTGGAACCACCGGCTCGCACTGGTCGCAACGGATCGCTGCCGGCCGGTCTTACCGGAGCGGCCAAGACCCCTGGGCGAGCCAGAACGAACACTTGACCCAGCCACCCTCACCGCGGATTGCATGATTCTACGCAGACCAAAGGATTATATTTCTGGGGGGGTTGTATGAGCTGAGGCAGCAAGGGGGCTGCAGAATATGAGGGAAGGCAACCACCAGGTTTACGTTCTAGTTTGTGCGCTGACGTTGATGACGGCCGGTCTCGCGTTCATCCCCATGGGGGTGTCCGCGCAGGAGGATCCGGACCCGGCCGGAGACCATGACACCGACGGCGTCCCGAACGCCGTGGAGGAGCAGTGTGAGCGGCCCGCCGTTCGCGCTGCGCTCATCGTGATCAACGATGCGGATGAAGAGAAGCCACTCGGCGAGTGCAAGGAGGAGGGAGGCGGCTGGGACTACATCCCGCCAGAGCACTGCGAGCCATCCATGCTCGCGACCATCCCGGTCCCCGGCGAGCCCGAGGAGGGCGCTGACGAGGATGGGGACGGCTTCCCTGCCAACGTGTTCGTGCCCATCTCCACCGTGACGATCCGTTGCTCCACGAGCGACGAGACACACGTCTGGATCGAGGACCCGGAGGACGCGAACCCTATCCCGGTGCCCGTCGACCCCGACGACGATGATGCGAAGAACCCGGCTCCCTCCCAGTTCGAGAGCGATCCTTTCCCGATCCCCACCGGTAACGCCGCTGGTTCGGGCGTCGACGAGGACGACGACGGCGTGGACGCCGATTTCGTCATCGAGTTCCGGGAACACACGGTCCTCCTGGACCGTTCCACGGACCCGCCAACTGTCGAGCTCGTCCCCGGGGCGCTCACGGCAGTGGAGGTCCCATTCGACCCGGCCGACGGTGAGGACGTCTGCCAGGACACCGACCCTAACGAGGAGGAGAAGAACGAGGAGTGCCTCGCTGCCAAGAACGTGCCCCGGCCCCAGGCTGGCCCGGGCGAGAACTACGACGACGACCAGTTCAGCAACGGCGAGGAGATCTTCGGACCCGCCTACTTGGACATCATCGCGCTCCTCGGCACAGCGGTGCTCGACTTCGAGACCCTCGGCACCGACCTAGCCGAGGACCGCACGGTCTCCACCGACTCCGAGGACGGGGCGAGCATCGACTCGTTCTACCTGCAGAACATCCGCATCGCGGCCGAGACGTCGTTCCTCGTGTTAGAGCAGGCCACTTTCTTCCTGGATTCGCGCAACCTGGAGGACCCCGACGGCGATGGGTTCTCCACGGCCCGCGAGCGCGATGCTGGCACCGACCACCAGGACGCTCGATCGCACCCGAACACTGCGCCCACGATTGAGACCAGCGTCGCTGACGCCACATTCGACGAAGGCGACAGCATCAACATCCCGATCACTGTCAACGACGAGGACCGATCAGACGAGACGGACCGCGATGTCGAGCTAACGCTCGAGATCAACGAGCCGTCGCCTGCGCCCTCGGGGGCCGCCATGGACCCCAACGCGCTGACAAGCACCGACGAGAACGGCGATCTCGTTTTCAGCCTGAACTGGGAGGTTGGGTTCCTTCAGGCTGGAACCTACAGCTTCGAGCTGCAAGCGACCGACGACGGCCGCGACGACCCCGAGGGACATCTCCCTGCCGAGCAGTCGGCCATCGAGGTGTTCACGATCACCATCAACGACAAGAACGACGTCCCCGACATCACGACCGCGGAACTGCCTGCCGCCACCGAAGGCGCGGGGTATTCGCAAACGGTCGATGCTGAGGATGCCGATGTGGTCGATCCGGACAAGCTGCAGACCCTAACGTTCAGCCTTGAGGCGGGACCCACCTGGCTCTCGATCGACCCAGGATCCGGCGAGCTGACCGGGGAACCAGACAACAGCGACGTCACGAGCGGTGACGCCGTCTCCGTCAAGGTCTGCGACGACAACACGGACGATGCCGGCGATCCCGACCCCGCGTGTGTGACCGAGTCATTCACCCTCGAGGTCGTGAACGTCAACAACGCGCCCGTATTGGACCCGATCGGTGCAGGGACAGTTGACGACCCGATCCCGGACCAACCAGCGACCGAGGATGATCCGTTCTCCCTGACCGTATCGGCTTCGGACGACGACACGATCCACGGGGACACGCTCACGTTCTCACTAAGCGGCTCGTCGTGGCTCTCGATCGACGCCACATCGGGCGAGATCACCGGCACGCCGACGAACGCCGATGTCGGCAGCGAGACCGTTACCGTCACGGTCGCGGACGACTCGGGCGCGACCGACGACGATACGTTCGAGGTTACTGTCGCGAACGTGAACGACGCTCCGACACTGGACGAGATCACGGACCAGACCATCAGCGAGAACAGCCCGCTGACCGTGCCCGTCTCGGCCAGCGACCCCGACGCAGGCGACGCGATCACGCTGACCGCCTCGCACACCACGGACGGGACGTTCACCGACAACGGCGATGGTTCCGGTAGCTTCGATTGGACACCAGGATTCGACGATGCTGGTACGTATCCAGTCACCATCACGGCGACCGACGCGGCCGATGGCGCAACGGATACGGAATCGTTCGAGATCGTCGTCAACAACCTCAACCGAGCGCCGAGCCTCACGAACCCCGGCACGCTGACGGCGCCCGAGGAGGACGCTTTCAGCTTTATGATGAGCGCGTCCGACGACGATGTCGGAGTCGACGGCGATACCCTCGCCTTCACGCTCGACTCGGGCCCGTCGTGGCTGACGATCGACGCGTCCACGGGTGAGCTCTCTGGCACGCCGGACGACCCGGACCTTGGAACAGCCAGCGTAACGGTGACGGTGACCGACTCCCACAGCGCGTCCGACACGGTGACCTTCGATGTGGACGTCACCCCCGTCAACGACGCACCGGAGCTGGACGCCATCGGCGAGCAGAACGTCAACGAGAACGAGCTGTTGGAGCTCACGATCACCGCGACAGACGTGGACAACGACGACACCTCGCTCACCTACGACGACGGCGGGACATCGCCCGCCGGCGCCACGTTCACCGACAACGGCGACGGCACGGCGACCCTCTCGTGGACGCCCACGTTCGACGACTCGGGCACGCACACCGTGAGCGTAGCCGTCAGCGACGGAGACCTTAGCGCCGATGAGACCTTCGACATCGTCGTCGCCAACGTCAACCGGGCGCCGGAGCTCGATGCGATCTCCGACGACGCCACCGAGTTGACGTTCCGGGGCAACCAGCGCACGGCCAACTACATCCACATGGGTGAGACACTGACCGTGTCCATCGACACGGTCAGTGACCCGGACGGGGACGCGCTGACCTTCACGTACGACTTCGGCCCAGCCAGCTCGACCACGACGGATCTCTCAGCGGACCACACCTACGCCAACGCCGGGACGTTCACCGTCACGGTCACGGCATCCGACGGCGTGGACACGGCGAGCAAGAGCTTCGAGTTGGCCGTATACGATGGGGCCGATGACCTCGACGGCGACTCGCTGACCAACGACCAAGAGCTGGATGGCAGTGAGAACGCCCGGTTCGGCAACGAGGCCACGGACCCCGAGGAGGCGGATACCGATGGCGACGGCTCGAACGACAAGTCCGAGACCGGTACCGGCAGCGACCCCAACGATCGGCAGGCGAGCTCCTGCGACTTCGACGGGGACGGCTTCCCGAACAGCCTGGAGCCGCCGACGTTCGGACCCACCTCGGATCTCTCGGATGACCCCAAGTTCGACCGGGACTTCCCGGTCTCCGGTGGCCTGTTCATCACCGGCACATGCACGGGTCAACCCAACAGCCTGCTCCAGCAGGGTGAGGACAGCGAGGGCCGCATCGTGGTCTTCGTGGACCGCAACGAGAACGGCGAGTTCGACGGCGACGACGCTCTGATCGCACGCGAGGTCGAACCCAGCGCCTCGCTGGAGATCGAGTACTGGGATGGGCCTATGGTGGCCCCAGACGAGCCCACCGATTGCTCCGGCGATTCGTTGGGAACCGATGTTGCGCCCGATGACGTACCGCCGACCGGCCCGCCAGCTGAGACGCGGTGTGTGGCCGTTACGTTCACGCTAGACCCCGACGGGGACGGCGTGAACGACGATACGAACCTTGAGGATACGGCTCCGAAGGTGAGCATCGGCGTGCCCATCGAGGACCCTCCGTCCGAGATCTCCGTGACGGTCGATTACTTCGACGGCCGGCTCGTGACGAGCGGTGATGAGGTCGAGTGTGGGGGGACGAACACCCACGGCGACACCATCCCCTCGGAGACCGACGCCGAGGGACCCCGTGAGACCACCCAGTGCGTCACGGTCACTGTGACCGCGGACGCGGACGGTGAAGAGGGCCCGGAGGAACCCGAGTCAAGGAGCGCCAGTGCGGGTGTACCGGAGCAGCAGGCTTCGGTCACCATCGAGTACAACGACGGGTCCATGGAGGTGGAGGAAGGCGAAGACGGGCCCACCACATCTTGCACCGGCGACGCGGCCGGCAGCGACACGGTGGTCCTTCCGCCCGACGGTGAGGAGCTCAGCGGCCCCGATGAGGGTGCCCAGTGTGCCACCGTCACTGTAACGGGGCCCGCCGAGACCGACGAGAGTGTCAGTGTCGGCATCGTCGGCGAGCAAGCCAGCGTGCAGATCGAGTACTTCGACGGGTTCCTGGAGCCGGACTTCTCGAACCCCGAGGATCCGAGCACGCAGTGTGAGGGAGACTTGCTGGGTACCGACACCGTGTCCCTTCCACCGCAAGAAGGGGACAAGGTCGAAGGACCCGGCGGGGACAACGAGCCGCGGTGCGCCACGGTGACGGTGTTCGCCGATGGTCAGGACCCCTTCAGTGTGAGCGTGGGGTTGGTTCCGTCACCGCCGACACCTGAAGCATCCGCGACGGTGACGTACTTCGACGGAACCTTCGA
>CAYNEI010000007.1:0-23949 GCA_964396185.1 uncultured Thermoplasmatales archaeon
GCGTCCAGGAGTTCCGCAAGTGCATCGAGTGCTTCCTGTGCCAGGACGTCTGCCACGTGCTGCGAAGCCACGAGATGCACGACGAGTTCGCCGGGCCACGCATGTTCATCCGGTACGCCGGCGTCGAGATGCACCCAGCCGACGAGGGCGACCGGGTCGATGAGATCTGGGAGAAGGGCGGCGTGGGGCTTTGCAACATCACGAAGTGCTGCACCGACGTCTGCCCGGAGAACATCCAGATCACCGACAACGGCATCATCCCCATGAAGGAGCGCGTGGTCTCGCGCAAGTTCGATCCCGTAGCCATGCTCTGGCGCAAGCTCAGAGGGACGCGCTGAGCTCACGCCTCCTGGTTGGGCACACGCACGTCCACCACGGTCAGCCGCACGTGGTCGGCTGCGTTGATCGAAGCCACGGCCCCCGTGGCGCGGAACGTGTACTCTCCCGGCCCCGCTGCGTAGGGCTCGTTCAGGTCGAGCCAGGAGCAGGTGCAGATCTCTAGCGTCCCGTTCGCCATCTCTGCGGTGAGCAGGTCCGGCGACGCGAGGTAGCCGGCTTCGAAGATGCCCACCATGTTGTGCTCGATGGTCTCGGTCCTCACCCCGTCGATCGAGGCCCGTGCACCCACGGGCCCCGTGGACGCCCGCGCTGCGAAGGCGCTCTCCAGATCCTGGGTGACGTGGAGGGACGCGTCGGTGCCGTACTCCACCTCGAAGAGCTCGACCCCCTCGGCCGCGCGGAACGAGTGGACGTGCTCTCCGATGCCCCCGACCCCCCAGATCAACGTGTAGCGCTCACCCGTGACCGTCTCGTACGGTGAGCCGGGCTTGTTCATCTCGATCCGGATCGACGTGGACCCGTCCTCGGACCACGTATCGTAGGTGTCGATCACGGGACCAGCGTCACCGAGGATGCGGGAATCGGAATAGACCCCGTCGTCGCCGTAGAACTTCGTCAGCAGCGCACCTCCGAGGAACTCCAGATCCGCTCCGTACCCCATCGCACCGAACTGACGGATGGCGGTACCGGACAGCTCGGGCACCTCGAAGTCCATGACGAGGTGCTCACCATGGGCATCGTAGCGGTACATGACCCAGCCCTCCGCCGCTGCACCGCCGGTGTGCACGAGGGGCGGGAGGTCCTCGCCACCGGCGGCCACCGCCGAGAGCGACGCCGGAACCCACGCCACGGCGACCAGGGCGACGACCAAGGACAATAGAACCGAACGGCCATCAAGGACACTGGAGCCTCCACCAAGCATGCGCGTGGAGGGCCGGGCGAGGGCTTAGCCTTTGCCTGGGGGCTCAGGAGAACGAGCTCAGAGCCGATCCCGGATCTCGCCCAGCAGGCTCACCTGGCGATCGAGCACGCCGGTCTGCTTGTCCAGCTCGAACTGGACGCGGTCGAGGTCGTCCAATTTGGATAGCTTGTCCAGCTTCGTGTCCATGGAATCCAGCTTGTCCAGCTTGTCAAGCTTGCCGAGCTTGGCGCCGTTGGCCTCCACGGCGGCCTGGACCCCGCCCACCTGGCGGCGACCGGCTCCGGTCAACAGCGTGGACAGCCCGACCAGGACCGTGATCGTGGCCCCCGCCGTGGCTCCAACTTCGCCCACGAAGCCCCACCAACCCAGGATCTCGCCGAGGATCGAGACCACGGTCACCAGGAAGGCGATGGCCGTCACGGTCCATCCGATGCGGATGACGGTGTCCATGTCGGGCTCGAAGGCCATAGACGACCATGGGTCGGCGCGGGTCATGTAGGTTGCGGGGAGTGGTCTGAACGTATCAAGATTATCCCGCAGCAGGGGCGATCACCCGGAGGCTTCTTGCCCAGCACCTCTCTTGCCGGTCCCATGCCACGCACGATCGAGCTCGCCGGCCGCGTCGCTGTGATCACCGGTGCGAGCAGCGGCATCGGGGCCGCCACGGCGCGCCGGCTGGCCGCGGAAGGCATGGATCTCGCGCTCGGCGCCCGGTCCGTCGACAAGCTCGAAGCCCTGGCCGACGAGCTCGAAGGCCAGGCCCCCACCGGCGTCGAGGTCCTCGCCCATGGGCTCGACGTGCGCGATTGGAACAGCACCCAGGCCTTCGCGGCAGCCGTCCAGGACCGCTTCGAGGGCGTGGACCTGCTCTTCGCCAACGCCGGCACCGGCGGGTACGGCGCCGTCGCCGACCTGGATGTGGAGGCCTGGAACGACACGATCGCCACGAACCTGACCGGCGCCTTCTACACGGCCAAGGCCATCACCCCGCTCATGACGGACCGCGCAGGAAGAGGGGGAGGAGGGGGCGCGCCTGGGCCCGGGCCTGGGCCTGGGACCGTGCTCTTCACCGCCAGCGTCTCAGGCACCACCGCCATGCCAGGCGCGTCTGCCTACTGCGCGAGCAAGTGGGGCCTCCGAGGGTTCGCCCAGAGCCTGGCCCTTGAGTTGGCCGACCACGGCATCCGGACCACAGCCATCAACCCAGGCTACGTGGCCACGGACTGGCACGCCGAGGACCCGCGAGCCAAGGAGATGATCCAGCCCGAGGAGATCGCGGAGCTGGTGGTCACCCTGGCCACCCTCCCGGAGAACGCCATGATCGATGATGTGACCGTCTGGCCGGCCAAGATGTACAGCGAGTAGCATGGTGGACGGCTTCGTGGTCCTCTGGGCGTTCTCGCTGGGCCTGGTCAGCTTCTTCGCTCCATGCAACATCGCCATGGTCCCCGCCTACGTGGGCTTCTTCTTGGGCCGCCGACCCGCCTCCTCATCCTCATCCTCCTCGCCATCCTCCGCATCCTCCCCATCCTCCGCATCCTCCCCATCCTCCGCATCCTCCCCATCCTCCCCCCTGCCCGCCTCCCCGCTCTCCGTTCCACCCACGCAACGGCAGGGCGCCTTGGGCGCGCTCCTCGTGGCAGCAGGCATCGCGCTCACCGGCTGGGGGATCACCGAGCTCTGGCAACTGCGCTCCAGCCAGGGCCCACCCACGAGCCTGGGACCAGGGCTCACCCTGGCCGGCGTGGCCGCGCTGCTCACCGGCACATGGCAGCTGGCCCCTCAGCGCGCCCGGGATGCCAGCCAGATCGGCCTCACCGTGGCGGCAGGCATCCTGGCCATCTTCGTGCTCATCGGCATCCCGCTGGTGGGCCTCTTCCAGCTCCTCTCCCCCGACGCCTTACTCATCATCGTGCTCATCACTGCCCTCATCCTCGTCATCGTCGGGCTCATGGGCCTGGCAGGCCGCGCGGTCTCGCTCACGCTCCCGGTCCCAGGCGCCAAGGGGGCCGGGCCGCGTGCCTTCTTCGTGTTCGGCGCCGGCTACGGGCTGGTCTCGCTGGGCTGCAACCTCCCGCTCTTCGTCGCTGTCGCGGTCGCACCCCTCGTCACGGGCTCGGATGTGGGCACGGGCATCCTGGCCTTCACCGCCTACGGAGCCGGCATGGCTGTGCTCATGCTCGCCCTCACGCTACTACTGGCCACCGCGCGCACGGCCATCACCTCTGCCCTACAGCGCAGCGCAGCCACGATCCAACGCGCTGCTTATGCGTTGCTGGTAGTCACGGGCGTCTACATCGCCTGGTACACGTGGTTCGTGCTCGGCGCGCATCGGTTGGTTGGGTGACGCAAGAGATGGGTCCGACGGTCGATCACGAAGGGCTCGAAGGTCCACCCAGGGCACGAAGGACCAGGGAGGATTGGACGGCGGCTGCCGGGGAAGCGTTCACCACGGAGTCGCGGTGAGCGCGGAGGACGCGGAGACAGGAAGAAAGCCGTCACGCGTTCGGATCCGATCAATGCCCAACGGCGCCGGCCACGCTCCCGACCAACGGTGTTGCGTAGCGCAAGTCGAAGAACGCGTTCCAAGGATCCGATGGAGACCCATGAACTTCACGCCATCCGAGGATGTAGCTGATGTGCGGGCGGTCCTGGTCGTCCAGCGCGATGTCGGACCGGAACCCGTTGACCTCCCCGTCTCGGTCCACGGTTTCGATCCACCAGTCCCCGTCCACCACCGTGGCGTAGTAAGGGTGGGTTGGAGCAAGCACGCCCGAGGCGACAAGCGAGCTGATGCGCGTGCGGAAGGTGATGTGGGGCGTGAGTTGGCTGTCCACCGCGATGCTGGGCTCCAGGCCCGTGTCGCTTGGGCTGCGGTTCGGGAGGATGTTGGATCCGTCGCTGACGGTCTCGCGGGTCCATTCGTCATCCGTCTTGTGGTGGTACTGGAGCCCGTCCTTGCTTTCGCAGACGACGTGTGGGCGGTTGAGCAGGTCGGTGTCGATGCCGACAACGCCTCGGCAGTGGTCGAGGATCTCGATCTGCCATGTCCCGTCTGGGGCGCGTTTCGCGTAGCGGATGGTGTCTGGTGGTCCGCTGAGGGTGTTGTAGACGACTTGCGGTGTCCCGGTGGTGTCGACAGCGATGCCCATGGTGAAGACGTCCTTGGATTGGATCGTCTCGATGGTCCAGGTCTCGTCCATGGGTGCCTTGAACGCATAGCGGACCTCTCGGATGTTGTCTGCCTCGAACGCTTCGTAGAGAACATGCACGCTGTCGCCGGAGCCGATAGCGATCACTGGCGTGCCCACACCCAGCGGGTCCACGGTCTCGATGCTCCACGCACCAGAACCGTCCGGTGTGGCGTAGGCGACTTCGTTGCGATCGCGGTTACGGCGGTAAACCAGGTGTGGCTCGCCATCGGAGTCTACCACGATGTTGCTGTTGCTGGCGGAAGTGTCGACGATCTCGGTGTGCCAGTCTAAGCCAACACGCTGAGCATACCATACCGCTAGGCCCCCGCTTGGGGGGGTGGCCGAGTATGAGAAATGGGGCTCGTTATCGGGTCCAAGCGCAATGCCCGTGCTATCGGTGTTGAGGAAACCGTCGTCGACGGTCTCCACACGCCAAGCCAACCAAGGCGCCTCATCCGCTCCAGGTGCGAGAGCCGGGACAGCTGGGACCAGGAGCAACAGCGCCAATCCTGCTGGGAGTAGGGCGCGCTGTCTGGTGCCTCCCAGGCCAAGCATGGCCAAGGGTGGCGCAGTGACCTTATAGCGTTTCTGGGGTCCTGGGGTTCGGTTCCGATCGAGTTCACCGCAGAGTCGCGGTGAGCGCGGAGGACGCGGAGGATCGAAGGAATCCGTCATCCTGGCCGTCCCGCGGTTCCCCTCGATGCCCTTCGAGCTCCTTGGACCCTTTCGTGATTCGGGTCCGTCTGTCGTGGGTTCTCAACGCCCAATGGCGCTAGCCGCGCTGCCAACCAGAGGCGTCGCGTAGCGGAGATCGAAGCAGGTGTTCTGGATGTCCCCACAACTGCCACGGTCGAAGCGAACGCCGAGCACGTAGCTGATGTGCGGTCGGTCCTGATCATCGACCACGATGTCCGATGCGCGGCCGTTCTTGTACCCGTCCCGGTCGGCGACCTCGATGGACCACTCCCCATCCACCTTGGTGGCGTAGTGCAGCTCGCCGCGTGCGGTGGGGTCGTCGGGGAAGAAGAGGTTGGGGCGCAGGTTGAACGAGATGTGTGGGGTTAGTTGGCTGTCGACAGCGATGCTGGGCTCCTGGCCCGTGTCGATCGAAGCTCTGGGAGGGACTAGGTTGCTGCCGTCACTGACGGTCTCTTGGACCCAATCTTGGCCGTCGTGCGTGTGGTACTGGAGGCCGTCGACCCCCCAGCATGCAACGTGCGGTCGGTCGAGCACATCCACGTCGATGCCGACCCAGAACCGACAATCAGGCAACAGCTCGGTCACCCACTGGCCTTGGTCATCCTTCGTTGCGTATCGGATGAGGTCCTCGGGGTCCTCGAGCAGCGCGTAGACCGCGTGCGGGCTACCGGCGGAGTCGATGACCAAGTCGGAGGTGAACATGCTGGCGTGGTGGATGGTCTCGATGCTCCATGTGCCGTCGTTGCTCCTGGTGGCGAAGCGGACGTCGTCATCTGGACCATCGCTTTTCTCGTACAACACGTGAACATCATCGTGAGGCGAGATGGCTATTACGGGCGTGCCCACGCCCAGCGGGTCCACGGTCTCGATGCTCCAAGCACCGGCACCGTCGGGTGTGGCGTAGGCGACTTCGTTGCGGTCCCGGTTGCGGCGGTAGACCATGTGAGGCTCGCCCTCTGAGTCGACGTCGATGTTGCCGTTGCCGGCCACGGTGTCAACGATCTCGGTGTGCCAGTCCAAGCCAATTCGGTGTGCGTAGCCAAGAGCTCCGAAGTCGTTCGGAGGGATGATTCGGTATACAAGGTGTAGATCGCCGTCCGGGCCTAACCCAATCCCGGTGCTATCGGTACGGACATGCCCATCATCCACTGTCTCCACGCGCCAAGCGAACCACGGCGCTCCATCAGCGGCGGGTGCGAGTGCTGGTACGGCTGGAACCAAGAGAAGCAGCCCCATGGCTACAACAGCGATGGCGCGCCGGTCAAGGCCTCCCAGGCCAAGCATGGCCAAGGGTGGCGCAGTGACCTTATAGCGTTTCTGGGGTCCTGGGGTTCGGTTCCGACCAAGTTCACCGTGGAGGCGCGGAGCGCGCGGAGGCCGCGGAGACGAGGAGAACGCCGTCACGCGTTCGGGTCCGATCAACGCCCAACCGCACCGGCCACGCTGCCAACGAGCGGCGTCGCGTAACGGAGGTCGAAGCACGTGTTCTGGATGTCCCCACAGCTTCCTCGGCTGAATCGCCAGCCAAGGGTGTAACTGATGTGCGGTCGGTCGTTCCCATCGAGGTCGATGCTCGACGCGATGCCGTTGTGGTACCCATCCCGGTCAGCCACCTCGATGAACCACTCTCCGCCTACCTTGGTTGCGTAGTGCAGCTCGCCTCTGCGGGTGGGGTCGTCAGGGAAGAACACGTTCGGTCGCATGGTGAACGCGATGTGTGGGTTCAACCGGCTGTCCACCGCGATGCTGGGCTCGAGCCCCGTGTCGATGGAAGCCCGAGGGGGGAGGAGGTTGCTGCCATCGCTCACCGTCTGTTGGATCCAGTCCTGACCGTCGTGAGTGTGGTACTGTAGGCCTTCGAGGCCCCAGCAGACGATGTGTGGCCTGTCTAGCACGTCCACATCGATGCCCACCCCGAACCGGCAATCATCCAAGAACTCGAACACCCACTCGCCTTGGTCGTCCTTGGTTGCATATCGGATGAGGTCCGCGGAATCCTCAAGCAAGTTGTAGACCGCGTGCGGCGTGCCGGTGGAGTCGATGACCAAGTCCGAGGTGAACCTGCTGGCATGGTGGAGGGTTTCGATGGTCCAGCTCCCATCTGTGTTCCTCGTGGCGAAGCGGACCTCGTCATCTGGCCCGTCGCTCTTCTCGTAGAGGACGTGCACGATGTCGTCGGGACCGATCGCGATTTGAGGCCTGGAGATGCCGAGTGGATCGATCTGTTCTGTAACCCAGCCCCCCCCCTGTCGAACACCGTACCACACCTCGCCGCGCGTGGTCTTCTTCGTGTAGGCCACGTGGGGCGTGTGGTCTGAGTCGAGGGCTAGGTCTGGATGGGAGCCATCGGGATCGATCCGTTCGAACTCCCAACCGGGCTGTGTACTCTGGACGTAGCGTGCGCCTCCTCGATCGAACGTGATATGCACGGTCCCCGAGTCATCAACCGCAGTGGATGTCGTTGAGGCCACGCTGACTCCGCTGTCATCCACCGTGTCCACGCGCCAAGCCAACCACGGAGCTTCATCCACAGCGGGCACGAGAGCGGGGACAGCAGGCACGAGGAGCAACAGCGCCACGGCTCCAGGAAGCAGAGCGCGCTGCCGGGGGCCTCCCGGGCCAAGCATGGCCACAGGTGGGGTTACACGGGTATAACCTTTCTGCTGACCCAGACGTCGCGAACGTTCCTCACGCGAGCCCCGCCGCCATGATCTCGCCCCCCACGCCTCGAAACAGCTCTGCCTCCCGGGTCAACGCTATGTAGAGTCACCTGTATCGTTGACGGTCATCCCTGAAGGGGGAAGGAGGCGCCAACCGTGTATTCTCCGAACAGCCGATCGAAGATCCCGCTCGCGCTTGCCTTGTTGACCGCTGTCGTGCTCTCCTCGTTCCCGCCCACCGCCGTGGCCACCCACCTCATCAACGACCACGACTGCACGGTCACCACCGGCGAGAGCATCCAGACCGCCATCGACCAGGCCGAAGCGTACACGACGATCCTCGTGTGCGGTGGCACCCACCACGAGCGCCTCACCATCGCCACCGACGGCCTCCACCTCATCGGCCAAGACCAACCCGTGCTCGACGGCAGCCTCTTGGGTCCAGGCCACGGGATCAGGATCCTCAACGGCACCAGCGACGTCGTCATCGACGGGTTCGAGATCCGCTCCTACGACGAAGCACTGGACGACAACGATGCCAGCAGCGGCATCGCCACCACGGGCCTCACGGTCAACATCACCATCGCCAACAACACCCTCCACGACAACGCCCACGCGGGCCTCCTGCTCGTCGACGGACCCGCGCTCGCCTGGACGATCCGGGACAACACCTTCGACGACCACGGCTTCGCTCATCTGTTCACCCACGCCGACGGCCAGCTCGACATCCACCACAACACCCTCCAAGACGCCCCCCACGGCATCGTGCTCTCCAACAGCGTCACCGCCACCCTCCACAACAACACCATCGACGGCACCGGCACCGGTGCCATCGTGGCCACACCCGGACTCGACACCGGACACCGCACCAAGAACCTGGAACTGCGCGACAACACCATCACCGGCGATTGGACGCATGGCATCTGGGCGCCTGCCCTCGAACAGAGCACCCTCGTGGCCAACCACGTCAACACCACCGGCACCCAACTCACCCTGGCCGGTAACCCAGCCGAGCTCATCCTCTACGACAACACCGCCACCCCCAGCGTGGAGCTCCCGGCCGACGATCCGGTCATCGAGCTCTTCGCCAACGGACCCAGCACCGCGCAGATCGACCCCGACGTGCCTGATGCGCTCATCGATCTCTTCTCCACGGCGCTCACGGCCAGCATGGACCCCTTGAGCGAGCCTGGCAACCAAGACGACGCTGATGCCCTCGCCTCGTGCGCTGGCCAGGACGATGCCTGTCTGCGCGATGCCTTCTTCGATCCTGCTGAGACCACGCCCCCGCACAACTGGACCCTGCCTCTCACCAACGACACGCTGCTCACCAACGCGCGCATCGAGTTCATCGACGCCGGCACCCGCGGTGTCGGCGAGCCCCTCGCGAACCGACACGACCGCACGGATCTCAACCAGAACCACACGACCCTGGTGCTCTGCCGCCTCTACATCGACGATGTCGCCAACCCCTGCCAGGCCGCCCCCCGCATCTTCGACTACGGCCTCTCGCTCACCTGGAACGAGGCCCCCACCGAGCAACACGCCAGTGTCTGGCGTCTGTTCGAACCCACCACCGGCATCCACGCCAGCTTCCAACGCATCCACGGCCCCGACGCCACGCTCTTCAAGCAGACCACCGAGGTCCACCACGACGCCAGCCCACCCAGCCCCACCACGCAACCCACCACCCCCACGCCGACCCCGGATCCACAGCGCGTCCACAAAGCCGGTCAAGCCGTGCTCACCTGCGCCATCGCTCCCACCAGCACCGCTCATGACCTCACGAGCCTGAACGCCACGGAGCTCGTCGACCCGGAGGCGAACCCTGGGTCCGGGGACGACGGCTCGGCCGTGGAGTTGGCCTCCTGCGGCGTGCCCACCCTGCTCACCGAGGACCTTGATCCCGGCCTGCTCTGGTGCACCGGCGAGCGCCAACCCCACGACGACACGATCCACCAAGGCCTCGTCGATGAGACCATCCAACTCTGGCCCTGGTCGACGACCTGTGCATCCCACACAGACCCGAAGACCATCGCCTGGACCGACCTGTTCAACGGCAACGATCTCACCCAGCTCGCCGCCGCCCACCTCGATTTCGACCAAGCCAGCGACCCTGTCAACCGGACCGACGCCCGACAGGCCGCCGAGCGCACCTTCGAGGGCGCCATCGCCCGGCATCTCGCCCTCGAACTCGCCGAGCAAGGCATGCCCAGAACTGTCAATCAGACCGCCCTTGGCGGGCTCGCACCCAGCCCGGTCAACACCACGCTCCCCGCGCCCGTGACCCAAGCCAGCGCCATCTGGACCGGCCAAACCGTCTACACCTTCGGCGGTCAGACCCCGACGGGTTACTCCCAAACCATCACCGCCTACGAACCCGAAACCCAAACCACGCGCACCCTGGACACCCAACTTCCCCTCCCCACGTGCTGCACCGCCGCCGTGTGGACCGGCGAACATGCCTACCTCTTCGGCGGCCAGGCCGAGTTCGACCTTGCCAACGCCACGAACACCACCACCGACCCTCTCCACGCGGACCTGACGACCATCCACCAGTTCGACCCGGCCACCGAACAACTCACCCCAACCCCCGCTACGCTACCAACGACAGCCACAGCAGATCTCGCCACCGCATGGGACCCTCGTTCGCTCCCGTTGCTGGGGTGCCCGGAAGGCTGCGCCTACATCTTCGGTGCTGGCGACGAGGTCTACCGCTTCGACCCCACAACGCAGACCGTCCAACCCACCGACACCACGCTGGCCAACGCTACAGGTGCAAGCGCGGTGTGGACCGGGGACGTGATCCTGCTTTTCGGCGGGCCAGGCCAGAGCCAGGTGCGCTCCTACGACCCCATCTCGGATCAGGTCGCGATTCTGGACACGAGCCTCCACGTCCCCGGGCTCACCGAGGCCGCCTCCGTGTTCGATGGCGAGAGTGTCTACCTGCTCGGTGGTCACGCCCCGAGCACGGGGTTCCTGGACACCGTCGCGCGCTACGATGCCACGAACGCGACGCTCACCGTGCTCCCCGAGACCCTGCCCACACCCCGAGCCGGTATCGCCAGCGCATGGGCTGACGGGACCGCTTACCTGCTTGGCGGCGCCTATCCCATCTCGGACGAGGTCCTCTCGTACGACCCCGACACGAACCGTGAGCGTCTCATAAACGAGACCGTCACCAGTGCCCAGAGCTTCGATGTCATCGACGTCGTTAGCCAACCAGAGACCCAGGCCAACGTCGAACTCGTTGAGATCCAGGTTAGCGACGCCGAGAAGGGCTGGCACCCCCTGGAACAGGACCCGATCGTCGCCTTCACCCCCGTCAACGTCACGGTCCGTGTCAACTACATGGCACTCAACGGCGACATCATCGACGAGTTCCTGCACGTCCACCTGCTCGACCAAGACGCTGAACCGAGCAAGCCCCTGCTGGTCGACTACGCTGGCAACACATACGGTACAGCCAGCGCCAGTGATGCGGACAACATCGACCCGACAGGGGGCTATCTAACCCCGACACCGAAGAACGCCGCCACCATCCCGAACGTGCAGGTCCGCGACCCCGCGACGGGTGAAACCCTCGACGAGGGCCTGTTCACCGCCGGGTTCCAGGCCGATCCCGGAACTACCAGCCTCGGGGTTTGCGCTGAAGAGCTCTGGACCGCGCTCCCCACCGGTGCGACGAGCAACCTCGACCCCGATCTCCGCCTCGCCATCGACCCAGCACCCCTCTGCGAGCTCTTCACCAACCTCACCGCGCTCGAACTCAAGCTCCAAGTACCGCTTGCACTGACCCTCGAGCTACGCGACGGTGACGCCCTCGACGCCGAACTCGCCGTCGTCCACCAGGCCCTTGAGAACATCCTCGCCTCTAACAAGCCCGGCCAGCCCGCCACGCTGGACGACGCCCTCAACCTCCCACACACAGATCTCTGGAACCAGAGCGCTGAGCCCGTCGCAGCCCGCGTCATCGTCACGGTCCCCCAGAACATGAGCGCGCTCGCGAAAGCCCACGTGCTGGCCCTGCTGCTTGACGAGTTGAGCCCGCTCATCCCGCTCTTCGCCGTGGAGATCGACGACCTCCCACTACCCCCCCGACTGGCCGGCGAGATCGGTGATGCCGTCGAGGACGAGGGCACGATCATCCTGGCCCCTGCCGGGCGCCTCCCGGTGGATGTCCGGTCGTGGCCGCCTGAGGACAAACTCCTCACCATCAGCGGGTTGGCCGGCCACCCGCAGGTGCTCACAATCGGCGCGGCCACCCTGGAGGAGGGCGTTGCCCCCTGGAGCCGCCGGGGCCCCACGGCCAACCTCATCCCGAAACCGAGCCTCGTAGCCCCAAGCCCCGAGGGCACGACCAACGGTGCCGTCACCAACGTGCTACCCTTCGTTGAGAGCCTCATGATCCGCGGCCTCCAGGACGTCAACCTCGTCCACGCGGTGTTGGCAGGCTACGCGGTCCCGATCCCCAACGAGGCCGCCACGCCGGCAACGTACTACGACCAGGGCGCCGGCTTGGTCGATCTGGCCAGCTACCTCGAACTGCCCAGCACACAGGAGCTCATCGAGCTTACGGCCAACCGGACCAACCGTTCCACCCAAGAAGCAACCGAGGCGCTTGCCACCACGCTCAACACCACCACGACGACCGTGCAAAACGCTCAGCCAGGCGAGCTCCTTGGCCTCACCGCGCCAGCCACGAGCCTGATCAAGACCGCCACGGGCGAACAGCTGATCAACCTCACCATCAACACGCCCTCGCTGCCTGCCAGCCTCGTCGCAGACTTCGGCGTGGTCAACTACGCTCGACCCGGCCTCGCGGACGTCAAGGTCGTCGACCTCGATCCGATGATCAAGAAGACCACCGATGCGCTGACCGCCATGCTCGAGGACGCTGGCTACACGGGAACCGAACTCGACGGCGTCGTCTCGAACATCACCAACCTGCTCAACGTCACAACGCAAGTCGGACAAGAGATCACGATCAACATCACCCACTACAGGCTCACCGACCTCTTCGCTGCAGACTACCTCTACACGGTCCAACAACGCCTGGTCGAACAAGCCCTCGAGGACACGCCAGAGGTCGCCGGCATCAACCCCCAGGCCGTCAGTGACCTGATCGACCGGCTCAAGCCCTGGCACCTGGAAGCCTACAACTTCACACCGGAACACCACGGCAACGCGACCATGACCGCGACCCTGGACCGCAACTGCCGGCCCACCGCATCTGATGCTTTCATCCACCTGGCCGACACCGCGCTCTTCCTGATCTCAAGCGAGGTGAGCCGGCTCGCTCGAACGTCCAAGAACGTGGGCGCGATCGCCATCGCCACCCAACTTCCTTCGAACAGCAACGAGTTCATCTCAGAGCGCAACCAGCGCTTCGTCCACAGCCAAGGCCAGCAACTCGTTTGCCTTGAGGACATCCGAACCCTGTTGAACTTCCTGCGGGAACGCGGCCAAGAGACCAAAGCCCTCCAGCAGCTCCCGCATGGCATGTGGAACCAGACCGAAGCCATCGAGGGCACCTGGGACCAGACCCCGCTGGGCCAACAGCTTGCCAACACGAGCACGCTGCTCGACCAACCCAAGCACGCGCTCAGCGACAACGCCACCATCGTGATCGACGTCACGCTGGATGCCCTTGACCGGAGCATCGGCTTGCTTGAGAGCAAGATCAACCTGACCCGGATCCCCAAGGTCTCCGCTGGCGAACCCAGCCCACCGGAGCTCTTCGAGGTCCCCACCCTGGCCGAGCGCACCGCCGCGGCCCCCTTGGGCCCCTACACGGGCATCGCACACATCACGAACCACAACCTCAGCGTCTACAACCCGTTCACAGGCGAACCCGTGCTCACGCGCGATTTAACCATCCCCATCCCGAGCTTCCTGTTCAACAACCCCACGCTCCAGTGGAACGAGATCTACCGGGACACGAGCCCTGTACCCAACACCCAGGTCCTGCTTCACAAGCCCGCAGAACAGGTCTTCGGCAAGCTCTCCATGGACCTGAGCGTCACCGCCAGCAACGACGTGGAGGTCAGCCTGGCCGCCAACGTCACGGACCTGTACGAGAACCAAACGAGCCGGGCAACCGAGCTCATCAGCACCGTCGATGAGATCCTCTCCAATGACACCCTGAGAGAGACCCTGGGCGAGTTCGAGCAAGTTTACCTCGACGAGTTGCTCGCGTACAACGAGACCCTGGTGGAATGGCGCGATGCCAGCATCTGCGTCATCGATCGCGGTGTCTGCACCGATCTAGTCGCCGCGCGCCAAGCCTACTGGTTCGGCATCCTGCCCAGCATCGTGGTTGACCTCTACAGCCACCTCGTGTTCCAAGACGGTGTCACGAACGAAACCGGCGTCACCGAGTTCTACAACCTCTTCCCAGGCGGTTACGAGAACTTCATCCCCTACCGCTACCCGAGCCTGGGCAACCTGAGCGAGGACCCCCCGATCGTCCCCGGAGGCCAGGGCGCGCTTGCAGGAGCGCTCAACGACCCCAACCTGTTGCTCCATCGGCAAGTCAACGACCGGATCAACACGTTCCAACCCCATCCGACCGAGACCAACGAGCCCCCGTTCGCACAAGAGCCCCCAACCGTGCCAGCAGGGTTCGACTTCAACGACACGTGGTTCGACTGGTTCCCCGTCCAGGAGGTCCACGGTGACCGAAGCGGGCCGTTCCACCAGTTCGAGATCGCCCTCAACGGGTTCGATCTGATGGTCATCTCCTGCATCGATCTGCGCCTGTTCGTCCACAGCACCAAGGCCCCCCTTGCCGCGCCCGGCTGCGAGGCCCCACCCCGGTCGCTGCCCGACACCCTCAACCGGCTACGAGCCACCGCCGTGCTCGACTGCATCCTCGAGGGCAACCCGGAGGAGTGGGTGACCCGGCTCACCAGCGTCGACCAAGCCGCGTGTGCCAGCATCGCTGAAGCCCTCGACGAGGACCAAACCCAGTGCGTCTCCAGCGAGTGCGCCGAGGCCCAAGCCCGCGAAGAACTCATCCAGCTCCTCACCAACCTGGGCACGCTCCTGGACGACCTCTCCACCGTCGAGGAAGAGCTCCTGATCCCGTGGGTGCGAAGCCCTGCCCGCGTGCTCGAACACGACCCCGACACCTACGGCTACACGCCCTACGAAGTCCGCAACGCCTCCAAACCCCTCAACGAGAACAACACCAACCAGGAGATCTGGGACGCCGTCAACGAAACCCTCGACGCGATCAACGTCATCCTCGACGACAACGTCCATATCGAGGAACCCGACAACGTGTCCAATTGGACCCACACCATCGCCCAAGGCATCCTGGGCCACACCACCGACAAGATCGCAGGCACGGACTGGACGCACATCAGCACCAAGCACGCCGCGCCGGTTCAGGATGCTGCGAATGTCTCGCAGGCGATTCGGGAAGCGGCGTTGCTGATTGTGAACGACACGGATCAAACCCTCTTGGAAAAGTTCCGAGATCAAGTCAACAAAACGATCGATGACGATGGCGTCTCTGCGTTCAACACTGGCCTGAACAAGTCCAGCATCGACCGGGCTGCTTCTCTGGGTGCCGGTTGGTCGGCCAACGGGACCACGACCGTCGAGGGGCTGCGTATGGATGAGCAGGTTCAGCACGGCGAGATCTCAGCGTCTGATGCGTGCGATCAGGCCGAGAGCGCCAGCGCGATCCCGGAGGCCTACCTCGCATGCGAGACGATCGTCGGAAAGACCGGGCCCAGCAGCCTGGGCGTGGCCGGCGTGGACAAGGTGAGCCTGGCCAACCAGCTTCTCGAGCACGCGCTGCCGCACAAGCAAGCCATCGACGACATCGAGGCCAACGCGGCCCTCCTTGAGGACATCCTTGAGCGTGCGGTCACGCTGTCCGCCGCTGACCCGGACACGAAGGTCCGTCGCACCGAGCAGGGCATCTCGTTCGAAACTAGCACGCCGGATCCGAACGATCTCAACGTGAGCAACCTCGCGCCGGCCATCGGGGTCATGCACTACTCCACGCCTGTGCCGATCAACGAGTACGTGCAGTACCGACTCGACGGCGAGTTCCTGCTGGAGAACAGTGCAGCGCTCGTGATCACCACCGGCAACCCGGTGCTCACGGAGGCCATCGTGCAGGCCCTAGAGATCCTTGAGGAGACCCTCGTGGACGATGGGACCCTGGACCCGGACGCTCCGGGTCAGGCGGTGGACAACACGCTGCGCATGGTGGACATCCTCAACAACGAGGTGAAGGCGGCGCTCACCGCGGTCAGCCAGGCCTCAGAGCCCGACCCCCTCTTACGCATTGATTTGCTCGGCTTCCCCATCAAGACCGAACAGAGAACGAACTTGCCTCGACTCCCGGTCGCCACACCACTGGACGACAGTCCCGCCTGCGTCTCCGAGCCTGGGGGCAAGGCAGGCAAAGAGGCGGAAGAAGAGGAGAAAAACAAGGGCAACGCACTCCAGCGCATCTGCGCCCAGGGCCTGACGCTCGTGCGCCCGGATGGGTACTACAACTACACGCACACCTACGAGTTCATGACCAAGGAACGCGGCCCGGAGAGGCTGGGCATCGAGCGCCTGGACACCCTCATCCTCTACTTCCCAAGCCTGAGCCGGACCGAGACGCCCGCTCTCCCGCAGCGCGTGGCCATGAACAACCTCAGCCTCCAGGTGAAGACGTACATCGGGCTCGGGAGCCAGCCCGCCGAGCTGGATACGTTCTTCGGGATCAACGTCCCCCTGGGCTTCCGCAACAACGTCGAGGACTTCAACCTCCTCTACGCGATCCCCGACGAACCGCTCACTTCCACGCCCGAGGGCGGTGTAGCCATGTCCTACACGGTGGACGGCAACACGGTGAGCCCAACGGTCGAGGATCTTGTGGCTCCCATCCATGACCCCCACGATTGGATCAGCGACTGTCCAGATAGCGCAGCACCCGGCTTCCAGACCGACCACTTCTGGAGCCACCCCCGCGCCATGCCGTCTCTCCGACCTGTTGGAGAGTGGAGGGGCCTCTACTGGTCAACCGAGCAAGAGTGCCTGAGGAACACCGTGCACGCCCTTCGCCCGCAGCACATCCGGGATGGCAGCGTGAAGCACGCCTGGATGGGGATGCCAGGTAAGGAGGTGCGTGATGCGTTCCAGTACCAGTTCAACGTGGGACCCCCCACGGAGGCGTTCACCGAGCGCCGAGGTGAGGGGATGAAGGGCGCGTTGTTGAACCCGCTCAACGACCCGCTCTCCCTGATCGGGGCCGGCCTACGCGCCACAGGCCCCGTCGGACCCGTCGGTCAATCTGAGGAGCTGGCCGAGCTCGTCGCGGCCGAGCTGGAGCCTTGGGACGGCCAGGCCGGCGACCAGCTACGCTCGCTAACCAGCCCCGTGATCGACCTCTCGAACGCGCTGCCGTTCCTCAATCCCAGCTTCCTGGAGAAGAACCAGTCGAGAGGACGAGGCCACGAGGGGAGCGAGTCCCAACTTGGCCACAACTACGTCGTCATCGACCAGGATGACCTCCGGGGCTTGATGGCCGACCCCAACGGCACGCGCACGCGCATCACGCTCATCGACGAAAGCGATCCGAGTGCTGAGGCCGACACCATCACGCCTGAGAGTGACCACTTCCACGCCCAACGCATCGAGCCCCGCACGGACACCGACTACCAGGGCGTGGTGCTCGCGCACGCCTTCCTGCTCACCACCAAGCAAGGCAACGACACCCACGACAACCCACGCAGCGACCGGGCCACCATCTTCACGAACCGCACCCTCGAGCTCCTGGCAGGCCAGGGCCACACCGGCACGGGCTATGCCATGCGTCTTGTCGGCAACGATGCCGAGACAATCCAGGACACAGACAACCAAAGCGCGGTCCAGGACCCGCAACTCAACGCCAACGCGAAGATCCGCCTCGAAGTCTACAGCCTGGGCGGCAACCACACGGCTGGCAGCCACTGCCCGGCCATGCCGCTGTTCGACTACGTGCGAGGCTACTTCCGCTGCACCGGCTGGGACGGCATGACCATCGTGCACGAGGAAGAACTGAGCGCTGGTACGAGCGAGTGCTACGACACCGCGCTCGACCTGCTCGCCCAGGCCCACCGGTTCGCGCTGAACACCACCGTCGAGGCCGGAACCAGGCCATGGTTCCAACCCGATTCCACCCAAGCCTGGGCGCTCTCGCAGCTCGGCGCCGTCCAGCAAGCAACCACCCCGACACCCCCCGAGCAGTACGATCGAATCCTCGGCCACGGGGAGAACACCAAGGAGCTCGCCCGCGATGCCACCGGCCTGCTCAAGTGCGTGGAGGTTGAACGCGACGGCGACTGGCCCTTCCAAGGCGTACCCCTCCCGAGCGTGCTCGCGGGGCTGCTTGCCGGCATCGACGACCTCCTCAACGGAACCTCACCGGTCAACGCCTCCGAGGCCTTCGTCAACGTCACCGCCACGCTGCAACCCAGTTTGGCTGAGAACGGTGAACCACCTCGACGCATCGATGTCGCCCTCGGGATCGACGCAGGCGTGCGCGAGGCCGGGGCCATCGCGATCACGGGCGAGTACGATATCGACTACGCCGTCGACGAATGGAACACGGAGCTCGATCACGCCTGGCTCAACATCACCACCAACCCGCCCGGCGAGCCTGCGACCACGGCGACCGTGGTCGAACTCGATGGGCTCGACGAGCAGAGTTACGAAGCCTCGCACCCGCTGGATCTCGAGCATGGAACCACATACACGATCTCCTTGGAGGCTCGGGACGTCTTCGGGTTCAACGTAAGCGACGAGGTGACGTTCATGAGCGATGTGCAGAGACCGGACCTGTTACTCGGCCAGCCAGCCGAGATCCACTCGAACTTCCTGTCGATGGCGCCAACATGGAAGGTTGAGGACTTGGACAGCGGCTTGCGCAAGGTCGTCGTCCGCGAGGGTCTCAACGGTGAGAACCTCATCACCGAGGTGACCCCTCCCCGGGAGGACGCTAACGATCCCCTCACGGTCTCACCGACGATCGACCTCTCCGGCTGGGCGACGGGCGACACCGTGTACCTTCAGTTCAAGGCCAACGACTATGCCGGGAACCAGAAGCGAACCAACCATAAGTTGTACATCGACCGCGAACCGCCCAAGTTGACAGCGGCCTTCGATGCTGGAGCGCTGATCAGCGACACGAGCGTGACCTTCGACTGGTCGGCAAGCGATCAAGACCATCTGAAGAGCGAGCTCGACGAGCTTCGCGTATGGGTTGAGGCCCGAGGTACGGGTGAGGAGGAGGTCCTCATCGATGCCAAGAACGTAGGGGTTGACTGGGTCGGACAAGACGACCGGTCCATGGCGACGGAACCGGACACGGTCTACGATCTCAAAATCCGGGCTACAGACCTCGCAGGCAATGAGATCACGAGCACCCTGGACACCGTCGAGGTGCAGATCCCACCCCTACTCGATCTCATCCTCCCACGCTACAAGCGGCAGATCTTCGCCGACGACGCCGGGGACCTGGGTATCCGGCTCAAGGCCACCACCGAGATGGAGGACTATCCAGGCATGACCGTGGACAAAGCCACCATCGATGTGAATCAAGGAAGCTCGGACGAGCATACCGCCACGTTCACCGACGTGCTCGGAACGTTCAAGACCACCTGGAAACCCCCCAACCCGCCCGAGAGCTACTTCGTCGAGATCAGCGCCGAGAAAGGGGATGCCTCAGCGCACTCGAACCAGATGAAGGTGAAGCATAAGAAAGACAGCGGGGCGGGCAACTGGCTCGACGAGGCTGTGGCCTACGGCGTGATCGACTCCAGCAGCGGCGTGGGCGGGAAAGGCGACGTGTTCGCCTACCTACACGACTGTGGCCAAACGTCGTTCTCCCTGCGGTTGGATGGTTTCGGCGACGGCGTAGATGTGTACGTCAGCGAGGGCAGTACCCCCAGTCCGAGCAGCCATGATTTCGGCGCGACAGGTTCGGATCCAGTCAAGACCTTGACTGTGCCTGCCACGTCTGGTAGCACGTACAAGATCCGGCCGTGGTGGGATGACCCCACGCGCGCGACCTACGAGCTTGTGATGACGAACTCGTGCCTGGCGGGAGCGCAATTCGCCATCGTGGATCCGGTGATCGGATGAGGAGGCGCTGATCCGACCAGGCGGACGCCAGAAACGCTATAAACCCGCACGCCGACCCTGGACGCACATGGGCTCTCTGGGAGGTGCGAGACAGCGTCCTCTCCTGCCTGGAGCCTTGGCGCTGTTGCTCCTGGTCCCAGCCGTGCCCGCTCTTGCGCCCGCTGTGGATGAGGCCCCTTGGTTGGCTTGCTACGTTGAAACGGTGGATGACGCGGGGGTCAGCTCTCTCTCTCCGACATCGATCGCCATCGGACCAAGTGGCACGGTCCAAATCGCGTTCGACCGGGGAGGTGCGAGGTACGTCGAGAGCACCGCGTCCGGTTGGGCCTTCGAGCGCATCGACGCGAAGGGGACGAACCCCGATCTAGCCCTTGACTCACACGGCACGCCGCATGTTGTTTACATGAAGAAGACCACGCGCGGCGAGGTGTGGTACGGTGTTCGCCAGGGGGGGAGTGGGTCACGGAACAGATCGACCCACTGGGCATCGCTGATCCGCAAATCGCGCTCGGGCCGGACAACACCGTGCACGTGTTCTACCAGAAAAGCGACGGGCCAGACGACGAGATTCGTTTCGCTACGAGGAACACAGATGGGAGCTGGACCATCGAAACCCTCCACCATGCCAGCATGTTCACCTCCGACTTAGTCATCGATTCCACCGGTACGCCGCATGCGGTTTACAGTCACTTCGGCGATCCTCAGGATACGATCCGCTACGCGACCAAGAACCAAGCCGGAGACTGGGTGACCGAGCTCCTGCCAGATTGCCGCTTCGGCGTCGGCATCGATGTAGATGTGCTGGATCGGCCCCATATCGCATGCTGGGGCTTGGATGGCTTGCAGTACTACCTCAAGGACGGCTCAGACTGGATCCACGAGACCGTCAGCGATGGAAGCAACATCGTGCCCCGGCGGGCGGCCATCAACACCGGCTTGGAGCCCGCCATCGCTGTCGACGGCGACTTGAATCCACACATCTCGTTCCGAACTCGAACGTCCTCCGGGTTCGATTGGCAGACCACACGTCCCGCCCAGCTACACTACGCCACGAAGGTCGACGGCGAATGGTCGCTGGAGACCGTGGATCGGGATGGGTCCTACAACGGAGCATGGTCTTCGATCACGCTTGACGCCGAGGACCGCCCACACATCTCTTACGTCCACGTCTGGCGCCGGTTCGGCGGGTTCCCCAGCGGTTCGGAAGCGCTTGAGGCGAGCCGTGACCTCCGCTATGCGACCCCGCTGGTTGGCAGCGTGGCCAGCGCGGTCGGGCGTTGATCTGGAAGCGACGGACGAACCGGATCACGAAGTGCTCGAAGGAGCTCGAAGGGCACGGAGGGGAACGAACGTGTCCGGATATTTGGTGGGCGGGCGGTCAACCGACTAGGGGGCTTGCTTCCGCTGGCGTCAGACGACCCTCCTGCCCGTTGTCTCCCGCGCGTTCCACCCGCTCCTCTTCCTCTGGTCTTCGTGACCTTGGTAGCACTTGGAGCTCTTCGTGATCGACTGCCGTCATTCTCCACGACTCCGCGACCCTCCGCGACTCCGCGGTGAAAGGTCCCCCGAGAGCCCCCGTTCCATGCCTCTTGCTCCTTCGTGTCCTTGGCGGACCTTCGAGCCCTGCATGATCGACCGTTGACGACCTCCATTCTCCACGCCCCCGTCGTGACCACGCGAGCCGTGGTCACCCATTTTGTCCCTCCAGAGCTTAAATACCCGGCGCCCAAGAGAGCCACCTACGTGCTACGAACCATACACAGGAACAGGGTGTGATCCCATGCGGTCTTCTGATCCCCCCTCAGGCAGCCACATCCGAGAGGACATCGAGGTCGAGGGCGTGCTCCGCATCGGGGACAACTGCGTCTGCGAGGGTGATCTCATCGCGACCGCCGGGATCATCTTGGGTGACGGGGTCACCGTGCGTGGCGACATCTTCACCGATGGCTCCGTCCAGGTGGGTCACGGCTGTCGCATCCTCGGCGAGATCCGTCCCGTCTCCCAGGCTTCCGGTCGAGCCCAGGCGGACCGATCCGCGTCCGACCCGGACGCGCCCGAGCCCGGAGGCGATCCAGAGGCATCCGACGCATCCGAAGCACCCGAGGCCTCCGATGCCCCGGAGCCATCCGATACGGAAGAGGAGCTCGCGCCCTCCTCTCCCCTTGCTCCTGGTTCGGCCTCCGGCCAGCCGCCTGGCTCGACGCCCGACTCGACCCCCCAGCACAACGTCCGGCTGGAGCCCTCCCCGGAGCTGAAATCCTCTGCCCTGCGATCCACTCTCGAAGCCCTGCTCATGCTCGCATGGAACGACCCAGAACGGCGCCCCGACGAGAGCGTGAGCAACCGATGGGGCTTGCGAGAGGATGCCCTGGAGGACCTGCTGGAAGGCGCCTACACGCTCATCATCGACCTCTACCGCGATGGCAAGATCAAGCGACCCTGGGGGCCCTCCGATGTCATCGACATCCTCCTGCGCCAAGTCGCGCCCCTGATCGTCCCCACCTCGGTCCAAGCCGACGGGACCGATCGCGCCCGACTCCGGGTCCGCCGCCCACCGCTGCTCTCCCGCGACGAAGACACGACGGGCTGGCCGGAGCCCACCATGGCCTTGCTTGAAGCGCTGCTCCAGACCGTGCGACCAAGCTGCCGGATCGACCCCGTCGATCCTGCCCAGGTCCTCGACCAGAACGCAGACCCCGACGAGGTCACGTTGATCGTGCGCACCCGCTGAACCATGGGTCCGGGCCTCCGCGTTCTTCGAGGTCTCCGCGCGCTCCGCGACTTCGCGGTTGAACGGTTGACTTGACCGACCCTCGTAGGCCTGCGACCCAACGCCTATAAGGGCGTCCCACCCATCCCGGGCCATGACCGACGCGTACATCCTGGACGGTGTCCGATCCCCCTTCGGCCGCGCCAACGGCGTGCTGGCCGACTGGCGCCCGGACGACCTACTCGCTTACACGACACGCGCGTTCCTAGACGACCTGGACATCGACGAGAGCCTCATCGAGGACTTCGTGGTGGGCTGCGTCACCCAGGTCGGACAGCAAGGCACGAACATCGCTCGCCTGGCCGGGCTCACCGCCGAGCTCCCGCTGGACACTGGCGGGGTGACGCTCAACCGCATGTGCGGCAGCGGCCAACAGGCCCTCAACTTCGGCGCCATGGGTGTGATGTCGGGTCAACAGGACCTGGTGCTCACGGGCGGTGTCGAGCACATGAGCACCGTGGCCATCGGCAGCGACACCGACTGGGGCGACTTCTCGCCGAAGCTCCTGGAGCACTGGGACGTGCTCCACCAGGGTGAGAGCGCCGAGCGCATCGCGGACAAGTGGGGCCTCACGCGCGAGCAGCTCGACACCTACAGCCTGGAGTCCCACCACCGGGCCATCGCAGCCCAAGACAGCGGCTTCTTGGCCCGCGAGATCGTCCCGGTCCCCAGCGAACCCTGGGACGAGGACAGCAAGGCCGTCGAGCACGACGAGGGCCCCCGCCGGAACACCAACCTCGAGAAGCTCGGCCAACTCCCCACGGTCTTCCGCGAGGAGAACGGCAAGATCACGCCTGGCTCGTCCAGCCAGCTCACCGACGGCGCAGGCGTCACGCTCATCGGCACCGAGGCCATGGCCACCGAGCTCGACATCGAGCCGCGGGCGCGTATCGTGCAGACCGCCGTGGCCGGCGTGGACCCAGAGATCATGCTCACCGGACCCATCCCAGCCACCAGCAAGGTGCTGGACAAGGCCGGCATGACGCTTGACCAGATGGACACGGTCGAGGTCAACGAGGCCTTCGCCAGCGTCCCCCTGGCCTGGATGGACGAGAACCCGGACTACCCCCACGAGCAGCTCAACCCCAACGGGGGAGCCATCGCGCTCGGCCACCCCCTGGGTGCCACGGGCCAGAAGCTCATCCAGACCGCCATCAACCAACTCGAGCAGACCGGCGGCACCTACGGTCTCGTCACCATGTGCATCGGGTTCGGTCAGGCCACAGCCAC
>CAYNEI010000007.1:24049-39527 GCA_964396185.1 uncultured Thermoplasmatales archaeon
GCGGCACCTACGGTCTCGTCACCATGTGCATCGGGTTCGGTCAGGCCACAGCCACCATCCTCGAACGCGTCTAGCGGTGGCGGTCGCGAACGGTTCGCCGCCTGAGGCGCCGATCAACCCGGGGTCGAGGGGTCAAGCGAGAGCAACGCCTCGCGCCGCGCCTCGGCATCAGGCGGAGGCTCGCGGTGGTAGGCCCCAGCGATGGTGCGCTCGAGGGCCTCGCAGGCCGCCCGTCGAGCCGCGTTGAGCTCCCGGATGGGTGCGAAAGCGTTCTCATCGAGCTCCACATCGGCTAGGTAGAGGTGGAAGGGCACCTCGCCCAGCCGGTTGAGCTGCTCGAGCACGTTCTTCTCGGTCAGCGGCGCGCTCCGGGCCCCTTGGACGTGGAATGCGCTCTCGTGTGTCACCTCGAGCCCGCGCATGGGCTCGACCAGCCGGATCCGGATCGGTTCACCTACGTGGATGCTGGCGTGCAGCTCGATTGGGACCGTGCGGTGGGGTCCGTCCTCGTAGGTCTCACGCGCGGCCTCCAGGAGCTCGATGTCCGCGGTCTTGTAGACCTCGTCGCCGGGCGCGTTCCACGGCCGACCCATGAGCTCGACGATCTCGCCCGGGCCAGCCTCGGGGATGTAGTGTCCCCCTTGCCGCATCTGGGTGACCTGGAAGCTCAGAACCGCGTCTCGATCCTCGCCTGCTCGCTGGTTCTCCGGGCCGGGGACGATGGAGACGGCGTCCTTGACCCGCAGCGTGCTCTGGAGCTTGACCTTCACCCAGTCTTCCCCGCTCTCGATGACCTCGCCGAGCGAGCTGGATCGGGTCCCGGTGGGCCCCGGGGCCGTGCTTCCCTCTCCCGCACCATCGGATCGAGGGGTGGTGATACGGGCCACTGCGTCGGCCTCGGGGGCAGGGATCTCGAAGGCACCGGCAAGCGCCCGGTCGATGGCGTTGCGGTAGGCACGCGTGAGGATGGCCACGTGCTCGGCTCGCTCGACCGGTCCTTGGATCCGCAAGCTCGTCACGCCTGACCGGACGAGTTCCTCAACTCGCTCGAGGGTCTCCAGGCCTCCCGCGTCCTGGACGATGCCCTCGGATCCGGGCACATCCGATGCATCGCTTGCGTCAGTGGCTTGATCGCGAGCATCCGCCACCACGTGCAGGCTGAGCTCGGGCACGAAGGCGTGGACGGCACGCCTGAGCGCGGGGTCCCGGACGAGCACGCCGTCGGCTCCCAGCTTGTGGAGGCTTGCCAGAACGCGAGCCAGCCGAGCAAGCCGGCCCACTTCGAGGAGTTCGGCTAGGCTGCGGTCGTCTAGGGCCATGAGCACGCGAACGCCGCGCACGTGGGCGTGGTCCACGGCTGCTTGAAGCTCGTCATCGTCGAACCCCGTCTCGAGGGTGCCCGTCGAGCTCGCCGAGCCTGCCACGTAGACGGCGTCAGCACCGTTCTCCACGGCAGCGTGCAGGGAGGCGCGATCCCGGACCGGAGCGATGAGCTCGACGGGCTGGAGCGGCTCAAGCGGGGGGCGGTCTCCCGGAGGCATGGTCGCTGCTATCCGGGGCCTATGTATAACCCTACGCGTCAGAGCCGGCGGCCTCGACGGTCACGGTGCCCTCAGCTGGGCTGGCGGACGCGCTGCCGTCGACGTACGCGTACTCGCCGGGGTCCAGGTCCTCAGGCACCTCCCACGTCCAGTTCTCGCCCGGCGCGATGTCCGGGGAGTCCTCGAGGGTCTCGTTCTCGAAATCGATGCTGTGCGTGGCGTTGCCGAGGTTCGTCCAGGTCACGTTGGCGCCCTGGAGCGCGGTGACGTTGTCCGGTTCGAACGTCGTGGACAGGCCCAGGGTGCTCTCGTCGTGGATCTCGACCGTGACGTTCTCGCCATCGGGTGCCCCGGGGTCCTGGCTGGAGACGTTGATCTCCACCTCGTCGCTCCAGAAGTGGCGCCCGTCGTGGATGGCGTGCGCGCGACCGTGGAGCGTGCCCGTCTCATCCACGGTGAACGTGGCATTGTACGAGCCGGGCACGCCGGGGTCCTGGTAGCGCTCGGCGGTGCGATCGTAGTCGCTGGGCGAGCTGGGGTCCTCCACGCTCTCCCAGCTCCAGTGGAACGCTGTGCTGGTGGCGTTGTCCGGGAGTCCCGTGAGGCTCCAGTTCACCGTCATGTTCTCGCCGGGGGTCGCCTGGTCAGGGGCTTGGTCGATGGAGACGACCACGGGGGCCTGGCCGGCTCCGGAGTCGGTGATCTCCACCTCGACCTCCTCGGACCAGATGTGCTCGCCGTCGACGATGGCATGGGCACGGAAGTGGTACGTGCCCGCCTCGTCGAACGTGACGGTGGCCTCGAAGGTGCCCGGGCTCTGGGCCGGAGCCACCTCACCGCTGGTGTTGCCGTAGTCGCTTGGCCCGCCTGGATCTGAGACCGAGGTATCGGTCCAGTGGACCGCGGTGTGGGCCACCTCGCGCTCCTCGGAGGTGAGTTCCCAGCGCATGTCGACGGCTTCACCCGTGGCCATGTCCGGGGGTTGTTCCACCCAATCGACGTCCACGGAGCCATCCAGTGGATCGCCACCGTCCTGGATGCAGCCGGTCAGCGGAACCGTGAGCAGCAGACCAACGATCGCTAAGGTTCGTTCCATGGTCTCGCTACGGGGGCCACCGTGGCGCTCATAAAAGGTTTTGGTCCGCGGCTCGAAATGGGACGAGGCTCGGCGCGAAGCGCTAAGCTTGGTACTTCGAGGGGCACCCGATGAGAACCTCTTCGGCCTCGAGCACCATGCCCTGCGGTGTGAGGGCGAGCATGCCCTCCACCACGACACCTTGGTCCGGAACGACGCTGGTCGGCAGTTGCGTGGGGCTGTGCACGGTGAGCAAGGAGGTGCCGTCGGTCAAGGCGAAGGATCGGTTGGCCGGATCGACCCAGGCCACGGTGCCCTTCACCGCTGCTGGACCGGCATCGGCCTCGAGCGCGCTGGTGGGGGAGAGCGCGGCTTGGGGGCTTGCACCGGCCAGCGCGATGAGCAAGCCACCGACCAGGAAGATGCCAGCCACGACGAAGCGCGCGTGCACGGTGGCCCATGGCAAGCTGGGATAGAAGGGTTTCCGGTAACCTCATCGAACCGATCGATGGCCCGACCAGGGGTCAGGCGCGCTCGGAGCGCTGCTCGCCCGCGGGATCCGGGGGGAGCATGTCGATCTCGGTGAACGGCAGATCGATCACCAGCGCGATCCCGTGATCAGCCGTGATGGGCTCTGCCCGGATCGATCCGCCATGCCTCTCGACGATGGCCGCTGCCAGGGAGAGCTCCAAGCCGGGGTCCGGTGCGCTAGGCTCCCCGTCCACCTGGACCGAGAATGGTTCGAAGAGCTCAGCCTGATCGGAGACCTCGGGCCAGGGGCCGTCGTGCTCGACCACGATCTGCCAAGTCCCCCCATGGTGCTCGCAAGCGATCTCGAAGGCGATCTCCGCGCCGCCGGCCAACCGGCTAGCCCCGAGCAGTGCGTGCTCGAAGAGCTGGGTCAGCTGGGGTTCATCCCCCTCGACCACGGGCAGAGGGTAGCGCGTGATCCGGGTTCCTTCCGGGAGCCGGTGCTGGAGGCGCAAAAGGGCCTGGTCCAGGGCGGATTCAAGGCTCACGGGGCTCCGGAGGCTGGCCTGGTCCCCTCTGGCGGGATCCAGGGTGGCCAGCTCGCGCAAGCCATCGCAGATGCGCCGCGTCGAGGTGAGCCAGGAGGAGAGGTCGTCTAGGGGAGCTTGAAGACTTGGGCGGTCCTCGTCCTGGATGGCTGCGGCCAGCCTGTCCCGGTGGAGGGCCATGTGGTCGAGCCGCTCAGCGAGCTCCGGTGTGATGCGAGCGAGCAGATCTCGCTTGTCCCCGACGGCGTCGTGGGCCGTCGGCGCGGGCCTCTGGGTGGCTTGCCGGATCGAGCGCGCCAGGATGTCGGCGTCGAGTCGGCCCTTGAACAAGTAGTCTCTCGCACCGAGCTCCACGGCCTCCTGGGCCAGGCCCTCATCGTCCACGCCCGTGAGCACGATCACGGGGACATCCGGGACCGCGTCGACGACCCTGCGTAGCGTATCCGGGCCCATGTTGTCCGGGAGGAGCAGGTCGAGCAGGATGACGTCCACGCCGCCAGCGTTCAGGCGCTCCAGTCCCTTCTCGAGCAGGCCGGCCCACTCGAGATCGAACTTGAGGGCCCCCGATTCCTGCAGGAGTTCACGTACGAGCCTGATGTAGGCTGGGTTGTCCTCGATGAGCAGGATCTTGCGTGAGCGATCAGGCATCGTGCGTCTCCGCGCAGGTGGACATGGAGGTGGACCCTGCAGGTGTCCATTCCTCGGGCTCGGTTGAAAAGGCTATCGGGACCGCCCTTGGGCCGGTTCGGCGCTGGAGAACGCGTTAGCGGCCGTCTAGGAGCTTTCGAAGCCGGTGCTGGTGGGCGCGCAGGTTCGAGCGCATGCCTGCCAAGCGGGCCCGGTCCACCTCCCCATCGAGCCCCATCTCGTCCAGGGCGCCCAACAGGCTCTCGGTCTCCACGAGCAGCCCCTCGAGCACCCCCGGAGCCAGCTCCTCCAACGGTGCTGTGCCGAGCGCCTCCTCGGCCAGCTCGATCTCCTGGAAGCGCGGATCCTCCTGCTCCATCCTCGCTGGGGTGGCAGCCGGCTCGGGTGCACCGGCTGACGGGTCCCCCTCACGAGCGTCGTCCTCTCCTTGTGGTGGCTGGCCGCCCTCCGGCTCGCGGGGGGCGTTTGAGGCGGGTGGTGAGCGGTCTCGAACGACCTGGATGCTTGAGCCTCCGTGCCGGGTCATGCGTGGCCGGATCTCGCAGAAGAGCGGGACCGCGATGGAGGGCTCGCTGACCAGGGCCGTGCCGACCTGGAGGGCCTGGATCTCGTCCTCGATCCCGGGTGGCAGCCCCTCGACGCTGGAGCTGATGGCCTTGAGGTCGTTGGCGTTGGTGACCTTCAGGATGATCTGGGTGTTGCACTGGCTGAGCACGTTCTTGTCCACCTTGGCCGGTCGCTGGCTCACCACCGCCAGGCCCATGCCGAACTTGCGTCCCTCGCTGGCGACCTGGCGGATGATCTCCCCGCTCATGGCCTTGGTCAGGTGGCGCTCGGGACAGTAGTTGTGCGCCTCCTCGAGCACGAAGAGATGGGGGGCGATGAGCCCGACCTTGCGGGCCTCGAAGAGGTCAGAGGCGACGCGGGCGACCACGAGCTGCTGCACGTGGGGGGCCAAGCCCTTGAGGTTCAGGATGGTGGCCTGCTGGGCTTCGACCAGGGCCGTGATGGGGGTGGGGTCGTTGGAGAGAAGGCCCAAGTCGCGCAGATCCTCCAGCGCGTGGAGCACGGGCCACTTGCTCGAGCCGGACTGCTGCTCGACGCTCTCGATGATGTCGTCGAGGGTGTAGCTGCCCACCTCTTTGAGCTCGCGCACGGACTGGTGGAGCACCCCAGTCTGGGCGGCCGTCAAGCCCCCCTCCAGCAGCTCGGCGATCTCCCGGGCGCTTAGCTCCCGGCCATCCAGGCGGAACGGCAACGCCTCGGGCACAGCATCCGTGTCCATGGCGTACTCGACGACGCGGTCCGCGAAGCTCTTGGGGCGCACCTTGAACCGCTTCATCAGCGGCAGCTCGTGCTCCGCGCTGTTCGGGGCCGCCAGCGAGGCGTGCTCGCCGTGGGGATCGATGACCACGATGGGCACCTCGTGCTTGAGCAGCTCCTCCATGAGCACGCCCAACGCATACGACTTCCCCGCGCCGGTCTTGGCCAAGATCGAGCAGTGTTTCTGCACGAGCGCGTTCATGTCCAAATGCACCGGCAAGTCCAGGCCTCGGAGCAGACCCAGATAGGCGCCCCGGTCGTCCAGGTTGAGCGCCGAGCGCACCAGGCCCGGCTGGGCGTGCAAGACCGGGATGCCTGGCCGCGGGGGGGTCGAGGGGAGCTCGAGGCGCCCGCGGTTGTTGCGGCGACCGATGATCTTGGCGGTCCCCACGAGCTGGTCCCCCTCCTGGTCCCCCGTGCGCACCACCTCGCGCTCCACCGTGGTGACCTGGGAGAGGAAGCGCTCCCCGTCGTGCTCGAAGCTCACGTACGAGGTCGCCGTGATCGTGGGATCGGTCACGATGAACTGGAACCGATGGGTCGTGACATCGCCGAAGAGCTTGCCGACCGCGCCATCCACGACGTCCCCGCCATCCTCAGGACCGCCGTTGGCCTGGGCGCTGCTACTCATCATCGAGCATGAGGGGGCGTGTGGCGGATAAGGGTTTCAGGTCGGACCGTCGATTCCCGAGGCCTAACAACGATCAACACGGAGGCGCCGATGCACCGCCGTTCGGGGTGCAGCGGGCGCCCGAGCTTGCTCGGGCAGGCGGAGACGCGGAGGGAACGGAGATCGAGAAGGAGCCCAGTAGCTGATCACTCGAAGAGACGTGAAGGGCGTCGAACGGGTCTAGCGGTCGCTCCCAGGTTGGCTCAGGCCATCCGTGGAGCCTTGAATCAGCCATTCTCTTCCTGTGCCTACCCTCGGTCTTGTTGACCACCGGCTACTCCTCCTCACCTAGCTTAGATCCTCCCCCGTCCGTTCCCCCGTGTCTCCGTGCCTCGATGTTGAAGGTTGTGTCCGTGTCGTTACCCTCGCGCTCCTCCTTCCCCTCGCGTCCCTAGGGGGAACACTTTAAATGAACGGAGGCTACGTGGGCGCTTGATGGACCTCCCCGCGCAGGGTGCTGCTGAGGAGGAGCTGGCCCAACGCCTCATGCAGGCTCGAGGCAAGGACACCCCGTTCCTCTCAGGCCACGTGATCGGTTCCATGTGCACGGCACCGCATCCAGCCGGCCTGGAGGCTTGGCGGCTCTTCGCTGATACGAACCTCGGCGACCCCTTGATCAACCCAGGCGCTGCGGAGCTGGCCGACGAGGTCGTCGCCATGCTCGCTGGCTTGCTCGGAGGCGGTCCGGAGAGTGGCGGGCTCTTCCTCTCCGGTGGCACCGAGGCCAACATCGTCGCCGCGCGCCTGGCCCGGGACACCACGCAACGCACCGAGATCGTGCTGCCTGCCACCGCGCACTTCAGCTTCCACAAAGCCGCTCACGCCCTGGAGATGGAGGTCACCACCCTGCCGCTCACGGACACCTTCGAGGTGGATGTGGAGGCCGCCAAGGAAGCCATCGGCCCCCAGAGTGCCTGCGTCGTCGGGGTTGCCGGGAACACGGAGTTCGGTGCCGTCGACGACATCCAGGCCATCGCAGAGATCGGTGAGGACCACGGCGCCTGGGTCCACGTCGACGCCGCCTACGGCGGCCTCGTGCTCCCCTTCCTCGAAGACCCTCTCCCCTTCGGGCTCGACGTCCATGGCGTGGACAGCGTCACCGTGGACCCGCACAAGATGGGACGCGCGCCCATCCCCGCAGGCGCGCTGGTCGTGGCCGACGAGGCAACCCTCCAAGCCGGCGCCATCGAGACACCCTACGTCTCCACCGAGCGCCAAGCCGGGTTGCTCTCCAGCCGGCCAGGGGCAGCCGCTGCCGGTGCGTGGGCCGCGCTCAACGCTCTGGGCCGCAAGGGGCTGACCACCCAGGCAGAGGGCTCGGTCTACCTCGCGAAGTGGCTCGCACGCACGCTGACCGAGAAAGGGCTCACGCTGGCCCGAGACCCACCGGGGCTGGGTATCGTGGCCATCGAGGCCGAGAACAACGAGCGCGTGCGCGCCCGGCTGGCTGAGCGGGGCTGGATCGTCTCGCTTACCACCATCGTGCCCGGCATCCGCGTGGTCTGCATGCCGCACGTGACCGCCGAGCACCTGACCACGTTCAGTCGCGTGCTCCCCAGGATCCTGGAGGGTGAAGATGGTCGGCTCCTACACGCTTGAACGGCTCAACGAGAACCACGAGATCGAGCTCGACAAGATTCTCGAGACCATCGAGGAGCTCGAGCCCCAGCTCGTGGGCCTCCAGCTTCCAGACGGCATCCGCGACTACGCGCCGGCCATCTCGGCCTGGATCGAGGAGGAGACAGGCGTGGGCACGGTCATCAGCGGCGACCCCAGCTTCGGGGCCTGCGATCTCGACCTGGATCTCGCCCGCGTGGGCGTGGATCTCTTGGTCCACTTCGGTCACAGCCCCATGCCGTCTCTCGGGGAGATCGACGAGTTCCCGGTGCTCTTCATCCCGACCTTCCACAAGTCCAGCGTCGAGCCCGTGGTGCGCAAGGCAGCCGCCGAGCTCCAGGGCAAAGTCGTCGGCCTGCTCACCACCGCCCAGCACGCCAAGCGCTTAGACGAGGTGCGCGACGTCCTGGCCGATGAGGGCGTCGAGTCTAGGGTCGGGTTCGGGGACAACCGGGTCATCAACCCCGGGCAGCTGCTCGGCTGCAACTTCACGGCTGCACGCACCATCGCGCCCGAGATCGAAGCCTTCCTCTACATCGGGTCCGGTGATTTCCACCCCATCGCAGCCGCCTGGGGCCTAGGCGAGATCCCCCTTTACGTGGCTGATCCGATGACCACCGAGGTCCGCCGGGTAGATGACCGCATCGAGGCGCTGATGCGCCAACGCCACGCCGCCATCGCGCGCGCCCAGGAGGCGCGCAGCTTCGCCATCCTCATCGGGACCCGCGTGGGCCAGATGCGCATGAAGTACGCCCAAGGCCTGGCCAAGCTTTGCCGCCGGCATGGTAAGCAAGCTTACCTGGTCGCCTTGGACTACTTCACCCCGGACGCGCTGGCCAGCTTCCGCCACGTGGACGCCTGGGTCAACACAGGCTGCCCGCGCATCACCACGGATGACTACGCGCGCTACGACAACCCCATGCTCACCCCGCAAGAGCTGGAGATCGTGCTCGGCCAGCGCTCCTGGGAGGACTACATCTTCGACGAGTTCAAGGGCACCAAGCCCGCGCCCCACCACGACCCCGCGGCCGTGGAGCTCGAGGGACCCGTCGTTGGGTCCGATGAGTAGGTTCGGCCACCAAGGTTCTTACCAGAGCCCGTCCGATTCGGTCCCATGATCACGCTCACGACGGACTTCGGGGATAGCCCCTACGTGGGGGCCGTTCGGGGAGCGATCAAGTCGATCCACCCAGAGGCCGACGTGCTCGACATCACGCATGGCGTCCCGCCGCACGACATCCAGGCTGGTGCCTTCGCTCTCTTCAGCGCTGTGCCGTATCACCCGCCAGGCGCCGTGCACGTGGTCGTGGTGGACCCAGGTGTGGGCACGGATCGCCGAGGCATCGCCATCGAGGCCGGTGGCCAGTTGCTCGTCGGCCCGGACAACGGCGTGCTCATGCCAGCCGCGCGCCGGCTTGGCATCGAGGCCATCGTCGAGCTCACCCAGGACAAGTACTTCCACGAGGAGATCTCCAGGACGTTCCATGGACGCGACATCTTCGCGCCCGTGGCTGCGCATCTGGACCTGGGCGTGGCGATCGCGGAGCTGGGTCGCGAGCTCCACGAGGATGAGATCGTGGACCTGGACTTCGGGGAACCGTTCATCCACGACGGCGTCTGGACCGCCTCGGCGATCAACGTGGACCGGTTCGGGAACGTGACCACCAACCTGCCTGGCGCCCAGGTCCTCGACGCCTCCGAGTTCGGCGCGACCGCTATCGTCGAGGTCAACCGGTTGCGTTTCGACGTCAGCCTCCACCGCACTTACGGGGAGGCGCCTGAGGGCGAACCGGTCCTGGTCGTGGGCTCAGCCGGCTTCGCCGAGCTCTCGCTGCGCGAGGAGAGCTTCGCGGATGCCTTCGGCGTCGAGCCAGGCGACGAGCTCGAGGTGCAGTTCCTCCCCCGCGAGATGCCAGAAGAGGTCACCGGCGAGGACGAGTAGGTCGGCCAAGCCAATCTGGAACGACCGCAGGCTTTTGTCTTGGTCCCCGTTCCCCCTGCGTGCTCTTCCGTGAGCTCGCCGAGGCGATGCGCACCATCGAGACGACCGCCAGCAGGCTCGAGATGAGCCAGCACCTGGCCTCGCTGCTCGGCCAAGCGACCCCAGAGGAGACCCCCATCATCGCCTACATGCTCCTGGGCGGTCTGGCACCGGAGCACGAGGGCCTTGAGGTTGGGCTGGCCGAGAAGTGGGTCGAGCAGCTGGTGCGCACCCGCACCGGTGCCAGCGAGCAGGAGATCGCGGAGCGCATGGCCGAGCTGGGCGATCTCGGATACGTGGCCGAGGCGCTCTGGCAGGAGCCTCGAGGCGGTCAGGTCGCCTTGGACAGCTTCGGAGCAAGCGAACAAGCGGAGCCCACAAGCCCCAGCGTGGAGGCGCTACACGCCAAGCTCGTGGCCATCGCGCGCATCGAGGGGACTGGGAGCCAGGACAAGAAACTCGGCCACGCCCTGCGCTTGTTGGACAAGGCAAGCCCACTGGAGGCGTGCTACCTTGTCCGCTTCCTTGTGGGCAAGCTCCGGCTTGGCGTGGCGGACATGACGCTGCTCGACGGTGCGGCCATCGCGTTCGCCCCCGGCGAGGCGATCGAAGAGGCGGACGACGGGCTCCCCCGACCTCCCGTGGCGTGGCGCGAGGCCATGGAGCGGGCCTACAACTTGACCAGCGACATCGGGGAGGTGCTCTCGCTGGCGCGCTCGCACGGTCTCGAGGCCCTCCAAGACGTCCACATCACGCCAGGCAAGCCGGTGCGGCCCATGTTGGCCGAGCGGCAGAGCGATGGTGAGGAGATCTTCAAGAACGTCGGCTCCCCCGCCTTGGCGGAGTTCAAGTACGACGGTCTTCGAACCCAGGCACACCTCGCGAACGGCGAGGTGCACCTGTACTCGCGCCGCTTAGAGCATGTGACCCGGCACTACCCGGACGTTGTCGAGGCCATCCAAGAGGCCTTCCAGGGCCACGACGTCGTGGTCGAGGGCGAGGCGGTTCCCGTGGACCCCGAGACCGGTGAGATGCGCGAGTTCCAAGCCATCGCGCGCCGCCGCGGGCGCAAGCACGGCCTTGAGCAAGCCATGCGTGAGGTGCCGATCCACCTCTACCTCTTCGACATCCTCTACGCCGACGGCGTCGATCTCACCATCGAGCCCCTCGAACACCGGCGCGCCAAGCTCGACGAGATCGTCCAGGAGCATGCCAGGATCCAGCTCAGCGAGGCCCACGAGGTCGCCGACCCCAGCGAGCTGGAGCCCATCTTCGAGGAGTCGGTCGCCCGCAACGCCGAGGGCCTGATGGTCAAGAAGCTCGGCGACTCCTCCAGCTACCAAGCCGGGGCCCGGGGCTGGCGCTGGGTGAAGTACAAGAAGGACTACGTGGAGGAGCTGGCCGACAGCCTGGATCTCGTCATCGTGGGCGCCTACCACGGCAAGGGCCGACGCGCTGGCTGGTACGGCACGCTCTTGGGCGCGGCCTACAACCCCGCCGAGGATCGCTGGGAGACCGTCTGCAAGATCGGCACCGGGTTCACCGACGAGACGCTGGCGACCCTCAACGACGTGCTTGATGCCCACAAGATCCCCCACCCACCCCGCCACGTTGAGATCAGCGACGATCTCGATGTCGAGGTGTTCTTCGAGCCCGAGGTGGTGGCCGAGATCCGGGGCGCCGAGATGACCCGCAGCCCGGTCCACACCGCGGCTGAGGGCCCAGCCGGCGGCATCGCGCTACGCTTCCCCCGCTTCATCCGCTGGCGCGAGGAGAAGGGCCCCAGGGATGCCACCACAGTGGACGAGGTCCAGGCCATGTACGACCGACAGTTCGCCTAAGGCCGCGTGACGACCCAGCGCGCACGATAGGCGCTGGCTGGTGCAGCGGAGCCCCGCTCCGGTTGGCGAGCCAAGCGCTCCAACCACGGCGGCGGGGCTCGCGGTTACGAAGCGACGGACAGGAGAAGCTATAAAAAGGAACCCCCGGAATGTCACCCGCCGGTCCACGGGCGTGTCAAGTCCGAGGACCCGGAGGGTTCACGTGAGCGAGCAAGAAGCCAAGACCACGCCCTCGACCGGCCAGGGCAGCGGGAAGCCAGACATCGAGCGCGCTGTCCGGATGGTCCACCAGAAATCCGAGGGCATCATCGATGAAGCCGCTCGGGTCATCGTCGGCAAGCGCCACGTCCTCGAACTCGTCATGATCAACATCCTGGCCTCAGGCAACATCCTCTTCGAGGACGTGCCCGGTTTGGCCAAGTCGCTCATGGTGAACACGTTCGCCAAAGCAAGCGGCAGCGATTTCCGCCGCATCCAGTTCACCCCGGACCTGCTCCCGTCTGATATCACCGGGATCTACATGTACAACCAGAAGACCCAGGAGTTCGAGTTCCGTCCTGGACCGGTCTTCACCAACTTCCTTCTAGCCGACGAGATCAACCGAGCCCCGCCGAAGACCCAGGCCGCGCTGCTCGAGACGATGCAGGAGCGCCAGGTCACCGTGGAGGGCACGACCCACCAGCTCACCAAGCCCTACGTGGTCATGGCCACCCAGAACCCGGTCGAGCAGGAGGGGACCTACCCGCTCCCCGAGGCTCAGATGGACCGGTTCCTCATCAAGCTCAGCGTCGGCTACCCGGCCCCCGACGATGAGGTCGAGATCCTCCGACGGCGTGTCGCGCGTCGCAAGGACGAAGCCGATGTCCAGGCCGTCACGAACCCGAAGGAGATCACCACCATGCAGCAGGTGGTCGAGCGCGTGCGCATCGACGAGTCGCTCATGCGCTACATCACGGACATCATCTGGGCCACCCGCAAGCACGACGACGTGCGCGTCGGCTCCTCGCCGCGTGGGTCGCTCGCGCTGGTCAAGCTCAGCCGCGCCCGGGCCGCGCTCAAGGGGCGCAGCTACGTGATCCCGGACGATGTCAAAGCACTGGTCAACCCGTCGGTGGCCCACCGGCTCATCCTCAAGCCCGAGCCGCGCATCAAGGGCGTCACGGCCAAGGACATCCTCGAGGGGATCCTCGACGAGATCCCCGTGCCGCGCGTCCCAGGGCGCTGAGCCATCAAGGCTCAATGGTCATTCACCGTTAGGGCCTCCATCGAGGCCGAACACAAGGGTTTTGAGTCGTGCCGCGGTTCCGCACGTGGTGAGGCTTACGCGCTCCTCTCGAAGATCCATCAGCCGTCGCGCCAGCGTCGTGTTCCTTTCAGCCCTCGTGGTCATCGTCCCGACCATGATGCTGACGGGCTCGCTCGGGCCCGTGCAAGACGCAGAGACGCTTCCTGCGCCTGAGATGCCTGAGGATCTCCTCAAGAAGAGCATCGAGGGCCAGTGCGATGTCCTCAAGGCGTGGTACGCCGAGCTGGCGGAGAGCTACCCGGCCGGCACAGAGATCCCCCTGATCTACCACCCGAGCGACGAGGATCTTGACGCCCTTGGCCTACCGGACGCTGAGACCCTCCAAGAGCTCGATCTCTCCCAGCCCGTCCGGTTCCACCAGGACGGCACGCGCGAGATCGTCGACCCAGCCGTGCTCGCGCCCAGCGAGCACCCAGCGAACAACGGCAACGGCAACGGCAACGGACCACCGGATAAGGACAAGGACGATGGTGGCAGCGACGACAGCACCGGTACGCCGGTCGCGTCGTTCGCTGGCACCGGCTGTCTGGGCATCCGGCCTGGCGCCTGGGTCTTCAACCTCAACAACGGGATTAGTTGGTGCACCCTGGCCCACGTCTACGGTTCGCCCGGATCCTACCAGATCAGCACGGCGGGTCACTGCGCCTCCCAAGGAGAGGTCCTCACGGTGCTCGGTCTCATCGGCGGAGGCGACGGCCCGGCCGACCCCGTCCTGCTCGACTTCGGGGATGTCGCCAAGAGCCAGGACAACGGCATCGGGAACGACTGGGCCCTGATCGACGTCTTCGATGCCCACCAGCCCCTGGTCACGCCGACCATGTGCTTCTGGGGCGGCCCGTTCCTTGGCACCTACGAAGAGCAAGGCATCCTCCTCCAGGGCTCCTGGGGCGGTCAAGGCCCAGGCGTCAGCGTGGACCCCAACCCCGCATTGGTGCAAGGCATCGTCCACTACGGCCACGGCATCGGCATGGGCACCGGAGGAACCCCGCGGGCGGCTGTGGGCGCTTCCTGGGGCTCATCTGCGTTCCACTTCGTCGGCCTGATTGGTCCAGGGGACTCCGGGTCCGGTGCCAACACGGCCACCACGGAGGCAGCTGGGATCATCACGCACTTGATCGTGGACCCCATCATGCGCGACGGGGTCGGCGTCGCAGCCGGCACCCGGGTCACGGAAGTCGGCACCCCAGCCATGGGCCTACCCGTCGGGAGCCCCGTGCCGCTGGCGGGCTGATCGGACCAGCAACGGTGCGAAACGCTAAGCAGGTACCCGGCGTGCCAGGGACATGGGAGGCACCCTCAAGCAACCCGCCCTGATCGCGCTCGTGGCACTGGCCCTGCTCGTGCCAGTCTCGACCGCCTTGTCATCCGCGGGCACGCAACCAGCTCGCCTCGATGCCGGACCGACTCCGACCACCTGTGACCACGCCACCATCGCGGCCTCGGTGCACGATGTGCGTTTGCTGCCCGCTGAGCCCCGCGAGCATGATCGCACGGACCCTTGCCCGGGGATCCGACCAGGCGGTGCTCTCGTCTTGCGCGTGGGCCCGGTCGAGTTCATGTACTGCTCGCTGGCCTTCATCGTCGAGAACGAGACGGCGACCTTCGTCGCCACGGCCGGTCACTGTGTGGACCCAAGCCTGGGCGTCCCGGGGCCCGGTGAGGAAGTGACGATCCACGGTGTGCCCGGTACAGCCGGCGTGGTCGCCTACCAGTGGTGCGAGGGTGGCGACAGTTTGGGCAACGGGTGCGGTCCTGGCACGGATTTCGCGCTGATCCAGATCCACGACGACAAGCTCGAGTACGTCGACCCGGCCATGTGCCACTGGGGCACCCCCACGGGAGGCATCTTCACGGAGCACGACGCCCAGCTCCGTTCGGTCCAGCACTTCGGGTGGGGGATCCTGCTCGGCGAGGCCAGCGGAGTGATCGTCACGGTGGGGAACCCAGCTACCCAAGCCCGCCAGGGCGTGGGCCTCGACTTCCAGGAGGAGGACGTGGCGCTCATCGAGACAGCCGCGATCAGCGGTGACTCGGGAAGCGGTGTTCTCGTGAACGAGCTTCTCCAGCTCCCCATCCCTGCCGATCAACCGGAGGCGTTGGGCGTTCTGACGCACATCAGTGTAGGCGGTATCGCCATCGTCCAACGTCTGGACCTGAGCCTCGAGCTCGCCGAAGACGAGCTTGCGACCGAGCTCACGCTGGTCACTGCTTGAGTCCTGCGCGTTGAGGCCCCGGTCCGGGTATCCGCCGCCAGGGTCCGCTGCGTGGCTCGGTGGCGCGCACGGAGCGGCTAGCAGGGCGACCCCAGCGCTCGTGCATGCTGCCGGGCTCGCAGGATCATGCAGGGTCGTCTACAGGGTCGCGGCCCGCGGGTTGGCGCCCTCGGAACAGGAGATAGAAGGCGAGGAAGACGACCCCCAGGGGCAACGCGAGCCTCAAGAGGACCATGACCAGGCC
>CAYNEI010000007.1:39627-48439 GCA_964396185.1 uncultured Thermoplasmatales archaeon
CGAGGAAGACGACCCCCAGGGGCAACGCGAGCCTCAAGAGGACCATGACCAGGCCAAGCAACCCACCAGCCACCCCGATGGCCAGCCCGACCAGACCCACCGCCAAGCCCACCACAAGCGAGGCCGCCCCGGCCGCCAGGCCCACGAGTAGCAGGAGCGGGAGCAGCAACCACCCGAGGCCTTGCGGTGGCCACGCCGGCCAGCCGGGCCATCCAGCCCCGTGGGATGAAGCCCACCAGAGGGCCAGGCCCAGCACGACCACTCCCACCGCGAAGCCCACCTCTGCGCGTCGCATCAGTCCACCTCCCGGACGACCGCTGTGCCTGCCACGCGATCGCTGATCCGCTCCTTGGCGCTCCCATCCCGGATCTCGCCGGCGACGGCATCGACCAGCACGAGCACGGGCCAGATCTTCGTCAGGTTGCGAAGGACGCCCTGGCGCCAGGAGACCGGTCCACCGTGCTCATCCGTGGCGCGCAGCTTGAGCAGCATCTTGCCGGGTGTCTGGCCCAGCATCACCTCGAAGGCTGCGAACGCCAGAACGATACCTGCCAGGTAGATCAACCCGAAGGCCACGAACGTCGGGCCCCAGAAGAGCTCGCCCCCGGTGGCGTAGCAGTCCGGCCCGAACGGCGTGAAATCGCACTCGAACGCGCCGGAGCGGCTCCACGGAGAGAACAACGGCCCCGAGAGGAACAACAGCGGCCCCATAAGCGCGTTGAAGACCAGGTGGATGAGCAAGAGATCGACACCGTAGGCCACAGCCCGCGGGAGGAACGGGGCGCGTTCGAGCTCGGCTCGCCGTGGTGCGAAGAACGCGGCATCCACGTCGTCAGGGTTGCCCACGGCCCGGATCGCCTGGCGCGCGTGCTCGTGCTCGATCCGCTCCGCTCCTGCGGCTTGGGCCTGGGAAGCTGCGATCTCGTAAACGTGGGAGACGAGCTCCTGGCGAGCCTCGGTTCGGTCTGCATCTGGTAGGCCGCTGCGCCGGGCCGCGTTGCTCGCGTAGTCATCGATCAACCGCCGTGCGCCCTGCTCTGCTTCCATGGTCACTGCTCACCCTCCGTGGGTTCGAGGACGGCCTCGGGGATCACCAGGTGATCCATGGCCGCCCGGTACCGGCTCCAGGCGTCGCGTAGCTCCTCGAGGAGCTCGCGGCCGCTGGCGGTCAGCGCGTAGTACTTGCGCGGGGGCACACCGGTCTCGGTGCTGCGCCAGTTGCTCACAAGGTGGCCCTTCTCCTCGAGATCGTGGAGCAGGGGGTAGACCGTGGCCTCGGTGGACGAGAGGATCCCGCGGCCCCCCTCCTGGAGCTGGTTGAGGATCGCGTACCCGTAGCTCTCCTCCTGGTCCAAGAGCGCAAGCAGCGCCAGACGGGTGGAGCCTTTCCGCACCTCCCGCTCCCAGCGAGCAACCTCCGAATCGATGGATCCCGACATACCTCGTTACCCAAGGTACCCCGTCGGGCGATATAGAGCTATCGGTGGTTTCGTTGGAACGGGATACCTTGGGCTACCTATGCGGTTCGCCGGTAGCGCGGTCGGGATCCTGCGGCCGGCTGGGCGCACGGTTGGCTGGAAAGCGAGCAGCGCCGTGGCTCACCGGCCAAGGAGAAAGATAGACGGCCCGCAGGGCCGCCAGGTTTCGCTTCCCTCCGATTGCCTACAGGGAAGCCTCGATCTGCACGAGCCTGGGGGCTGTGGTGGTGGCTCGGCCGCTCGAAGCGTCGCTTCGAACGGTTTCAGAGCGACGCTTCGATTCACACGAACCGCTGAGCTGTTGAGCTGGTTCGTGCTCTCTCGGCCTCGTTCTGAGCTGTGTTACAGCGAGGCCTCGATCTGGCCGAGCTCTCGCTGTTGTCGCTAGAGCTCGGCCGCTCGAAGCTTCGGTTCCGCGGTTTCAGAGCGAAGCTTCGAAATCGTCGACGGTGAGCTTGAAGTCCTCGTCGGTCTCGATCTTGCCCCAGTGCTTGGCCATCTCGCGGCAGAGCAGGTGGTAGACGAGAGCGAGCGAGCGCCGCCCCTTGTTGTTCGTGGGGAGGCAGAGGTCGACGTTGCGCAGCTCGTTGTTGGTATCGCACAGAGCGATGACCGGGATCCCGATGTTGAGCGCCTCACGCAGCGCCTGAGCGTCACCGACCGGGTCGTTGAGGACCACGATGCTGGGCTCGAAGAACGTCCGGGTCTCCGGGTTGGTCATCATGCCGGGCATGAAACGGCCAGGGATCGACTTGACCCCCAGCTGCTCGGACATGATCCGGATGGGCTTCTGACCGTACTGGCGCGCGCTGACGAAGACGACCTCCTCGGGATCGTAGCGCGTGAGCAGCTTGGCGGCCGTGCGGATCCGCTCGTCCGTCTTGTTGACGTCGAGCACGAACAGGCCGTCGTTGCGCACCCGGTAGATGAACGGCTCCATGGCCGCGTTCTTCTGCTGGGTCCCGATGTGGACACCGCAGGATAGGTACTGGTCCTCTGGCGCGAGCATGTCCGTGGACTCGGACGCATCCTCGGCCGCGGTGTCTTTCTCCTCGGTCGTCTGTGTCTCAGGCACGTGACTACGCTCCGATCTGTTCATCGATCCGGATGAGCTCGTTGAGCTTGGCGATCCGCTCACCGCCGATCGCACCGGTTTTGATCGCGTGGCAACCTAGCGCGACGGCCAGGTGCGCGATCGTCTCGTCAGGCGTCTCTCCGCTGCGATGGCTCATCACGGTTTTGAGCCCGGAGGTGTGAGCGAGTTGGACCGTTCGCACGGTCCGGGTCAAGGTCCCAACCTGGTTGGGTTTGATAAGGATTGCGTTGGCCGAGCTCTCCCGGAGGCCGCGCCGGAGCCGGTCCTCGTTGGTGACGAACAGGTCGTCACCCACGACGAGCACGTCGTCGCCAACGGCGCGGGTGAGCTCGGCGAAGGCATCGAAGGCCTCCTCCTCGAAGGGGTCCTCGATGCTGATGATGGGGAAGCGCTCGGTGAGCTCGAGGAGGAAGTTGAGCTGGTCCTCGGTGGTGCGCTTGCCTGTGCGGTAGCTGTACGCTTTTCCGTCCCAGAGCTCGGTGGCTGCCACGTCCAGCGCGATGCCGATATCCAGGCCCAAGTCGGTGGCGACGAGCTCACAGGCCTCCTCGAGTACCTCGAGGGCCTGTTCGTTGGTCACGGGTGCAACCCATGCGCCCTCGTCCCCCTTGCCGATGGCCGTGTCGGGGAGCCGGTCGGAGAGGATGCGGGAGACCTCCTTGTGCACGCGGGCTTGGGCGAACACAGAGGTGCTGGGTCGCCGGGAGACCGGGACCGCCATGAACTCCTGGATGTCGGTGCCGCCGATGGCGTGCGCGCCGCCACCGATCATGTTGCCGAAGGGGATCGGGAGCCGGTTGACCAGGCTCCCGCCGAGGTAGCGGTAGAGTGGTTGGCCTTGTGATGCCGCGGCGGCCTTGGCGCAAGCCAGGCTCGTGGCCACGGCGACGTTCCCGCCCACGCTCTCGAAGTTGGGCGTCCCATCGGCCTCCTCAAGGGTCGCATCGATGGCGGCTTGATCGAGCACGCTGCGGCCTTCGAGGGCGGGCACGAAACGGCTGCGGGCTTGACGGATGCCCTCCTGGACCGAGCCTTTCGGGAAGGCCACGACCTCGTGGGCGCCCGTGCTCGCTCCTGAGGGCGCGGCTGCCGTGCCGAACCCACCGGTCGTCCAGACGTCGCACTCGACGGTGGGGTTGCCTCGGCTGTCGAGAATCTTGCGGTACTGGATCTGGGCGATCTCGGCCATGGGTCAGCTCTGGGCCTTGAGTTGCTCGTCGCGGAGGACCGTGATGGGGATCACGTCCTCGGTGAACTCTCGCTCGGCCACCGAGATCGGGTCGAGGGCTTCGACGGGCTCCACGGGGATCAGGATCGGGGCTCCCGAGCTGATCTGCAGCGCACGAGCGCCGATGATGCGGGCACGCTCGAAGCGGTTGATCTTGCCCTTGGACCCGTTCGAGGCGGACGGCATGGGCGAGCGAGAAGCCCTCCCTATATTAAACCCTGTGGGCGGGCTTCCGAACGAATCTCCGTGGGGGCTCTGATCTCGCAGCTCACGAACATCGAACGTGGTCGTTCGTAGCCTTCGTGCCCGTGCTTGGCGTCCTGTTGAGTCCCTGATGCGTGAGACCCGAGCTATGGAGGGCTAGATCCGGCCGACGTCGGTGACGCTGACGGACTCGACGCCACCGATGTTCGAGATCTCCTCTTCGAGATCGTCGACGCTGATGTCCTCGGAGTCCTCCATGCGGACGGTCACCATGAGCGCCTTGAGACCGAACGCGACGGGCTGCGTCTCGGAGCCCTCGAAGGTGACCCCATCGGGAACGGCGTCCTTGACCCGCTTCTCGATGGACTCGAGATCGGTGTCGGGCGACTCAGGCATGATCTTGAAAACTGCGATGAGCTCTCCCATCTTGTTCACCTCACGGGCCCACGTAGGTGCACTCGGGGCACTCGTAGGATACTCCCTGGTCCCGGCAGCGGGGGCACCGTCCGATATGGACGTCACCGCAGTCCGGGCACGGGAACTCAGCGCTGCCCCGATCGATGAGGCGGATGCCACAGGAGTTGCAAGTTTCGACGTTTCTCATCGGCCTCGCCAGGGGGCCGCCGATGCGGGTGCCTCTATTAAAGGCTACTCCCCTTCCTCGCTGGCGGCGGAAGTCGCCAACCCACCGGCGCGCAGGTGGTGCGCCGGGCGTGCGGCGTTACCACGCCCAGTTGTGGGGACGGCGGGTTGACTGCGAAGGCCGTCCCGGTGGGGAGCAAGGTTTACCAAGCCGAGCCCGCTGTCGGGTTCGATGGTAGATTTCGAGCTCTCCGGCGAACAGGAGGCCATCGCCAAGATGGTCCGCGAGTTCGCTGACAAGCAGGTGGCCCCCAAGGCCGAGGAGATCGAGGAGAAGGGTGTCTTCCACGAGGACATCGGCCTGTGGGATGCCTGCGCGCAGCTCGGGTTGACCGGTATGACCGTGGACCCATCCCTGGATGGGGCTGGCACGGACTTCGTCTCGTACACCATCGCCATCGAGGAGATCAGCCGGGTGTCTGGCTCGCTGGGGATCACGCTGGCAGCCCACAACGGCCTGGGCACCAGCCACATCAACAGCGAAGGGAGCCAGGCACAGCGAGAGGCCTACGTGCCCCCGCTGGCTCGCGGCGACCACATTGGCTGCTGGGCGCTCACCGAGCCATCCAGCGGCTCGGATGCCGCTGGCCTGAAGACCCGGGCGGAGAAGCAGGGCGACACGTGGGTGCTGGATGGCCAGAAGGTCTTCGCCACCAACGGGCACTCCGCGGACACGATCACGGTCATGGCGCGCACGAGCGAAGGCTCCAAGGCCCGGGGCATCAGCGCGTTCATCGTCGAGCCCGACTTCCCCGGGTTCAGGCACGGCGTGCTCGAGGAGAAGCTCGGCCTCCACGGCAGCGAGACCAGCGAGCTCATCCTGGATGGTTGCCAGGTCCCTGAAGAGAACCTCCTGGGCGTTGAGGGGGAGGGCTTCATCGGCGCCCTCAAGACCCTGGACACGGGCCGCATCGCCATCGGTGCCATGGCCCTTGGCCTGGGACAAGGAGCACTGGACGCAGCCCTCGCCTACGCCAAGGAGCGCGAGCAGTTCGGCAAGCCCATCGGCAGCTTCCAAGCCATCCAGCACAAGATCGTGGACATGGCCACCGAGCTCGACGCAGCCCGTTTGCTCCTGTGGCGCGCGGCCAACCTGGTGGACAAGGGCGAGCCGTTCAAGCAGCAAGCCAGCATGGCCAAGCTCTTCGCCAGCGAGGCCGCCATGCGCGCCTGCACCCAGGGCATCCAGGTCCTCGGCGGCAACGGGTACACCACGGACTACCCGGTGGAGCGCTTCTTCCGCGATGTGAAGCTCTGCGAGATCGGCGAGGGCACCAGCGAGGTCCAGCGCATGGTCATCGCGCGCGAGCTGGGCTTGCCGAGCTGAGAGCCGCCATGAGCGGATTCGGTGGCCCGAGCCGGTCGGGCCACGGCGTCGCTTGGAAGCGATGAAGCGGGACCGCGACCCGACCCGTCGGGCACGTAAGGCCAACAGAGGCCTGCCTTCTCGGTCCTCCTGCGCCTATTTGAACCCGAGGCCGAGGGGCAGTTGTGCATGTCGCCCAACCGACCGAGGCGAGCCTGGCAAGGCCCCATAGACGTATCGAGCCGTGAAGGGGGAAAAGACGTGTCGGAACCGATCCGAGGCCTGCCCATGGCCTCGTTCATCCTAGCAAGCCTAGCTTTGCTCGCGCCGGTGGTCGCTGCGAGCAACTACACGAGCCAAGAAGCGGACCCGCTCGCAGAGCCGGGTCGCGATCACGACCAAGCCTCCCCAGAAGCACCGCAGGACCCCGACGATCCCGAGGAGCCCGAGGACGGCGCGGAGGAGACGCCGGAGGAGACGCCGGAGGAGGAGCTTGCCGAAGCCATCCTCGTGAACGATGCGGTCACGCACGGACAACCGGCCTCAGGCCCCGATCAGGCAAGCCAGAGCGCGCCGGCGTGGCTGTGGCCTGCGGCCTTCGGCCTTACCATGGTGTCCATGGCCGGAGCCTGGACGGTCAACCGCTCTCGCGGGGCAGCCATCCCGGAGGTACGCCGCAGGCTCGACGGTCCACCCGATGGGCCGGATCCCGTCGAGCGACCCGGCGCGGAGGGCATGCTGCTGCTTGGAGGCCAGGCCGTGGAGAACAACCAGCTCGAGGAGGCCATCGCCTGGTTCGAGGGTGCCGCCCTCCTGGACCCCAGGCTCCCGGTCGCTCACCTCCTCGCCGGCCTTTGCCTCCAGGAGCTCGATCGGCACGAGCACGCCATCGAGGCTCTCCATGCCGCGCTGAACCTGGACCCTGGATACGGGGAGGCAGCCTACGCGAAAGCGGAGTCGCTCGTGCACCTGGACCGCCACGCGGTGGCTCTCGATCTCCTTGAGCCCCTTGCCAGCGAGAACCCGGAGATCCGGGACCTTCTCGCTGAGGACCCTGCCTTCCGAGAGCTGCATGACCACCCGCGTTTCATCCACCTCGTGGGCCGTGGCCACGAAGTCGGAGAGGATCGAGAGGAGATGGTCTGGTTCGAGGAGGCGTGAGCTCGACCAGCTGCTAGCACCCGTGGTCCCAGCTCATCCATCCAAGCCGCGGCGCTGCCGAGCGGCGGTGACGAGGTTGCCGAGCAACTGGGCGCGGGTCAACGGACCCACCCCGCCGGGGACCGGCGTGATGTAGCTGGCCTTCTCCGCGACCTCATCGAAGGCGACATCGCCCACGAGCTCCCCGTCGACGCGGTTGATGCCCACGTCCACCACGATCGCACCCGGTGCCACCATCTCGGCCGTGATCATGGCCGGGCGGCCGACGGCGGCGATGAGCAGATCGGCCTGGCGGGTGTGAGCGGCCAGGTCCTGGGTGCGCGAGTGGCAGACCGTGACCGTCGCGCTCACGGGCCGCTGGAGCAGGAGCAGGGCCATGGGCTTGCCCACGATCGTGGAGCGTCCAACGATCACGGCCCGCTTGCCGGTCAGCTCCAAGTCGTAAGCATCCAGCAAGGCCAGGATCCCGGTAGGCGTGGCAGGCGTGAGCCCGGCACGGTCGGCGACCAACCGGCCCAGGTTGATGGGGTGGAAACCGTCTGCGTCCTTGGCTGGGTCCACCGCTTCGAGCACGGCGTGCTGGTCGATGTGCCCTGGCAAGGGGAGCTGGACCAGGATGCCATCGCACGCTTCGTCCTGGTTGAGCTGGGCCACCAGCTCGAGAAGCTCCTGTTGCGAGCTGGATGCGGGAAGGTCGTGTAGCTGGCTCTCGATGCCTACCTCCTGGCAGTCCTTGCGCTTCATGCGCACGTAGACCTGGCTGGCAGGATCATCTCCGACGAGCACAGCGTCCAGGCGCGGCGTGACCCCGTGCTCGTCGACCATCTCGCTCACCCGCGCTTCGATCGCTTTGCGCATGCGCGCGGCCGTGGCGTTCCCGTCGAGCACGGTGGCGCTCATCGCTCGCCTCCGCGCGTCGCCTCGCTCGAGCCTTGGTCCTCCCCTTCGGGGTCGCGTGCGCGGCGCGCGTAGAGGCGCCGGATGTCGCGGGCCTTGGAGCTGCCCCGGTGGCGCATGCCGGTCCCGGTCTTGATGGCGTGGATCTCCACGTCGACCCCTCGAACCGTCAAGCGGTCCCCGACGAAGAACTCCTCTTCGGGCGGTACGGTACGTTCCCCTGCCCACGTGCGGTAGCCGTCGTTGACCGCGATGGGGACCTCCACGGTATCGAAGACCTTGCACCACACCGTCTCGATCTCCTCGACCAAGGCCGAGCGCACGCGGCGATCGTCCTCGACCTCGATGCCGGTGACGAGCAAGCGGTGGTCGTGCTGGAGCACCTCGTCATCGATGCGGACCCGGTCCCCAGCCTGGAAGGAGAGCTTGCCCGGCTCGCTTTTGGCGCCGTGGCTGATCACGGCGTCCACCTCGACGCTCTTGGGCGTGGTGAGCACGTCCTTGAACACGTGCCCGCACTCCGTGCACTTGAGCGTGGCGTGCGAGGTGGGGGCCTGGGGGGCCGACTCGTGGAGGATCTCGATGGCCTCCGAGCTGCAGTTCGGGCAGGCGGGCCAAACCGTCGGGGACATCGGTCGACCAGCCGAGCCGGAGTATAAAAGCCAACTGGGGGGCGCGCCCACGACCCCTACGTCACCACAACGTCACAACGAACACAAAGGAACCGGAGGGATCCAGGCCTCCCTCCAGCCCGAAGGTCTGTCTCCCCACCAGCGTCCCCCCCTCGGTCTCCGTTGTGC
>CAYNEI010000007.1:48539-50246 GCA_964396185.1 uncultured Thermoplasmatales archaeon
TCCAGCCCGAAGGTCTGTCTCCCCACCAGCGTCCCCCCCTCGGTCTCCGTTGTGCCGTTGTGCCGTTGTGGTGGATCCGTTCGGTTGTATCAACCCAAACCCTCATGCCAACCCTGCAGCTACGCCTACGAGATGGTCCTCGGCCTTGGCTCCTGGGAGATCCTCTTGGTCGCTTTGGCCCTGCTCCTGTTCTTCGGGCCGGAGAGCGCCCCCCAGGCCATCCGCCAGGCCGGCCGCATGCAGGCCAAGCTGAGGCGGTTCATGCGCGAGCTCGAGGAGACCGTGGAGCGCGAGCAACAGGAGATCGAGCGGGCGGCCAGCCCGAGCGATCCCACCGATGCCACGGACTCGGGGCAGCAAGATCGCGACGACACCGATGATGAGCGGCCCGGTTAGCGGTACTTCGAGTACCGGTCGATCAGGTCGAGGAGCTGGTTGCGGGTCTCGTAGTCCAGCACGTCGTCCTCCTCGGCCTTCTCCTTGACGTAGTCCTTGGCTTCCTCGGTGCCACCGCGGGCGCCCCGCGTGATCACCTGCTGGAGGAAGGCCTTCAGGTACTGCTCGTCGAGAGGCGCGTCTTCGAGCGCTCGGTTGGCATCGTAGCGGAAGAGCTCCTCTCGACTGAGGTCGAACATCCGCTGGCGGGGTTGAGACCCTCCGCCTTGATTGTGCCGGCGCCGGCGTGCCATCGGTCGTTTCGTAAGGGGTCCTCCTATTTATCCCTGGGGGGCTTGGCAACCATGGACCCTGGCGCTTCGAACAGGCCGATCCTGGCCACCGAGCTCACCAAGGACGCCTACCAACGCCTGGCCGCCGAGCGGACCTTCGTGCTCCCCATGGGCATCCTCGAGGAGCATGGACCGCATCTCCCCTTAGGCACGGATACCTTCCAGGCAGAGGCCGTCGTCCACGAGGCAGCCGCCCAGAGCGGTGCCGTCGTCTTGCCGACAGTGAACTACGGCAACTGCCGCTCGACCCGCCCGTTCCCAGGCAGCATCTCGCTCAGCTTCGACACGGTGCGCACCATCGTCACCGAGATCCTCTGCGAGCTCGCTCGTCACGGTGTCAGCTCGGTGGCCGTGGTCTCTGGTCATGCGGGCGGAGGGCACATGCGCGCGATCCGCTTGGGCACCCAGCAAGCCCTCGAGCAAGCGCCGAGCTTACGGGTGGCCGTGCTCTCAGAGTGGGAGATCCTCTTCGGCCTGGACCCCGACGAGATCGCTGGCAGCCACACGGTACCCACGGGCGACGGCCACGCGGGAACCGCCGAGACGGCGCGCATGCTGGACCTTCGCCCAGAGCTGGTCAAGCGCCGCCCGGGCGAGCACGTCATGCCCGATGAGGGGTTCATCGTGTCGGCCACGCCCGAGGCTGGCTGGCCGGACGGCTACGCAGGGGATCCATCGGCGGCCTCGGAAGAGCTGGGCCGCGCGCTCCACGATGCCGCGGTGGAGGCGCTGGCAAGCCTCTTCCTCAAACTGATGCCTGAAGCAGAGAAGGTGCTTTGAGGGGCTCACGCCCGGGAGAGCACGACCCACTGATCCTCGAAGCGCACCACGCGCACCTGGTCGCCTGACGAGACATCCGCGGGCATGCGCACCTGGACCGCCTTGAGCGAGTCCGGGTCAAGCATCTGGCCCTCGCCCGCTTCCGCGTACACGACATCCGCCGTGCGCTCCTCGAGCACCACGAGCCGGTCGATGTGCC
>CAYNEI010000007.1:50346-68500 GCA_964396185.1 uncultured Thermoplasmatales archaeon
GCGTACACGACATCCGCCGTGCGCTCCTCGAGCACCACGAGCCGGTCGATGTGCCGGTCCTCGATGGTGCGCCCCTCGCCATCCGGGATCGTCTGAGCGAGCAGGCGGTTGCCCTGGCGCGCATAGATCTCAAGCACCTCACCCTCGTAGCCAACGATGGTGCCAGGGCGCACGCGCGGGATGCGCACGGCCAGGGTGAGGCGATAGAGGTCCTTGCCGTCCTGACGGCCGTGCAGCGTGCTCGATTGCGTCGAGCTCGCCCCGAAGCGCTCGCACACCCGGCGGGCCACCGCCTTGGCCACGGGCTTGGCGCCGAAGTAGTAATCGTAGCCACCGTGCCGGCTGGTGGCCTTGAGCAGGTAGCCCTGTGTGCCGGAGAGCCCACCGGCGCGCGTGACCGCCTCCTCGATGATGCTCGCGATGGCGCCTGCCTGGTCGTCGGTGACCTCGCTGTCGCCTTCGTGGCGCACCTGGACGACGGCCTCGTAGTAGCCCCCGTGCCGGCGCGAGCATGCGGTGCACGTGACGGCGTCCACCTTGACCTCCACGGCCGCCTCGCCCTGGACATCGACGTTGCGGTAGGTGCCTTGGACGTCGACGGTGACGGCGTAGCGGTGGGGATCGAGCTCGCGCACAGCGACCCCGATGGAGGCGTCCTTGAGCTTGCCCGGGACCTCGACGGCGCCGATGGCGGTCTGCTCGACCATCTCGAGCAAGCTGGTGGGCTGGCTCCAGGAGTCCCGGATGGGCACGGCTCCACAGTGGGCACAACGACGCACCCTCACCGGTGCATCCGGGCCCTTGACCACCTCGAGCTCCTCGCGGATGCAAGCCTCGCACTCCCCACCCGCGATGGGCTCAGGCCCGCCGCACGTGATGCAGAACGCCGCTGTCTCGGGGCCCTTGGCTACCATGTCCTCACCGCATCCGTGCCAACTGCGCGTGGGGCACGCCCTCGATCTCCAGGATCTTGCTGGCCTTCACGAGGCCGAGCTGGGCGGCCAGGGCGACGCACCGCTCCCCCATGAGGTTGGCCACCGTGCACCGTTCCAGAAGGTCTGAGAGCTCCCCTTGGTCCGCTTGCTCCTCGCCGTAGAACTGTTCGCTGATGTGGATGGTGACCTCGCCGTGCTGGAGGCTGCGGCCGATGAGCTCCTCATCGCTGGCAGCCAGCAAGAGGTCACGTTCGAAGCGGTGGAGGCGGAAGCGGAACACGTGAGCCACCGATGGACTGCGGCACACATAAAACGGTTTCCCCCAGCCGAGGCTGTCCGACACGCTTTTCAACGGACGGGGGAATCGCGGCTCGGTTGAGCCTATGTTGGACACGGGGAAGGGCAATCTTGCGATGATGACGGCGATCCTCCTGGTCACAGCCGGCCTGGCTGGCTGTGCGACCCCGGAGGACGAGGGTGAGACGATCAAGATCGGTACCCTGCTCCCCATCACGGGGAACCTAGCTACTTTCGGGCCGGACATGCAGCGCGCCGTGGAGCTGGCCGTGGAGGAGATCAACGACGCCGGCGGCATCGATGGCCGTAACATCGAGGTCGTCAACGAGGACTCCCGCACGGATCCCGCCCAGGCGCCCCAGGCCATGCAGCGCCTGATCAACGAGGGCGTCGTGGCCGTCGTAGGTGCCGCGTCTTCCGGTGTCACCTCGAGTGTGCGCCAGGCGGCCGTGGACAACAAGGTGGTGCTCATCACGCCAGCCTCGACGGGCCCAGCGCTGACGGAGGAGGACAACGACGGGTTCTTCTTCCGCGTTCCGCCCAACGACGTCATGCAAGGCCAGGTCCTCGCCCAGGTGCTCGCCGAGGACAACATCACCCGCGTTGCCACCCTGTTCGTGAACAACGACTACGGCCAGGGCCTCAACGATGCCCTGAAGGACACGTTCCTGACCGAGTACCAGGGCGCGGTCCAGAACGAGGTCGAGTTCGACGACAAGTCGACCACGTTCGACTCCGAGGTCCGGGATGCCAACACGGGAAGCCCCGATGCCATCGTCTACATCGGCTACCCCGGCACGGGGGTCCCCATCATGCAGGCGGCTCAGAACCAGGGGGTCGTCGAGGAGACCCCGTTCTACTTCAGCGAGGGGGTCTTCAGCGAATCCTTCGTCAGCGACGTCGGCCAGAACGACGAAGGCGAGTTCATCCTGGCGGGCTTCAAGGGCTCCACGCCCGAAGCGCTGACCGGCGCGACCACGGCGGCCAGCTTCGCGGAGCGGTTCAACGATGGGTTCGGTCATGACCCCGAGCTCTTCGCGGCCCAGTCCTTCGATGCCACCATGGCCATCGCGCTGGGCATCGCGGCGGCCAACAGCGACGACCCGGCGGACTTCAAGTCCTTCATGCGGGACGCATGGAACAGCCCAGGCCAGAAAGTCTCCAGCGAGGACTTAGCCGGGGCGATCGAGAAGGCCGCGGATGGACAAGATGTCGACTACAGAGGGGTTTCCACGGACTTCGACTGGAACAACGACAACGACCCCGTGCGCGGGCTCTACGCTGTCTGGCAGGTCCAGGACGACGGCTCCATCGAGCTCACACAGCGTGACATCGAGAAGAGCCTCTGAGCGCAGAGGTCAGGACGGCGACCCTCGGGGACCCGGGGGTCGCTGCCCTCGCTCACCTCCCGCCCAAGCCCAGGTAGAGCCGGCCGACCTCCGGGTCCTCGAGCACGGCCTCGCCAGGGCCCTCGTGGGCTTCCACGCCCTCGTCGAGCACGTAGGCCCAGTCGGCCACGCCCAGGGCTTGCTTGGCGTTCTGCTCGACCAGCAGGATGCTGGTCCCGTGGTCCCGGATCGCCTTGACATGCTCGAGCACGTCGTCCACGAGGCTGGGCTGGAGGCCAGCGCTCGGTTCGTCCAAGAGCAGCACGCTGGGATCGGTCATGAGCGCGCGGCCGAAGGCCACCATCTGGCGCTGCCCGCCTGAGAGGGTGTCGGCTCGCACCTTGCGCTTGGCTTCAAGGGCGGGGAAGATGGCCTCGACGCGGTCCCGGCGCTCCTGGAAGGCCCCGGGGCAGGTGTAGGCGCCCATCTGGAGGTTCTCGGTCACCGTGAGCCGGGGGAACACGTTGTCCCGCTGGGGCACGTAGGCCATCCCCTCGAGCACGCGCTGGCGTGGCGAGAGCTCGCTGATCTCCTGGTCGTGGAGATGCACGGAGCCTTCTCGGACGTCCAGGAGGCCGAAGATCGTCTTGAGGAACGTGCTCTTGCCGGCCCCGTTCGGGCCGATGATGACCACCAGCTCCCCGTCCCCGAGAGCAAGCGAGGCACCACGTACGATGTCCACGTCCCCGTAGCCGGACACGAGATCCTCGGACCAGAGCACAGGATCGGGTCGCTGGTTCATGGTCCCACCCCCTCGCTCTCCTCGCTCTCCTCGTGTTCCCGGCTCTCCTGTTGTCCCTCGTCCGGCGCGCGGCCTCCACCGAGGTAGGCCTCCAGCACCCGTGGATCCTCAAGCACCTCCTCGGTGTCCCCGTCGACGAGCACGCGACCCTGGACCATGACGATAGTCCGTGGGCAGTGGCGGGCCACGAACTCCATGTCGTGCTCGACCACGCACAAGGTGAGCCCGTCTTGGTGGAGCTGTTCGAGGCGCGCGATGATCTCCTGGCGAAGCGTGGGATTGACGCCGGCCATGGGCTCGTCCAACAGCAGCAGTTTGGGGTTCAGCATGAGCGCGCGCGCGATCTCCAGGAGCTTGCGCTGGCCGCCGGAGAGATGGCCTGCAAGGGTCTCGAGCTTCTCGCCCAGGCCGACGAAGTCCAGGATGTCCAGGGCCTTGTCCTCCAACTCGGCCTCGCGGCGGTGGACCAGCGGCCCACCGATCAAGCCGCCCAGGAGACGCTCGCCGGGGTGGTCCGGGCCGGCCACGAGCGTGTTCTCCAGCACGGTCAACCGCTGGAACGGGCGGGGGATCTGGAAGGTGCGCACCAGGCCCCGGCGGGCGCGCTGCTCGGTGCGCAGGCTGCTGATGTCGTCTTGTTGGTAGAGGATCTGGCCATCTGTGGCGGAAAGGGCCCCGGAGAGGAGGTTGAACGTGGTGGTCTTGCCGGCACCGTTGGGACCGATGAGGCCCACGAGCTCGCCAGGCTCTAGGGTGAAGCTGGCACCATCCACGGCGCGCAGGCCACCGAACCGCTTGACCAGGTTGCGGGCTTCGAGGATCGCGTCACTCGACAAGCTCCATCTCCTCCCGGTCCCCGAAGAGACCCTCTGGTTTGAAGAGCATGAAGGCCACGAGCAAGGCCCCCAAGGCGAACGTGGCGAAGGCGGCGATCTGCTCGCTGTCCAAGCCGAGGTTGGAGAGCTGGTCCACGTTGGTGGTGAGCTCGTTGAGCGTCCAGAAGATGAACGCTCCCGCCACGGCGCCCTTGTTGTGCCCGGCACCACCGATGACGATCATGATCCAGGCCCAGAACGTGACGGGGGCGGTGAACTGGGCGGGGACCACGAAGGAGATCTGCCAGGCCCACAGCGCACCGGCCAGGGCAGCGATGGCTGAGCCGATGGCCAGCAGCTGGAGCTTGTAGATCGTCGGGTTCACGCCCAGGGCCCTGACAGCGTCTTCGTCCTCTCGGATGGCTTGCACGACGCGGCCCCAGGGGCTTGCCACCATGCGTTCGAGCAGCCACACCACGACGAGCGTGCCGGCCAGTGTCATCACGAGCAGGATGAACAGGTACGGCGTGCCGGTGAACCCGAAGAAGGCGGTCAGGCCGTTCAACCCGGACAGGATCGTCTCCCCGCCTGGGATGCCTGAGAGCCAGTCCAGGGAGAGGGGTCGGTTGGCGCTGGGAACGGTGATCCCGCGCGCACCCTGGGTCCACTGGGTTTCGTTCTGAAGGAAGCGGCGAAGGATCTCAGCAGCCGCGATGGTCACGATGGCCAGGTAGTCCTCGCGCAACCGGATGGCAGGCAGGGCGAGCACGAGGCCAGCGAGCGCGGCTCCTCCCATGGCCAGCACGAGGGCGAGCAGGATCCCGGGTTGCGTGGCCCAGAGCCCGCCTTGCAGGCTGAGCAAGGCGACGATGTAGGCCCCGATGCTCATGAAGGCGACGTGGCCGAAGTTGATCAGCCCCCCGAACCCGAACTCCAGGTTGAGCCCAAGCGCGAAGAGCACGAAAATCAGGATCGTGGTGAGGCTGAAGGTGAGCAGTTGCCACGGGATGCCGGTGGGGATCTGCCAAGGTGGCCACAGGCCCACATCACCACGCCAGCCCTTGCCTGCCAAGAGCAGGATGGCTGCGAGCATCACGGCGGCCAGCTTGAGCCAGCCGTCGGCGTCCAAGCGCTCGTCGTAGCGCCAAGCGGCCAGCGCGAGGCCGATGGCCAACGGGTAGGCCAGGTACGAGCCAGTGGAGGGTTCGGCCAGGAAGATGTAGGCGATGCCTCCGACAACGATGCTGGCCGCCGCGGCAAGCTGGGTGCGCCAGTCCACCTCGGTGGTCATCTCTCACCGACCCCCATGATGCCCTGGGGCCGGAAGAGCAGGGTGAGGATGAGGATGGCGAAGCCGACGGCCAGCTTGTAGCCTGGATCGATCCAGAGGGTCGAGACCTCTTGGGTCACGCCGATGAGCACGCCGCCAAGCATGGCGCCCGTGGCCGAGCCAACGCCGCCCAGGATCACCGCGGCGAACAGGGAGAGCAGGGTGAACCAGCCCAGGTTGACGTGCAGTGTGGTCTTCATGGCGAGCAGGGCTCCGGCCAGGCCGGCCAGGATGCCGCCAAGGATCCAGACGTACGTGATGACCCGTTCGATGTCGATGCCCGAGACACGGGCCAGCTCCGGGTTGTCGGACAGCGCCCGCATGGCCTTGCCGGTGCGCGTGTAGGTCAGCACCGCGTGAGTGGCGGTCACCGCGGCCACGGTGGTGGCCAGCACCCAGAGGTCCACGGCGTTGATGCGCAGCCCGGTGAGCCCGATGGCGTCCAAGGCAGAGACCAGGCTGGCCACCTGGCGGGGGCTCTCCTGGAAGAACGTCTCCAGGGATCCGCCGAAGATCATCTGGAGCACGCTTCGCAGCATGAAGGCTACCCCGATGCTCACGATCATGAGGGTGAGCAGGTTGGCCCGCTGATCGCGCAAGCGCTTCCAGAGGACGCGGTCCAGGGCGATGGAGAACACGGTCACGAGACCAGCGGCCACCACGAGCCCGTTGAGGATGGCGGCATGGATCGAGGTGGATGCGAGGTCGAAGAGCAGCGCGCCTGCCGTGGCCACGAAGGCGGCGGCTACCACGAGGATGTCGGTGGGGGTCTCCCGGACGGGTCCGAACACGAGCACGAGACCCGTGATCGCGACCACGACCATCATGGCGGTCCCCATGTGGATGGCGGTGAGCCCGATGCCCCCGGCCACGACGATCCAGGCTGCGAACGCGCCCGTCGTCAACAAGTCGCCGTGGGAGAAGTTGACCAGGCGCAGGATGCTGTACACCAGCGTCAAGCCGACCGCGCCGAGGGCATAGATGCTCCCGACGAGCAAGCCGTTGAACACGAGCTGGGTGACGTCTGCCATTCGCTAGCCCTTCCCGCCGGCCCACGTGCCCGGACCGGTGCGCGGGCCAAGGTTGGGACAGCTTATGTACGTCCCGTTCTTCGTCGAACAGCGTGGACGTCCAAGCCCTGGCCGAGGCGCTCGTGGCCACCGAACCACCCAGCCACGCCCTCGAGGTGGCCGCCGACGCGTTAGCCAGCCAAGGCTTCGAGTTCGAGCAGGCCAGCGATCCTGCCCCGCACGTCATCGCTCGGCGCGGAGCCGGAGGTGTCGTGCTCTCCGGGCATGTGGACGTGGTGCCCGCTCGCGAGGGCTGGGCGCGTGAGCCGTTCGGCGCCACCTTCGAGGAGGACGTGCTCACGGCACGCGGCGCCTCGGACATGCGCGGCCCGGTGGCCTGCATGCTGGCCGCGGCAGCCGCCACGAGCGAGCCTTGCACCGTGGTGTTGACCAGCGACGAGGAGGTGACCATGGACACAGCCCGCCACCTCGTAGCCACCGAGGCCCTTGGGGAACCCCCGCTGATCGTGGTGGGGGAGCCCACGGGGCTCGAGGTGGCCAGCGCGAGCAAGGGGGTGCTCTGGGTCCAAGTCGAGCTCACAGGTGCGCGCGCCCATGGCTCGGCTTCCAGGGACGAGAGCGGCCCCTCGGCACCGGAGCGTTTGCTCGGCCTGCTTGATGGGCTCGACGGCGCGCCGATCCGCTTGGAGCACCCGGAGCTGGGCCCGGCCACCCTGCGCGTGACCGGCATGGAGAGCGAGCCGACCCCGTTCAACGCGTTGGCCGGCTGGGCCAAGGCCCGGATCGACTGCCGGTTCCCACCGCCTGCGTCCAGCGAGGACGTCGAGCGGTCCGTGCGCAGCAAGCTCACCCTGCCCCTGGAGGGCGTCGAGCTCACGGTGCACAAGCGCGAGCCGGCCTTCCTGGTCGACGATGCTGTGGCTGACGAGGTGGTGGCCGCCTTGGATGGGGTGGGTGTGGCAAGCCGGCGCACCGTGGTCTCGTTCGCCAGCGAGGCCGGGCACTACCAGGCCATGGCGCCCACGGTCATCTGTGGGCCTGGCTCCATCGACCGTGCGCACAAGCCAGACGAGTTCATCCGCGCCAGCGAGCTGGAGGCGGGAGAGCGCGCCTATGCAGGCCTTATCCAGGCCTTCGCAGATCCCACACGATCTTGACCAGGCTGGCAGCCGCGATGGCCAGCGCCGCGATCATCGTCCCCATGGCCACGGAGCGCTTCGTCTCCGGATCCATCTGATCGAAGGCGAGCGCCGAGATGCCGTCTCGATCCTCGTCCAAGGGCTCGTCGACGGCCAGCGGGAGCACCAGGCCCGTAGGGTGGTCCTGGCCGGTGTGAACGTTGAACCCAGGCTGCATGACCCGGTCCTCGCCCGCGGCGGCTTGGTGGATGGTGATGTCCACGCGGAGGCCTTGCCCGGCGCGGAGCACGTTCTCGGGGACATCGAAGGTCAGGGTGTATGTCTGGACCTGAGCGCCGATGGGGTCCGGGAGGGAGACCAGGTCGTGGGTCTCGGCGGCCTGGGCGACCACGCGCTCCCCGAAACGGAGCTCGGCGCTCACGGTGACGGCGGGCACGACCCCGTAGTCGGCATCAACCGGGGGCTCCCCTGCGGCCGTGGGCCACGGGGTCTCGTCTGCGCTGAGGAAGAACGTGAGCACGGCCGGGCGTTGGGTGTCGAGGGCCACATCACCGAAGGGTCCCGGGCTGCCATCGGGGTTGATCAGCGTGTAGGTGAACTGCGGCAGCGTACCGGCGCTCTCGATCCCGGGCACCGCTGGTCCCTGGCTGAGATCCGGCTCGCCATCGGGGTAGAGCGGCGTGAGCACGATGGGAGCCTCCATCGCCTCGGCGATGTTGGCCGGCCAGTGGGCGAAGAGCTCTAAGCTGGCGCCCGTGGCTTGGCTGGTGGCGGGTGGGGCCATCAGCGGCAGCGAGAGGGTCGCGATCAACCCCAGGACCAACCAGCCACGCCTGCTCGGCATCACCTCCTGGTCCTCGACAGGGTTTAAAGGGGGTCTTGTGCAACCGTTCTCCAGGGGACCGGTTTTTGAGGGGGACCCTCCTTGCGGGAGCGTGGACCCCCTGGCGATCAGCCTACCCCTCACCCGGGAGCTCCTGTTGCTTGGAGCCCTGGCGCTCGTCGTCATGGGCCTGCTGGCCACCGGTGCCTGGCGGGTCTCCAAGCGGGCCAGAGACCTTCACGGACAGCACATGGGCCTGCTGGACCACTTGAGAGAGCTTCGGTTCCGGGTGCTGGCCTCCCTGGCCGCCGTCGGAGGGTTCGCGGTCGCACTGTTCAGCTTCGATGCGCGCCCCACCACCCTGTACGGCGTGCCCGCCTGGACCCCGATCCCGTCGGTCCAGGACAGCATGGCCTCCCGGCTCGTGCGAGTCCTGCTGGAGTTCGCCGTGCCCAGCGGGGTCGAGGTCACGGTGCTCACCGCCAGCGAGCCCATCATGACGATCTTCCAGGCGGCCATCATCGGTGCGCTCCTTCTCGCCTCGCCGGTGGTGGCCTACCAAACCGCTGCCTTCGTAGCCCCGGCCTTGCATGCCAACGAGCTACGCACGATCGCCTGGCTCACCCCCATCGCGCTGGTCCTCTTCCTCGGCGGCGTGCTTTTCGGGATCTTCGTCATGGTGCCTGTCACCCTCTCCACCCTCTACGCCTACGCAGCGCCCCTGGGCGCCTCGGCCATCGCGCGGCCCCAGGACATCCTCGCCTTCGTGCTCTTCGCCACCCTGCTCTTTGGCATCGCCTTCCAGCTGCCCTTGGTCATGGGGGGCCTGGCCCGCGCAGGCGTGCTCTCACCCAAGGTGATGGGCAAGCACTGGAGAGGCGTCGTGGTCAGCGTGCTCATCATCGGGGCCATCGCCACGGACCCGAACCCGCTTACCCAGCTCCTGGTGGCCGGCCCCCTGCTGGTGCTCTACCTGGGGGGCTTAGCGGTGGCGCGCCTGGCCTGGCGGAAACGCGAGGCTGCCCAACTCGATGCTGAGTCGACAAGTCGATGATGATACGACAAGCTTCTCGTAGGGGCGCGTTCCTGGCTGGGCCGATGCGCCCGCGCACATGGCTGCTGATCGCCTTGGCCGCGCTGCTCGTGCTCCCGCTCCCGTCAGCGGTAGCACAGGACGTGGGGCTCCAGTTGCTGGATGCCCCCTCGGTGATCGTGGCCAACGATCCGGCCAACATGACCGCCCAGAACCCCGACCCGGACCACCCCTTCAGCGCCCAGGCGCGCGTCACCAACGACGGGACCGAGCGCCGGGTCACCCTGTTCGCCATCTCCTACATGGACCGATCCATCCAGGGCTGCCCAGAGGACGACTCGGCCATCGTGGTCTCCATGGTGACCAAGAACCTCGCCCTGGATCCCAACGAGCAACGCACGGTTGGCGGCTCCGCGGCCCACGAGTCGGGCCAGTCCGAGGCGTTCTGGCCCATGGCGGTGAGCCGGGCCTACCACGACCCGCGCACCAACGAGACCAAGACGTTCGAGCAAGGCGAGCACGCGTTCTGCATCACCGTGCGCGTGAGCAGCAACGATCCCGCGTGCGATGCCCCCGAGGGCCAAACCTGTACGCTGGCCCGTGACCACTGGCGCGCCTTCGTGCGCCACACGAACCAGGCCCCGGTGATCGAGCAGGCCTCAGCCACGCCGGGGGAGCCGCGCGCGGGCCAGCCAGTGGTGCTACGCGCCCAGGCCAGCGACGGCGACACCGTGCCGTCCCCGGACACCCTGGTCTACAGGTGGGATCTGGGACGGGAGGAGAAGACCGGAAGCGTCGTCCAGCACACCTTCCACACCGGCGGCGCGCAAAGCGTGACGTTGCGGGTCAGCGACGGGTTCGACACGGTGGAGCGCACGCTCACCCTCCAGATCGGCGGATCCGGGAGCACGGACGGGGAGCGCGCGCCCAGCCCGGGACCAGGTGCTCTGGCCGCGGTGCTCGCAGGCCTCGTGGTGGCCCTGGCCGCCCAGCGGCGCAAGTGACCAACCGGTGTCAACATACGCTTAAGTACCCAGAGCCTCGCTGGGGACCGAGGCTCACGATGCGCTGGATCCCCGCTGTTGTTGTGTTCGCCATGCTGCTCTCCGCTGTGCCGGTCACGGCTGATGCGGGTCCGCGCGTCGTCGTCACCCACGATGTGGCCGAGGACGGTCACACCTACGTGGGCAACCTCAACCACTTCGGCTTCCTGATCCAAGGCGACGACGGCGCCCCCGCGTTCCACAACAACGCCGTGCTCGAGGTCGAGCTCAACGGCGAGTTGCTCTACCGCACGACCCCGGACAGCGGCCACGACTACGACGGCCTGGACACGCTGCAAGTCAGCTTCCCCCGGCCCGGGAACTACACCGTCACAGCGCGCGTCCCCACCAACGGCGGCGAGCTCGTGGACACCTTCAACGGAACCGTCCACGCCCAAGAGAGCCACCCAGCCAACCTAGCCATCGACGGGCCAAGCCAAGCCACCCAGGGCGTGGCCACCACCTGGAGCTACGAGCTGCGCGGTGAGGATGGAGCGCGCCTCAACCACACGGACATCCTGGTCCAAGTGCTCGATCCGGACCCACGTCGAGAGCTGTTCAGGATCCACACCCACACCCACACGGAAGCCCAGCAGCTCACTTACGCCTTCCAGCAGCCCGGCTCCTACGAGATCCTGTGGACTGCCTACCAAGCCTTCCCCACCAAGTCCTCCATGGCCATCCAACCCGTCACCGAGACCCGCACCATCGAGGTCGAGGGCGCTCCGGCCAACACGGTGCCCCCCACGCCGGCCACAAACCGACCCCTGGAGAACCGCGTGGAGCAAAGCGCATCGGGCCCCTACGAGCTATGGGCCGCCTTCGACCCGTACACGAGCATCGGCACCATGGGGCGCATCCAGCTCCCCACCGTGGTCACCAGCGCCGAGACCGGCGACCCCGTGGCCCACGTGGACTTCGAGGCTGAGATCGCCGGACCCACCGGACAGCTGCTCTTCCAGAGCGACACCCTCCACGAGTACGACGGCGTGCTCGAGCTCACCACCACGCACCCGACCCCAGGCGACTACACCCTCACCGTGACCGCCGAGAAGGGGGACTGGAGCGAGACGATCACCCGCACCTACTCCGTGCTCCCACCCGTGGTCCCCCTGGCTGCCGGCCCCATCTTCGCCACGCTCACCGGGCTCGACACGCTGGCCGAACAGGGCAGCGGGGAGCTCACCGTCCACCTACGCGACGCTGCCGGCAAGCCCTACATGCACAGCGAGGTACAGCTCACCATCCGCTCGCTGGACACGGGCATCCCTCTCATCGACCACAAGCTCCACACGCACGCCTCCGGTGATTTCCCTGTCGAGGCGAGCCTGGAGCCTGGAAGCTACGAGGTGGAGCTCGATCCCACGGGCCTCGAGCCCAGCCCCACGCCATCCTTCTACGGATCTGAGATGGGCAGCCAGCCGATCTACGCGCTAGACGTGCAAGGGCTCGATGAAGCTCTGGACCCGCTGGACACATCCGAAGAGGAGGCATCGCCCGACGAGACGCCAGGCCTAGGCCTCTTGGTTGTCGTGTTGGTGCTCACCGGTGCAGCCATGCGCCGACGGTGGTGACGCGACCCTCAGTCCGGCAGGATCGGAGACCAACATCCTCGAGATGGCATCGGGTGCCAGCGTCCAGGCGGATGACGAACACACAGGGAGCACAGGGTAGCACAGGGTAGCACAGGGGCCACCGGGACCCAACCGCCGGCCGACCAGAACCCAAGCGGTCTTCAGACCCGGGGCCAATCCTCTCTGCGCTGTGTTCTCTGTGCTACTCTGTGACCTCTGTGTCGGTCATCAGCGCTACCCAGCTCCCGAACAGCCATCCCTCAGGGGACGGGGACGGACCCGCGAGTCGAGCCTTCGTGCTGAGAGGGCCTTCGTTCAGCGCTTGGTGCCTTCGTGGTTGGGCGATCACGAAGGCGGGAAGGATGGCTCGGGAACCGCGCTCAGTTCCTCGAGGCCGGCGGGATGTCGCGGTGGAGGCGATCAGCTTCCTGCTCGGCCAGCAGCTCGAAGAACTCTTTGTAGCCGTTGAGCTCGGAGCTGGGGACACGGGAGAGGTCCGGGATCTGCTTGAGGTGCTCCTCGCAGAACTCCAGGAACCGCTCCACCTGCCAGTCGGCCAGGTAGACGCGTGCTTCCAAGTACTCGCGCTCGTCCGGGATCGAGGGGGTGTCGTCCATCAGTCGTCGTCACCTTCGGGTCCCAGAAGTGGGACGACCTCCCCAAACGGGCTTGAGGTTTAACCGTTACGCAACCACCTTCGTAGCGGGCAGTCAGCGTACGATCTCGACGTAGGCGTCCGTGATGGCCTCGATGGTCCCCGGGATCGACGCGTGGATGGCCACCGAGAGGCTGCCTGGACGGGCGTGGCCGAGGGTGTCCCCGATCTCCACGCTCTCGCCCTCCTCGACGCAGAGCTTGGCTTGATCGCCGAACGGCACATCGCGCGGCACACGGACGCGCGGGACCTCTGCCTCGACGTTGACGATCTCGTCGGCCGCCCACGGGACATCGATGCTGTTGTGCTCGTAGTCCGGGTGCGGGTAGTAGCGGTTCTTGGGCTGGCTGTGGCTCGGGTCGGCGACGAGCCAGCCGTTGGTCGTCTTGCTGACCGGCACCGGGTCGGCCTCCCCGATGGGATCTGCGACCTTGTCCGAGAGGATGGGTCCGCCATCCCAGAGCTGGAAGTCCGCGACGTCGGCTGGATCGGTGCCGTGGATCTCCAGCAGATCGGTGAACAGGGTCCCGACGGGGGCTTCGTAGACCGTCAAGGGATCGACCTCTCCGTAGAGGTGGAGGAACTTCGTCGTGACCGGGTGGGCTTGGAAGATTGCCCGGTACATGTTCCAGAGCGTCTCGACGTTGTTGACCACGATGCCGTGGTCGCTTGGGAGATCCGAGGCGGGGATCTCCATGCCGAGCAGCACCTTGCACAACGCGCGCTCCTGGCCGTACTTGTACTTGGAGTCGAAGTACCCGATGCTGAAGTTGCCAAGGTCCTTGGCCAGCTCTTCGAGCTCGGTCATGTACGGCTTGGCGACGTCTTCGGCCCCGATGATCGTGGTGTCGATGCTGAACGTCTGGTCCAGCCAATCGAAGATGTCGATTAGCGCCTCGGGCTCATCCCGGAGCAGGAGCTTGTCCGCGTAGTAGCCGGGTTCGGACTCAGCAGCGTTGACCACCATGGTCCTGGGCGGGGTTTGGTACTTGACGTACGTGGGGAAGCCAGCGCCTCCGGCTCCCACGATCCCGCTCTCTCGCATCAGGCCGACAGCGTCGTCAGGTGAGAACGTGACCGGGACCTCTTTGTCCCCAAGGATGGCGGTGTGAGGCATAGCATGGGAATGGGTCGCATGCTCTTGAGTGTTACCAAGGCGCACAGCCCCTACTCATCCATGCGTTGATGGGGTTTTTCTTGGGGTTGTTGCTGGGTCAAGCAGTGGCACGCGCCGAACCCGGCCACCAGGGCTCGGGCCGGGATGGGCGCGATGACGCGGTCCGGGAAGAGGTCCTGGAAGACCTCGACGGTCGCCTCATCCTGGGGGTCCTGGTAGACCGGCAGGAGCACCGTACCGTTGGCGATGGTGAAGTTCGTGTACGTGGCGGGCACGCGGACCCCCTCGGCTTCCATGGGGGCAGGCAGCGGGAGCTCGATGACCTCCAGGGGTTTGCCGCGTTCATCGGTCATGGTGGTCAGGCGATCCAGGTTGGCCTGGCAGATCCGATGGTTGTCCCGGTTGGGGTCCGGCTCGGTGGCTGCCACGACGGTGGATCGATCCACGAAGCGGGCGATGTCGTCCACGTGCCCGTCGGTGTCGTCACCCACGATGCCCTCCCCGAGCCAGAGCACGTTCTCGGCGCCGAGTACGTCCCCGAGCAGCTCCTCCATGCCCTGGTGGTCGCGCTCGCCTCCACGGTTCGGGTGGAGCAGGGACTGCTCGGTGGTGAGCACGCTGCCGAAGCCGTTGGAGTCGATCGCACCCCCTTCCATCACGGTCTCGACCCGGTAGCGGGACACGCCTGCCAACTCGCACACGATGCGGGCCAGCCGGTCGTCTCGCAGCAGGGTCTCGTACTTGCCGCCCCAGGCGTTGAACCGCCAGTCCACGCCCACCAGGGCCTCGGTCGGGTGCACCAGGAACGTGGGCCCGGTGTCACGCAACCACGAATCTGCGTAGTCCACGACGTGGACCCGGTAGGCCTGGACGTCGCGCTCGTCCAACAGCGCCCTCACACGGGCCGCGGTCGTCTCATCTGGGACGAGCAGGTCGGCGCGCTGGTGAGGGGCAAGGGCATCGATCATCTCGAGGTAGCTCGCCTCGGCCTCCTCGACGCCGAGCACCCAGGTGTGCGGGTCGTGGGGCCAGGCCAACCACATCGAGGCTTGGGGCTCCCACTCAGCGGGCCAACGGTAGCCAGCCTCCCCCGGCGGTACCACTAGGGCTCCCTCGCGTCGTCGATGAACCGTTCACCGAGGCCCGCGTAGGCGTCCACGCGGCGGTCGCGCAGGAAGGGCCAGGCTCGCCTCGTCTGCTCGATGCGCGACATATCCAGCTCCTCGACGAGGATCGCTTCGTCATCCGCGGGGGCTTGGGCGCTACGTCGGCCGAAGGGGTCGGCGACGAACGAGGACCCCCAGAACGTGATGTTCCCCTCGCGCCCGACGCGGTTGGCGGCTGCGACGTAGACCCCGTTGGCCAGGGCATGAGCGCGCTGGGCCAGCTGCCAGGCCTCGCGCTGCTCGTGCCAGACCGCCTCGTCGGCGTCCCCGTAGCCGATGCACGTCGGGTAGAAGAGCACACGAGCCCCTTGGAGGGCTGCCAGGCGCGCACCCTCCGGGAACCACTGGTCCCAGCAGACCAGCACACCGATCCTGCCCACGGCCGTGTCGAACGTGCGGAAGCCCTGGTCGCCAGGGGTGAAGTAGTACTTCTCGAAGAACCCGGGGTCGTGGGGGATGTGCATCTTGCGGTACGCCCCCAGCAGGCTTCCGTCGGCGTCGATGACGGCAGCGCTGTTGTGGTAGATGCCAGCAGCTCGGCGCTCGAAGATAGGCGCGATGATGACGATGCCGAGCTCGGCGGCCAGCTCGCCCATCGCTTCGGTGGTCGGCCCGGGGATAGGCTCGGCGAGATCGAAGAGCGCGGGGTCCTCGGTCTGTGGGAAGTAGGCGGTCCGGAAGAGCTCCTGGAGGCAGACCACGCCTGCGCCCTGGTCGCTGGCTTGGCGCACGAGCTCGAGGTGGTGCTCGAGGTTCTTGGTGGGGTCCCCTAGGTCACGGGCCTGGGTCAAAGCGACCGTCACGGTGTCCGGCGCGCGTCGGGCCATCTCTCAACGCCATGGCCAGGCGTCCTTCTTGAGGGTTGTGGCCCGGCCGGGGGTGGCATGCTCTCTCAGCGGTCCGGGTCCCGGGCGGGTCGATGCTCCCCCTCTCCAAGGGAGACCACGAGATCGACGTCGGTCCATGAGTCCACGACCGCCTGCACCCGCTCCTGGAGCCGATCGGCGACATCGGGTCCCTTGACCACGTAATCCATCGCGCCCAGGCTAAGCGCCTTGAGGGCGATCTCCTCGTCCCCCTGCCCGGTGAAGAAGAGGATGGGCAGGGTGCTGCGCATGCTCCGGAGCCGCTCGAGCACAGCAAGCCCGTCGCTGTCCGGGAGCTGGTAGTCCAGGATGACGAGGTCGACCGACTTGCTTTGAACGGTTTCCAGGGCGGCTTGCCCGGTGGCCACGCGCGTGACGGTCCAATCGTTGGAGGCGGTCAGCGCACGTTCGGCGATCATCGCGTGATCGTTGTTATCCTCGACCAGGAGCACGTGCATGCAAGCGCCTTCCATCATGCCCATGCAGCTCCGGGGAGATAACCGCTGCCCTCCGGTTGCCCGGTTCGCCTCACCCGTACATCATCTGGGTGGTCGGGTCCCCTTCTGCGCGCTGCTGCTCCTGTAGGTGGGCGCGCAACTGCTGCTCGAACCGTTTGGCTTGCTCAAGCAGGGGCTCGGCATCCATCTTGATGCCTGGCACCAGGACATCCAGCACCTCGACCAGACGAGCCGCTGCTGCTGCATCGGGCACGTCCTCGTGGGCGCTCGTGAACAGGCAGACCACCCCCATGGACTGGCTGTTCCCCTCGACGAGCAGCGAAGCCGACAGCCCGCTCAGGGCACCGTCCGGGAACGTCTTCGAGCCGAGGTGCTCGTGGTCGATCGTGCACTGGAGGTTGGGTACGGCGAAGACATGGTCTGTCCCGTTCTCCGCCGGGGCTCCTTCCAACGTGACGATGCGTTCAGCGCCCACCTGCTTGGACCACTCAAGGATCTCGCGGGCGATGGGATCGGAGTGCTTGGGCGGCGGCACCGTGTCGGCGCGCACGACCACGAGCTGATCGCACTCACCATCCAACCCACAGCGCTGGGTAGACGCGAAGAACTGCACCGGGGACATGGCGTGGCCATCGCGGATACTGGCCACCGGCGGGAAATGTGGGGAGTCCATGCTGGCCACGAGCTCCATCTCGAGCTTCGGGACAAGATAGCTCGCCACGATCGCACCCACGAGGCCCTGGCTTGGGAAGCCCACCACGACTAGGGGATCCTCGTACGTCCACTCTCGGTGCGCGATGACCGGCATAAGGCCGTATGGAGGGGGGTACAACGTCAAGGCTTCGGTCATCGGTCGCAGATCCTGGGACGTTCTCCAAGGGAGCGATGGAAGACTTTACGACAAGCCTCAAATACAACGACTAGACATCGAAGGCCCCATGGCCATCCCGGCGGTCTCAGACCAAACCCTCCTGGTCGCTGCCTTCCTTGGCATGGGCCTGCTGGGATGGGGTGCGTTCTGGAAGGACCGTCGAACCCACTGGGTCCGCATCGCCGGGTGGATGATCTTCGGGCTCTACTGGCCGTTCAAAGCCCCCCACTACTTCGATGTAGGCGACCCGTTCAACGCTTATTTCGCGCTGGCCGCACCGCTGCTCACGGGCTACATCGCGTACCACGAGTACCTCTCCTGGAAGTGGAACGAGCGCCCGGTCGCCATGAGCTGGCTGGCCGGCGCGACCTTCGTTGCCGCCACCACGTACTTCGTGCTCTTCGAGATCACGCCGATCCAGGAGAGCATCATCTACTTCACCGGGGTGGAGAGCGCGTGGCTCACCGACCTGCTCTTCGGCACGGACTCCATCGCCTACCAAGCCTCCAGCGTGAACCCAACCGATGGGTACCGCCCCACGCACTTGTGCATGAGCGGCGTCACACCGCACCCGCCCACCGAGTACCTCTGCTCAGGCGCGCCAGCGGCCTACCAACACTACGCGGTGACCATCATCTTCGCGTGCACCGCGCTCCAATCCATCATGATCTTCGTGGGTGCCATCGCTTTCACGAAGGCCAGCAACAAGCGCAAGTGGAAGGCCTACGCGCTCACGGTGCCCACGATCTACCTGCTCAACCTGTTCCGCAACGCCGGCATCGTTTACGGCTACAGGGTCAAGCACTGGAGCATGTTCGGGATCGAGAGCTTCGAGTTCATGCACAGCTACGTCGCCAAGACGGGCGCGATC
>CAYNEI010000007.1:68600-74979 GCA_964396185.1 uncultured Thermoplasmatales archaeon
GACGGTCGCGTCCGCTCGACCCAGGGCCGCCAGGTCGTGACATTCCTCAACGTCCACAACGTGCACGTCATCCGGGCCCCGTACGCCGGCACGGTGCGCCGCATCGAGCGCCTCCCTGGCGGGCATCGGCCTGCCTTCCTCGAGGGAGCCAAGCGCAACGCAGGCCTCGCGGTCACCCTCGAGACCCAGTGGGGCACCCTGGAGGTCCACCTCATCGCTGGGCTGGTCGCGCGTCGAGCCGTGGCCTACGTCGAGGCGGAGCAGACCGTCACGAAAGGCCAACGCATCGGCATCATCCGCTTCGGCTCCCGCGTGGACGTCGAGCTTCCCCAAGACGCGCAACCGGCCGTGGCGCCGGGGGCCAAGGTGCGGGCAGCAGCGAGCACCGTCGCCCAGCCGCCGCCCTCGGCCCCGAGAGCCCAGGCTCAGGGGGCCAGCGCATGAACGCGGTGAGCCGGGCGAAGCGATGGGTCGCTGATCTGCTCACCCTGAGCAACGGGGTCTTCGGCTTCCTGTCCATCGCCACATGGAGCGTCGAGCTCGGCCCGCTCTCGGGCCTGGACGACGCCTACATCGCAGCCGGCTACATCGGTCTCGGCATGATCGCTGACGGGCTGGACGGGATCGTGGCCCGCGCGTGGGGCTCCACCGGGCTGGGAAACGCCCTGGACTCCATCAGCGATGCGATCACGTTCAGCGTGGCGCCAGCGGTCTTCCTTCTCAACACCCACGAGACCCACGCGGGCACGCTGCTCGGAGCAGCCACCGCAGCCGCCGCGCTGGTCTTCCTGCTTGCCGGCATGCTACGCCTGGCCCGCCACCAGCAAGCCACATCCACAGACGCCTTCGAGGGCCTCCCCACGCCGTGGAGCGCTGCAGCTCTGACCGCGGTCCTCCTGGTCGGCATCCCCGCATGGGCGGCGATCACCGCCACACTCACCCTGGCCGCGCTCAACGTCAGCCGCATCCGGTACCCGAAAACCCGTGGGCGCACCAACACGAGGGCCACCCTGGCCATCCTAGCCTTGAGCATCCTAGTCATCGCGGGCCTCGTGGTCACGCGCACCAGCACGGACCTCTTCATCCTGACAGCCGTAGCCGTCGCCGCGGCCATGGTCGCCCTGGCACCGCTCTTCGCCCGGCCCCCGTGACCCCCCGCACAAATCAACACGCTTTAGGTGGAGGCCCCCGTTCAGGCCTTTAAGCAGACGCTCACCTTGAAGGGGAGCGCTGGAGCAAGATGAGATGCCTCACGCCGCGAAGATCGGCATCACGGGGATGCCCTCCGTGGGGAAAACCCAGACCGTCCTGAAGATCATCCAGAAGCTAGAATCCAAGGAGGTGATCGTCGGAGGCATGGTCACCGAAGCCATCGAAGAGGGGGGCCAGCGCAAGGGGTTCCACATCCAGGATTGGCTGACCAAGGAGACCGGCACCCTGGCCCATGTCGACTTCGACACCGACGTGCGCGTCGGGAAGTACGGCGTGGACCTCGACGTCCTCCACGAGATCGGCGTGCAAGCCATCCAGCGCGCCATCCAAGAAGCAGAGGTCATCGTGGTCGACGAGGTGGGCAAGATGGAGATGGAGAGCGACGAGTTCTGCGTCTCCGTCAAGGACGCGCTCAACAGCGACAGGGCCATGATCATGACTCTGCACAAGAAGTCGCGAAACCCGTTGCTCCAGGATATCCGCCGCCGCGACGACATCCGCATCCTGGAGGTCACGCCCATCAACCGCAACCTCCTCCCGTACAAGATCGAGAAGTTGCTGGAAGGCGACGTCCTGTAGGCGAGGTCGTGCTAGACCGCGTCGCGTGCACACTCTGGCCCCCGTAGGCGGACAGCCATTATCCCTCACGCGAGGATGGTGGGCTGCATGCGCACCAGCATGCTGCTGATCGCTACGCTTTGTCTGATGACCACCCTGCCGGCTGCAGCTCAGCCAGTCGAGGACTTGAACCCCCTGCTCGTCGAGATCCAGCCCAACCCCGAGGGCCCTGACCGTGGCAACGAGTGGGTCGAGTTCGCCAACCCGTTCCCGGTCCCCTTGGACCTGGATGGGTTCTACCTCGCCGATGGAGAGCGCTGTTTGCTGGCTGACGAAGGCCGCACGGCAGATGACCGCTACCCCCTGGAAGGCACGATCCCAGCCTTCGATCGCCTCGTCATCCTGCTTCCATCCAGCTGTCTGCAACTGGCCAACACGGGGGACAACCTCAACCTCACCCTTGAGGATGGGACCCTGGTCCAGGAGATCTCTTGGCCCCAGGAGAACCTCGACTTGCCCGCTGAGCAAGAGACCCTCCAGGCCTGTCTGGGTACCGCGGGGCTCCACGGCAACTGGACGCTCGCGCAGGCCACGCCCGGCGAGGCGAACGTCGCCTGCTGAGACCCGTCGACCGACCCCTTCGCGCGGGCACCATGAGCACGCTCCCGTGGCCGCCCGTGCTCTCCACTCGGGACCGCCGACAGCGATGACGCACTCGGCGGTCCTGGGTGAACCTTTTTGCCAGGACCGCGCTTCGCGCCTCCATGGACGCTGGCGTGGACGAGGCGGGACGCGGCCCGGTGCTCGGCCCGCTGGTCGTGGCTGGCGTCGCAGGCCGGGCAGAGGACGTGCCAGACGGAGCCGCGGACTCCAAGACCTTGACCCCCAGTCGACGCGAGGCGCTCGACACCGCCATCCGCGGCACCCCTGACCTCGCCATCGCTGTACACGAGATCACCGCTGACGAGCTCAACACGCGCATGAGCGCCGGTGAGAGCCTCAACGACGTCGAAGCCGTCGCCTTCACGAGCGTGCTCGACGAACTCGGCGCGACGCGCGCCATCGTGGACACCGTCGGCGCTGATGCCGAGGCCTTCGGCGCCCGGTTAACCGCCGCGGCCGCCGGCGCGTGCACCGTGCGAGCCGAGCCCCAGGCGGACGCCACCTACCCCCTGGTTGCGGCTGCCAGCATCGTGGCCAAGGTCGCCCGCGACCGAGCCATCGAGGGAATCGCGGACACGCTGGGAGCCACCATCGGCTCCGGCTACCCCAGCGACCCCACCACGCGCACCTTCCTAGCCGAGTGGCGCAAGACCAGTGCCACGCCTCCCCCGCACACCCGGATCCACTGGAGCACGATCCAAGACCTTGGCTTCGGGACGGCACGCCTCACAGACTTCCCCCTCCAAAGGAGAGCACCCTGATGACCCAGAACGATCCCGAGACCACGCAAGAGACCATCCTGGACTGCCTGGACCGCCTCGAGAGGGCTTTCCGCAAACGATGGAACAACGACGAGAAGTTCCGATCGAGCCTGGAAGGCAAGGATCGCGACATCCTCATCGACCTCCGAGCTGAAGGCGCGTGGACCCTCAAGGTGCGCGACGGTGATCTCGTGAGCATCGACGAGGGGAAACCCAGGGACCCGGACGTCAAGATCGACGCCGAGGCCGAGGACTTCGTGGCCGTGTTCAACGGTGAGATAAGCCCCCTGGAAGCCTACGTGAAGCGCCGCATCAAAGTGAAAGCAGGGTTCCGAGACATCTTGCTCGTCAAGAGCTTCATGGGCGGATAGGCCCCTTGTTGGACGGGTGTAGCGCGGCTGCGTCCAGGGGATGCCTGCCCCTCCCCCGAGACGAAAAGCGTTATATCAGGGCCTCTTCGTCACTCTCTCTGCCGGGGTTGCCCGGTCATCAGGAGCGCGTTTCGTGTACGTCATCCTGGGTTGCGGTTCTGTCGGTTTCAAAGTTGCCAGTACGCTCCAGGCACGGGGCGAGGAGGTCTTCGTCGTCGATGCCTCCGAGGCCAGGGTCCAGAACCTTCGAGACGGGAACTTGAACGCTGCCGTCGGGGATCTGCGTGACTTGGATCCGTTCCGTGACCAGCTCGAGCGAGCAGAGGCCATCCTGGTCCTCTCCAGCGAGGTGGACGCCAACCAGGAGGGCGTGGTCTGGCTGCGCAAGCACTTCCAGGAAGCCCGCATCATCGCGCGGGCCACCGATCCTCCGTCCAAAGAGGCGCTCAAGAAGGCAGGTGCCGACGAGGTCATCCTCCCGCAAGAGGTTCTGGCCAGAAGCGTCGAGCGCCGCCTGCGGGACGTCCAGATGGAGGGCCGGGTGCGCGCGCTCAAGCGCCTGCTCCTGGATGCCCGCTCGCTCGCGATCTTCCTCCAGAGCAACCCGGACCCGGATGCCATCAGCTCCGCGCTGGCCCTCGAGTTCATCGCCCAATCCCTGAACCCGGAGATCCAGGTCCGCAAGGTCACCAAGGGCGAAGTTGGCCGCCCGGAGAACCAGGCCATGATGAACCTGCTCAGCATCGATCTCGAGCAGGTCACGGACACCGAACAGGCCCACAAGATCGCCTCGAGCGCGGATCTGGTGGCCTTGGTAGATGTCTCCGTGGCGGGCAAGAACAACCCGCTGCCCGAGGACATCGTGCCCAACATCGTCTTCGACCACCACCCCACCGATGAGGAGCGCATCAAGGGGGACTTCCAGGACGTTCGCCCGGGCGTTGGTGCGACGGCCACGCTGCTCACCGGCTACCTTCGCGAGCTCGGCGTGACCCCAACCAGCGAGATCGCCACAGCGCTCATGTACGGGATCCGCACGGACACCAAGGTGCTCACGGGCAAGGTCGACACCGAGGACCTGGAGGCTGTGCGCTACCTGGGCGCCCTGATGGACTCCGAGATCCTCCGCCGCATCGAATCACCCCCCATGAGCAGCGACCAGATCACCGTGCTCGGCCGCGCCATCGAGGGCATGGACAAGCGTGGCTCGCTCGTCGTCTCGTTCCTCGGCGTGGTGCCCCAGTCCGACTACCTCTCCTACATCGCTGATTTCCTGTTGGACATCGAGGGTGTGGATACGGTGGTCGTCTACGGCGTGGTCATGGGCACCATCCACATCAGCGCGCGCTCCAGGGACGTCCGCGTGCATCTGGGCAAGACCATGGAGGAACTCTTCGGACCGAACAAGGGCGGTGGGCATGCCCACATGGCCGGCGCCCAGATCCCCGTCGACGTCTTCGTCGAGATCCAGGACCGGGACGAGTTCCTCAACAGCGTCGAGGCCGCCTTCCACCAGAAGTTCCTGCGCGCCTTCGGCCACCGGGTCCAAGACGAGAGCGACCGCAGCCGCGAGGAATGAGCTCGTCGATCACCTGGAACCCCCGCCCCGGTGGTTCCCCAACCCGTTATATACGAGTCCGGGTTTGCCCGAGCCGCGTCATCTCTGCGGGGCTTGCCTAGCCTGGTAAGGCGCAGGATTGCTAATCCTGTGTGCTCTGCACTCGGGGGTTCGAATCCCCCGCCCCGCGTAGCACCTGAGCGCAGCGAAGGTGCGCAGCGGGGTGGGGGGTGAGTACGAACGGCCCTGACCGCAGAGCGTTCGTACGGCATCCCCCGCCCCGCGCTCCAACTGCACAGATTCCTCAGGGGGATTCGAACGAAGTTCGATCGTCAGGCCCGGTGACACCGCGCCGCGGGCCTGACGAGAGGCCGACCTCGGCGATGGCGTCATGGTCGGCCGGAATCCCCCGCCCCGCGTAGCACCTGAGGGCAGCGAAGGTGCGCAGCAGGGTGGGGGGTGAGTACGGACGGCTCCGATCGCGCAACGTTCGTACGGCATCCCCCGCCCCGCGCTTCCATCGTATCGATTCTCCAACGGGGGATTCGAACGACTTCGATCGTCAGGCCCGTCGACACCGCGCCGCGGGCTTGGCGAGCTCGTGCACCCGGAACGCAACCCCTTTCCCTGAGCGAGCCTCTTGGACGGCGTGGAACGCGAGACCGTTCGCCCAACACAGTTCCTCTACTGGTTCCAGCTCGTCTACGGAGTGGTTCTGGGCGCTGCTGGCTTGTACGCGTACCAGCAGTGGAGTGCCGGGGTGCGAGGCATCCAGCTGGTCCTGCTCGCTGGCGGGATGACCCTGCTCACCCTCATCTTCGTGATCTACCTCCAGAACCTCCACAAGGCGAACCTCCACCCGGACTACTCGAAGACCTGTTATGCGTGCAAGCTGGCGGTGAACCGGTACTCCGAGTTCTGCGAGCACTGTGGGGCTGACCAGATCGAGCGGTCCAAGATCGGTGCATGTCCGGAGTGCCAGGCCACCGTGTACGAGGGGGTTGCCTACTGCCCGACCTGCGGGGACGATCTCAGGAACCGCAAGCTGCAGAAGGTGTGACCTGGCCGGTGAGTAGATGGGGGGCAGGAGGGGAGACCCCGTGGGGGAACGGGGCCCCCCACATGCTTCCGGGCCGAAGCCCTTGACACGCGCCTCGCTGCCTCCCATAGGCGATTCTACTTGCAGACTTCAAACTAGGTTCCATGTCACCGACTGGGGGCACGAACCAGGCCCTCAGATGGGGAGCCGTGGCCTC
>CAYNEI010000007.1:75079-85520 GCA_964396185.1 uncultured Thermoplasmatales archaeon
CCTGGGCATCACCACGGTGGCGGACACCACCTGGCACCGGGAGATCGAGCTGCTCACGCGCGGTGCCCGGGAAGCCTGGATGCTCCAGCGCAGCGGCATGTACCTGGCCGAGGAGCTCCTCGACCACGCCGAGCCCATGCGCCTGGGCCGCCTGGAGGGCGAGGGCTGCTCCCTGCTCGGTGTCAAGATCTACACCGACGGATCCGTGGGCGCGCGCACGGCTGCCGTCCACGAACCCTACGCGGACGAGCCCACCACCGGGCGGCTCCTGCGGGATGCAAAGCAGGTGGAAGCCATCGCCACGCGCGCCACTCGCTTGGGCCTCCAGCTCAAGGCACATGCCATCGGGGACCGGGCCATCGAGGCTGTGCTCGACGGCATCACGTCAGCCGGGCTCACAGCCGAGCACCGGCCCCGCATCGAGCACGCAGAGATGCTCAACCACGACCACCTCGAGCGCATGACCGAGCACGGCATCACAGCGGTGATGCAGCCGAACTTCATCGGCAACTGGCAGGGTCCTGATGGGTTGTACGAGTCAGCTCTGGGTCCCGAACGCGCCCGAGCCATGAACCCGCTCGGCTCCATCCTGGAGGCAGGCGTCCCCCTGGCGTTTTCCAGCGACGGCATGCCTTACGGCCCCCTCTACGGGATCCAGTGCGCGACAGAGCACCCGTCCCCGAGCGAGCGGATCACGGTGGACCAAGCCCTGCACGCCTACACAAGCGGGGCCGCCTACGCGCTCGGGTTCGAGGACAGGCTCGGCGTGCTCAAGCCCGGCGGCTTGGCCGATGCCGTGATCCTCGACCAGGATCCGCGTACAAGCGGGGCGGCGGGGACCGGCATCGCTGGCACCGTCATGGCTGGCGAGCTCATCGCAACCGGATGATGGCCTCGTCTGCCCGCACGATCCCGTACCCGTACCGTTGGTGGTGGTGGTCGAAGCCGACCTTCTCGGCCGTGCTGATCAGCGCCCGCTTGATCTCCTCGACGGCCTCGGCGTCCTGGCGCTTGTACTCCGGGTTCTCCTGGAGCAGCAACGCGACGATGCCGCCCACGATGGGCGTGGCCTGGCTGGTGCCGCTGACCACGCAGTACCCCTGTCCCGTTGGCGCGTTGGCTGCGCAGCCCCGGTTGGGCCATGGGCCCAGGACCGCCACGCCTGGAGCGGAGAGCTCGGGTTTCCGGTTCGGGTCCCGGCGTTCGGTCAGGCCGAGCGGCCCGTCGCCGGTGGCGTTGTTGCCCTCACACGAGAACGCAGCGATCTCCTTGGTCTCATCCACGGCGGCCACGGCGATCACCCGGGGGATGTTGGCGGGTGAGGCCACCTCGCAGTCTGATCCATCCTCTCCTTGCTCGGCGTTGCCGGCCGCTGCGACGACAACGACGCCGGCGTCGATGGCGTCGTTGACCGCGTTCTCCACTTGGCGGTCCAGCTCGAGTAGGCGAGGCTGGGAGCCCAGGCTGAGCACGATCACGTGCGCGCCCAGGTTCACGGCGGTGTTGATCGCGTTGGCCACGTCCCGGCTCGCATCAGCGCCGCCGGTCCCAGAACCGGGGAGCGCTTTGAGCGCGATGAGCCGTGCTTCGGGTGCGACGCCTTGGACGAAGGGTTCGCGGGCATCGCCCACGGCCTGGGCGGTGACCAACCCAGCCACATGCGTGCCGTGGCCGTTGTCGTCGTACGGCTCTTCCCGGTTGTTGACGAGGTCCCGCCAGCTCACCGAGACCCCATCGAACTCCTGGTGGCTGGCCGTGATGCCCGTGTCGACGACGGCCACGCGCACGCCCGAGCCCGTGATCCCATCGGCATGAAGATCGTCCACGCCGGTCATGGAGAGCACCCACTCGTTCGTCGGTGCTCCAGAGAGATCGCGGACCGTCTCGGTGCAGCCGACGGTCAGCGTGGCCAACGTTACCACCAGCACCACCGGGACTCGGCCGCTCGCCATCGGGGGCGCCAGGGTCCCCGCCTACATCAAACCTCTCGTCCTTGCCCCACATCGCCCACAGACGGCCGAGGTGGCGCGCCGGCATGCTCATACCACACCGGTGTTGTGGGGGTTGTGTGCCCACCGTCGTCCTCGCCCACGACCACTTCCTTGACGGCCACGCCAAGACCGCTGAGGCCCTGATCCGCTACGGCCAGGACGAGGTCGTCTGCGTCGTCGACCGCGCCAGCCAAGGGGAGCACGCGGATGCCGTGGTCGCCGACCCGGGGAAGGGCATCCCGGTGGTCCCCACCATCGAGGAGGGCCTCGAGCTTGGCGGCGACCGCCTGGCCATCGGTGTGGCTCCGGTCGGGGGCCGGCTGCCCGAGGCGTGGCGCAGCGACGTGCTGGCTGCGCTCGAACAGGGCCTGGACGTTCAGGCGGGGCTCCACGACTTCCTCGCAGACGATCCCGCCTTCGCCCAGGCTGCGGCAGCCAGCGGCGCGCGCATCCTGGACGTTCGACGCCCTCCCGCGGACAAGCCCATCTACAGTGGACGGATCCTGGACGAGGATGTCCTGGTGGTGCTCACCGTGGGCACCGACTGCTCGTCCGGGAAGATGACCACGGCCATCGAGCTCGTGCGCGAGCTGGAGGCACGCGGTACCGGCGTGGGCTTCGCGGCCACCGGCCAAACCGGCATCATGATCGGCGCGGACAGCGGGGTCGTCGTCGACGCCGTTCCAGCCGACTTCGTGGCCGGCTGGACCGAACGCATCGCGCTGGAAGCCCACGAGGCCACCGGGGCCGAGGTGGTGGTGGTCGAAGGCCAGGGCGCGCTCACCCACCCAGCCTACGCCGCGGTCTCCCTGGGCCTGCTCCATGGTGCCAGCCCCCAAGCATGCATCCTCTGCCACGACGCCGCCCGCAAGCACAAGACCGCTGACTTCCACGGCGGCCGGCGCTTCCCCGTCCACCCACCCGGCCAGGAGTGGGAGACCATCGCGCGCCTGGCCCAAGCCATCCGAGCACCCGAGCTGCTGGGCCTTAGCATCATGAACGGCCCGCTGCCCACCACCGACGAGAACGGTCCTCTCGACGGGGTCCCCCGTGTGGACGTCCTGGCCGATGGCGCCGAGGTGCTCGCCGAGCGCGTGGAGGCCCTCCTGTGACGCCAGGCATCGACCACGTGACCACCCGCATCCCCCTGCAACGCCCCTTCGCCATCTCCCGCGGCACCATGACCGAGACCCAGCTCGTCCACGTACGCCTGACCCTTGACGGCAAGACCGGCTGGGGGGAGGGCTGTCCATCCCCGGGTGTGACCGGCGAGACCCTCGCTGAGACCACTGCCGCGCTTGCGCGCCTGGAGGCAGACCGCCTGGATCCCACGGAGCTCGAGGCCTCCCTGGAGGCGATCAGCAGCCTGCCGCCGGCTGCACGAAGCGCTGTCGACCTCGCGCTCCACGACCTCGCTGGCCGCCTGGAAGGCCGCCCGGTCCACGACCTGCTGGGCATCCCAGTGGGGGACGACTGGACCGCGGCCACCGTCACGCTGACCGACCCCGCCGATGCCCGCGCGCAGGCCGAGCAGTGGCTCAGCCGAGGCTTCCTGCGGCTCAAGCTCAAGGTCGGGGACCCCAGCGGCGTGCTCGAGCTCATCGACGCGGTCCGCGAGATGCTCCCCAACGAGACCTTCGACTGGCTCCCTGAAGCAGAGATCTGGGTGGATGCCAACGAGGCCCTCGACCTCGCCTCGGCCCGCGAGCTCCTGCCATCCATGGCCGAGCGCGGCGTGCGCTTGGTCGAACAACCTCTCCCCGGCGAGGACCTGGAAGGCCTGGCCAAGCTGGCCGCCGAGACCCCCATCCCCCTCGTGGTGGACGAAGGCATCCAGGGACCCGATGACATCGCCACCCTGGAGACCATCGAGGGGCCCATCGTGGTCAACGTCAAGGTCCAGAAGGTCGGCGGGCTCGCCCCAGCCAAGGCCACCATCGAGGCCGCCAAGCACCAAGGCCGCGACGTGCTGGTGGGCTGCAACATCGAATCCGGGCTCGGCATCGCGGCCGGCTGCCACCTCCTGGGCGCCGTCGATCATACCGACCTCGACGGCAACCTCTTCCTCGCCCAGGACCCCTTCCCGCTCGCCCGCCAAGGCCCTGGCCACGCCACCACGCCAGAAGGCCCAGGCTTGGGCGTGGTCCCGGACCGGCGATTCCCCCCTGGGCAAGAGGCCGCCAAGAAGAGCTAAGAACCTCCCTCCCAGTCGTCCACCGATGGCACCCAGGGGTCCGCTCGTCCTACTCATCGCTCTGATCACCTTAACCACCGGCTGCATCGGGCTCGGCTCGTCCGACGAGCCAGACGACGAGCTCGAGCCCACGAGCCGGGAGGACCGCGTGCTCGGCCATGCTCACCTGACCGGTGGCGCATCAGGCGGGCCCACACGTGTCGGCACCACGGGAGCGGTGTTCGAGGCTGAGAACGGAGCGCAAGCCATGGTCCTCGAGTACACCTACCGGACCGAGGGGCGCACCTCCGAGCTGAACGTCGCGCTCACCTCCCCCGAGGGCAAGCTCGTCCACCGGATCCAGATCGGCCCCGGCCAAGAGGATGCCGTCCGCTCGGGCTGGCTCGTGCTTCCGGGCGAACCGGGAACGTGGACCCTGGCGGGGCGCGCCAACGGCACGCACTCGTACGAGCTCAACGTGACCTCCCTTGCACCCGCCGATGAGCTCGTCGCGGTGCCTGGGACGGGATCCACCGAGCGGGTCGTGGTGGCCGTGGTGGATACAGGTATCAACCCGTACCACGAGGTCTTCACCTCCGCAAACCTCTCCACCGCTGATCTCCCGGCCGACATCGTGGAGGCCGACACGGGCGAGCCTGCCCTCTCGGTGCCCGTGGCACCCAGCGAGGACTACCGCTCCTCCATCCTGCTGGATGGATCCATCTGGAGCCAGATGCCAGGCCAGCGCCTGGTCCACTTCGACGGGACCAACGTGCTCGGCTACCACCTCGACGACACCGCGCTACCCACGCTACCCGTGCTCGACCGGGCAGGCCACGGGACCATGGTGGCCAACAGCATCGTTCGCGAGAACCCGGAGGCCCTCGTCGTCATGGTCACCGGCAACGACTACGATGCAGGCGTCCGGTGGGCGGCCGATCAACCATGGATCGATCTCATCAGCCTCTCCTGGGGCCCCGCGGTCAACGCCGCCGGCGCGCTGGAACCCCACCTCGCCGGGTTCGTGACCCCGGAGGCCACCCGCATGGCCCACGAGGCCGGTAAGATCGTGTTCACCGCCACAGGCAACGACCCGACCCTGGCGTTCACGGACACCACCAGCGGGCCAGCTTGGGTGCACGCGGTCAGTGGTGCTCAACCCGACACGCGCGCTCGAGCGACCATGAGCGGCAACCTCGTCGACACGGTGGCCAACTGGACCCAAACCCTGGCCACGTACGACAGCCTCAACGAGACCCGAACAGGCAGCGGCACCAGCTTCGCCACGCCCACCACGGCTGGCATCGCCGCGCGCATCCTCCACGAGGTGCGCCAAGCTGGAGCAGAGGCCGAGGCCAGCGAGCTCAGAGACGCGCTCAACCGCACCGCCGTCTACTGGGACACCACCGACTACGGTGGTCCAAGCGATCCTGGCCCAAGCATCCCTGTTGCGCCTGGGCCCTGGGCGTCGATGGGCTGGGGCTACCTCGACGGATCGGCCGTGCCCACAGCCGTGGCCGGGCTGCTCGGCGAGCAACCGCTGCCGGACAAGCCCAGCGAGGCCGAGGCGTTCATGGGCACGAGCCTGGCGTTGCGCCAAGCTTGGTGGCCCCGCTGAAGCTACCAAGCAACGCGTAACTCCACCACGTTCAAGGGCCGTGAGGCTCCCCTGGAGCCATGCGTTGGCTGGTGGCCTGGCTCGGGTTGCTGCTCTTGGCCCCCTCAGCGCTTCCAGCCCATAGCCCGGCAGCCGCGGTCCACATCGATGCCGATCTCCTAGGCTCCACAGGGACCGCGTCCGTGATCGTTCAAACCCATGGACCCCCGGACCCAGCCACCCTCGAGCGGTTCGCGCGCATCGGTGAGGTCCACACCACCTACGATCTCATCCATGCCGTCCACCTCGAACTCGATGCCGGGCGTATCCGAGAGCTTGCTCGCGACGCTGCTGTCTGGCGCATCGATGAGGACGAGCCCCTCGAGCTCCACCTGGACGACTCACGGCCGGCGGTCGGCGTGAGCCAGCAGCTCTGGGACCAAGGCTTCGACGGTAGCGGTGTCAGCGTGGCCATCATCGACACGGGTATCGATGCCCAGCACCCGGGCATGCAGGGTCGCGTCGCCCAGGGGGTCGTGTTCACGGGGAGCTCTAGCAGTGGCGAGGAGACCCCCGCCTCCACCGACACCGATGGACACGGTACCCACGTCGGGGGGATCGTGGCCGGATCCGGGGCTCGGTCGACGCTCTTGGGCTCCGATGACGGGCGTTACGGGGGCCTGGCAGCCAGCGCTCAGCTGATCTCCCTGGACATCTCCCAGTCCTTCACCACGAGCACGGCCATCAAGGCGTTCGAGTGGGTCCGCGAAAACCGGGACGCTTACAACATCCAGGTGGTCCAGAACTCCTGGGGCCGCCAGGAGACCGGCGAGCGCTACGATCCCCGCGATCCGGCGGTGCGCGCCTCCAACGCATTGGTCCACGACGAGGACCTCGTGGTCATCTTCTCGGCCGGCAACGCAGGCCCGGACCCATCCACCCTTTCCATGGAGGCCCAGAACCCAGCGGTGCTCTCCGTGGCCGCCGTCGACGACGTGGGGCGACCTGCGAGCTTCTCCTCCCGAGGCCCCGTTCTCATGGAGGACGGCTCGGAGGCGAGCTGGCTGAAACCGGACATCGCGGCCCCAGGTGTCTCGATCAGCAGCGCTGCAGCCGGCGCGCGAACCGGCACGAGCACCTACACGCAGCTCTCCGGGACCAGCCAGGCTGCCCCCCACGCAGCCGGCGTGGCAGCGATCCTGCGGGAGGCTGCGCCGGAACTCAGCGCGGTTGAGGTTCACGAGGTCCTGCGCCGCAGCGCCCGGGACCTGGGCCCCCCCGGACCCGATGCTGTCACGGGCCACGGGTACCTCGACGCCATCGCGGCGATCGAGACGGCGTTGCAAGCCGCCAACGGGACCCTCACCGTACCCACCGTGGAGCGCTACGAGTCCAAGGGGACGATCACCGCCGGGGAGCTGGCATCCGGCGTGCTCCCGTCTGATACGGGCGTGGATGTGGGGCTAGCCAACGGTACTTTCCCGGTCAAGGCCGGTGCCACAGAGCTCCAGTTCACCTTCGCCTGGAACGCCACGGACCCACGACTCCCTCGCCCCATCATCTCGGTGCACCTGGTCGACCCAGGTGGGCAAGCCATGGAGGTTCCTGCATCCGAGGGCCAAGCGACCAGGACGATCCAGGATCCGGTCAACGGCACGTGGTCATGGGAAGCGGTGACCGAGGAGGCTGTGGACACCGGGGCCAGCTACCACGCGCTGACGAAAGTGACGACGCCGGAACCCATCGACCTCGCTGGTGGACCCGGCGCCCAACCGAACCCTGATGAGGGGTGGCGAGCACGCCTCAGCGATGCCTTCGGTGGATTCGCGGAAGCCGTTGGTGTGACCCCGATCCAGCTCATCGCCGGCGTCGCCGGGGTCCTCGTGCTCGCGCTCATCGTGCGAGCCGCACGCGACTAACGCGGCCCCAGGGAAGCCTGCGCGACGAGGCCACCAAATCGTTATGTAGGGGAACTGGATTGCCGCCGCTGTTCCTATGGCACACGCGGGGGCCCACGGGACATCCGAGGCACGATCCCCCAGTGGTCTCAAGGCCCTGCGGGAGATCAAGCGCGCTGAGCAGCAAGTCCGGGACCGCAAGGCCGAAGCCGAAGAGGAGGCCCGAGGCATCCTCGACGACGCTCGAAGAGAGGCCCGATCCATCCTCAACGAGGCTGAACAAGCGGCCGAGAAGGAAGCCGAGTTGCTCCTCAAAGAGGCCCGAGAAGAGGCCGAAGCGGACGCCGAGGACATCCTGGAGCGAGCAGAGAGAACCTCCGAGGACCTCCGCAACGTTTCCGATACGCGCCTCGACGAGGCCGCCGAGGACGTCCTCGAGCGCTTCAAGGCCCGCATCGGGGGTGCCTGACTGGTCCTGCGACCGGAGCCGATGACGCGCCTTGCGATCATCGCTCCAAGGACCGTCCAAGAGGACGTCATCGAAGAGCTCCACAACCTCAGGCTCGCCCACCTCGAAGCCTTCACGCAGAGCGAGGACGAGACCCTGAACATCGGGGAACCCCTCCCAGCAGGTTCGCGAGCCTCTGAGCTCCTCGTCCGACTCCGCGGCGTGCTCCACTCCCTCAACCTCGAAGGCGAACCCAGCCGCCGCCTTGAACAGGACGGGATCCGATCCCGCATCGAGGACGAGCTGCAGATCATCGAGTCGGCCGTCAAGCAAGCCACCGACGAGCGCGACACGGTGAGCAAAGAGCTCGACCAGGTCCGCGACCAGATCTCGCGCCTCGAACCCCTCACCCAACTCCCCCTCGACCTCCACGATTACCACGGCTACGACAGCCTTAGGGTCTTCATCGGTCAACCCCCGCGGGACCTGTCCGATGAGCTCGCCCCAGCCATCGCCCGCTTCGAGTACTTCCCATCCCCCGGCGCTCACGCGCTCTTCGTCCATGAAGACGAGGCTGAGCGCGCACAAGAGATCCTGACGCGAGAGGGGTTCCAAGCCATGGAGGTGCCCGAAGGGGAAGGCAGCCTCCAAGCATCCCTTTCCACCCTCCAGCGCCGCCAAGAGGCGCTCAAGGCCGAGCTTGAGGCCACGCAGGCAGAGCTTGACCAGTTGGCCGAGGAGCATGGGGATCTCCTGCTGGCCGCCGAAGAGGACTTAAGCATCGAGGTCGACAAGGCCGAAGCCCCCCTGGACTTCGCCAGCACCGAGCGCACCATCATCGTCGACGCATGGGTCCCGACCAAGGACCTGGACACCGTCAAGACGGCCATCGACCAGGCCGCGCGTGGCCGCGTTGCCTTCGAGGTCCTCGACGAGGGCGACCGCGACGACCACCACCGCTCAGAAGCGCCACCAACACGCTACGACCACCCACCAGGCGTGCGGCCCTTCAGCGTGCTCCTCGACGTCTTCTCGCCTCCCAAGTACGGCGAGCTCGACCCGACGCTGATCCTCAGCATCGTGTTCCCCTTCTTCTTCGGGTTCATGATCGGCGATCTAGGGTACGGCATCCTCATGGTCGCCCTGGGCCTGCTGCTCTACCGACGCATCGGCCCCAAAAGCCCGGAGGCCCGCGGCCTCGGCTTCGCCTTACTCATCGCCGGGCTATGGGCCTCGTTCTTCGGCCTGTTCATCTTCCACGACGCGCTGGGGATCCCGTTCGCCGCTCACGGCCACGAGGGCGCGCTGAACTGGGAGGGGCTGCTCGGCATCCACCTGCCGCTGGGGGACGTGGTCATCGAGAAGCTCGGCAACGAGGGTGTCCGAGAGATGCTCGCCCTCTCCATCCTCGCGGCCTTCGTCCACCTGTTCCTCGGCTTCGTCTTCGGGTTCATCAACCACTTCAACCACTCCAAGAAGCATGCGTTCGCCCAGATCGGTTGGATCGGCGTGCTGGCTGGCTTCTTCGTGCTCGTCGTGCTCAAGGGTCCCACCAACGGCGTCTCGGATGCGATCCTTGGTTGGATGGGCAACCCTGAACTCATCACGAGCGCTTACCTTCTGGGGCCGGGTCTGCTGATCCTGGTCGCCACGGAGGGGGCCATGGGCGTCATGGAGACGTTCAGCCTGCTCTCCAACATGATCTCGTACACGCGGCTTGCTGGCGTGGCCGTGGCCAAGGGAGCCATGGCCAGCGCCTTCAACGGCATCTTCTTGGCGGACATGGCGCTCGGTGGCTCTGGTCTTGTGCTGGTCACCGGGTTCGTCTTGTTCATCATCGCTCAACTCATCGTCCTCGTGCTGGGGCTGATCAGCTCCGGCATCCAGGGCATCCGTCTCAACTACGTCGAGTTCTTCTTGAAGTTCTACGAGGGCGGCGGGGAACCGTTCCGCCCGTTCGGGCGCCTTCGGAAGTTCACGACGCCTTCCACGGAAAGAACAGAGGTGTGACAACAATGGCTGATGCTGGAATGATCGCCATCGGAGCAGGGCTCGCAGTTGGTCTAACTGGTCTTGGGACCGGATGGGCTGAGAAGGACATCGGTGCCGCCGCCGTCGGCGCTACCGCAGAGAACCCGGACATGTTCGGACGAGGGTTGGTCCTCATGGTCATCCCCGAAACGATCGTGCTCTTCGGGTTCGTGATCGCGTTCCTGCTGATGGGGAACATCGAATCCGCGATCGAGGCAAGCGTCGAGGCAGCGGGCAACTGATGCCCGTTCTTGACCCAACCCGCAGGGGTGGACCATGGGGCTAGACCAGGTTATCGAAGAC
>CAYNEI010000008.1:0-43888 GCA_964396185.1 uncultured Thermoplasmatales archaeon
GATGCCCAGGGGCAACAGCGCCAGGTAGGCGTCGATCTCGTACTTGGTGAGGCCGAAGTCCTCGAGGATCGTGCGGGCATCCAGGATCGCCTCGGGGAGCTGCTCCGGCGTGGCCTCTTGCGTGGGCACGGTGCCTCCAACGGGCCCTCCCCCCATGAAGCTTCTTACTCCGCGAAGTAGTAAACTGTCAGAAAGGGCATTAATACCCAGGGCCGTTGGCTCGCTAGCGGTCCCGTCACCGCTGGCCAGGGGGTCGCTGTCACGATTCCAGGTACCCACCGCCTTTGTGCCCCCCTGGCACACTAACTCCCTTAGCCGCAGCGCAGCCTTTACATCCAGGCCGGGGATGAGCAGCCGTTGCCGCAGAGCCATCGCTCGTGGGTTCGCCGCGCTGTCGGTCTTGCCGTGATCGCCCCAGCCCTGGCCTTGCTCGTGCTTGCCGTGGCGCTCTGGATGGGCGGTGGTTTCGGGGGCTTCCTGGCTGGCAGTTTCGTCGGTCTGCTCGCCTTGGGGTTGCTGGGGATCGCGTTGCTCATGACCCATGCGCCGGTCACCATCGCCAACTACCTCAGCCGGACCGACGAGAAGCGCGGCGCTCAGGAGGGCGACACCGGCGAATCGAACGGGGCACGCGGCGACGGAACCGGCGAAGCCGACAAATAGTATGCGTTGCATACAAATCGTGCGATGTCTACGACGGTCCGGATCGCAAGCGAGGACAAGGCCCGCTTGGACCGCTTGCAAGCCAAGCTCGCCCTAGCACGTGATCGGCGTTTCTCGCTGGACGAGGTCCTCCACCACGTCCTCGTGTTCGCCGAGCGCAACGAGCGTGACCTGCTCGAGGAGGACAAGGGGCCAAATCTCACCGAGGAGGAGATCGAGGAGCTCATGGGCCTGTCCATGGACCTTGGGTTCGAGACCGACGCGACGAAGGTGGACGAGTACCTGTACGATGCTTTCCTGGAGGAACATGGCGCTCCTCCTTGATACGGGCGTCATCTTCGGGCATCTGGCATCCCGGGATCACCACCATCAAGTCGCCCGTTCGATCATGCGCGCCTGCGCCGATGGAAAGCATGGACGCGTGGTGACCACTTCGTTCACCTTGGATGAGCTCGCGGGGCTCGCCACCAGTGGGAGCCTACCGGAGGGGTGGGCGCGGCGGGTCGACCGGCTCATCGGCCCGGGAGAACGTGACGCGACGCCACTCATCCAGCTCATCCACCCTTCCGGGGCCACCCTGGAACGAGCCTATCAACGCTACCTCGACTGGTACGACCAGGGCCTCAGCCTGACCGACCACGTCCAGCTCGCGGTCATGGAGGAGGAGAACATCGAGACCCTCGCCACCTTCGATGCGGGCTTCCATGGCCTCGTCCACGTGATCCCCGAGCCGGAGAACTGAGCCGGGCCCGTAGCCACGCACCGTCACCGTTGCTTGCTGCTCACGCGCCCCCATCGTCCGGCAGGAAGGTTCGCATCTCAGCCACGACCTCACCGCTGTCCGCGCAGGCCGCATACGCATCCAGCGGCTCTCGGTTGAGCTCCCAGAAGCTGTCGTGCCAGCCGATCTTCGAGAGCAACTCCTTGGCCTCGGCCTGGAAGCCACAGATGTAGAGCGTGGCTGCGATGGCCTCGGCGGTGGTGAGCTTGCCCGGCTTGCCGTAGTTGACCGGGTTGGCAGCCAGCAGGTAGGGCAGGGCGCGGTGTTCGCTGCGTGCTCTGAGCCGGCCGAAGACCTCCTTGGCGTGCTCCCACGAGCAGTCCACGCCGACCACGGCGCGCTCGGCCAGGGGCCGGTCGGCTGGGCTAAGCGCCTGCTCGGCGAAGGGGTCGAGCACCAGGGTGCCGGCAGGGACCTGGCGCTCGTCGACGAGTTGGGCCATGTGGAACTTGGCCAGCTTGCGCGCGGTGCACTTCCTGGGGTCGTCCTGGCCCTCGTAGATGATCAGCACCGTGGCCTCGATGGGGCAAAGGGGGTCTCTGGGCGGGCCCTTCACGGGGTCACCTCCACGTCGAGCACCACGTGCACCGCGCCCGGTCCAGTGGTCTTGACCCGCCGGGCTCCAACGGTGCGCGGCTGCGGCGCGCTGGATGGCAGGTTGGCGACCAGCTCTTCCTTGGCTTTCTGGATGGCGTCGGGCTCCTTGACCTCCGTGTGGTAGTGGAGCATCCCGCCATCGGCGCGTAGCGCCCGAAGGGCGCAGTCGAGGTAGCGCCAGGTGGCTGGGAAGTAGCCCATGTGGACCCGATCCGCGCTCCCCTCTGGTGCTCTCTCCCGGCAGTCGCCAACGAGAACCTCGATCCGGTCCGCGAGCCCGTTGGCCTCGGCGGAGCGCTCGAGGAAGCCAGCGGCGACGGGGTTCTTCTCGCACGCCGTCACCCGGGCGCCCGCCCGGGCCAGCGGGAGGGCGAAGTAGCCGATGCCTGCGAAGAGGTCGACCACGTGCTCGCCGGGCGTGATGGTCTCGGCAAGCCGGTGGCGTTCGTGGTGGTTGCCGGGGCTGAACATGACGCGGGCCGGGTCCAGGTGGTAGGCGATGCCGTTCTCCCGGTGCACGGTCTCGGTGTCCACGTCGCCCCAGAGGTGGTGGGTGACGGGTTCGCGCAGCTCGCCGCGGCTCTCCTCGAGGCTGATCACGCTGCGCACCCCGAGCACCTCCCCGAAAGCAGCCCCGATGGCCTCTGCGTGGGCCAGAAGCTCCTCGGGCAGGCGCAGCACCACGACGTCGCCCAGCTCGCTCCAGCCCCGGGGGAGCAGATCCAGCAGCCCAGCCGCGAGCTCGGTGGTCAGGGCCTCGCGGATGCGATCGAGGGGAGGACGGCGCGGGTTGGGCCCTAGCGTGGCCGTTTCCAAGGTCCACTGGTCCTCTAGCTCGCTTGGGGCGCGTTCCACGGGGATGAGCACCCGATCCCCCTTCTGGGCGACGCCGCGGCGCTGGTCCACGACACCGGTGGCCAAGAGCCGTTCGAGGGCGTTCTGGGCCTCTTCGGCTGGGACCATTACGGCAAGGCCTAAGAGGGGCCGGGGGGTAGTCATCTCGATGCGGTTGAAGTTGGCCCTCTTCATGGCTGTTTCCCTAGCGGGGGCTGCCCTGTTGCTCCCGGGCGCCTCGGCCCAAGAGGACCCCGCGCCGAACGTGCCGAACTGGTACGAGACCCACTACGTCCTCGAGCTCGGGGAGAGCCTCGAGACCATCAGCCTGGACGGCACGGTGGCGATCCGCGAGGCCGCACCCCCCGATGGTTCCCGGGAGCTCCAGCACCTCTGCGGATCCTCCTGCAGCGCCGAGGAGCTGCGAGACGCCTACGATCGGGCGGACCAAGAGGGCCGCGACGAGCTCGTGGCCGCGCTTGAGCGCCGCATCGAGGCCGCCACGCGCCCAGCCTTGGACGCCGTCGCGGGCTCGCCTGGCGCCTCGGCGGTCACCGCCACAGTGGACCGCGCCAGCCTGGAGGTGGAGAGCACCACCCCTTACGAGCCGCCGGTCACCGCTGATGTGGTCGGCTCGGCCCCCGTGGGCCTGCTCGACACGGATGGCTACGACCAGGATCAGATCGACGTGCTCTTCCAGATGGGTGCTGCCGCTAGCGTGCCCATCGACCAGACGGTGGAGCCCGGCACGAACCTCACCCTGGTCCTCGTGCTGCCAGAGCCCCTCGAGGTCCTCGATGGGGGCGAGGCCAGCCTGAGCGACCAGCGCCACCGCGCCACGTGGATCGTCGACAACAGCCAAGCCAGCCAGCCAGCCACGCTCTCGGATGCCATCAAGGTCGGCGATCTGGACGTCGTGGTGCCCAACGAGGAGGACGTGGACATCGATGTCGTGCTCGACCTCTCCGGGGTGGACATCCACTACGGAAACCTGCTGGGTGCTGGCGCCCCGGCCAGCCTGGATCTGGATATGTCCATCCAGGGCACGTTTAGCGCCATCGAGACGCCGGAGACCGCCCTCGGCTCCATCGAGCTCCCCTACCTCTCCGCAGACGCTGTGCGCTTGGCCCTCGAGCACGACCTACTTGAGCGCTCGGTCATCGACGGGTTCGAACAGGAGGCCCGCAACGCTATGCGCCAAGCGCTCACCGAGAGCTTCGGCATGGAGGTCCCCATCCGAGGCGGCTTCCTCAACGAGACCCTGGAGGCCGGCACCCAGCTCGGCTCGCCCCTCGGTACCGGGGGCCCCGTCGAGTTCTCCATGAACGCTGCGGGCGCGCTCCCCTTCCCCCCACCCGAGGCGGATCGGGGAGGTGTCACCGCCTTCGAGATCACCCGCGTGGGCGTCGGGGACATCTCCCTGCCGGCCATCTCCGTGCCCGGCGGCGCGCCGGTCACGTACACCGTCATCTTCCCGCCAGGCATCGACATCGACTTCACGGGTGTCAGCGGCGGCGAGCTCGAACGCTCCACATCGGCCGACGGCCGCACCCAGATCAGCTTCGCGAGCCAGCAAGAGGGCGAGGGTGCCACGATCCAAGGCGCCGAGGTCGTCATCGAGCATCCGTTCGTCTGGCACACCTTCTGGCCCCTGATCCTGGCCCTCCTCCTCGTCCTCGTGGTCCTCCCAGTGGGCCTGATCTACTGGCTCGGCGGGCGCCGGCGCGACCGGACGCCGGCAGGAAGCCACGAGACAACCCCTGGCGTGGCGACCCACTCCCCCGCGCTCGGCGAGGATGGAGCAGGCAGCCACGGGACGGATGGCGATGGCGACGGTGGCAGGGGCGAGACGTCCATCGAGCAACCCCCCACGCCTCAGGCGCGATCCAGCGGTTCAGCTGTGACCTCATCGGGCGATGGGGACTGACTTTGCGTCCTCGTCGTTGAGCAAGCGCGAGCGCTCAGGGCCTGTGGCCAGGATCGTCACGGCGCGGTGTGGGTCGGCGGGCTCGTCAGGAACCCGCGCAGCATGGTGGGCACGTGTTTGAGCAGGCCCGGCTCTTCGCGCAGCAACCGCAGGGCGAGCTTGCTGGGGTAGTCGATGTCGCCCTCCTGGTGGATGATGGCCGTTACCTCTGGTTTGGCCAAGCGCGAGAAGATCTCATCGATCTGGTCGTCGGAGAGCTTGAGGAAGGCCGATCTAAGCCGCAGCCCGAAGCGTAGCTCGCGACCGATGGTGCTCGACCACCCGTCGTGGTAGGCCTGCAAGCGATCAGCGGAGAGGTCGTCGGTCTCCAGGGCCTCGTGGGCCACGCGGGCCAGGATCTCGGCGGAGAAGAGCGCCGGGTAGATCCCACCCCCGGTGGTGGGTTTGGCTTGTCCGGCTGCGTCCCCCACGAGCATGACCCGGTCGGTCACGCTGCGCTTGGCAGGCCCGAAGGGGATGGTGGCCGAGATGGTGTAGGCGTGCTCAGCCCCTTCCAAGTGGTGCGCGCAAAGAAGGTCCTCGAACATGCGCTCGAAGTACCACTTGGTCGGCCGAGGCGCGTTCCACGTGCCCACCTCCACCTTGCCCTCGCTGGGCCCTGTGGGGATGATGTAGCTGAAGAACCCAGGCGCGCGGTCCTCACCGAACCACATGTAGACCTTGTCGGGGTCCAGGCCTGAGAGCCCGGTCATCTGGGCGCCGTGCAGGCTGATGTACTGCTTGGGCTCGAAGAGATCGAACCACTTGGCCACCCTGGACTGGGCCCCATCAGCCCCGACGATGAGCCGCGCGGTCTCGGTGCGCTGCTCCCGGGTCGCCACGTCGGTGAGCTCGGCTCGCACCCCGCCATCGACCCGCTCAGCGCTGGTAACCTTCGTGCCCAGCACCTGCTCGGCTCCAGCATCGGCTGCCAGCTCAGCAAGCAACTGGTCGAAGCCGGCGCGGTCGCAGGCCACGGACTTGACCTCGCCAGCATCCAGGTGCACGCCGGTTCCGCTGGGCGCGTGGATGTGGGCGCCTGTGAAGGAGGCGTGGATGAGGTGGTCGAGCTCAGCCGGCACCAGCTCGGTGAGGTGGTCGGTGAGCATGCCCCCGCACTGGACCGGCTGCCCGATGGTCTCGTGCTCCTCGACCTGGAGCACCGAGTGCCCGCGCTCGGCGAGCTGGCGAGCCACGGCCGAGCCGGCAGGCCCGCCACCGACGATGAGGGCGTCCCAGGCTGGAGAGGGCACGCTGGGGGAGTTGAGGGGGAGTATAAGAGGGGCTTGGGGGCTCGGACGGACCGGATCACGAAGGACGCCAAGGAGCTCGAAGGGCACGGAGGAGGATGGAACGTGTCGGACGGCTCGCTCGTGATCGGATTAGCCGTGACACTGCTGCCCTTGAAGCCACCATCCGATGACCTTCGTCCTTCGCGTCCTTGGTGGACCTTCGAGCCCTTCGTGATCGACCGCCGTCTCTGCTGAGGGCTCAGTTCGTCACGGGCATGCCGTGCTCGTCGTACTCCATGCGGTCCATGTTGGCCTCGCGCCACTGCTCGCCGGCTTGCTCGGCCTCTTCCCAGTCGATGTTGGCATCGGCCAGCAGGGTGCCGTTCTTCTCGATGACCGTGTCGGGCTCGATGGCGAAGAAGGTGCCATCGCGCTTGAGGATCACCTGCTCCTCGGTGACGGTGACGGTCTCGCCGACGGTTTCGCCCTGCCCGTTGAGCACGAAGCGGCTGATGAGCTCGGCGTTGTCGATCTCCTCGTGGGCGGCCATCTCGGCCAGGGTGCGCCCGCGGCCAGCGGCCAGGTTCTCGGGCTTCTCGGCTCCGGCGCCCGCTTCGGCCCCGTCCTCTTGCTCGGCCTCTTGGCCGGGAGGGGTGGCCTCGGCTGCGTTGGCTGCATCGGCCTGGGTGTCCTGACCGGACTTGGCTCGCTCCTTGAGCTCGTCCACGGAGCTAGGCGCGGATGCCTCCTCCCGGCGGGAGAGCATCATGGCGAGCAGGATCACGATCCCGGCGGCCACGCTGGCCGCGACGATCGTCCTCGGATCCGTCCAGGAGACCAGCAGTGTGGAAGCGGCGATGCTCAAGGGGGTCACCAGGAGGAGCATTACCGGTGCGCGATACATAAGCGCGTCGAATCAGCGCGGAGACGGCCAGCAGATCTCCCGGTCACCGCCGCGCAGCCAGGTACAGCGTCCCCTCTTCGCGCTTCCAGGCCTCAGCCTCCGGGTCCTCGGATCTCAGCCGGCTCGCTTCGAGGGTGTGGAAGCCGGCTTGCTCGAGGGCATCCAGCCAGCCTTGCTCGCTTCTCAGGTCCATGGCCACGCCGGTCTTCTCGGGCCAGGTGTGGCTGGCCTCGTTCTCCTCGTAGTAGTCGATGAGCGCGTGGAGCTGGCCTCCAGGGGCGAGCACGCGGTGGATCTCGGCCAGGGTGGCCTCCAGGTCGAGGGAGTAGTAGAGGGCCTCCATGCTGAAGCAGACGTGGAAGCTCTCACTGGGGAAGGGGAGGTGCTCGAAGAGCGCGCGGGCCAGGTGCACCTGGCCGGGGCCGGAGCCGGTCTCGGCGGTGCGGGTCCGTGCGCGCTGGAGCATGCCGGGGGCCACATCGATGCCCACGGCGGTGGCTCCGCGCTCGGCGGCATCCGCGCAGGCCCAGGCGATCCCCGTGCCCAAGTCGAGCATGCGCGTGCCGGGTTCGAGCGGGAGTTGGGCGATGAGATCGCCTGCGGTGAGCCGGTGGCCGTGTTCCATGCCCTCGCCGCGGCCCCGCTGGGCCCAGTCGGTGAAGACGTCTCCCACGTCGAGGGCGTGCTCGCGCATGAGGGCGCCATCCGGCTCCGGGTCATGAACCTTGCGCGCCGTGGTTCGTCGCGCCCGGTGCGGTCCAGCTATACGTCGCTGGTAGGGCGGATCAAGCCTCGTGGTTGGCCGCAGCCCGGATCCAGCCGGCCACCCGCTCCTCGCGGATGGTGTTGCCCTGGATGCGGACCTCCAGCTCGTCCTGCTTGGCCTCGATGCGCTCCACGAGCTCGCTGGCATCGGCCTCGGCAAGGTCCTGGATCGAGCGGATGCCGACGCGGGCGAGCACCTCAGCGTACTGGGGCCCCACGCCGCTGATGGCCATGAGCTCGGACATGGCTTGCCAGCGCGCCACGATGGTGGGCGGCACGTCGATGGCCTCGCTGATCTCGGTGGGATCAGCGTGGTAGAGCTCCCGGGTGTCCAGGATGCCCTCGCTGGCCAAGGCGGTGGTGTAGGCCTCGCCGATGCCCTCGATCTCCTCGACCTCGTAGACCAGGCCGAAGGGGTCGCTTGCTCGTGCTGGTTCGGACGTCTCTGGTTCGGACGTCGCCGGCTCGGAGGTTGCGAGCTCGCTGGGCGCGCGCGTTGCGATGACCTGGTCGACGGCCTCTGAGACCGTGTCCATGGAGGCCACGGTGTCGGGGCCCACGAGCACGATGCGGTCCTCGATGCCCTCGTCGGTGCGCACACCCACGCGGCAGACCTGGTGGTGCTTGGATGCGTAGCTGAGCTGGATGTAGGCGATGGGTCCCAGGGCCTCGACCAGGCGCGAGCGCAGGCCGGCCGGGAGCTGGGTGGATGGCATGCCCGTGCGCAGGCGAGAGCGCGTGCGCGAGCGGGAGCCCTGCGGGCGGTCGGTGCGCAGCCGGTCGATGGTGGCCTCGATGTCCGTGAGGGTCTCGCGGGCGTTCTTCCGCCAGCCGGCTTCGAAGTAGGTCGCGCCGGGGGTGACCTGGCTGCGGTCCAGGTTGCGCCACTCCTCACGGGTCAGGGTGCGCTGGTGGACGCGGGTCTGGGTGGCGGTCTGGGTCTCCCCGGCCTGGCCTGGGCCAGCGTCGGCCTGGGCGGTCTCTTGGTCGTCGTGGTCGTCGGCTCCGCGCTTGAACATCGATTCGAACCTCTGGGGCATCATGAGATCGTCTCCTCGACTCGCTCGATCACGGCCTCGAACTCGTCGGGGTCTTGGCCGTTGGTTTGACCGGGGGGTGGGGCGGGTTGCCAGATCGCTTGAGCGCCGGCCAGGCTGGCCAGGTGCTCGAAAGCGTGCTCTGGTGTGGGGTAGCATGCACCGCCGGTGGCCTGGCAGAGCTGGGTCAGCTCGGCCGGAGGATCAGGGGCCAGGGCGATCACAGTGGTGCCGGCGTGCACGGCGAGTCGGGTGCACGCATCCAGGTCTTTCGGGGCTTGCTGGCCATCGGTGACGATGAGCACCGCTCGTGGCCCGGCAGGCGCCTCGGCGACGAGCTCGAGGCAGGCCTCCAGGCCAGCATCCAGCTCGAAGGTTCCACGGGGCTGGACCTTGAGGATCGAGGCCCCGCTGCACGCCTCAGGCGAGGCCAGCGGCTCCACGTGGCGCGTGGTCCCGCCTTGGACGACGGTGCCAGCCGTGCTCAGAAAGCCTCGGCCGCTGAGCAGGATACCGTCCAGCGTGTGGGCGGCGTTCTCGTACCGGGTCGTCTCATCCCCCTGGCGCATGGTGAGCGACGCGTCGACGAGGAAGGCCACGTTCAGACCTCCAGGCTCGCTGGTCGGGGGGATGAGGATCTCGAGCTCCGTTCCGGGCCCCACGGTGGCGCCTGCTGGCTCGATGGTCTCGACGGTGGCCACGGGCCAACCCGGCAGGGCCAGCGGCCCGCCGGGTTGGAGCGTTTGGCCCAACAGGTGGTCTGCCAGGGTCTCAGCGACGCTCTCGTGGCCCCAGCGCAGCTGCCCTGGGGGGAAAAGGACCGTGAGCCTGGTCGCCAGCCTAGCCATTCTGTCGCGTAGGTGCGTCTGGCACCTTAAGTAACTTCCCCGGGGGCTGGGTGGTCTGGTTGCTGATCCCGCCGCAGCTCGATGAGCTGGAGACGCTCCATCCCGAAGCTCACCTCGTCCACCAGCTCCCAGGCCAGCCCCTGCTCGTGGGCGTGGTCGCGGAGCGCATCGATGGGCTGGAGGGTCGAGACGACGAGCAGGGCTCGCCCGCCGCGCGCGAGAAGCCGGGCCACGGCGTCGAGCACGCGCTGGGTCACCTGGCTGCCATCAGGTCCACCGTCCAGGGCCCGGTTGACGATGCCTCGCACGCGCTCATCTGGGCCCGTGGGCAGATACGGCGGGTTGCACGTCACCAGATCGAAGCGGGCGCGGATGGCGTCTGCCAGGTCGGTGAGCACCACGTCCATGGCCAACGCGTTGGCCGCAGCGTTGGCTCGTGCGAGCCGACAGGCCGCTGGGTTCACATCCGTGGCCACCACGCGGGCGCCCTGTCGGGCCAGGACCAGGGCCACCAGCCCGGTGCCTGTGCACAGATCCAAGCAGCGCTGGCCGGGCGTGGCCTGGGCATGCTCAGCCAGCAGCAGGCTGTCCTCGGCGGGCTCGTAGACCTGGTCGTCGATAGCAAGCTCGAGCTCAAGCAGGGACAGGGTCTGGGGCATCAGGCCCGCTCCTCGATGATCCGATCGGCGAGCTCGGCCCACTCTTCGGGGGTGAGCTTGGCCGGTCGCAGGGTCGCGTAGCCCATGGCGTCCAACGCGGCTCTCGCGCCGGGGGTAGCCTTGAGGCTGGACCGCAGCATCTTGCGGCGCTGGGTGAACGTGTGGTCGATGAGGTGCTCGAGCAGCTCCGGGTCGCGCGCGGTGATGGGCTCTGCGGGCTCGATGCGCACACACGCGCTGGTGACCTGGGGCGGAGGGCTGAACGCGCCGGCGGGGATGGTGAACAGGCGCTCAGCGCGGGCCTTGAGGCCCAGCTTGGCGCTCAACCGGCTCCACTGTTTCGTGCCGGGCTGGGCCACGAGGCGGTCAGCGAACTCCTTTTGTAACGTGAGCACGGCCAGCTCGTAGTCGTGTTCGAGGAGCTCGAAGATCACTGGCGAGCTGATCTGGTAGGGGAGGTTGGAGACGAGCTTATGGAAAGGGGGCCACGGGGTCTGGGCGGCATCGCCTTGGATGAGCTCGAAGCGCTCGTGGTCGCCGAAGCGCTCGGCCACGAGCATGGCCAGGCCACGATCGAGCTCGATGGCGGTGACGTGCGCGCCAGCGGCGAGCAGGTGCTCGGTGAGCTCGCCCCGGCCGGGCCCGATCTCCAGCACCTTGTCCCCGACAGCGAGCTCGGCGGCCTCGACCACGCGCTCAAGGTAGCCCTGGTCGGTGAGGAAGTGCTGTCCAAGGTGGGCCATCTTAGGCCTCCTGGCGCGACTCGCCGCTTCAGCGGCGGTGCCCGCCGCGACCGTGGTCGTCGTCCTTCGGGGGCCGGGCGTAGAGGTGGTACTTCTCGTGCTCGTCCTGGAGCTCGAGCTCGATGCGCTTGGCCACGAGCTTGGCGGGCTGGTGGAGCGCGGGGATGCGCTCGTCCAGGTCCTCGAAGCTCTCGAAAGTCCCCTGCTTGCGCTCGTCGAGGATGGCCTTCATGAGCTTCTTGCCAAGGCCAGGCAGCAGCTCAAGCACGTGCATGCGCGTGGAGATGGCACCGCCCTCGTTGTAGATGTGGAGGAAGCGCTCCTCGTCGGCCTCGACGAGCTCCTCGAGCACGTACGGGAGCTCGTTCTGAGCGTTGTGGGTCATGTCATCGTAGTGGATGCGACCGCGAACGCGCTCGATCTTCTCGCGGTCGTCGATCTCCTTGCCGATGTAGACCCGGTCGCCCACCAGCAGGTTCTCACCGGCCTTGGGCACGAGCTCGAAGAGGACGAAGTCTTGGTCCCCGACAGCGTACGCGACGGGTTCGCGTTTCCCAGGGTCGTCCGGCCGTCCACTGGGTAGGTAGTCGAGGATGTAGGCGTAGTCCTCCATGGCCGGACCTCAGAGGTGATTCTCGACGATGCTGATAATCGTGTCGGAGTCCTCTTCCGTCAGCTCTTGGCGGTCCTTGGCGAACACGGCCTTGAGCTCCTCGGGGTCCGTGGGGCACAGGTTCACGATCTTGACGGCCTGGGCAGGCGTGACGCGGTCCAGGGCCTCGAGCTCGGCGCGCAGGGCCAGCGCGGTCTCCTCGCTGCCCAGGCGGTCGAAGGCCTTGGCATGGTCCAGGCTGAGCTTCTGCTCGTAGGAGAGCTCGCCACGCTCGGCGCGCTCCTTCTCGAGCAAGTGGTGGACCTCTGGCACGGAGAGCATCTCGCCGTCCAGCTCTTGCGGGGTCTTGGCCACGGAGATCACTCCTGCAGGACCAGGTGCTCTGGCCGCACGACCAACGTCTTGGGCTTGTTGCCGTCCTTGAACTGGACGACGAAGCTGTTGCCCTGTTTACCAGAGACGGTGCCCGTGACCCCCTGGAAACGGGGATGGGGCATGCCCTTCTGGATCGCGGGGTTGATCCGGACGTTGACGGTGTCGCCCTCCGAGAACTCGCGCAGGCTGTGGGTGACAGGCGGCACGCCCTTCTCGCGGACGCTCTTTCTCAGTCTGGACCGCGTGCGGTTGCGCGGGCCCTTCGAACGCTTGACCATGTGGAATCACTCCGTGGGCGGATACGACCGTTCGTCGTCGAGACCCGGCGGACCCTCGACCTCAACGACGTCCAGCGCTTCGCACACCGCCTCGGTCCCGACCTCGTCGGCCAGGTTGGGCGTCGTGCGGCCGCCGTCGCCGTTGATGAGCTCCTTGATGTAAAGCCCTGCCTCTCCCTCGATGAGGAGGCGAGCGTGGAGCCCGTCGTCGTCTCGCGAACGGACCCGGCAGCGCGCAACTTCGCGGTGGCGCACCTTGTCAGCACGCCTGTGCGACACCCGTGAGGGCGTGCGCTGGGCCACCGGGGCCGCTTCGAGCATATGGCACGCCTTCAAAAGCGTTTCCCTCGGTACGGGGTCGGTGAACGCCACGTCGGCCTCGTAGGCCTTCCCACCGGAGGCCTGCTTGACCAGCTTGACAGCCTCCTTCTCGACGAACTTCAGGCCTCCCACGTCGACAGCGGGTTCGCCGCCCCGGTTGATGGCCTCCTGGAGCGCGTCCAGGTCTAGATCCCGCTTGCGGGGGTCCACGAGCTCGAGCACGAACGGGCGGCCTGTGCCCAGGCAGAGCGCGTCCACGTCCTCGCGGCCAGCACCGTGGAACTTGGCCTCGGTGGCCCCACTGGCCTCCAGGCCCGGTTGCTCGATGAAATCCTCCACCGTGATGAGGTACTGGCGGCCCGTGGCGCCGCACCTGGTGCAGCCGGTGCCTTTGCAGCGTCGGCAGGGCCACTTGGTCTGCGGCAGGCCACGGGTCTTCTTGCGGTAGCGCCCGTAGATGAACAGCGAGCGGTACGTGAACACCACGTGGTCGAAGCGGGTGTCGATCACCGCCGTGACGTCGGGCGTCTTGAACTCGACCTCCCAGTCGTCGTGCTTGGCGTCCAAGCGCTTGCCGATCTCCCGGTTCAGCTCGCTCGTGATGGACTCGGTCTCTTCAGCCCCGATGGCTGCCCAGAGGGTCTCGTCCCGCTCCTCGATGGCCGGGTCCACGCGCACGCCCACCAGGAACGTCTCGAAGCCGATCGGGGCCAGCGCGTGCTCCACCACCTCGGCCATCTTCTCGACGCGGTCGAAGAGACCCTCGCAGAGCTGGCAAGCGCTGGGGGAGACCGTCTCCAGGCCCCACTGCTCGGCCAGCATCCGGCCTCGTTCATCGTTGCCGAGCCCGAAGTCGACCCGAGCGAAGCACCGGCCCAGGCAATGCTCGCAGAGATCCATGGTCTCAGCGGCCTGGCTGGCGGGTGCTTCGAGCTCGGGGGCGAGGATCTCGCGCACGCCCTCCCCAGCGGCTCCGTGTATATGAGCCCTTAGACCAGCGTTCCCGGCGCGGCCTCAGCCGCGCTGGAGGCGTGGAAGATGGCCACGTTGTCGATCTGGATGGCGCACTCGCAGCTCGGGTCCAGCTCACCGTGGTTGAAGCCCCAGAAGCTCACCTGGACGATGCGCAGGTGCGAGAGGATCGCGTGGCGCTCGTCGTGGTCCGCGGCCGTCCAGTTCTGGGCGGCCGGATCGCACGCGTCGCCTCGCGTGACCAGGTTGGCCTCAGCGGGGTCGACGGCCACGCGGCCGTCGCCGGCCTGGTGGTCCTGAAGCACGGCGGCGTTGAAGTTCAGCGAGCAGTCCAGGAAGACCGCAACCCATGGCGTGACCTCCTCAAGTGGGGTCGCGCTCAGCGAGACCTGCACGGAGGCCTTGTCGCTGATCGCCCCGTCCTCGACGTCGAACTCAAGCGCGTCGAAATCAGCGGTGTAGGCCTGGTGGGGGCTGGACCACGCTTGCCACATGTTGTGGTCCGAGAGGCTCGTGTCGGCTGCGATGCGGGCCTCCCGGTCCGCGTCGGCGTCCACGGTGTCGACCAGCGTGGAATCGCCGGTGCTCCAGTGGACCGCGTCGTCGCGGGCCAGCTTGGCCGGGTTGAGCCAGGCCACGTCCACACCCTCCTCATCGGAGAAGACGCAGTAGCCGTACCCGGAGAGGAAGAGCGCCTCCTGGACCGGGAACTTGCCGATCTGGTCGCCAGCGGCGGTGACGTTCTCGGCCGCGCCGTCGGTGTCGTTCTCCGAGGCCGCCACGGCGCTGTTCTCGGCGCGCTGCTGCCAGGTCCCGGAGCCGTAGAAGGCCTGGTGGCCCACGCCGATGCACTCGTCCAGCGCGGTGCCCTGGATGGGTTCAGAGGGTCCGGGCGGGATCCAGGCCTCGAAGTCCCCGTTGACGATGATGTTCGGCGTCACGCCGCCTGCTGCGGCTGTGGCGCCGAGCAGGGCGACGGTGGTGATCAGCGTGGCTACGATGCTGGTTCTGTCCATCTTGCTACCTCTCCCACGGCCCCCCCCAGCCTCCTCGGCGGTTCGGCCGCGTTCATCTATCCGGGGCCTCCCATATCACCCTATCCCCCCCCCAGGATCCCGTTCAGGGATCGAGGGAGAAGGTTCTCGTCCCCCGAGCACGATGAGCACCCATGGCGCGCAAGCACGTCTTCATCGACGGCAAGGTCCAGGGTGTCTTCTTCCGGGACTCCACCCGGCGCAAGGCCGGAGAGCTTGGCGTAGAGGGCTGGGTGCGCAACCTGCCAGATGGGCGCGTGGAAGGCCTCTTCGAGGGCTCCAGCGACGCCGTGGAAGCGCTCATCGCCTGGTGCTACGAAGGCCCGCCGGCGGCCAACGTGGAGGAGGTCCAGGTCCAGGAGGCCGAAGCGGACGAGCCGGTGGACGGGTTCGAGGTGCTGGCGACGCCGTCCCCCTGACCCTGCTCTCCGGACGACCGTGGCCACCGGCCCAAAACGGACCCTTCAAGACCCTTCCCCTGCCTCCCCATGGCATGCTGCCCCGTCGTCTCATGACCGTGGCTGGCACGAGTCTCGCGGTTGTCGGCGTGATCGCCTACGCCTTCCTCCCGTACCAGACCTACGAGGCGCTCATCATCGGTGTTGGCCTGGGTGCGGCCGTCGTGCTGGCTGGTCATCTGGGCGGTGGGCCCCAGCCGGTGCCCCGCGGGGGCTACAGCTTCGAACAAGCTATGGCGCTGCTCTGGCGCGCCACCGTGGGCGGGCTCGTCGTCGCGGGCACCCTCGTCGCCATCGGTTTCATCCTCTGGACCCTGGAGGGGACCGGGCCCATGGGGATCCTCTTCCTCTTCGCAGCCAGCCTGGCCGTGCTCTACCTCTCGGTCATCTCCGCCGTTGGTCTCGTCCACGTGAGCCACATCACGAGCCGCGAGGACCCAGCCGCCGAGCCGGAGGCGCGCCCTGAGGAGACCCTGGAGCCGGGGCCGTGAGCCGCACGACACATCCTTGAACGGTCAAACCGTCCATCCAGTCACCCTTTAGACCCCCCTGGGAACCATTGGCACGATGCGACAACGTGCCACCCTGGTCATCGCGGGCCTGGCCCTGATGCTCGTCACCGCCAGCTTGGCTGCTGGCCTGCTCATCGAGCCAGATGGGCAGGAGACCAGCCACGACGCCACGCTGGATGTTGCCCGGTCCATGGGCCCCGCTCCCGACCCAGGACCCAGCGCGCAGGCGGCCAGCCACGACAACGCCTCAGGCGACGTGCCGGGCCCACCCCTGGAGCCCGCCGAACCCAGCCACCGCCACTTCCGCTCCGGCCAGCCAGGCACGGTGCCCACGCGAGCCGAAGCCAGCGAGCTCGAGCACCAGCTCCGGTCGTTCACGGTGGTGGGTGATGACGGGCTGGCCACCATGGCCAAGGACGGCTACCTCACAGGCACGGGCTCAACCAGCGATCCCTACCTCATCGACGGCTTCCGGGTGCGCGAGGACCTCACCATCCGGGACACCAGCAAGGCCCTGGTGATCCGCAACTCGTTCATCGAGGGCCAGCTCACCCTCAACTACGTGGACGAGGACGTCTATGTCCACCACAACCGCATCTACGATCTCAGGGTGAACGAGAACGTGGACCGCCGAGGCGACACCACGGCGGGCCTGTTCGAGCACAACGAGATCAGCTTCATCGGCCAGCTCCGCCACTTCGGTGGCGAGTTCACGGCCAACCAGGTGGGCCCCAAGCCGGATGGCGTGGCCACCCAGTTCCTCTCGGACACGGGCCCCAAGCCCCTGCCCGAGGATCTGGTCTGGAACTTCGACGGCTACCATGGGGCGCTTGTCCACGCCAACGAGGTCGTCGGCCGGGTGGACGTCAAGCTGCACGGCCACTTCCACGCCAGCTGCAACGCCTGCCCTGCTCACGACCACGCCGACCCAGCCGGCTTCCCGGAGGGCAACGAGCGAGTCGAGGGTGCCCCGCCCGGCTCGACGCATGCCTACCGGTACCACACGCTGGTCTTCCGGGACAACGACATCCGCCTCGAGCAGCCGGGGCCAGCGTTGCGGTTCAACGACGAGGCTCACGCCGGCGACGACCAGACAGCCAACAGCGAGCCCAACGCGTATCTGGAGGACCGCCACGACCACCACCAGTACCTGGCCATCCAGGACAACCGGATCACCGGGGGCTCGCTCGTGCTCGACATCGTGAACGCCGAGGACGACCGCCACGCCGACCGCGTGACCGAGGCGCTCGTGCACCTCACGGGCAACCAGGTGACCCTGGTGCAACCCCGAGGCGAGGGGACCGGGCTCACCTCCGCCTACACCGTCCACCAGGCCCACACCCTCGAGCTCGTGGCCACCGGCAACGCGTTTGCCTTCGAGAGCGAGGGCTCGCCGCTGCCCGATGGCACGCGCTGGACCGTCGACGGGGAGCCCGCCGAGACCACCGGGTTCCTGCTCGCCGGCGTGGATCTCAGCAGCGTGTCCGTTCAAGCCACCCGCGGCGAGGGCGCCAGCTACGGCGTGAGCCTCCACCAGGTCACAGATCGCACCCACCTGGAGCTGTCCGAGAACGACTTCCAGGCCCGCGACGAGGAGGTTCACCATGCGTGAGCTCGCCCTCGCGCTGGCGCTTGCCTTGCTGGTACCAGGCGCGGCCGCCCAGACCCTGGACGGCCAAGTCACCGCACTGGCTGAACACGCGGAGGCCACCGCCGAGGACACGGTCGAGAACCCGCAGGCCATGGCGGCCAACGCGACCAACGCGAGCTGGCAAGCCCGCCAGGCGAACTGGACGCTGGCCTGGAGCTGTGACACCGTCAGCGCCGTGGACGAGGACGCAGGCGACCGGGTACGCAACCTCACCGGATGCCCGGAGAGCGAGGACGCCGCGGCCGGCCAGGACCCGGCCGAAGAGCAGGGCGAAGAGAACGCCACTGTCGCCCAGGTCGAGGAGCTGGGCAACGACACCGCCACGGCCGTCGAGGACCAAGTGGCCGCCACCGAGGCCCTGGTCAACGACACCCTGGCCGAGCCCGGCCAGGCCCCCAGCCACCTGGAGGCCTTCCTCAACCGGACGCTGATCCTCCTGGAGCGGCTCGTCGGTGGGCCGTGGGCCCTGGTCGAGCAGGCCGTGGGGACCGTGCAAGAGGTGGCCCAGGACGTCGGCCGACTGGCCGATGAGCTCCTCGATGGGGTCCAGGAGCTGGGCGTCCAGCTCGCGGGGGTGCCGGTGGATGGGGCCCGGTGGGCCCAGGCAGGGATCACCAGCGTTGCGGACAGCGTCACCGAAGGAGCTGACAGAGCCGCTAGCGGCATCTCGATCGCTTCGGCCGCGATCACCGAGGGCGTGACGATCCTCGGTGCGGGTACCACGGACGCGGTTGCGAGCATGGTCGATGGCCTCGAGACCGGCATCGCCTCCGTCACCGACGCGATCGCCCGGGTACTGGACCGCTCGAACCCGATACCCGGTGAGGCCCAGGACGAGGGAACGATGGAACGTGCCGCCGGGGACGCGCTGGATGAGGTGGTGTCGTTGCCTGTCCAGGTGGAGGTTGCCGGGTAGCTGGACCGCCCTCCGAACACCTAAATAACCCCCAAGCATATCTTCCGGCTGGGAGAGGCTTGAGAGGAATCCCTCTCTGGGCTTCCCCGTCGTGGAGGCGTTGGTCATGGGACATTGGACACCGCGAAGCACGCTCCTGATCGCTTGTTTGTTGACCGTCTCCGGGTTCGTCGCGGGTCTTCCAGGGCCCAGCGATGCGCCCGGCGCACTTGCTGAGGATCACCCGAGGGGGGCCGCCGAGGCCGTGATCGAACCGGGCTTGTTGGAGAAGTTCCACGACGGCCCGCGTGGGATCATCGCCCACTTCGACGAGGCCGTCCCATCCACCCTCGCCGAGATCCCCGGCATCCAGCCCTCCTATGCCTTCCAGAGCATCCCGGCAGCCTACGTCCTCGCAGACGCCGGAGCCGTCGGCACCCTTGGCGCCCTCGACGCTGTCACGTACATCGAGGACGCAGAGAAGCCGCTGGCGCTCCATCTCGACTCGGCCACGGTAGCCAGCCGAGCCCGCGAGGTCTTCGACCCCAGCTTCGAGCCACCGCCAGGCGTCATCGACGAGCCCTCGCCTACGCTTGAGGCCCCGGATGGGTCGTTGATCGACGGTGCCGGTGTCGGCATCGCCGTCGTGGACAGCGGCCTGGATGGCACGCATCCTGACTTCACCGCGCCCGGCAAGCAGGGCGGGAACTTCCTCGTCACGCCTGAGGGTGTCCGCGAGGCTGGGGACTACACTGTGCAGGGCTCACCCCACGGGACGTTCGTAGCAGGCAACGCGGCAGGCACGGGGGCAGGGTCTGATGGCATCTACCGGGGCGCTGCACCAGGCGCCACCCTCTACACGTTCGCCACGTGGCGAGATGCAGTCGACCTTGGGCAGGGGACCGTGCTCTCGCCAGCCATCGCATTCGACTGGATCCTCGCCCACGGTGGTGACCAAGACCCGCCCATCCGAGTGGTGGTCAACGCATGGACGTGCGACGACCCTGCCTGCAACGGCCCAGAGGCCCCCCAGGCCCATCTGCAACTTGCCCGCGGGTTGGCCGATGCGGGCTTCGTGGTCGCGTTCAGCGTAGGCAACGGCGCCGGGGAAGGGCTCATCAACCGGGTGACACCTGAGGCCCAGCTCGCAACCCCGGGCATCCTCGGGGTCGGAGCTGCCGACGATGAGGAGGTGGGCAACCGCGACGACTGCGCGAAGGGTATCTCGAGCCGGGGAGACGCCTTCGAGCCGGCCACATGGCCAGACCTGCTTGCACCCGGGGACAGCGTCTGGTCCCCGAACGCGTTCCACACCGGTCCCGACACTCGGGTGCCCGAGCCGACCTCGCGCCGAACCTACGAGAAGGTCACCTCGACTTCGGCGAGTGTCGGCCACCTCGGTGGCATCGTCGCCTTGGTCCTCCAGGCCAACCCGACGCTCGAGCCAGGCGAGGTCGAGCACATCCTCGAGACCACCGCCCACAAGATGCCGGAGTTGGCGAAGGGGAACTGCCCGGTGCCCTTCCTCCGTGCCGACCCAGCCAACCTCTACTCAGAGGCGAGTTTCGCTGCCGGTCACGGCCTCGTGGATGCCATGGACGCGGTGGAAACCGCCTTGAGCTGGTCGGGGCTGCCTGACGATCCTCCCCCATCGGCTGAACCGATCCCCTTAGATTACCCGAACTTGGGTCCAGCCGTCTCCGTCGGTGAGGGAACGTTCTACCTCGAGGGTGAGGACGGCTTGAGCCCGGAGGCACCAACCAACCCCGATCCACGGGTCCGTGTGGTCCAGCCAGGCACCCCCCTGGTGCACACCACGCACCCCTTCGAGCAGGCACGCACCCTGTCCGCTGCGTACGCTGAGGTCTGGGTGGGCACCGCCCAAGAGTACGTGGCGATCCGGTGCGGCGGCGCCTCCATCGGCGCGCTCATCCAGCACGTCGACGGGGAGAGCGGCAAGATCACGCCCGTCGGCTCCGGCGATGCTGGGGACGAGTTCCTCCTACCGGGGGGCCCGTGGCTCCGCGAGGTCCCGGTTGTTTTCAACGAGCCGGTGACGTTCGAGCACGGGGATCGCCTGCGCATGAACCTCCAAGCCTCCACGAACTGCCTGGGCCCCCTGCCAACCGGCGTGATCACGCTCTACTCGGACGCGGACGACACGCCCAGTCGCCTACTTCTCGGGCAGACCACGCGCGAGATCCTGCCCGACACGTTCGAGGCGTGCCAGGTGCACGACGGTGAAAGCGATGTGGGCTGCGCGTGGATCGGCGGCCAGCGCGAGGTCGTGCCCATCGCTTGCCAAGGTGTCGGGTTCCAGTACGAGGTCTCGTGGTTCGGACCGCCCGGGTCCGGCGCGACGGTCAACTGCCACAGCGCCGTCACTGCATGCATCGTACCCGGCGAGCCCGGTGACGCGTGGGGGCAGTGTGAGGCGAGCTCCCTTGCGGGCCAAACCAAATCGATGCTGAACACGTGTCAGTACTTCACGGTGACCGGTGAAGAGGTCGCCGGGGAAGGGTTCTGCCGGTTCGTGCCTGGGAGCGGGGTGGATCGGCTCAGTTGAACTAGGAGTGGATCGTAGCGATGGACCGCAGGGGATAGCATCGTTGGAACGGTCGAGACGGAAGTGAATGGCGACCCCCGGCCCGCCAGAGCCGGGAGCGCGCGCGCCCGTCGGCGCGGCCCGGATGGTTGACCGGAGGCCGCCGACCTCCCTGGTGCGTCTGGCGCGGTGCCTCAGGCCGCGCCGGGCGCACCTTCAGCGGGGCCCTTCGTAGAAGCACCCCAATTGGGCCGGGATCCCGCCCGGGAACAGCGTGAGCCGGTTGCCGTCGGGGCCCGGGCTGATCTCGTTGTTGGCGATGGACGCATCGAAGGTGTCGTCAGCGTCGTACCACTCGGTGTTGAACACGCCGACGTCGATGCCGTCGCTCTCGTCGAAGATCTCGCAGTTGGCGATGCCGACGTCCACGGCGTCGTCCTCGTCGCCGCACTCGTGGTTCTGGACGCCGACGTCCACGGCATCCTCGTCGTCACCGGCGGGATCCCAGCCAGGCTCCTGGTAGTCCTCCTGGCGGTGCCATTGCCACTCCTGGCAGCTGTCGGGGTTGCCCCCCTCCTGGTTCTCGACGCCGACATCCACGGTGTCGCCGTCGTCGCCGCACGAGGCCTCCCGGTCCTCGGGATCGTCACCCAGGATCGGGACGATGGCATCATCGATGGTCGCGTGCTCGATGCCCTGTTCGAGGCCGAGCGCCCTCGAGCTGACGACGGTGGCGCGGTGGCCCTCCTCGCTCTCGCAGAGCCCTTCCCCATCCCACCTGGCGCACTCGTCCGGGTCGCCCTCGGTGTTCTGGATGCCGACGTCGACGACGTCGTCCTCGTCGGTGCACTGGTGGTTCTGGTACCCGACATCCAAGGTGTCCCCCTGGCCGCCGAAGGCGTTCGTGCCGGATTTCACGGTGAGCAGCGAGCCGAGCTCGGCGTTGACGAGGTAGCCCGTTGCCGCTGCACCTGGCGCGACGAGCGCGGTGGCGAGCAGCAGGGTGAAGGCGATCGTGGTCGTGGCGGTTCGGGTTCGTCGTGTTGGCGACATGGTGGTCATCTCCGCCCGGGGTTCCCGGGCAAGACAACGACCCCCTGGCTCAGGGATAAGCAGGTACCAGGGCTGGAGCTTCCTAGGCAGCCGAGTGGCTGCGTGGGCAGGGAGGGGAGCACCGAAAGGGGCAGGGAGGGGCAGGGAAGTGGGCCGGGGTCGCGGCAAGACTGCCGGACAGGATCTGCGTAAGTCCTCGCCGGTCAGCGGGGGGTCGCCGCGGAGGCCGCGTACGGCCTCCGCGGGAACCAGCAAGAAGCCCGACGCAGGCGTCTACGAACGGCTCAGCCGTTCGTATGGCCATACGGGTCGCCAACGGCGACCCGTAGACGATGCCGGAGGCATCGTCGAAGCAGGGCGCCGCCGCTGGCGAGCCTCCTGGTGGGCGCGCTAGACGAACCGGCGGGCGGCCGGTTCGTCTGCGCCGAGCACGGATCTTCGATCCGTGCGGCGGGCCCGTCGGGTGGCCCGTGAACTCGACAGCGCTGCGTCGACTGCGGCTTGAAGTGGCCTCTTCTCACGGATCGGGGATCCGTGGAAGTTCCACGGCTCCAGAGGAGCCGTGAGAACCGGCCACTCCTGCACCTTGTCTCCTTGCGGTGCCTTCGTTCACGGGCCACGAGGCTTACGCAGAACCTGTCCGGCAGTCTAGCCAGTGTCGTCGATGGCGCCCTCGGCCGGCGTGCCCACGATCTCGACGCCGGCTGGCGCGGCTTGCGCGGTCTCGTTGTCATCGAGCAGGCGTGCGCCCTCGACGAAGATCGTGTCGCTCGTGGATCCGGCCGTGAGCACGATGGAGGCCTCGGTCTCCAGGGTGGCTCGCTTGACCTTGATGTCCTGGCCAGCGGTGATGCGGATGTCCCCCGGTGTTTCGAGGCGGGCGTCGTCGACGTTGGCCATGCCACCGGCGTTGAGCGCGATGGTCCTGTTGCTCTCCATGGTGGAGGCACCGGCGTGGATGGCGCCCTGCGTGGTCTCGAGGGTGATGGCCTCCTCGGCTTCCAGGGTCGCATCGCGGAGCGCCAGGGTGGTGCCAGCCGCGATGTCGAGGGTGCCTGGGGTTTCGGCCACCAGCGCGGTGAGTTCAGCCTCGGTGCCAGCGGTGAGCTGGATGTCGCCTTGGGCTTCGAGCTTGACCTCGACGATGAGGTGGCCCTGGTCCCCGGCTGTGAGCTGGATGGGGCCTTGGGGTTGGATGGTGCCCACACTTCGTGGGATCACGAGGCCGTGGCTGGGATCGGTGACGGTGTGGAGGCCGTCCCGGATGTCGGGGTTCGCGATCTTGACATCCTTGCCTTCGGTGAACCGGGCGTCGTTGTCCACGTCCTCGTAAGCGTGGCCCGGGTCGTGGGGTCCTTGTTGTTCGAAGTCAGCGTGGAAGGAGCCGCCAGCGTCCTCCTGGTCGCTCATGTTCGCGAAGGTGCCGTCCAGGGTGGCATACGCCACGCCAGCAGCGATGAGCAGGCCCATGGCGATGAGCGTGCGGATCATCGGCGGGTCACCACGTTGAAGCGGCGCGAGCAGCCGACCACCCGGAACCGGCGGGACGGGTCGCGGTCGTCGAGTCGGGTGAGCAGGCTGTTGACCTCGAAGCCGACCGTGAGGATGGCGCCGACGACGAGCACGAGAGGCAGGATCTTGGACTGGACGGTCACGATGGCCTTGCCCAGCGCTGGGATCGTGTGGACGATCTTGCCTTGGAGCATGGCGTCGTTGACGGCCATGGGGTCTGGGTCTTCGTTGGCATCGCCTTGCGTGGTGAGCACGGTGCCGCGTGCGTCGTGGACGACCTCGACGACGCGGTGGGTGTAGGTCTCGCCTGCGCCAGGGTGGGGTTCGAAGTTAACGACGTCGCCGACCTCGATGTCCTCGATGCTGGCTGGCGCGACGAAGACCACGTCACCGGGCGAGAGGCTCGGTTCCATGGATCCGGTGAGCACGATGAGCGCCTGGTCGGCGCCGATGAGCGAGGGTTGGAGGTAGGCCGCCACGGGAGCGCCCAGCGTCACCACGACCGCGAATGCGGTCAGGGCGACTGCGAGGGTGCGCTTGCGGCCCATCTCCATCCTCCATCATGCTCGGGTTCGGATCATGTGCGCGCGGGCGTTCAGCTCTGTTCCAGCGTGAACGTGAGCGCCAGGTTGACGGAGTCGCCCTGGAGGTCGTTGCCAGCATCCGTGTGGAAGCTGACGGCCAGGTCGAGCACCTTGCCGGCCGCACCCGGGTCGCTGAGACCGCTGAAACTGGCCGCGGCGAGGTCGTCGAGATCCGCGTACCCGTTGCCGTTGTCATCGGCCACGGAGAGCGGGCTCCCGTCGTAGGTGAGCGTCGTGATCTCCAGGTACTGGGCCATGTCCGTCGTGCCCTCGTCAGCATCCGTCTCGGTCACAGCAGAGTCCATGGACAGGCTGACCGTGTGGCCATCACCATCGTTGGACGAGATGGATCCCTCGTTCTTGAGCACCAGATCACCGGCAGCCGAGTCGCCCGGGGCGAAGTTGCCAGCGGTGATGAAGGCGTCCACGTCGCTCTCGTCCTCGAGCACCAGATCAAGCGTACCGGCGGAGAACAGGTTGGAGGTGCTCTCCTCGGTGTCCGTGAAATACGCGAACGTCCCGTAGGCACCGACACCTGTGGCCGTCGCGATGGTCAGTAGGCTGAGCAGGATGGATCGTTTGATTCCTTTGCGCGTGCGGTTCATTGCAACACCTTGGCGCCTCTCGGCGTTGCTCTGGCTCGCACGTGCACGGTAAAAGGGGGTCCGGAACACCTGTTCTCCAGGTGGTCAAGGATTGTACCGGAAACGGGGTGGTGGAGGGCCTGTGCCCGGTCGATGGCACTTAGAGTTTGGCGACCGCGTCCTGGAGCGAGAGGCCGCGTAGCTCTGAGAGTTGGAGGTTGCGCACGATCTTGACCGGGTTGCCGTCGCGCACGTGTGAGAGGAAGGCACCCTCTCGGTCGGCATCCATGGTCACCTCGCCTCCGTCCGGGTGCTCGCCCAGGGTGGTGGGCAGCTCGAGGCCGAAGAGCGCGTCCTCGAGTTCGATGGCCTGGAGCTCCTCGTAGGAGCTCAGGCTCAACGTGGTGGCACGGTCCCCGTCGATCTCCTGGTAGATGTAGGGCCCGTAGCGGCCCAGGTCGCGCACGACGTTGCCGTCTTCGGGGTGCTCCCCGATGGGATCGGGCAACGAGACGAGGAAGAGGGCAGCCTCCAGGGTGACCTCGTCGGGGTCCATGCCCTCGGGCAGGGACTTGTTGGTGCCGGCGTGCTTGAGATAAGGACCGTAGCGGCCGTTGTGCAGCTCGATGGGCTCACCTGTCTCCGGGTGGTCGCCCACGTCCTTGAGCTTGCCGCGCTTGGTCGTCTTCTTGGCTTGGCTGAGCCGCTCGAGGGCCTCTTCGAGCTCCATGCCCCGCAGATCGCGCCAGTCCTTCACGTTCTTGTAGATGCGCTTGCCGTCATCCCCTGGGTCGCGGCACACGTACGGGCCGTAGCGCCCGATGCCCAACAGCACGGTGCCGCCGTCGGGGTGGTCCCCGATCTCCTCGGGCATGGACAGCAGCCACAGGGCATCCTCCAGGGTGACGTCGTCCACGCCCATACCGTCGGGGAGCGAGGCCCGCTGGGGCTTGCCCTCGACCTCGTCGGTAGCACCGAGCTGGACGTAGGGACCGTAGCGTCCTGTCATCACGTAGATGTCCAGCCCGCTCTCGGGGTCTGCGCCCAGCGACGGGGGTCCATCGGCGCGCTGTTGGACCAGGCGCTCGACCAGGTCCTCGGTGAGCTCGTCAGGGGTGAGGTTCTCGGGCAGGTTGGCGCGCACGACCTCGCCGTCGACATCGGCTTCGATGTAGGGGCCGTAGCGTCCGATCTTGATGGTGTAGGGCAGGTCCTCGAACTCGATGGATCGCGAGGCGGAGCCATCCACCTCTTCTTGTTTGACCTCGACCTGGTTGCGAAGGCCCGCATCACCCAGGAAGAACTCCTCCAGGTAGGGTTGGGAGTCGGTCTCGCCGGCTGCGATGTCGTCGAGCACCTTCTCCATGTCCGAGGTGAAGCCCGTGTCCACGAGCTTGGGGAAGTGGCGCTCCAGGAAGCCCACCACCGCGAAGGCGGTCAGGGTGGGCACGAGCGAGCGGCCCTGCTTGACCACGTAGCTCTTGTCGATGATCTTCGAGATGATATCAGCGTACGTGCTGGGCCGACCGATGCCCTCCTTCTCCAGGGCCTCGACCAGGCTGGCCTCGGTGTACCGGTTCGGGGGCTGGGTCTCGTGGCTTCGCGCATCCAGCTCCTTGAGATCCACCGCGTCGCCGGTCTCGAGCCTCGGGAGCTCGGTGTCCTTGTCCGAGCGGGTGGGCCAGGCCAGCCGGTAGCCGTGGAAGTCCACGGTCTTGCCCGTGGCCTTGAACCGGGCCTCGGCGCAGTCCACGAGCACGGTGGTGCTGGTGTAGCGCTCGTTGGGCATCTGGCTGGCCAGCGTGCGTCGGAAGATCAGATCGTAGAGCTTGAGGTGGCGGCCCTTGAGGCCCGTGTCCTCGGGCTTCGTGAAGGTAGCCCCGGAAGGTCGGATGGCCTCGTGGGCCTCCTGGGCGGCATCGTCATCGCCGCGCGCGTAGTCCCGGCGCTTGTAGAGCTCATCGCCCCACTCGGCCAGGATCGCGGCCTTGGCGCCCTCGAGAGCCTCGTTGCTCAGCGCGATGGAGTCGGTGCGCATGTAGGTGATGTGCCCGTCCTCGTAGAGGTCCTGGGCGATGCGCATCGTCTGGCTGGGGGAGAGGCTCAGCCGGCCGTTGGCCTCCTGCTGGAGGCTGGAGGTCTTGAAGGGTGCAGGTGGCTTGGACTGGCGTTGCCGGTGCTCGACATCGCCCACGGTCCACGTGCCATCGCGGAGTTGGCCCACGAGTGTGGTGGCCTCGTCCTCCTCGAGCACGCGCACCTCTGAGCCCTCCTTGAGCTCGCCGGTCTCCTCGTCGAAGTCGCTGCTCGTGGCGATGCGGTCGCCGGCCACCTCGAGCAGGGTTGCCTCGAAGTCCTTGGTCTCCTTGGCTAACAGCGCCTGGAGGTCCCAGTAGCTGGCTGACTGGAAGCGCCGCCGCTCGCGCTCCTTCTCCACGATCAAGCGCACGGCCGGCGACTGGACGCGCCCGGCCGAGAGCCCGCTGGCCACCTTGCGCCAGAGCAGGGGCGAGAGCGTGTAGCCGTAGAGCCGGTCGAGGATGCGGCGGGTCTCCTGGGCTTCCACCAGGTTCATGTCCACATCCCGCGGGTTCTCCAGGGCTCGCTGCACGGCCTCCTTGGTGATCTCGTTGAAGACCATGCGCTTGACCGGGACCTTGGGGTTCAGGGCCTCGGCCAGGTGCCAGCTGATGGACTCGCCTTCACGATCCTCGTCCGTGGCGAGGTAGAGCTCGTCGGCGTTCTTGAGCTCGCGCTTGAGCCGGTTGATGACCTTGCCCTTGCCTCGGATGGTCACGTAGACCGGCTCGAAGCCGTGGTCGACATCGACGCCGAGATCCGCCCATTCTTCGTCCTGCACCGCCTTGGGTGCTTGCTTGCGGTTCTTGGGAAGGTCACGGATGTGGCCCACGCAAGAGTCGACCTTGAAGCCCTCTGGCAGGAACTTCTTGATGGTCTTGACCTTGGCGGGCGACTCGACGATCACGAGCTTGGTCATGGCAAGAGCTCCGAAGCGAAGGGCGGACCCCCATCGGGTGCTGCTCGCATAAAGCGTTTTTGCACCTGGGAAGCCGAGCCGGTCACTCGGTCGGCCAAGGCTCGCCCACGGTGATGCCCTTGGACTGCACCAGCACTTGGAAGGTGCCGCCGGCCCCCCTGGGGTCGATGAGCTTCTTGGCGGCCAGCACCTCGCGCGGACCCCCTCGCCGAGCGATGGATCGGATGCCAAGCGCGCGCAGGAGATCGCCCTGGCTGGCCAGCACATCGGTCGTCAAGCCGGCTTGCTCACCCCAGGCCACCAGCTCGTCGGTGGGCACCCGGTAGGTGATGTCCATCTGGCCGGGATCGTACCAGACCTCTGGCACCTCGATGCCTTGGCGGTAGGCGTGCACCGTTCCCCGCGGGTGCTCGCGCACGAGCTCGGCGCGGGGGCCACCGTAGTCGATGGCGATGAGCGCGCCCTGATCGAGGTGCTCTCCGGCTCGCATCCACCAACGCTCGCCCGCCAAGGCCACCTCGAAGCGCGTGCCCGGCTCGAGCCCGTCGGCGATGGCGGCCGCGCGCTCGGCCACGTCTGGATCCTCGATCTCGCCAGTCGTGAGCTCCAGGGTGTGTTCGCCCGGCTCCACAAGCACCTCCACCGGCCCATCGGCGGTGGCTTGGCAGAGGTGCACGGGCAGAGCGTCGAGCAGTTCGTTGGCCACGAGCACGCCCTGGAAGCCCTCAGGCAGCTGGGTGCGAGCCTCCACATCAGCCAGGTCGATGCCGGCGGCCTCTAGGGTGGAACGCGCCCGGTCGAGCACGGCCTGGCTCTGGTCCACGAGCACGATGCCCAGGCGCTCGAAGGTGTCCGGGTCGGTCTCGTGGAGACCGTAGCAGAGGTCCCGGGCCAGCTCGCCGCCACCGGTGCCTGCGTCGATGAGCATGGGCTCGTCGAGCTGAGCGAGCAAGGGTGCCATGCCTTGGGCGAGCGTGGCGCCGAACGTGCCGGTGAGCGTGGGGCTGCTGACCCACTCCTCGCCGGCGCGTCGCGCCCCGGGCGCGTAGTAGCCCTCCTCTGGATCGTAGAGGGCGAGCTCGATGTAGCGAGCCAGGGTCATGGGACCCGAGGCGGCGATCTCGTCCAGGATCCTCTCTTTCAAGGACACAGGCTAAATCCTGCCCATATGCGCCAGCGCGCCCCGTCGGGTGAGCAGGCCGTAGGGCTTTGCCTCCTCGGTGACGATGAGCGCCTCGTGGCGCTGCAGGGTCGCAGCGGCCTCGCCGAGCCGGGTGGCCTGGTCGACCTGGGGTGGGTTGGGCCCGGCGAACGCGCCTGCCCGCCTCAAGCGCGAGGCCTCGTTGGCCACAAGCTCTGCGAAGACGTCGTCGAGCTTCACCAGCCCGAGCACGTTGCCATCCTCGATCACCGGCACGGCTGGCACCTCGCGTGCTTCGGCCACGCGGAGCAGCGCCTCGATATCATCGTCCGGGCCCACCGATGGTATCGGGGTGATGCAGGCCTCGCCAGCGCTCTGGGCGACCGGGATGAGCTGCTTGGAGCGCAGCCAGGCCGTGTCGTAGGCCCGGGAGAGGTAGCGCTCGCCGGTGTCTGGCAGGATCACGACGACCGTGGCGTCGTCATCGATGAGGCCCTGGTCGACGGCGCGGTGGATGCCCACGACCGCGGACCCGCTGGAGGATCCGGTGAGGATCCCCTCCTCGGTGGCCAGGCGCCGGCTCATCTCGAAGCTCTCCTTGTCGCCGACGATGACGAAGTCGTCGATGACGTCGAACCAGACCGTGTCCGGGATCAGGTCCTCGCCGATGCCCTCGATCAGATAGCCGTGCGCCTTGTCCAGGTGGGCTTCACCCGTGGCGTGGCGGTCTGCCAGGATGGAGCCCACCGGGTCCACGCCGATGACGCGGACCTCGTCGTTCTGGTCCTTGAGGTAGGTTCCGATCCCCGAGATCGTGCCTCCGGTGCCGACGCCGGCGACCAGGTGGGTGATCTCGCCGTCGGTGTCCTCCCAGATCTCAGGCCCGGTGGTCTCGATGTGGGCCTGGGGGTTGGCGTCGTTGAAGTACTGGTTGACGTAGAACGCGTTCTCGGTCTCCTCGGCGATGCGTCGGGCCACCGAGTAGTAGGAGCGGGGATCGTCCGGGGCTACGGCGGTGGGGCATCGGATGACCTCGGCGCCGTAGGCGCGCAACAGGCGCTCTTTCTCGACGGCCATCTTGTCGGGCATGGTGAAGATGACCTCGTAGCCCTTGGACTGGGCGGCCAGGGCCAAGCCGAGACCGGTGTTGCCGCTGGTGCCCTCCACGATGGTGCCGCCAGGCTCGAGGTCGCCCTCGCGCTCGGCTTTCTCGATCATGGTGATGCCGATGCGATCTTTCACGCTGCCGCCGGGGTTGAAGGACTCGACCTTCGCGTAGACCGCTGGCCCGTCGGGTACGACGCGGCGGAGGCGGACGAGCGGGGTGCGGCCCATGGTCTCAAGGATGCTGTCGAACGTGCGCATGGGGTCCGGGGCGCATCCAGGGCCAAGCTCTTAAGGGTCTTGGGACCAACGGCCGTTGAGCACTTTTCCGAAACTATTATCCAAGGCTCGACCCACATCTACGTTGTTATGGAGTTCCCTCGGCGTCCGAGCGATCGGAAGCGGATCTCCGGCTCGTGGAACGTGGATCCCAGCACGGTGGACGGCTACCGCTTCGGTGGCCTCCCGTGGCCTGTGGAGACCATGCGCTACGCGTACGTGACGCTGCTTGGCGGGTTCAGCGCTGAGCTGCCCGCGGATGCCATCGGCTTGAACAAGCAAGCCCTCGAGGAGAACACCGAGCTCGAGCCCGGTGATCGGGTCACGATCAGCCTGTTCGAGCGCGGCCGCCCGGTCCCGCTGATGGTGCGCCCCTCCTTCGAGCTGGTCCCCTTGGACTTCCAGCTCCCAGATGCCTACCTCCAGGCCACCGACGGTGAGGCCGTGCTGGCCCAAGCCGCTACCGAAGAGCACCTGCCTGGCCTCGAGGAGGTCGCCAGCGGCATCGAGATCGTCATCAACGGCGTGCTGGCTGCCCGCATGCGCGGCACGAGCTCCTAAGCTCGAAAAGCCACAAGGCCCAAGTGGTACGAGCCGATGGACGCTCGTGGTGCTCGACTTCCTGAAAGGCCTGTTCGGTGGCAAGGATCTCACGGCCTACGAGCGCGAGGTGCTGGAGCGCCAGCACAGTCGGCTTTCGAGCAAGATCAGCGATCTCGAAGCCAAGCTGGCCAAGGTGCCTGCTGCCAAGAGCAAGAAGCAGCAGAACCCCCAGGCGGTCAAGCTCATGTCCCAGATCAAGAAGCTCAAGAAGGAGCGCCAGGGGATCGAGAAGGATCTCGGTGGTGCACCGGACAGCACCAGCGCGTCGGTCAGCCGTCGCTCATGATCCAGCGGGCAACGCTCACCACAACCCCTCACCACAACGTCACAAAGGACACAACGGTCTGCTCGGGACACGGATCCACGGGTTGCCCCCTGCTTGCTCCCTCCAACCGTCGCTCTCTCCTCGTTGTGCCGTTGTGCCTTTGTGGTGAACGTCGGTCCAAGGTTGGTGGGGTCCAACGAAACCCTCAAGTGGGTGGCCGTGGACTGGTAGATGTGGTCCTCGACCGTCTCAAGCAGCTGTTCACCGGCAAACAGCTCACGGCCTACGAACGCGAGGTGCTCGCCCGTGAGTACGACCGCGTAGGCCAGAAACTCGAGACCAAGCAGCGACAGCTCGGCGGCGTCCAGTGCGTCGGCTGCGCCAAGAAAGAGGACCCACGCGCCAACCGGCTCATCGCCCAGATCAAAGCGCTCAAGAAGCGCCAGAGCGAGATCGAGAAGGAGCTCGGCGGTGTTCCCGAGACGCCCGAGACGCGCGCCAGCCGCCGCAGCAAGCGGGCCTCTGCTTGACCGCGGCGCTTAGCGCCCGACCACGAAGCACACGAGGGGCACCACTGGCCACGAAGAATCCATCATAACGATTACAACCGTCCATTGGGCCTTCTTGACTCTTTGTGGCCCGTTGTGGCTTGGTGTCCTTTCTGGTCCGGTCGTCGGTTCAGGTCGTAGGTTCAGGTCGTAGGTTCAGGCCATCTCGACCACGATCTTGCCGAACTGCTCCCCCTTCTCCAGGCGCGCGAAGGCGTCCTTGGCCTCGCTGAAGGGGAACGTCTTGTCCACGACCGGTTCGAGCCAGCCGTTGAACACGAGAGCCATGGCCTCGTCGAACTCTTGCGCGTTGGCCATGGTCGAGCCGATGAACTCGAGCTGCCGGTAGAAGACGTATCGCAGGTCGATCTCAGGCTGGAAGCCCGCCGTGGCTCCGCAGCAGACGAGCTTGCCACCAGGCCGCAGGGCGCGCTGGGCTTGCTCCCAGACCGGTGCACCGGCGGTGTCGAGCACGACGTCCACGCCTCGCTTGTCGGTGAGCGCGTGGACCTGCTTGCCCCAGTCCTCCTCGGTGTAGAAGACAACCTCGTCAGCGCCCAGCTCCATGGCCTTGTCGGCCTTCTCCTTGGTGCTCGTGGTGGCGATGACGTGCCCACCCAGGTGCTTGACGATTTGGATGGCGGCTGTGGCCACCCCGCCACCAGCACCGGGGACGAGCACCAGGTCACCCGGGCGGATGCCAGCCTTGTTGGCCATGCGCCAGGCGGTCTGGAAGACCAGAGGCGAGGCAGCGGCCTGAGGCGTCTCAAGCGTGCCGGGTCGAAGCAGGACGTTGCGGGCAGGCACGACGACGTGCTCGGTGAGCGCGCCAGCCACGTGCTCGCCCAGGATGGCGAAGCTCTCGCAGAGCGACTGCTCTCCCCGCTCGCAGGCAGGGCAGAAGCCGCACCAGAGCGCTGGGTTGACGACGACCGAGTCGCCGCGCTCCAGGCCCGCGACGTCGTCGCCGACCTCGGCCACGACGCCAGCCAGGTCCGTGCCGAGCACGTGCGGGAGCTCAAGCTCGAGCCCGGGCCAGCCCTCGCGGACCCAGAGGTCGAGGTGGTTGAGCGCTACGGCCTCGACCTTGATCTTGACATCCCCTGGACCTGGTGTGGGCTCAGGGACGTCGAGGAAGTCGAGGACCTCGGGCCCGCCGTGCTCCGTGAAGCCGAAAGCGCGCATGAGCGCGCCTAAGGCTCTCCGGTATGAAAGCGCTGCGGCGAGAACGTCGCATCGTCGTCGGGGCGTTCGCAGGCCCCTTGTCGCGGATGTGTCGACCTGGCCGATCAGGCCAGACCGTCATCGGGGGATCCCAGAGGCGCTACCAGGGGTTGACGCCGTCCTCGAGGATCTGGATGTTCGTTGCGCGCGGGCCTTTCTCGGCCTGCTCGATCTCGAACTCAACTTCCTGACCCTCACGTGGCTTGCCATCGTCGATGTCGTCCATGTGGAAGAAGACGTCGTCGTCGGAAGCCGGGGTCTCGATGAAACCGTAGCCCTTCCTGTTGTGGAAGAACTTGACCGTACCAGTGGCCATGGGATTGCTTAGAGCAGGCCTCCCCTTGAAAAGGTTTGGGTAGAGGACCCCGATCCGGGGTAGGGTGGCGTGTGGGGGTCTAGAGGCCCGTGGAGGCCATCTGGGCGGGGCTCCTCATGCCAAACTGCTCGCCTCGGATCGGCGAGGCAAGCTGATCACCACACCTGATCCGCCACGTCGAGCACAACGATCCTCTGATGCTCGTCGAGGCCCGAGAGCCTTCTCTTCAGTTTTCTGGGCTTCCGGCCATAGTAGATCCAGATTCGATGTGCAACCCTCGCTGACAGAAGCTTCCTGATGGACTTCAACCGGGGCGATGAGTCGATCTCGATCGCCGCAACCGGAGCCACCCGTGGACCCCAGACGACGTCGATCGAGCCACCGCAAGGGGGCTTCCACTCGGTGTGGCCGTTGTAACCGAACTCCAGTGCGAGGTCCCTGATCTCAGCCTGCAGCGCCTTGTGGAACTCGTATTTTCCCGACTCGATTGACGGGACCGTCTCAATGATCGAAACGGTTTCCTCTCGGAGGCGCTTGCTTGAAATCGGAGGGCGGTCTCCGCCTGTGGGGGATCCCCCGCCTACCTCCACTCGATAAGGTGGATCGCTCACGGAAATCTATCCTCCATCACAACCTCTCCACAGAGGTCCGGCTATCGATCACTAGCTCGGGGCGGCGGTTGAAAGAGTCTACCCTCGCACCAGTGATCTCGTAGACCGCACCCTCCTCGAGGCTCGGCGGGGAATCGGAGGCCCACGATTTGAACGAGATCGTCTCCTCAGGGTTTGCAGCGTCCTGTAAGACTCCTCGCTGAGACATGTTGGCCTCTGCCTGATCCGGGGTAGGGTCCACAAGAGTCTTGACCCGGACGCGGACCGGTACCCGTTTGTCGTTTGTTGTAATCCGGCCCAACGTCTTACAGGGCGCTAGCTTCCGGTGTGATCCATTCTCAAGGTACGGCTCAGGCTTGAGCTCATTCTGAGACGGAAGCTTGTGGTCCCCACGCCCGGGCGAGAGCTGGTTCGCCCAGTGCTTCTTGCGCTGCTCATCGGGGTTGAACGCCATCTTCACCTCACCCCCCTCAACCGTTCCATGGCCCCGCGGCCTGGCGGGATGTCCACAGTGGCGCCCACAAGTCGCAGGAAAATCCGGAGTCCAACCATCCGGGTCCGAACCACGACAACGTCGGGAGCTAATGGGCTCACGCTCCCACCTCCAGGGGATTCTCCGGGGAACGCACGACGATCCTGTGCGCGTGGGCCTCTTCCTTCAGGATCGGGCGGAGCCATCTGTAGCCTCGTCGCCGATCAAAGAGGCGTACAACCCAGACGCCCTCACGGTCGCACATGAAGACACACCGGTACGGGCCGATGCGTAGCCTTTGAAACTGGCGCTCTGTAGCCAGATGCAGGGCATCGATATCCAGTCTAGCCCGCCTCGCATGTGGGCTGGCTAGCCAACGCAGCCGGTCGACGATCCGGCGCTCCTCGAGCCGGCCGAGTTCATCTAGAAATCCGCGGACCTGCTCATGGATGTACACTTCGCGCGGTCGGGTGGGTTCGTCGTATCCGGCGGAGTACGCACTCATCGGGCCCACCTCGGGCGAGCTGGCGGGATGGGGATCTCCTGAGCCCCGGCCGGCATCCCGCGCCCCATCCAATCGTAGACCGCAGTGTGCAGGACGATGGCGGCCCGGACAGCCTTGGATCCCTCGGTCGGTGACGGACGGGGAAGGAGCTTGCCCGTCTCACTCATGGCCGTCCACCTCCCTGGAAGGCTCAAGCAGGGCGGCGAGGAGCCAAAGGGCCTCGCCATCGGTCTCCGCAACGAACTCAGCGGTTCCCCGGTGCTCATCCAGCTCTTCTAGCCACGGCTCCAGATCCTCCTCCCAGATCCCGCCGAGCTCTGCAGCCTCCTGGTGCATCCACTGGCGGATCGCTCCCTCGTCGGGGCGGCCAGCTTCGTCGACAAGCTCAAGGTGGGCGACGAGATACTCATCAGGGACGGGACCACGTACGGCGCCCAGTACGATGAGCTGGAGTTCGGAGGAGACCGCCTTCAGAATCGCGTCGCGGCGGATCCGCGGCCCATCGTTTGGATTCTGGCCCTCTTCGGCTCGGAACGATGATGTTGTAGGCATCATACGTACCGAGGACCCATCCCACCCTATAACGCCCGAAACCGGGGGTTTGAGCGCTTCTCTTGTAACTCTCTTCTCCTGTTTCTTTAATTACTATGTATCCAAAGCATCGCTTCGCTAAGGGAGAACGATGCAGGAAACTTCGTAGCTGAGGAGGTCTTGTCGAGGGTATGGCATCTCAAGAGTCGCCGATCCCTGAGGAGGTTTCACGCAAACTGGCGGGGTGTGATCGCGCCCATGGCCGCCTTTCGAGGGGCCCCAAAGGTGGCGAGAGCTGCAACCGTGAAGGTTGGTGTGCCGCGTGTACAGACCACATCGTGGGAAGACGACTTGCGGGGGGTGACGGCCTCGAAGAGCGACTCGAAGCCTGCGCGCGCGCCTCGAAAGGGTTCGCCATCCTCAGCTACCCGCTCCGTTGCGCCCAAGACGCCAGTATCGCTAGGGTGCTGGATGCTGGCCGAGCAGCCATCCGTCGGTCGCTCGCAAGAGCCCTTGGATACACGGGCCCCCGGGGAGCATCCGATTGGAAGAGCGCGAGGAAACAGATCGGTGCGGCTTGGAGAGTAGACCCCCTGGGCTTGTATCGCCCGGAGTGGGACGGACACTCCCCTTCGGAGTGGCCGATCCGGGCACCCTCCATCGATCTCTTGGTACCGCTCGTGAAGCGCACACCCAACGGGCTCAAGCCTATTCGCGGCCGATCTCTCGAGAGGAGGCAGGAGGCGGCAAAGAATGAGTTCTATGCGAGGTATATCAGCTCCGAGAAGATTCCAAATGTCTCCTCGTACGACGACCCGGGCCTTCCAGACCTGCTACTACGACTCCCACCACCGGGGAGAAGGCAGGCCAGTTGGAGAGAGGTGAAAAAGATAGAGTTCCGGAAACCTTGGTTCGATCTCCGGGTAGAACCGTGGTCCACGCTCAGTGGGATGGAACCAGATAACCCATTGTCGGTTGCCAACCGATACGAATACCCCGAGCTTGAGGAGCTCACACGGCGCCACATGCTCGAGCCAGCGGAGGCGTTCCGTGAACTATGGCTGATCGATCAAGCGTTGAATCGGCGTATCGATTACATGGGGATTCTCGGGCGCCATTCCTTCCCCTGGGATGAAGCGTAGCAGAAGAGATCGCGTTAGTAGGCTCCGAGAACCCATCCCTCAACCTGTGCTTGTTCCAGCTCTTCAGCCTTGAGCGGTGGATCGAAGTATCCTGCCAGGCTCGCCCGCCCATCGTGATCCCTTAACCAATGGCAGACCGCTGCGGCATCCCGCTCGTGGGTATTCTCAGTAGGCACATCGTAACGCTTGGAGAAGAGAGCCGGGTACACTTCCGCGACGACGTGCCGAGAGCCCCGACGCTCGAACGAATCGAACGGCCAGAATGTGATCTGGTCACCTAATTCTTGTCTGAGCTTCCTGAGCCATGGGAGCCCAGCGTGGGTGGAGTGCCCCACGTTCTGCATACCTGTGAAGACGAGCGGGCTCGCCGCACCACCAACCCACTTTTCGGTCAACCGGAGACCTCTCCCCTCATCGAGCACTCGGCTGTACTGCTCGGTCAACCCACACGCTTCGAAGGCTTCCCTGACCGGTCGTTCGTGCGTGCGCCAACAGTCCCATGTGTGCTCGAGCAGGCGTTCCCATGTATCCACAGCCAGAATCTCCAGTGCTGACTCAGGTAGCGAGAATGCATGATCGATACCGATGATGGTCCGGCCTCCTCCATCCAGAGTCTCCAGGAGCCAGTTCGCCAACCCCTTGCGCGACCAGTTCTTCGCCGGGGGGCCATCCGGGCTATCAAGCTTCGATGGCGGCGCGCCACAACTTGCAGTATAGACCTTGATTCCAGGCTGGCGCTCATCGGCCCTCCCGGCCCCTGAGTAATCGATGCCTATGTAGTGGTCGAACACACCACATGTAGGCTGTGGCGCGCGATGGGTCTTGTGGCTGGGTACGAGAAATCGGCTGGAGTCCCGCGGGGGTAGCTAGGGTCCTTTACGTCTTATCCCGCCTGGAGATGGGTCAGGAGTGTTAGTAGCGTCAGGGCCCATCGTACTCAGCCATCAGTAACCGACCCTGGAACTCCGTCTCGGCCCGCTTCGCGCCCCTGACTGCCGCCTTAACCCAAACGGCATGACGCTCTTCGACCCGTCGCTCGGTGTCCGTTGGCCGGCGACTTCGGGCCTGGGATCCTGAAGGGATGGAACGATTGAGGCGATCCTTGACTGCAGTACACCAGTGCAGGGGGCAGGATTCGAACCTGCGAAGACCTTTGTCACCGGATCTTAAGTCCGGCCCAGTTAACCGGGCTTTGGTACCCCTGCTTGGCCGGGCAAGTCCGCCTCGCCTCTAAGCTTGTTCGACCTGGCCCAGCTCCCCCGGGCACCGGCGCGGTCGGGCGCTGATGGCCCTGGGGGCCCGCGCCAGGGCTCAAGGCGTCACGAGGACAGGAGTTGACCAAGACATGATGGGAACCAGTTATGTGGGTTGGGCCCTACGGAGCGTCGATGACCACTGGAACCGTCCGACGCTTCGATACGGATCGAGGCTTCGGTTTCATCGAGACGGATGCCCGCAATGAGGACATCTTCTTCCACATCCGGGATGTGAACGGCCGCGAACCCTCTGAGGGCGACGTGCTCGAGTTCGCCATCGAGGAAGCTGAGAAAGGACCACGGGCGAAGCGAATCCGCTACCAGGGCCTCGACTGCCGGGCCCTCTGACGGTCCTTAGCCCTGCTCGCTGACGAACTCGTCGAGAGGCGAAGCCTCGTCGCTGGGCGGCTGGTCCATCGCATGCTGCCACGCATCCGAGGCAAGCCGGATCTCATCCCGGCGGATGGAGAACACCGCGTCGTACGGGAACCAGAGCGCATCCTCCTCCATCCCGAGGCGATCCTTCGTGCGCTCGTCCAGCGCGACGAGAAGCGAGGTGGGCTCCTTCGTGGCTGGGCTCAGCTGGGACCCGATGATCCGTCCCACGATCTCGCGATCCCAGTCCAACACACGTTTCGCATCGAAGGGGGGAAGTTGTGCATCCATGTTGCTCTCCTACAGAGCTGGCTCCCGAGGTTCTTCGTTTAAAGGTGGGGGTCGTGGGGCCTGGAGGGATCGAGCCAGGCGCCGGGGTGCTCGAGCGACCGGTAGCAGGGGTGCTGGCTGCTCTCGCCGATCACCGTCAACAAGACGGCCCGTCGCAGCGACGAGTGATGGGGGCCTTTCAGGGCGAGAGTCGCTGGCGCTCGATGGCGCTCCGGTTCTCCTCCCAGATACGCGTGGTGATCGGCATCTGCTCCCGGATGATCTCCCGGATGCCGTCCGCGAGCTCCTGGATCTCGGCCTGCGCATCCCCGGCTCCTCGCATGCTGATGATGTGGAAGGCAGCGCGCACGTTCATCGACGAGGTCACGTTGACCTTCGTCCCGATGGGCAGCAGCATGCGGGCGTCCTCCTTGGGCATGCCAGCACCGACCAGCTCGTTGTACGCCTCGACCGAGCGCGTGTAGACCCCCTCGATCATGGCCCGGCGCTCGTCCACGCTGAGCCCCATGGCCTTGGTGCCTTCGCGGCTCTTGACCTTCTCGTGGTCCCACGTGCGGGGCCAGAGGATGTTGTCCGGGTCCTTGGGGTCCATGCCCGAGAAATCGACGTAGCGCATGGACTGGATGTCGAAGCTCACGTGGCGATGGCGCGTGATCTGGGCCATGCATGCTCGCGAGACCCGGTACCAGAGCGTCATCTGGGGATGCTCGAAGACCCCCCAGTGGCCCCGCAGCATGAGCTTCTTGAGCAACAGCTCCTGCTTCTCCTCCAGGGTGTCGCCCTTGACGGAGGCCATGACGGTCTCGAGATCATCCTCCCAGACCTTGCCTGGGTAGTAGTCGTTGCGTGCGCACCGGCAGACGAGCTCTTCCGGGTCGCTGGTGAACGCGAGCAGCTTCATCTCGACCATGGGACCACCGGAGCAGACGCCCCCCGGGGCCCGCTCCGCCCCAGGCAACCCGCCGGGTCTACCTGAACCCTTCGGGGGCGCTTCCCCTGGACATCCAACCTACGTTCCTCACCACAAGGACCAAGGACGCAAAGGAACCACGGCAGAACGATCGACCCGTCGAACGGATGGAAGGTGATCCCCGGTCCTTCGAGGGTCGTTGTGCCCTTTGTGGCTTTGTGGTGATGGTCTGGCGAGGCGAACCCAGAACCGTTTTGACAGAGCGCGAGTCTGCCGCTGCGTGCCCCGTCTGTTCGTCGGCTCGCCTGCTCCGTCCGGTCTCCCTCTCGGCTCGGTCATCGAGGCCCTTGGACCCCAACGCGAGAAGGTCAAGCCCGTGGATCCTGCGCTCTACCACGTCACCCTGGCTTTCCTGGGCAACAAGCCCGAGACCATGGTGGACGGCATCCTCGACGCCTTGCGCGACGGTGCTGGTGGCATCCAGGCCCACGAGGGCAGCCTCGAGGGGCTCGGAGCCTTCCCGAAGCCCTACCGGGCGCGCGTGCTCTGGGCCGGCATCGCTGGCACCCAGCTCGACGCCTTGGCCGAGGGGGTGCGCGGCGCGCTGCGCGCCAACGACATCGAGTTCGACGACCGCCACCCCTTCCATGCACACCTGACCCTGGCACGGTTCCGGGATCCCGTCGATCTCACGACCCTCGTCGACGACCACGCAGACCGCGTCTTCGCGCCCTTCCCCGTTCGCCACGTCCATCTCTACGAGTCCACCCTGCGCCCGGACGGCCCGGTCTACGAGGTCCGCGGGTCCGCCGAGCTGGAGGCCTGAGCCGTGGGCGACGTCTGGCGCGCGCAGGCCCTGGCGGCCCTGCGACCCTCACCATCCGAGGACGCCGAGGTCCGCCAAGACGCCCAAGCGCTGCGCGCCGAGGTCGAAGCCTTGCTTGAGGAGCAGGGCTGGGAGGCCGAGGCCAGGGTCGAGGGATCCGTTGCCAAGGACACCTACCTCCGTGGCCAGGCGGATGCGGACATCTTCGTGGCCTTCCCGCTGGACGTGGCCAGGGACGAGCTCGATGCCCGGGCCCGCGTGCTCGGCGACCTGCTCGACGATCCCGTGGTCGCCTACGCCGAGCACCCCTACGCGCAAGGGCGCTGGCGAGAGCGGCCCGCCGAGATCGTCCCCTGCTACGATATCGAGGATCTCAGCCAGATGCGCTCGGCCGTGGACCGCACCCGCTTCCACACCGACCACGTCCGCCAACACTTGAGCGAGGACGGCACGGACGAGGTGCGGCTGCTCAAGGCGTTCCTCTACGGGGCCGAGGCCTACGGTGCCGAGGAGGCCGTGCTCGGGTTCTCGGGCTACCTCGCCGAGCTCCTGATCCTTGCCTTCCAGGACCTCGAGGGCGTGCTGGCCTGGGCCGTGGATGGCTTCGCGCACCCGGTACGACTCGGGGCCTCCATGGTGACCAGCTTCACCGACCCCCTGGTCGTGCTCGACCCGGTGGACCCCGAGCGCAACGTCGCCGCCGCCGTCTCCAAGCGGACCCTGGTGCGCGTGCGCGAGGCAGCTGGCGCGTTCCGCGCGAGCCCGGAGGCCGCCTTCTTCACCGCTTGGCCAGAGCGTGCCATCGACGCACCGGAGGCCCGGGGCATCACCCGCTCTCGGCGCACGCGCGTGCTTGCCATCGGTGCCGACGCGGCTGGTGCTGAGCTGGCCGACCCCATCCACGCCCAGGTCCGACGCGCCGTCACGCTCGCCACCGAGGTCCTCGAGCGCGAGCAAGTGCCCATCCACGCCAACGCCGTGCACCTGGAGCTCGACGAGCACCAGCGCCCAGGGATGGCCTGGGGCCTGATCGAGGCCGACGTCGCCGCGCTTGAGCGACCCAAGCTCCACGGCGGCCCTCCCGTGAGCCAGCAGGCCCACGCTGAGGCCTTCCGGGAGCGATGGACCAACGCCGAGGATGCCGCCGGCAGCGTCTTCGAGGAGGACGGCCGGCTCCACGTCTACGCCACGCGCCAAGAGACCACGCTCCAAGCCATCGTGGAGCCCCATCTGGCCCAGGCCCGGGCCGGCAAGCTCATCGACCAGGCCCTTGAGGCAGGCGAGCTCCAGCTCCTGGAGGGGGATGATGCCATCGGCTCCCCACCCGCCCGGGCCATCGGTGCGCTCTTGGACCGCAGACGCCCCTGGGAGCGGCGCTGACCGCCACGAGACGCGCTGGGCGAGGCTGGGCCACGCTGAGTCGCGCGCGAAGCGAGACGGGTTAGCTTTTTGAACTCCGCGCGCTTGGCTTCGCCGTGAGCCAGATGGCCGAAGCCTCCAAAGGCGAGCACAAGAAGGGCGAGCAGCCCGAGGAAGAGGAGGAGATCAGCCTCCCAGTGCCCGACTTCGACGAGGCCGAGCACATGGCCGAGGAGGTCGAGAAGGGCAAACTGGCCGTGCTCAACACGGGCTACGGCATCCTGCTTGCCGCTATCAGCGCCGTGGTCATCCCCCTGGCTGGGATGCCCTGGAACTACGGCTGGTTCATCCTGCTCATCGGCTTGCTTGGGCTGCGCCACGCCTACAAGCTCGGCGGGGTCACCACCCACGAGTGGAGCGGCAAGGAGTGGGTCGCAGCCTACTTCACCCTCTTCTTCAGCTTCCTGGCGTTCTGGTACGTGTTCAACAACCCGCCGTTCGTCTGATCAATGCAGCGGACCCTTTTTGGGGACCACCCCGTTGCGCTGCCCATGATCGAGAAGGTCTGCGTGCTCGGTGCGGGCACCATGGGCGCCGGCATCGCCCAAGCGTGCGCCCAGGCAGGGCTCCAAGTGCGGCTGCGGGACATCGAGGAGAGCTACCTCGAGACCGGGCTCAAGCGCCTGCGTGATCCCCTGGAGAAGCGGGTGGATGCAGGCAAGATGAACCGAGCCGAGCTCGACGCCATCTTCGAGAACATCACACCCACCACGGACATGGCCGAGGCCGTGGCCGACGTGGACCTCGTCATCGAGGCCGTGCCAGAGAAGATGGAGATCAAGCACCAGGTCTTCTCCGAGGCCGACGAGCTCGCACCAGAGCACACGATCCTCGCGACCAACACGAGCTCGCTGCGTGTCAAGGACGTCGCCGAGGCCACCGAGCGCCCGGATCGCTTCGGAGGCCTCCACTTCTTCTTCCCCGCCCAGATCAACAAGCTGCTCGAGGTCGTGGTCACCGAGGAGACCAGCCAGGAGACCCACGAGGCCCTGCTCGCGTTCGGGCATGCCATCGGCAAGGTGCTCGTGGAGACCGCCGACGAGGCCGGCTTCTGCGTGAACCGGTTCTTCGTGCCCTGGGTCAACGAGGCCGTGCGCATGCTCGACGAGGGCATCGCGGACATCCCCACCATCGACGCCGCCGCGCGCGAGACCTTCGGGATCACCATGGGCCCGTTCAAGCTCATGAACGTCACAGGCGTGCCCATCAGCCTGCACGCTCAGCGCAGCCTGCACGAGGCCTTCGGCGCGTTCTACGAGCCCGCCGAGGGGCTCGTCCACCAGGTCGAGGAGCTCGGCGAGGACTGGGAGCTCGACGGCGAGGGCGACAAGCAAGCCTTCAGCACCGTGGCCAACCGGCTCCAGGCCGTGACCTTCACCATCGCATGTCACCTGGTCGAGGAGGAGGTCGCGACCCCCGTGGCCACCGACAAGGGTGCTGTGGTCGGCCTACGATGGCGCAAGGGGCCGTTCGCCATGATGAACGCCATGGGCACCGACGAGGCTCTCGCCCTTGTCGAAACCCTCTGCCAGGAGTGGGGCGAGGACCTCGACGTCCCCACAACCCTGGCCCGCCACGGCGAGCAGGCCACCCCGTGGGATCTGCCCACGGTGGACGTCACCCTGCGCGGGCCGGCCGCGGTGCTGCGCATCCAGCAACCCGGCACCCGCAACGCCCTCTCGTCCCGCGTGCTCGAGGATCTCGACGAGGCCCTGACCATCGCCGAGCGCAGCGACGCCGTGCGCGCCGTGGTGCTCACCGGCGAGTCCACCCACTTCGTGGCCGGTGCTGACATCGCCGAGATGGCCACCAAGACGGCGTGGGAAGCCCGCGCCTACGCCCAGCTCGGCCAACGCCTCACGCGCCGGATCGAGACCAGCCACCTGCCGGTCATCGCGGCTGTGAACGGCTACGCCTTCGGCGGCGGGCTGGAGCTCGCGCTGGCCTGCGACATCGTGCTCGCCGCCGAGGATGCCACCGTCGGCCTTCCAGAGACGAGCCTGGGGATCCAGCCCGGGTTCGGTGGCACCCAGCGCCTGGCTCGCCACGTGGGTGTCCAGCGCGCCAAGGAGCTCACCTTCACGGGCCGGCGCATCAGCGGCACCGAGGCCGCCGAGCTCGGCATCGCGTTGGAAGCGCTGCCCCGCGCCGAGCTGCTCCCGCGCGCCCAGGCCCTCGTGGAGGCCATCGCCAACAACGCGCCCTTGGCTGTGGCTGCCTCCAAGCGGTCCATCGAGCAAGGCCTGGACGAGGGCATCGAGGCGGGCCTGGCCTACGAGCTCGCCTCCAGCTCCCTGCTCTTCGGCACCGAGGACCAGCGGGAGGGCATGCAGGCGTTCAAGGAGCGCCGCAAGCCTGAATTCCAAGGGCGCTAGCCCCGAACGTAGCGCGGGTAGCTCGCCTTGGCCGCATCCGCCACGGCCAGGTCCACGTCCACCGTGACGAACGGCGTGGTCCCCGTGGTGCGCGCCAGCACCCGGCCCTCCGGCTCCACCACCATCCCCTCACCACCCCAGGGCATGCTGGCCTCGTGGTGGCCTGGCCCGCCCCGGTTGGAGCTGATGACGAAGGCCCCGGAGGCCACTGCCGCCATCTGGCAGGCCACGCGCCAGCGAGGCGCCCCCTCGCTGGCTCGCGGGACCACGATGAGCTGGGC
>CAYNEI010000008.1:43988-64820 GCA_964396185.1 uncultured Thermoplasmatales archaeon
CCACGCGCCAGCGAGGCGCCCCCTCGCTGGCTCGCGGGACCACGATGAGCTGGGCACCCTGGCGCCCGTAGGCGCGGGCGTGCTCGTTGAACATGACATCCGTGCAGACCAACGTACCCACCTGGGCGCCGGCCACCGAGGCCAGCTCGAAGGGCCGCGTGCCCGGCTCGTACCACTGCGCCTCATGCCAGCCTGGCTCGTCCGGCAGGAAGCGCTTGTGATGGATCGCCTCGACCCCGTCCTCGTGGGACCAGGCGATGGCTTCGTTGACGCGTCTTCCCTCGCGCTCGGCGGGTCGCGAGGTGATCACGTGAGCAGCGCCAAGCTCGTCGAACCGGTCGATAAGCGCGTCGTGGGCGGCAAGGGTCTTGGCCCACACCGATGGGTCCGGCTCGGCGGGCGCACAGAACCATGGCGGGGCAGCCAACTCGGGCAGCAGCAACAGATCGGTCGCTTGGCCGGCCACGTGCGAGGCCAGCTCCTTGAACGCGCGCTCGAAGGCATCGGGGGCGTCGGGGAGCTCGCAGACCGTAAGACGCATGGGTGGAGCATGGCGTGGTCAGGCAAGGGGCTTGCGGCGCCCAGGATGAGCCCCTCATTGACGCGCCGGGGTGGACTCGCTGTCCTCCTCGCGGTCCTCGCTCTCCTCTCCTCGCTCCTCGCTGTCTCCCTCGCGGTCCTCGCGCTCCGAGGCCCGTTGCTTGGCTGCCGCCTGGCCGCCATGCAGATAGTCGCGCACCAGCCGTGCTTCCGCGCGTCGCAGAAGCTCGGAGAGCGCGGCCGGGCTCGTATCGAGCTTCTCGGCCAGATCCGAGAGCTGGATCCTGCGCGGGATGTCGAAGTAGCCGGCGGACTCGGCGGCGATGAGCGCTTGCTCCTGGTGCCCGGTCAACAGCCGGGAGGCCTTCGAGCCATGCCCCTCGGGCTCGGTGTCCAGGTGATCGATGACGCTGCCCGGGTCGCGGTCGCTGAGCACCACCACCAGCTCGCGGATCGTGCGCCTTGAGCCGGTCAGGTTGACGCGCACGGACCCGGACGGGAGCGCGGTGAGCAGCAGCGTGCCCTCGCTCGTGCACAGCCGGGCCCAAGCATCCGGCAACTGAGATGCGGTGAAGGAGACCGAGCCGCCGCCTCGCATGGGGTCGGCTAGGAGCTCGAACTCGCCGTGGCTGGTGAGCCACCGGAACAGCTCCTGGGAGCTTAGATCGCTGCTCCACAGCTGGAAGGACCAGTCGCTCTGCCGAGGGAGCACACGGACGTAGGCTCGGCCCGAGGGTGTGTTTAGGCCGATGGCGCCGCAGCTGAGCTTGAGACCGATCTCGACCTCGTCGCCGTGGCCAGGAGCCATCGCGTACCTCGACAGCGAGGAGATAAGCAGGGGCTACTCATATGCCTTGGCAGACCGCAGTGGCTTGCCTTCAACTGGGTGACAGGTCTAGCGTGGAGGCGTAGAGAGCGCGAGGAGCGCGGAGGAGCGAACGACGGGGGTCCCCGGTCGTCTTCACCGCGGCTTCGCGAACTCCGCGCTCTTCGCGCCTCCGCGGTGGAGGTTCGCTGTTCGAGCGATCCTGGACACCCGAACGGCTAAGAGCCCCCAGCCCCCCTGCCCACACGAGGCCCATGCGCTCTGCTTGGCTGTTGGCGACCCTGTTGACCCTGCCGGTGCTTACCGGCTGCATCGGCGATGCGAACGAGGATCCGGCCATCGACCCATCCGCGGTGCTCACCCCACCACCGATCCCCCTGGACCGGGTGATCGAGCAGGGCCACGACCACGCCGACCCATCCCTCCACGACTTCGCCTGGAACGTGGACCGCGTCGGCTACCACCCTGGCTACGCCGACGACGAGGAGCCGGCAGGCGGCTTCACCGAGCTGGCCGTCCAGCTCCCCTACGTCTACCTCTGCCGAGGCGGGGGCGTGCCTGGTGTCAGCGTGGTGGACGTGAGCGATCCAGGCGAGCCGAGCTTCGTTAGCCACTTCCAGATGCCCCGCTGCGACGACATCGAGGTGAGCCACGACGGCTCGTGGGTCTTCGCCAGCGCCCAGCGCAACAGCCCCAGCGAGCTCACCATGGAGAGCGACGGGCCTGCCAACCTGCCCCGAGGCACGTGGGTGCTGGATGCCAGTGACCCCAGCGAGCTCACCTTCGAGTCCTTCTACCCCATGCCCTACAACGGGCCGCACACGATCCAGTACCACCGCTACGACGATGGCACCGAGATCGTGCTCCACCAGCTCTACGACCTCTTCAGCCGCCTGGACCCCACCGGCCAAGCCCCCATCCCCGCCCCGGATGGTGCTGTGCCCGTGACCCAGCGCATCGAGGTCACCCAGCTCACCGAGACCGCCACAGGCGAGACCGGCCTGGAGGCCATCAGCGTCTACAGCGACACCCAGCGCGCCGTAGCCGATGCGCCGGGCTCGGTGATCCCCCACGACGCCACGGTTTACACGAACCCCATCGACGGCCACACCTACATGCTCGTGGCCTACTGGGATGCAGGCGTCCAGATCGTCCAGCTCGACGACCCCACCGAGCCGCAGCTCGTGGGCACGTTCGAGGACTTCGCCCCATCAGCGCTGGCCAACATCCACCAGGTCCGCGCCTTCCCCGAGCTCATCGACGGTAAGTGGGTGCTCGTAGCCGAGCCCGAGATCGTCACCGCTGACGAGTCCGGCCAGATCACCTTCATCGACGCCAGCGACCCAGCCAACCCCACCAAGCTGGGCTACTGGACCCTCCCGGGCAACGTGACGATCCCGGAGCCGTTCCTGTTCAGCCCCCACAACTTCGACCTGGACGCCGACGGCCGGGTCTACCTGGCCCACCAGCACGCCGGCATCTGGGTCATCGACGTCGCCGGGCAGGGCAGCTTCGACGAACCTGCCAGCCTAGGCGCGATCCTGCCCCAAGCACCTGACGGGGCAGCCGGGAGCCCCAGCACCTGGGGCGTGTTCCTGGAGGACGGCCTGCTCTACGCCTCCGATGGGCCCAGCGGGTTGCACGTGCTCTCGTACACCGGACCGTGAGCGTCAGCCGCTGCGAGCTTCAGCGGCCGCGGCCTCCAGTCGCCCCAAGCTTCAGCGGAACATCATGGGGGCATCTTCGCCGGCGCTCTCTTGCTGACCTGAACCGGCCTGCTGGAGCTGTTGGGCTACCTGGGCCTTCTGCTTCGCGATCTCCTCAGCCTGCTCCTGAAGCTGGGCCGTGTCGATCTCGAACCCGATCAGCGGCTCCAGGGCCTCCTCGATGACCGTGCGGGCAGCGCCCGGGTCGGGCAGCTTGGGATGCGCGGTGACCACAAGGCACGCAGCCGGGACCTCCTCCGCATGGCAGGCCTCCATGAGCGCGCCAGTCACACCACCGATCACGCCCCAACCCTCGGCAGGCTGGATGCCGGCAGCCTCCAGGTCCGTCTGCACGCTCTCCTGGGTGGCCAGGCCCACGATCTTCCCGCGGGCCTCCTCGGACTGAGCCGGTGCGCCGGCCAGGAAGATGGCGCGCTCGAAGGTGGGTGCGAGCCCGTCGAGCACGCAGCTGGAAAGTGCCCGGTACGCGTTCGATGGGATGGGCGTGGCGCTCTGCAGCGTCATCACTCCGGAGTCCTCGCCGGCGTAGACCCGGACGAGGTCCTCCACGAGGCCATCGTGGAACGTGACCACGGGTGGGAAGTGCTCGGAGTGGATCGTGCCCACGCGCTCGAGGCCGAGCGCTTCGGTGACCCGGTCGACCACGATGGAGGCGACCAGGCCCGCTCCAGGCAGGCCCTCGATGAGCGTGGGTGCGAAGTCGATCTCCTGGGCGGGCTCGTAGTGGCAGGAGCCATCGGTGGGCATGGTCTCCGAGGGGTGCGGTTTGCTCGTGAAGGGTGCGGTCGACTCCCGGGGGTGGGAGTCCTGGCCGCGGCTCTGCGGCCCTCGAGGACGGCCAGCTTCATCTATCTGGGGCCCGCTGCCTGGTCCATGTCTGCGTTCTGGAGCAACCGGCAGGTCTACCTGACCGGGGGGACGGGGTTCATCGGCACCGAGCTGGCGAGCGAGATGCTCGACCGCGGCGCAGACGTCACCGTGCTCACTCGGCGAGCTGAGCGAGCGGGCCCCTTGAGCGATGCGGGCTGCAGCGTGGCCGAGGGGGACGTGCGATCCATGGACAGCCTCGATCTCGGCGATGCCGACACCGTGGTCCACGCGGCTGCCTGGGTGGCCTTCGGGATCCCGAAGGCCAAGCGAGAGCTCTTCTGGGACACGAACGTCACGGGCACCGAGAACGTGCTCCAGGCCGCCGAAGAGGCCGGCGTGGAGCGCTTCTGCCACTTCTCCAGCGTGGCCGCCATCGGGACGACCCCAGCCGGCCTCTACCCCGAGGAGCGCGCGGTGGACGGGCGCTACCCCGAGTTCTTCAGCCTCTACGAGAAGGCCAAGCACGCAGCCCACATCCATGTGCTCGAGCACCACGGCGACATGCGCACCGTGCTCCCCATGCCCAGCGTCGTCATCGGTCGCGGCAGCGACACCGAGGACCTGTTGCGCCGGTTCCAGGCTGGACTGCCCTTCGGCGTGAAGGGCGACAACCCCACCGGCGTGGTCCACGTGCGCGATGTGGTGGCTGGGACCCTGGCCGCCATCGAGCACGGGGAGGGCCCATACATCCTCAACGACCGGGACGTGATCATCCGCCAGCTCCTCACGATCTTCGAGGAGGCCAGCGGGACCCCCGCTCCCGAGCGCGAGCTACCGCTTGGCCTGCTCAAGGCGCTGGCGACCCTGGTCCAGGTGCCCTACCACCTGGCCGGCAAGGTTCCCCCGGTGAGCCGCGAGCTTATCCGGGGCCTGGAGGTACCCTTGACGTATGCGAGCCAGCGCGCCCGCAAGGAGCTGGGCTGGCAGCCCGACCTGGTGGGCGAGTTGGAAGAGGACTTCACCGCGCTTAGCGCCGGCCGTTGAGCCCGCCGCGGCGAGCCAGGGAGACGGCCAGAGCCAGGCCAGCCAGCGCGGTGAACGCGCCCAGCGGTGAGTCGTTCTCCTCGCCGGCCGCGAGATCGTCGTCGGTGTCGTTTACGGAGTCGTTGGCCCCGTCGTTCTCCATGGAGCTGTTGTCGTCGCCCGTCATGTTCCCGTCATCCGTCTCGTTGCCCGCCGCATCGTCCTCTTCGTCCGACGAGTTCTCCTCGGCCGGCGGAGGCGGCGGCTCCGACACGCTTTGGGTGAACCACATGCCCTCGGACTCGTGGGTCCCGACGTCACACCAGAAGTAGAGCTCGGTGGCATCAGCTGGGACATCGAAGCTGAGCACGGTCTCCTCGCCGCCCTCGACGGTCTCGCTTGCAGCGATGGCCACGTCAGGCGAGGTGTCCCGAACGGGCCCATCGGGCGCGTTGTCGCTGGTGGTCACGTGGATGTTGTGCGGCGCGTTGCCGGCTGCACGCAGGGTGATCGTGAACGACCGGTTGGCGTAGAGCTCGTCGAAGCTCCCCTCGGCCTCGATGAAGCAGGTGATCTTCCCCGTGGGGCACTCCGGCCCCTCGGTTCCATCGAGCACCACGTTGGGCTCTGGATCCTGTGCAGCCCCCGGCATGGCGAGCAGCGCGGTTGCGAGCAAGCTAACGACGAGTAACCATGCGATCCCCCGCATGGGTCAAGCACCTGCTTGCCCGTTATAAAATCTGCTGGCACGAGGCGCCCTAGCAGGGATCAGCGCTCGTCCAGGCCCCGCCTGCGCACCCACGCGATCACCATCGCCCCACCGATGACGATGAACAGGATCAGCGGGAAGACGGTGGCTGGTGCTTCGACGAGCACGTCGCGCAGCAAGAGCATGGCCGCGGTGGCTGCGGCGACCAAGAGCACGGTGATGATCACCGTGGGCCAGTGGGCACGCATCAGAGCTCCCGGGCGAGCTGCTCGACCTTGGCGTGCAGGCTAGCTGGATCGGTGGCCAGCACCCGGATCATGGCCTCCTTGCCCATCCCGCCATCGTCGACAACGAGGTCGATGGGGCCTTCGGCCTGTTTGAGCGCGGCGGTGGTGCCCCACTCCATGGTCGAGTCGGCCTTCGGGGGTTGCTCGTCGCGCGAGAACGAGGCCATGGCCAGCCCCGCCCGCTTGGCAGCATCGAGGTGGTCCGGGTGCCAGGCCAGGTTCATGGCCGCGGTGACCCTGGGATCGTGGTGGGCGGCAGCCAGCAGCACCTTGGCCACGTGGCTGGAGGCGCCCTGGACCACCGGTCCCGGAGGGCTTGCTCGGTGGCCGGAGCGGGTGATCCGGCGGGACAGCGAGAGCACCTCGGACGGCTCGTTGGTGGGCGCGGGGGTATGCGCCATGTTGATGCCCACCTCGGGCACCAGCCGGCGGGGCAGGATGGCAGCGATGCGCCAGGCGGCAGCCGAGAGCCGGGCACCCTGGGCGGGGCCGGGTTCGTGGGCTTCCAGGGCGTCGAGCACCTGGGGCCCCTGGCCGGGCGCGTACGCGCGCTGGATGGCGCGGTGCATCCTGGCTCGCGCCTCGTGCACGGCCAGCTCAAGCGGGTGGCCTCGGGCCAAGAGCCCCGCGATGAGGCTGGCGTACGTGCAGCCGGCCCCGTGGAGCTCACCGGGGACACGGGGGTAGGCCAGCTCGGTGGTCCCGTCCGCGGTGACGAGCACGTCGATCGCCTCGCTGGCGTCCAGATGCCCGCCCTTGACGAGCACGGCCTGCCAACCCTCCCCGCGCAACTGCTCGCCGGCTCGGCGCGCGTCGTCCAACGTGCGGATGCTGGTGCCGGTGAGCTGCTCGGCCTCGTCGATGTTCGGGGTGACCAGCGTCGTGATGCGAGCCAGCTTGGCCAGAGCTGCCGGGAGCTCCCCGGTGGCAAGCGCGTCCCCGCTGGTGGCCACCATGACCGGGTCCACCACCAGAGGCAGCCCGGTCTCGGAGAGCTGGTCGGCCACGGCTTCGACCACCTCGGGGGTGTGCAGCATGCCAGTTTTGACGGCGGTGACCCGGAGATCTGAGAGGACCTGGTCGATCTGCTCGACGATGGCCTCCACCGGCAACGGGTCCACCCGGGAGAGGCCCGTGGTGTTCTGGCTGGTCACGCATGTGATCGCACTGGCGCCGTGCACGCCGACGGCGGCCAGGGCCTTGAGGTCGGCCTGGATGCCGGCACCGCCACCGGAATCAGAGCCCGCGATGGTGAGGGTGGTCGGGGGGAGCATGATGGGGGGAGGTGGACAGGGGATAAAAGGTCGTGGCCGGAGGAGCGGAGAGCCTCCGTGTTGAAGGTCCGCAGGATTCAGGCTTGGACCGGCACGCCGAACTCCACGAGCGTCCCGGTGGCGCGGTAGTGGAGCTCCAGGATACTGGTGAACCAGAGCATCTCGTCGTCCAGCTCGATGGATCGGCGCAGCCCGGGGGTGTGGAGCAGCAGGACCATCTCCCATGCGTGCGGGGGGTCGTCCTGGTGCCCGACGAGCTGGATCGTGCCGACCACGCGCTCTTGGGACTCGCCTAGGCTGACCACGCGCAGCAGGTTGACGCGCACGCTGCCCTCGACCACCAGCGGGGGTCTACGGCAGCGCTCCACGTACAAGCCCGGGCCGGCGCGCGTACCAGCCGGGAGCCTGGTGAGCTCGGATTCGATGGCGCTGGGCAGGCTGCGTTGGAGCCCGTGTGCTCGGATCGCGCGTGCCAACGCCGTGGGGTCCCACCAGCTCACACGCGGCTGTTGATCAGGGAGGGTATAGCGTTTGCCCTGCACCGGGGCTCGGTGGCTGGCCAGCGCTCGGGGCTGGACGTGTGGAGAGGAAGATGGAGAGGGAGATGGAGATGGAAAGGGAGCGTCGACGCGGGCGGGTGCCCGCGCCGGACGCCATACGGGGTGCCGGTGGGCTGCCTGGACCCACCGGGTCTGTTGATCAGGAAAGCGGTGGGCTCACGCCTCGATCTCGTGCTCGAAGGCGACGTGGCTGTCGGCTTCAGCGTAGTGGAGGTTGAGCAGTCCCAGGAACCACGCCTGGGGGTCCTCGACGCGCGTGGTCCGGAAGTTCTCGGTCTCGTGGTGGTAGAAGCGCAGCTCGCAGGTGGCCAGGGGGTGGTCCAGCAGGCGCGCGACCTGGATCTGACCGACGAGACGACTGCCCTCCTCGTCGACGCTGTAGAGCCGGGCCACGCTGACCCGAAGCTCGCCGTTGACGATGATGCCCGGGGTCTGCTTGGACTCGATGTAGAGACCGGGGGCAGCCTCCCCATCCGGGAGCTCCGGGAGGCGTGAGCGGAGCTGGGCGATGTTGACGTCCTGGAGGGCGTTGGCGCGGAGGCGAGCAGAGCGGTCGGCGATAGAGGCCCGAGGCATACGTCTCCCTCGACGTGTGGTATTAAACGGTTTCCCGAACGGTTGCTATCCAGCAGAGGCGCTCAGGTTGAACATCTCTTGTCCACCCCCCCTTTCTTACGGGTGGTAGGAGCGCAGCACCAGCTCGGTAGGCCCTGTGGCGAGCTCGGATCGAAGCGTGATGTGCAGGGGCCCGCTGGAGAGGAGCTGGGGCTCGAGCTGGGCATCCGCAGAGCTGCGCACGCCGAAGGCGCTGGCGTCCTCGCTGTACGTGAACACCGTGCCTCGCGGCGCTTGGATCGTGAGAGAACGGGCCACGTTGGCATCCTGGGTCGAGCGCACAGCCACGGCCACGAGCCCGCCGTCGAGCTCGGCGGTCCACGTGGCCGTGGGGGAGCTGGGCGTGGGCGCAAGATGCACCGTGCGCTCCGTGATGGCCAGCGGGGTGCCATGGTCGGCATGGTGGAGGGTGGGCAGCACGACGGTGACGCCCTCGCCTTCTCCGACGTGGTCGCGCACGTACACCACGTACGGGCCAGGCTCCTCGACCGGGATGCGCGCGCCGGCCCACGTCTCGTTGTCCGTGGGGGACTCCCAGGCCCATCGGGTCTCGGGTTCCCCGAGCTCGAAGGCAGCGATGGCCTCGTGGCTGGAGCCGAAGACGACCACGCGGGCTCGGTCCCCGGCGGGCAAGGCGAGGTGGATGGCGGGGGCTCCCTGGGGGTCGATCTCCAGGGCTTGGCCCTCGTCGAGTTGGCCGACGACGGTGCCCTGTTCGTCCGGTGGATCGCCAGGGTCTGGCAGGCCGGAGAGATCCACGGTGTCCTGGCTGCGCTCGTAGCGTTGGCTGACGATGAGCAGGGCGCCATCCAGGCTGTCTGCGCGGGCTTCGAGCTCGTAGGTGCCGGCCACGAGCGCGCCTGGATCCAGCGCGAGCACCTCAGGAGATAGCCCGCGCTCCAGCGTGGACGTGGTGGTGAGGTTCGTGGTCCCCACAGGCGTGCCGGCCGTGGTGCGCAGCTCGGTGTCCAGGGCATCCACGGAGCCATCCAAGGTCAAGGTGACTAGCGCCGGCCGCGGCGTGATCTCGTACTGGGCGAAGGTCTCCATGGGCTCGCCGTTCCCGCGGGCCAACGTGCGCACACGCTCGTGGACTTCAAGCGGCTCGAGTGCCCCGGCCTCGCTGTCTGTCGCGATCTCGATGGGTGCGGGAAGGGGGGCTGTGGGCAGCAGCACCCAGGACCCGGGCCGTTGGATGGTGTGCTCGGCTGGTTGCCCGGGCTCGGAGAGGGTGAGTAGGGCAGCGAACCGGTCGTCTGGATCGTACAGGGCGAGTTCAGCGGGACGCGGTTGGGCGTCCGCGTTGTCGACCAGGGTCAGCCGGAGCGTGCCGGTGGAGAGCTCAAGCGCGTAGCCCGAATGACCGGGTTCCAGGGTCGCCACGGTCTCCAGGGGTCCGGCGGTCACCGCGGTGGCCACGAGCACGCCGGCGATGGCCCCGGCCAGGACCAGGCCTGCGAGCAGGGTCCCCCGAAGCTCGTCGCCGTCCACTGGAACCACCGCGCATCCAGCGCCCGGGTAGCTCATAACTTATCTCGTACAACCATCGAAGCGAGGGCACCGTTGGCTGGGTGGCGAGAGAAGCTCGTCAGCCGAGCAAAGAACTGCTTGCCCACCAGGGGGAGAGCAGCCAGCCACCCAGCGCGCCTGCCAGGATGATCCAGACGCTGGGCACCCGGAAGGCCACCACGGCCAGCGCGGCGCCTGCCGCGATGACCCAGGCCGGCCAAGCGGTCAGCGTGGCCAGGGAGAGCGAGAGCAGCACGCCAGCCATCACGCCCAGCGCGCTGGCGTTGACCGCATCCAGGAACCAGCCTGCCCACGTGGACTCGCGCACCTTGGGCAGCAGCGGGCCCAGCATGGCCACGAACACGAAGCTCGGGAGGAAGATGGCCACGGCCGAGATCCCCGCGCCAGGCCAGCCGGCCAACAGGTAGCCGATGAACGCCGCGGTGGAGAGCACCGGGCCTGGCGTGAACTGGCCGATGGCGATGGCATCCAGCAGCTCACCTTCGGTGAGCCACCCGTACCCGTGCACCAGATCATCTTCGAGGAAGGCCACGAGCACGTACCCGCTGCCGTAGAGCACCGCGCCCACCTTGAGGAAGAAGAGGCCCAGCTTCCACAGCGAGACCCCTGCCGCCCCAGCCACGGCGGTGGCCTGGAGCACGCGCACCTTGCCAGCCTGGGCCAACCAGGCCACGGGTGCAGCCAGCACGGCCGCCGGTGGCGAGCCGCCGCGAAGCTCGGGCCACGCTAGCCACAGGGTGCCGGCGATGCCACCGATGAAGAGTGCTGCGAGGACGTTGACCTCGAGGACCACGGCCACGGTGACACCGGCCGCGATGACAGCCAGGCGCCAGCTCGCCACGGCCGTGCGCCCGAGCCGGACGAGTGCCCCGAGGATCACGGCGAGCACGGCAGGCTGGATGCCCAAGAGCCACGGCTGGACCTCGGGCAGCGAGCCGTAGGCGACGTAGGCCCAGGCGAAGGCGACGGTGATGAGAACAGCAGGCAGGATGAAGCTGGCCCCGGCCACCAGCAGGCCCGGCCAGCCGGCCCGCGCGTAGCCGACGTGGATCGCCATCTCGGTGCTGTTCGGGCCTGGGATCAAGTTGGTGGCGCCGACCATGTCCAGGAAGCGCTGGCGGTCCAGCCAGCCGCGCCGTCGGACCACCTCGTCCTCCATGAGCGCGATGTGCGCTGCCGGCCCTCCGAAGCCCAGGGTGCCGAGCTTGAGGAAGAGCTTGGAGAGAGCGGGCAGGCTGGTGGGTTCGGTGCGGTCCTGGCTTGCCTTGCCTGCTTGCCCCATGGGTCAAGCGGGCAGTGGCGGCACGCTCATGAAGCGTTCGCCTTCTGCTCGCTGTCACGTGCCGGCTTGGAGGGTGAAGCTGTCTAGCGGTGGTGCTTGTGGGTCCGGCTGCTTGGCTTCGAAGGTCAGCGTCGTCGCGTCTGCCTCGAGGAGGCTGTAGTGGTGGGCTTGGGCCCACGCGGCCGAATGCACCCAGAAATCGTCTCGGTGCTGGAACCCATCCAGGCGCTCTCCGCCCCCGCCGGTGATGACCTGGATCCAGCCGACGGGGTCCTCGTAGGTCGAGGTCGAGAAGGCGGTGGGTAGGGTTGCGACCATGGGGTTGGAGCGCTCGTAGTGGTGGTCGTGGCCGGTGAGCACCAGGTCGACGGCGTGACGGTCGAAGAGCTGCTCGCCCCAAGCGACCAGGGCTGGGTGGATGCGCCGCTCTTCATCCTCGTGGTTGGTGTACAAGGGGTGGTGCTGCAGGACCACGGTGAACGTGATCTCCCCCTGGGCGCGTCGGTCCGCTGCCGCGGCTAGGTCAGCCTCGGCGAACGCGATCATCTCGTCCAGGGCCCCCTGATCGGCGGCTTGGACTAGAGAGGATTGCAGCACGAGGGTGTGGATGGGGCCGTAGTCGAAGCTGTAGTAGCGCTCCTCGCCCGGGAGGTTGACGCGGTCGAGGTACGAGCTCGCGCCGAAGGGCCCGAAGCCCTCCTGCTCCCCCATGGCGGACATGAGCGGAACCGTGGCGAGTAGCTCCTCGTTCTGCTGGAACCAGGCATCCCAGTCCCACCACTCCGCGCCAGCCGCGCTGAGATCCCCGGCAGCGAGCAGCAGGTCGACCTCCTCGTCGAGCATGGCTTGGGTCACGAGCTCAGCGGTGGGGTTGACCCCCTGGTCGGCGAAGGCGGCCACGCGGACCGCTTGGCCAGGCTCGGGAGCTGTCTGGGTCTCGTAGACGGGGGCGAAGCCGGAGCTTCCTCCGACCCGGTAGAAGACCGCGGCTCCTGGTTGGAGGCCGGTCATCACCGCGGTGTGGATCAGGGACTGGCCGGATTCGGGGTTCGGCTGTGCCGTTCCGGGCGCGGAGCGATCCAGGTCGTCGGGTGAGGAGCCGTACTCCACGGTGGATCCGGGGTCCTCTGTCCCATCCGTGAACCACGTGACGGTGAGGGTGGTCCGGGGATCGTCCGTGAAGCTCAGGTGCACCCCCCACGGCTCACCAGCCGGGGTAGCCTCGGGGTGCGAGGCGAGCGCAGGCAGGGAGGCGATCACGAGTAGGGCGCTGACGAGGAGCGTGAGCCCCACGGTTCTGCGAGCGGGTCTCAGGTGCTGCGGTCTCATCGGGATAGGATGCCACCTACCGTTGGGTGCTGTTTCTCCACCGGGGCTGGAGCATCAGCGCCGGCGGCGGTGAGGGTGAACGCGTCGATCTGGTAGCCGGGGTTCGGGCCGGCTGTGATGGCCTCGAAGCTGAGCTGGGGTCCCTCGACCTCGATCATGGTGTAGTGCCACTCCTTGGCCCAGATGGCGGTGTGCGGCCAGAACTCGGCGGGACCCTGGAACTCGTACAGGGCGCGGCCCCCACCGCCGGTGATGAGCTGGATCCAGCCCTCGGGGTCATGGTACTCCCGGAGCTCCGTGGTCGTGGGCACGCTTGCCACCATGGGGTAGGACCGCTCGTAGTGGTGGTTGTGGCCGACGAGGAGCACGTCCACGTCGTGGCGGTCGAGCAGCTGCTCTTGCCAAGGGATCAGCGCCACGTTGTACTGGCGATCCGGGTCCTCGTGGTTGCTGTAGATCGGGTGGTGCTGGACGACGAAGATGAACTCGAACTCGCCGTCGGCGCGGCGTTCCACTGCCTCTTGCAGGTCCTCCTGGGCGAAGGCGACCATCTCGTCGTAGTACCCCTGGGAGACGGCCTCCGTGGTGGTGGACTGGAGCACGAGGAAGTGGATGGAGGCGTAGTCGAAGCTGTAGTACAACTCGGCCCCCGGCAGGCTGACGCGCTCGATGTACGACGTGGCGCCGTGTGGGCCGTCGTCCTCGTGGTTCCCGATGGAGAACATGGTGGGTGTCGTGGCGAACAGGGGCTCGTTGAACTCGAACCAGTCGTCCCAGAGCCACCACTCCTCCTCGGCGTAGCTGAGGTCACCGGGGAAGACGATCAGGTCGGGGTCCTCGTCGAGCACGGCTTGGGTGACGTCCCGTGCCGGCGGCGTCACCCCCTGGTCGGCGAACGAGGCGATGCGGACGCTTTGATCCATCTCGGGGGCGGTCTGCGCGCTGTAGACCTCGGACCATCCCGAGCTCCCGCCGACCCGGTAGAAGACCTCCTGGCCGGGTGCCAGGCCGGTCATGGTCGCCTGGTGGATGAGAAGCGACCCGTCTTCGGGGTTGGGCGTCGAGGTCCCGGTGGCGGTCCCAGTGAGCTGCGTTTCAACGGGTCCGTACTCGACCACCGTGCCCGGATCGTCCCCCCCATCGGTGAACCAGGTCGCCGTCAACGTGGTCTTCGGGTCCTCGGTGAAGCTCAGATGCACCCCACGGGGTTCACCGGCGTCGAGGGTGTCCAGCGACCCGGAACCCAGGTCCATGCCGTGGCTCACGTCCGAGGCGGGCAGGGCTCCAGCCAGCAAACCCACGGTCACCAGGCACGCCACCATGACCACAGCGATCCCTATGGGCCGGCGGGCGGGGCCTGACCCCGGCTGCTCGGCTACCCCGTTGATCATGCCTCGAGCCTCCGACCCATCATCCGGCAGACCGGGTATAAATCCTCCTGGCGTTTGACGGGAACACTCTTCATGCATGCAGAGGATAGACTTGCGCCCCTGGGAGGCGCGCTGAGATCGCCTGGCCGCCTGCTGGCTGGACGGATGGCACGCCAAGCCCTGGGAGGGAGGCTCCACGCATGCGCGGTATCAACGTCCAAGTGTTCGCATCCATGATCGTCCTCGTGATCGCCGCAGCAGCTCCAGGAGGGGCCACGGCGCTCGAGACCCATCCAAAGCCTGAGGATAACCAGCTGCAGGCGCCTGGCGACGACCACCTCGACACGCTCCTCTCGGCTCGAGCCGCGGAGCTCCCCGACCCGGCCGCGCTTCGAGCGATCGACGTCCAGCGATCCCAGCTCGCGCTCGTTCAGGACCTCGACGAGGCCCTCGCGGCAGACGACACCGGACTCACGGCCGGCCAGCTCGTCCTCGACCACCGCGCCGGCCTGCCCTCCGAGCTCCTGCCCGTGGACCCCGCGGCTTTCGACCACGCCCGCAGCGGGCTCGAGCTGGTGGAGCAGGTCACCCAGAGCTCCACCACGGATGCCCACGACGGGACCCTCGAGCTCCTCCAGGCGGTCACGGCTCACCAGGCACGCGCCCTGGGGATCCAGGCCCTCCACGAGCTCGAGGTGACGGCCTCCACCCCGAGCGAGGCCGTCGAGCGCCTGCTCGCCGACCACGGCATCGAGGTGAACGAAGGTCATCGCGAGGCGATGCACGCCTACGACGGTCTGCCGGCTCCTCTGGCTGAGGATCTGGCTGGGCTGATCGAGGCGTTCAGATCCTTCGAGCAGACGGCCCAGCAGGCCCGCGACACGGGTGCGCTGGCCCTCGGCGGCTCCTCGCCGGAGACCTCCGGGTTCGAGGCTCCAGACCAGCAGGCTGCCCAGGTGCTCAGCGAGCTCCTGGCCGCTCGCCTCTCCATGGTCCAGGCAGGTCTCGAGCTCGGTGCGACCCTCGAGCTCACACCCATGGGGACGATCAGCGCGGCCCCGAGCTTGTCGGTCCCGCCGGTGCTCTCCATCGAACTCGACCCGGCACAGCACGATACGTACACCGAGGACATCGCGCTCCTGATCGATGGCGGCGGCGACGACACATACCACAACAACGCCGGCGGGAACGGCTTCGACACCCTGGGTGATCCCTGCGCGTCGGTCTCCCTGCAAGCGGCTGCTGCTGGCTTCGACTTCGGCTCCGGGGACGACACGTACGGGGATGCCGAGAACAAGCGTGGCTGTGGTGCCAACGGTGGCGGCTACACGGCCGGCGCGGGCTTCCTCTACGATGCAGGCGGCAACGACACGTACTCGGCCTCCGGGTTCGCGACCAACGGCGGCGCCGGCGGCCAAGGCTTCGGAACCCTCATCGACGAGGGCGGCGAGGACCTCTACGACGGCGGCAGCTTCTCTGCCAACGGCGGCGCCCGGATCGGCATCGGGGCCTTGATCGACCGAGGCCACCACAACGACACCTACCTCGCCGGGCACGGCCCAGCCAACGGCGGAGGCGGGCTGGCAGGCTCCGGCTTGCTGCTCGACGAGGGCGGCAACGAATCCTACAACGGGACCAGAGGCGCCGTGAACGGCGGATCCTACTCCGGCTTCGGCACCCTCGTCGACCTCGGCACCGGCGACGATGGCTACAACGCCACCGACAGCGGCGTGAACGGGGGAGCATCCTCACAGGTCGGCAACGCCCTGGATGACCACACCGCAGCCTTCCTCTACGACGCCGGTGGCCACGACCTCTACATCGGCGGGATCGAGGGCGTCAACGGTGGAGGGGAGAACGGCGTCGTCGGGTTCCTGCTCGACCCCGACGGGCACGACCGCTACGTCGGCGACGAGGAGGGCGTCAACGGTGGTGGCGACTTCGGCGTCGGGTTCCTGCTGGACCTCGCAGGAGACGATGCCTACCAGGCCAGCAAGGAGGGCGTCAACGGTGGCGTGAACACCGCAGGCATCGGCCTCCTGCTCGACGGCGCGGGTAACGACACCTACGAGGGCACCGAGGAGGGCGTTAACGGCGGCTCGGACATCGGCGTCGGGTTCCTCTACGACCGGGGCGACGGCGACGATGTCTACCTCGCCCTTGAGGACGGGGTCAACGGCGGCGGCATGGCCAATGGCATCGGCTTCCTCGTCGACGGCGGCGGCGACGATCACTATGAAGCCGAGCACACCGCAGTCAACGGAGGGGGCCACGGCCTTGGCGCTGGCCTGCTCTATGACGCCGATGGCGACGACGTTTACATCGCGACTGACCAGGGAACCAACGGTGGCGGGTTCAGCGGTTTCGGCTTGCTCTACGACGGCTCTGGCCAGGATCGCTACGAAGCGGGGTCCTTCGGCACCAATGGAGGCGCCATCAGTGTCCTTCCACTCCAACGCATCAACCGTGGCTTGAGCTCGGGCCTGCTCTACGACGGAGCCGGCGACGGGGACCTCTACCTCGCAGGGGGGTGCGGCGTCAACGGTGGCGCAGCACAGCCCTCGTGTGCGATCGCCCTCGGGGAGGACCTGGGGCACGGGCTCGGTAAGCTCGTGGACGATGGTGGGGACGGGGACATCTACAAGGATGACATCGTCGACTGCATCGACTGCTCCCTGATCCCCAAGGGGACCCTGGGGGTCCAGTGGGATCGCCAAAGGTAGCGCGCGCCTGCGATCAGGCGTAGATGTTGCCCTCGATGGCTGGCCCGTCGAAGGAGTCGGGGTAGAGCCGGTCGTGGTCGCTGACCGCCTGGGTGGCAGCATACGCGGCGATGACGGCGTCCAGGGCATCCCCGCCGCTATCCCGCAGCACGCTGGTGAGCACGCCTTGGGCCCGGATGCTCAGCGTGCCGTCGCTTTGCAGGGCCTTGAGGATGCGGGTACGTGCAGCCCGATGCTCTTGCGTTGTGCCCTTGTAGCTGGTCTTGTGGCCGCGGGCGATCATGCTGGCCGCCGGGCACACCTCCACGAGCAGGGGCTTGTCCGGATCCGGTTCTTGGAATGGGGCCACGCGCACGGCATCTGCCTCGATGAGCGGGGCGAGCACGTTGGCGATCCCGTGGTACGTTTGCTTGTAGAGGCGAAGGTTGTACGGCGAGAGCGGTGCTTTGTGGGCCTCGTCCGTGGCGCGCTTGAGCTCGCGACCAGGCGAGACGCGCTGGCAGGTGAACCGGAACTCATCCTCGTCGGGGAACCGCTTCGCGAAGCCTCGCACGAAGGCCTCCCACGAGTCCTCCTCGATCACGGCCTCCGGCAAGGAGAACGGGAAGTCCAGGCCGATGGCAGCACCCGGTTGCTCGGTGATCCAAGCGTTAAGGGCCTCCAGGAACGTCTCTCGGGCGGCAGCCGAGCCAGGAAGCTCGGTGGCATCCCGGCAGGCGTCGACCTTGAGCGAGGTGCCGCCGAGATCACCGCTGGCGACCCAGCTGCGCTTGCCGGCGCTTCGATCCCCGCTGAAATCGATCCCATGGACCCGCTCGATGCCCTCCAGGGGGGCAGGCTTCCCCGCGTTGGTGTCGTCGGCCATCGTACAACTTGGCGACTAGGGGGATTCAACGGAAAAACCCATGCCCCAGTCCACGGCAAGGACCGTGCCAGGGCCGAAACACACTTCCCCGACCTTCGGGTTCGCCCACCGGTCCCCATGGCCCCCCGAACGGTCCTCGCGCTCACCGTCACAGCGGCCCTCCTGCTGGCCGGGTGCACCACCCCGGATCCTCCCGCTCACGTCGACATCGACGACGACTTCGAGAACGGGATCGACCCGTGGACCCAGCACAGCCACGTCCCAGACGACCCCAACACCGGCGGCAAGGTGGCCTGGAACATCAGCTCGAGCGCCGAGCGGGCTGCCAGCGGGGAGCGCAGCGTCCAGTTCACCCTCGACGGGCGCCAGGACGATGGCACGATCTGGCTCACCCGCCCCGTGCGCGTGCTGCCGGGCCACACCTACCGAGCCGACGTGAGCCTCGAAGCCTGGAGCGAGAGCGAGTCGTTCAACACGCTGGCCCATCTCGTCATGATCATCGGAACCGAGGAGCCCAGCGTCGAGGAGCACTTCCCTGAGCCAGGCACGAACAGCACGGGCGAGACCAACGCCTCGGCCGGCGGGCTGCGCGAGGCGCTCAACCTGGCCGAGGGCTGGCGCACCTACGCCTTCACGTGGGACGCGGGGGAGGTGGAGGAGGACACGCTCTACGTCTCCTTCGGGATCTCGGCGGTCTGGGAGACCGAGATGACTTACTTCGTCGACAACCTTCAGGTCGATATGGATGCCTTGGACGTCGCCGAAAGCTAGCGAGGCCACCGAAGCCTGTGTGCGCCCAGCCACGATGCCACGTACCGCGGCCTCCCGGGAGGTGAACCGGGAAGCCTTTGAGGCCAACCCCTGATGCCCACGAGCTCGAAGGATCCCATGGACATCCCGCCCCCCACCCAACAGCCCCGTCCACGCGTGAGACCCGAGCGTAAGCGCCGGGGCGGTTGGCTCAGCCGCATAGTCGGGTTCTGGGGCGTTGGCGTTGGCCCCGCCGTCGGGTTGCTTGGGCTCTGGCTCGCGTTGGGGACCACGGGCTACGTGCTCATCGAGGGCTACACCCTGTTCGAAGGCCTATACATGACCGTGATCACCCTCTCGACCGTCGGGTACGAGGAGGTCCGCCCCCTCTCGGAGATCGGCAGAGGGTTCACGGTGTTCCTGATCGTGGCCGGGCTGGGCACGGTCTTCTACGCCTTCACGCGTATCGGTCAACTCGTCATCGAGGGCGAGCTCGCAGAGATCCTCGGGAGGAAACGCATGCGGAACGAACTACAAGCGCTCACGGACCACTTCATCGTCTGCGGCTACGGACGCACCAGCGAACCTGTCGTGGCGGGCCTGGCTCAAGAGGACCTCCCCTTCTGCGTGATCGACCTCGACGCGAACCACGCTCCCGAGCTCGCCGAGCACGGGATCGCGCACCTCATCGGGGATGCCACCGAGGAGGCCGCCCTCGAGGAGGCCGGCATCCGCCGCGCGCGAGGCGTTCTGGCCCTGCTCCCCAGCGACGCCGACAACCTCTACCTGACCATGTCCTCCAAGGGCCTGAACCCGGACGTGCGGGTCATCGCGCGGGCCAGTTCCCCCAAGGCTGAGGCCAACCTCCGCCGTGGCGGCGCGGACTCCGTGGTGAGCCCCTACAAGACGGCCGGGAACCGGGTACTGCACGCCGCCATCAAGCCCACCGTCGTGGAGTTCATGGAGCTGGCGACCCCCCGGATGAACATCGAGCTGACCCTGGAGGAGGTGTTGGTGGAACCCGAGAGCGCCCTGGCAGGCAGCTCGCTGGCGGAAGGGGAGATCCGGAAGAAGTGCGGCGCCATCATCGTGGCCATCAAGCGGGCCAGCGGCGAGATGACGTTCAACCCGCACGCGGCCGAGGAGATCCATGCCGAGGACACCCTCATCGCCCTGGGGGAACCCGAGGACCTCGAGAAGCTGGAAGCTCTGTGCGCGAACCCGGTGTGACCATGCTCGAGCCTGCAGACGTGCTCCGAACGGCAGACGCGCTGCGCATCGAGGCCAAGCTCCACCACGACCTCGGGGATGCAGCCACCGTGGAGAGGGCCGCCGAGGCGCTCGGCGTGAGCCCCGCGCAGATCGGCAAGAGCATCGTGCTCATGGTCTCCGAGGCCGAACCCGTCGTCGTGCTCGTGCCGGGCACCCGGCGCGCGGATCTCCACGCCGTGGCCGACCACGTTCGCGCGGACGTGGACGCCGTGCGCATGGCCACGCCCGAGGAGGTCGAGCGGTTCACCGGGTACCCTGTCGGCGGGGTTCCGCCCTTCGGTTACGCACGCCCGGTTCGAACCCTGGTGGACCAGGCGCTGCTCGAACACGAGCAGCTGTTCATGGGCGGCGGCAGCGACGAGGCCATGCTCGAGCTCGACGCCTCAGGGCTCCGGAGGCTCCCTGATGTCAGCTTGGGTCGCTTCAGTGGCGGCCGGTGAGAGGCCCGAACCTTTACCTTCCCCAGCGCATCCCGGGCGCCATGCGTGTCGTGGCCACCACCGGTATGCCGGGCGCCGGCAAGGAGCTCGCTGTGGACATCGCCGAGGAGATCGGCCTGCCCGTGGTCCGGATGGGCGATCTCGTGCGAGAGGAGACCGAGCGGCGCGGCCTGCCAGACGAGCCGGAGTCCTACGGCCAGGTGGCCGTGCACCTGCGCGCCCAGGAAGGGCCAGGCATCTGGGCCCAGCGCACCATCGAGCGCATCGAGCAGCTGGACGCCGAGACCGTGCTCATCGATGGGGTGCGCAGCCTCGTGGAGCTGGACACCTTCAGGGACGCCCTCGGCGACAACCTGCTCGTGGTCGCCGTGCTCGCTTCGCCCACCACCCGCTACGAGCGCATGCTCAAGCGCGGCCGGGGCGAGGACGCCGACTCCATCCAGGCGCTGCGCGAGCGCGACGAACGGGAGCTGGGCCACGGCCTGGGCGACGTCATCGCCATGGCGGATGCCTACATCGAGAACGAGGGCACCATCGAGCAAGCCCAAGCCAGCCTGCGCGGCGTACTTGGCGCCTAGCGGGGTCGGGCGGTATCGGTCCGCCTCGACGTCACTGCACTACCCAGGCTTGTACCGAAGCAACGCACCGATACCCGTCAAGTTGGCCAGCGTCTCGCCGGCATCGTGGCCTTGGCTAACCACGAGCACCTCTGAACCGGTCTGGCGGGCCAGCTCAAGCAAGCGGTCCACCTCGCCATCACGCACGAGCTCGTCCACCACGATGAGCTGCTCGACGGCCCCCATGTTGAGCGCACGGCGGACCTGCTCGCGCCCGTATGTGGCCAAGCCATCCGTGGCGATGCGCTCCAAGAGCGCCTCGACGGCCTGGGTCTCCTGGCTG
>CAYNEI010000008.1:64920-85396 GCA_964396185.1 uncultured Thermoplasmatales archaeon
GCCATCCGTGGCGATGCGCTCCAAGAGCGCCTCGACGGCCTGGGTCTCCTGGCTGATGCGGCTCTTCTCGGCCACCCGGTTGACCACGCCGCGCTTGATGGCCTCCTGGACCCCGTGCATGCCCGTGTGGCTGGTAGGCTCCGTGACCACGGCACCGACGCGATCGACCGGGTGCTCGTCCAGGTACTTCAGGAAGTTCTCGCGCGCGAAGCCCGGCCCGCAGACCACCACCGGGCAGTCCTCAGGGGCCGAGGTCTCGAGCACGTGGCGCACCTCGCCGTAGAACTCGCCAGGCCCACCGCCCTGCCCATCGTACTGCTTGCCACCGCCGGTGCGCACCTTGGTGGCCAGCTCCCGGGGGCCGAACTGGTAGAGCACGGCCACCGTGGCCTCGTCGTCGTCCATGGCCACGATGGTCACGCGAGGCTCGTGGGTGGCCTCCACGGCTTCCTGGACGCGGTCGAGCTGGTGACCGGGCCAGCCCCCGGGCTTGAGGATCTCGACCCAGTCGTGCTCGCCGATGCTGATGGTGTGGTGGCCCCCGGCGTTCACATCCTCCGGGGCTTGCTCGATGGTGCCCAGCACGCGCAGGCGTTGGCTGTGCTCGTGGAACTCCACGCTCTCCACGCGCACACCCAGCGTCATGGTCACGCGCTCGGTGGCCGTGTCGCGCACCATGTCCTGGCGCTCGTCCAACCGCCGCTGGGTCACGCCCCGGACCAGGTCCTCGGCCTGGATGAGGTGGCTCAAGTGCCAGAGGTCATCCAGGGTGTCGACGCGCAGCTTGACCAGGCCCTGGCCACGGTCCTGTTGGAGGACCTTCACCGGTCGACCTCCGCGAAGATGGACTCGTCGATGCCCTTGGAGCGCACCACGCGCATCGGCCCCGGTGGGAGGTGGTGGAGCACCTCCTCGACGGGCACGTCGAAGACCTCGTACAGGATGCCAGCCAGCTCGCCTGGATCGCTGCGACCGGGCTCCAGGACCACGTACTGGTCGGAGCGCTCCTCGAGCGCTCGTACGGCTCCGCCCATGATCTTGTGGTGGCCGTCCCACGTGGTGGTGCCGATGGCGGCCTGGACCGGGGAGCGCAGGTAGTTGCGCTCACCGCGGATCATGAACGAGCCCGTGGGCAGGTACTCACCGGCCTCCGGGGTCTTGGAGACCTGAGGCGGGGTCACCCAGTAGGCCTCCGAGCGGCCCAGCTGGCTGGACCACGCTTTCGAGTAGGCCACGGCGAGCTGGGCGGCCTCTTCGAGCGCGGCCTCCGGGATCTCCTCACCGGCCTTGGCCTTCACGATCACACTGGGTGCACCGCTGGCGTTGGCGTGGAGGTAGCGGTCGTTGTCCTCCAGGTGCTTTTTCACCAGCCGCTCGTTGGAGCGGGCATCCCGGCCGCCGACCACCAGGTGGCCGGTGCTCGCGATGAACCAGCGGTACTTGTCGAACCAGAAGCGATGGGTGGGATCAGGGGCGGCCTGCTTGGCCTCCAGCTCCTCGACCACCTCGACACCGCGGGCCTCGGCTTCAGCCAGCTCCTTCTCAGCATGCGCCAGCGCCTTGCGGGCGCCCTCCTGTTTGTCCCGCATCTCCTTGGAGCGCTCGTAGAGCACCTCGGCGTTCTTGCCCACGCTCTTCTTGAGCTCCACCTCCACGGTGCGCAGGTGGCCCTCAGGGTCCGGTAGCGAGAGCTCGATGCGGGCGTGCTCGGGCACGGGCCGGCTCATGGTGACCTGGCCCGAGGCGATCTCGTGCTCGAAGAGCGGGCCCCAGCCCTCCTGGGCGTGCAGGCTGGAGGCCTCCTCGAGCACGGTTTGCACGTCCTGGAAGTGGGCGTAGAGCAGATCGCCGAGCTCCCGGCTGGCCTGCTCTTGCTCCTCGAAGCCCTGGATGCGTTCCTGGATGTCCTCGACCTGGCGCTCGAGCCGGGCGGTCAGCGCTTCGAGCTTGTCCAGGCGTGGGTCGTGGACCGCCTTCTCCTCCTGGGCATGCGGGCCGAAGAGCTCGTCGAGGGCGTGGCTCAAGCTCTCCACGGGCTCGTTGTCCAGCTCCTCGAACACGCGCAGGGGCACCGGGCTGGCTTGCACGGGCTCGCCCTCTTCGTCGCGCACGAGCTGGGGGTTGCGGTGGTTGGTGATCTCGTCGAAGAGCCCGCGGATCTCCTCGACCAGGCGTGCTAGCTCTGAGGCAGACAAGTCCTCGATGGCGGTGGAGGGGTCCAGGCTGGCGCGCATGGCGACCTCCTTGGCGTAGAGCGGGCCCAGGTTGCCCACGGTAGCAAGGGTGCGGATGACATCAGAATCCGAGGCCCTGAGCTCCTCCATGAGCTGGGGCTCGCTCACCTCCCGGGGATCCAGGCCCTCGGGTGGGTAGCGCCACTCGCGCCCTGGGCGCACCTCGCGCGTGGACCACTCCGTGTGGATCAAGGGCACCACGATCTCGTCGTCCTGGACGAGGACCACGTTGCCGTTGTGGAAGGACTCGATGATGAGCTCGTAGACCCCGTCGTGCTTGCCGATCTCCAAGACGAGGATCCTGTCGAAGCCCTTCTGGCGCACGCTCAGGATCTTGCCGCCGGAGAGGTTCTGGCGCAACCGCTTGGAGAACTCCGGGGGGTGCGTCGGGTTGTCCCGGGAGCGCCAGGTGCGCGTGATGTAGTCCCCGAGCCCGATGGCCAGATCGAAGCGCCCCTCTTCCGGTGCTCTCAGGCGCAGCAGCACCTCGTCGCGGCTGGGCTGGTAGGCCTTGTCGAAGTTGCCGTCGACGAGCGCCTGGAACTCCTGCTCGAGGCACAGGAGGTCGAAGCCGCTCATCTCGCGCTTGCGTCGGACCATGGGAGCTCACCCGCCTCTAGCTGGTGGGTCACCCGTTGGGTCACCCGGTGAGGAACTGGCCGCCGATCAGGAGCAGGAAGCCGACGCCCAGCAAGCCGTAGGTGAAGTACATCATGCGCTTGCGGCGCGTGTTGTCGTCGTCGAGCTGGTCCTGGCACTCTTGGCCACAGACTTGGTCCCCGTACGGGACCGCGCGGCGACAGATGACGCAGTGGGCGTGGTTCGGGACCTTCGTGACCGCCATGGTGGTGAGCAGACGAGGGGAGGATAAGAACCTTGGCCATCGCGGAGACGGTCAACCCCGCGAACGATCAACACGGAGGCACAGAGACACGGAGCGAACGGTGGGACGAAAGGAGGAAGAAGGGATGGGGGCGGAGGGGCGCCAAGACGCTAGGGCGGGGGAGGCGGTCCTAGCGATCGCTGTTAGAGCCACTTGGCCCTTCAGGTAGTCTCCGTTCGCTCCGTGTCTCCGTGCCTCCGTGTTGTAGCAAGCCCGGACACCCGATCAGGTACATCCTGACTCAGCTCTCGACGCGCGTGCCCTTGAAGGCCTTGCCCTCAACGGCATCGGCCACGTTGTCGAGATCGTCGCCGCCCACCACGGCCAGCGGGATCCCGGAGCGGCGCACGACCTGGGCGGCCAGGGGGTCCACGATGGTCTTGGAGCCAGCCTCCCTGGCGGTGCCGGAGAGATGGATGAGCTCGGTGGGCGTCACGGTCTCCAAGAGCTCGGCGGATGGGTCCTCGGTGGGATCCGCGGAGTAGACGCCGTCGACGTTGGTGACGATGACCAGGCGCTGGGCGTGGACCCGCTCGGAGAGCATGGCGGCCACGGCGTCCGTGGTGTGGCCTGGGTGGGTGCCTCCCATGCAGACGCGGGTGTAGGATCGAAGCGCCAGGGCTGCCTCCTCGAAGTCGGTGGCCGGCTGCGGGTAGGCGTTCTCGCCGAAGGCAGCCAGCAGCAGCCAGGCGTTGGCTCGGGTGAGCTGGATGCCCAGGTGGTCCAGGCCCGCCTCGTCCAGGCCGAGCTCGCGCCCGGCGTCGATGTAGCGTCGGGCCGAAGCGCCCCCGCCGACGACCAGGCCCAGGGGATCGGCGGCTCGCTCGGCCAGCTTGGCAGCCAAGCGCGAGAAGCCATCCGGCTCCAGGGGTTCGCCTGCCAGCACGCTTCCACCGATCGAGAGGATCACCGGGCCGCGGGTCACGGCCTGGCAAACGGGGAGCCGGGTAAAAGGGGTGCGGTCGATCGCCAGCCCATTACCAGCCGAACCCTGAACCGCGGAGAGCGCGAAGATCGCGGAGCGACCAAAGGCCAAGGGCGCCATCCGGTCCCCAGCCACCCTTCGCGTGACCGCCATCCATCGCGTTGTACGGGGGGATCGTCCGGTCCTCTGCGTCCTCCGCGTTCTCCGCGCCTTCGCGGTGAGCGTTCCCGGAGGGTCAACCCAGATCGACGCGACGCTTGGGCGCCAGCTCCACCAGCGCTGGCACCTCGCTCGCCTCGAGCAAGGTGTCCAGCCCATCGGCCGGCCACGTGGTGGGGCCCTGGGCCAGGGTCGGGGCATGGAGGATCACCGCGGGCGGCTCGAGGCGCAGGGCGACCACCCAGACCGGCGCCGAGCGCCCGTCGCGCCCGACCAGGTGCTCGTCCGTGCGCACCAGCGCCGGGTGGCCTGCCTCCAGGGCCGCGACCACGTCGCCCGGGCGCGGGGTGCGGCTGCGCGCGACCATGCCGGCATCCGTGGCCGTGGAGGCGGGGCCATCCTGAGCCGCGCTGCTCGTGAGGATGGCATGGTAGCCCCGGCGCAGGGCCGCAAGAGCTAGGCCGTAGGGGCTTGCCCCTTGCTCGGCCTCGGTGTGGTCCAACACGAAAGCTCCATCCTCAGCGCTGCCCAGGGCGTCCATGGCCATGGCCAAGGCGGCCGGGCCGGAGCCCTCGGGCTCGCCGGCGTGCACGTGGTTGGCGGTCAAGGGGGCAAGGGCGGGCTCCATGCTGGAGGGGCGAGCGGTCACGGGGGCATGAACCCTTCGCGATGGAGGGACGGGCTCACCACAAAGGCACAACGGGCACAAAGACGGCCCCGCAGAAGGGGGGACAAGGGTAGGAACGCTCCCGGGGAGAGCGTCGACCAGAAGGCTCCACACCGCCTCCCAGGAAAACCCTCGTCCTCCCTCTCCTCCTCGACTGTTCATCACCGGATACCTTGTGAGCTTTGTGTCGTTGTGGTGAATGTCGTCGTCGGTCCCGGCGAAGGTACTTGTCCCCCTCCACCTTGGCTCCCTCATGGACGCGACCCTGGCCTGGGCCAGAAGCCTGTTCCGCCGGTACTACCGGCGCGAACCGGTCTTCCTACCGCCCCGGTTCGGTCGCAGGGAGTACGGCTTCCTCTTCCTGGGCGAGAAGGGCATGCAGCGCCACACGCGCTTCGCCACGCGCGAGGACCTCTCCCGGTTCCTGGCCGACAAGGGCCCCTCGCATGCCTACTACTCGGTGGCCTACTACGCCCAGCCCGAGGCCAGCGAGATGGAGGACAAGGGCTGGAAGGGCGCGGATCTGATCTTCGATCTGGATGCCGACCACCTGGCTGGCGCGGACGAGATGAGCCAGGCCGAGATGCTAGAAGAGGTGCGGCTGGAGGCGCTCAAAGTGGTCGAGGAGTTCCTGCTGGGCCACTTCGGCTTCACCGAGGACGACCTTCGCATCGCCTTCTCAGGCGGGCGCGGCTACCACATCCACGTCATCGACCCGAGCGTGCACCCCCTCGGGAGCCCGGAGCGCCGGGAGATCGTGGACTACGTGACCGCCAACGGGCTCGCGCTGGAGCGCTTGCTCCAACGCCGCACCTTCGCCGTGGAAACCTTCCAAGGGCACGCCAACCAGAAGCAACGCTGGGAGGTGCCCGCGTCCACCACGCCAGGCTGGCCCGGGCTTTTCACGCGCACGCTGGTCGACGAGCTCGAGCGCCTCGCCGGCGGGCCACGCGACGAGGCGCTGGAGGCCTTGACCGGCATCCACGGCATCGGTCCGGCTCGCGCCGAGCAGCTCATCGAACAACTCACGCCCAAGGCGTTGGACGGGGTGCGCGAGGGGCGCGTGGACCACGTGCCGGCCCTGGCCAACAAGAACGTGCTCCGCGGGCTGGCCGAACGCGTCCGCATCCTGGCCAAGGGCGAGGCCGACGAACCGGTCACCGCGGACGTCAAGCGGTTGATCCGTTTGCCCGGCAGCTTGCATGGCAAGACCGGGCTGCGGGTCACGCCGCTCACGGTCGATGGGCTCAAGGGCTTCGAGCCCCTGCGCGATGCTGTGGCCCTGCCCGAGGACCCGGTGACCCTGCAGCTCGAGCGCCCGGCCGAGGGTGAGCTGGCCGGGGAGACGTTCGAGCTGGCCCCTGGCCCCCACCAGGTCCCCACGTACCTGGCCGCCTTCGTCGCGCTTCCCATGGCCGCCACGAGCGCGCCCTGGCGACCACGCATCAGCCCGGAGGCGGTGGCGTGAGCGAGCAGGACGAGGGGGTGGCCTACGAGGAGATCAAGTCCAAGCTCGACCAGCAGCGCCGCTCCCAGCGCATCGTCCACCTCCATCCCCTCTTCTACGAGGAGGCCCAGGACTACCTCGAGGAGCTACGAGAGGAGTACGAGACCGCGCACGCCCGCGACCCGGCCAGCAAGGAGGTGCGCATCCTCTTCGACGAGCTCTTCCAAGCCCGCGAAGCGCTCAACGACCTGTTCGATCTGCGAGCCAAGCGCATCCTCTCGCATGCCCTGGCCAAGGTGGGCGAGGTGGAGGCCAAGGATCTCACCGAGCAGGAGCAAGAGCTCTTCGACCGGGTGCGCGAGGTGGTCGAGGAGACCCGCGACCACGTGCTCGAACGCGCCCGGCGCGGCGGCGAGCACCGGGTCGTGCGCGTGCTCGAGGACATCCCGGCGTTCACCGCTGCTGACCTGCGCATCTACGAGCTGGCCAGCGAGGACATCGTGGCCCTACCCGAGGAGACCGCCGAGCTGCTCGTGGGCAAGGGGAAAGCCGCGCTCATCGGCGGCTGACCCCTCGGCCTTGGGTGGCGGCGTGCCCGGCCTGGCTCCATGTCTTCGCGTCGGTTGTGCCGTCGTGGTGAGCTCGTGTCTCACCGGTTCTGGTAGCTCGGCGCGTACACGGCCAGATCCCCTGCCGTCACGTCGCCCTCCGGCTGTTCGCCGCGGCCTGGCGGCTCGAAGTCCTCGTACACGAGCATGGTCTCCATGCCGCCGGGGAAGGCGTAGTCGTTGGCCACCGTGGTGCCCGAGCCAGGCACGCCGCTGTGGTCGTGCAGGCTCCAGATGCCGGGGTTGGTGCCCTGCACGTAGGCGTCGATGCGCTCGCCCGGGGCCAGGTTGATGGTGTCCTCCCAGTGCGGGGTGGGTAGCGGGTAGCCGTCGTTGTGGGTGACCAGCATGTGGTGGCCGTGGAGGTGGATGCTCTTGTGGTTCTGGCCCGCGTTGAGCAGGCGCAGCCGAAGCGTCTCGCCTTCGTCGATGTAGACCGGATCGGTGTTCGGGTAGCTCTTCCCGTTGATCATGAACGTGTCGTAGATCGGCGTGTAGCGCGGCGTCCAGACGGGGAAGTAGTCCCGCGGGCCCTCCGAGAAGAGGTACTCGCCCGTGGCTGGCCCAGTCACCGAGCCGGCGACGTCGATGGCCGACCGGGTTTGGGACTTGGCGGAGTCGGCCAGGTCCACGGGGTTGGTGGAGAGGTGCTCGGGGTCCGGGTCCATGTTGTCGTTGAACGCCCAGCCCGCAGCAGCGAAGACTTGGCTGTCGGCCTCGTGGAAGATGAGCGTCTCCTCGCGGTCGAAGGGCAGATCCTCGCTGGGGTCCTGGGGCTCCACGATGAGCATGCCGAACATGCCGCCGTCGACGTGAGCGGGGAACTCCATGACGCAGTGGTACCAGTACGTGCCCGGTTGCTTGGCCACGAACTCGTACGTGAAGGCGCTCTCGCCCTCGATCCCCTCGGCCGGTTGGGTCAGCGCCGGGACGCCGTCGGAGCCCCACGGGAGATCGACGCCATGCCAGTGCATGGTGTGGCCGTTGATCAGACTCCCCCGGTTGTGCAGGTTGACGCGCACCGTGTCGCCCTGCGTCACACGGATCTCGGGCGCGGGGACCGTACCGGGCTCGTCAGGGTCCGTGGTGAAGGCGAAGCCCCAGATCTCGCGCCCCTCGTGTGGTGCGAGCACGAACTGGTCATCCACCCAGAAGTCGTACTCGTGGACGACACCCGTGGGCTCGACGTTCAGGTAGGGGTCCGCGAAGCCGGCATCGCGCAGGGCCTGGGTCGCCGGGGTCGGCGTGAACGGCTCGCCGAGCGCCGAGATCGGCTCGCCGGCATCGGTCCCTAGACGATCTGTTCCTGGAACATCATCGCTACCCAGGCAGCCAGCCAGGCCCGTGAGGGCCACGATGGCGGCAAGGGCGAAGGTCGTGAGCGGTCGGGGGACTGGGATGGGGGAGCGTTCTCCTCTCATCGTTTCAACTCCTCCCATCAGAGCTCGCGGTTTCGGACTTAAGGGTTACGGGCCAACAGGCGACCAGGGCTCGTCGAGGAGGCCACCATGATGACACGACGACACACGTGCCCGACGGTCGACGGCTGAGGCAACCTGGCCCCCGCTTGCGCTCACGTCTGTCATACGTGCACCCCGAAGCTGTGCACGAGGCCGAGCACGAAGCCGAGCCAGGCTGAGCCGGTGTGCACGAAGCGCCACCGGGCAGCCCCCCATCGGCGCACGAGCTGGGTCTTGCGCACGCCCGAGACCCCGTGGCCGAGCAGCACACCCAGGGCCACGATCCCCGTGTGCCAGCCCTCGTAGAAGCCCACCAGCGGGAGCACTGCGCCGTGTGCGGCCGAGAACCACACGATCCCCCAGCCTGCCCAAACGTGGAGGCGGGTACGCCAGGGTGCTGGGATGTAGCGGCCCACGGGGTAGCGGTAGGCCAGCAAGGGTGATGCCAGGAGCAGGTAGCCGGCCACCACCCCGGCGGCGATCCCAGCGATCTCGGTGGGCGTCCAGTCATGCACGACGCGGTGCTCCCCGGTCTCGGGATCGTAGGAGACGTGCCCAGCGCCAGGGTTGTCCCCTGGTGGCAGGGCGGCCAAGGAGAGCACAAGCAAGCCTGCGGCGAGCACCAGGGCGAGCTTCGTGCGCGCCGAGAAGCCTTGCCGGTGCCGCATGCGGGCCTGGGAGGCAGGCGAGGCTTCCCTGGGGAGGCCATCGTCGAGGGTGTTGGGGGCGAGCTCGGTCATCGAGCCTGGAAGGCTACGATCCCCCTTCGCCTGGCGTGGTTGTTTGCGTCGCAAACACCCTGCACCCTCCCGCTTACCCGAACGTTGAAGCACCACGGTGAGCCTGGTGGCCGGATGCCCGAGTCCCTGTTCGATGTGACCCTCCAGATCGGCGAGGTCCTGCGCTGCGAGCCGTTCCCCGAGACGCGCAAGCCGGACATGCTCAAGCTCTGGATCGACCTTGGGGACCGCGAGGTCCAGTCGTGCGCACAGCTGGCCCACCACTACGAGCCCAAGGAGCTCGTGGGCCGCCAGGTGCTCTGCGCCACCGATCTCGGCACGGTCAACATCGCCGGGTTCACCAGCGAGGTGCTCACCACTGGCGTGGACGACGAAGAGGGCCACCCGGTGCTTCTGGCGCCCGACCGGCCCGTGCCCACAGGCGCGATCTTACACTGAAACCCAGGTTCGGGTCGAGCCAGAGCCTTTTTCCCGCCCCAGGGAGGTCGAGAACCTCATGCATGCCAAGATCGCCTTGGTGGCGCTGATGACCTTGACCGTTCCGCTCGCGGGCTGTGTCGCCGACGGTGAGGGCTCGGCCAGCGTTTACATGAAAGACGCCCCGACCGACGAGTTCCAGGAGATCCACGTGGTCCTCACCGCCGCCTACATCCACGAGGGCGGCGACGAGAACGATGACGAGAACGATGATGAGGAGGATGGCGAGAACGGGCTCGACGACGGGGAGGAGGGCGCGGATGGAGGCGCGGCCAATGGCCAAGATGGCGACATCAGTGACCGGGATGCCGACGGCCAACCCGGCGGCATGGCCGCGGTGGCCACACCCCAGCACGGGGACAGAGCCGGCGATGGACAAGCCAACCAGTTCAACGAGGACGCTGGCTGGATCCAGCTGGTCGACGCGCCCGATGGCCTCGACATCGACCTGCTCAACGCCACGGGCACCCGGGCTGCCTTCCTCGGGGAAGCCAACTTGTCGGCTGGGACCTACACACAGATCGCCGTGGTGGTCCAGGACGCTTACGGCATCGACGAGAACGACACCCGCGTCGAGATGTCGGTGCCCAGCGGGATCGGGCGCGTGGTGCGATCCTTCGAGGTGGATGCCGGCAGCGAGACCCAGATCATCCTGGATCTCGACCTGGACCGGGCGCTGGTCGAGACCAGCCAGGGGTGGAAGCTCACCCCGGTGTTCGGTCAGACCCAGGTGAACACCGTCGAGGACGATGAGAGCGGTGAGGACGTGCACGAGCCCGGCGAGACCGCCGAGGTTGCCGAAGCAGCCGACTGACCACGCTCACAGCTCGATGGCGAAGTGGAGCGCGCGCACCTCCAAGCCTTCGCGCTCGTAGAACCGGTGGGCATCGGCTCGCTGGGTGCCCGAATCCAGGCGCAGCTCCCGGCATCCAGCCTGGCTGGCCTGGGCCTTGAGCCAGTCGACGAGCGCGGTCCCGTAGCCCTTGGAGCGGTGGTCCTCGTGGGTGATGAGATCGTCGACGTAGAGGAACCGGCCCCGCCAGAGGCTGTGCTGGACCCGGTAACCGGCCACGGCCCGCACCTCGCCATCGTCCTCGAGGCAAGCCAGCCGGTAGCCCTCCTCACGCTGCGCTTCGACGGCGGCCAGGAAGCCATCCATGTCCAGGTGTGGCCGGAGCTGGTGGACCACGGGGAAGCAGGCCCGCACTGATTGCTCGGTGTCGGCTGGTTGGATGCGCATGCGTCCTGCAGGCAGTCGGCAAGGATGACGGTGTCGGCTACCCGGCCTCGGAGCCGGCTCGTTGCAACGCTCAAAAGGGAGGCCCTCCCTCCAGGGCCGTGTTCAGCATCCTTGGGACCCGCCGGTTCGGTGAGCTCACGCGCATCACCGCCGGCAAGCGGGTGTTCGGCCTGGTCCCCATCCCGGTGCACTGCTACCGCATCGGGTCCACGTTGATCGACGCCGGGCCCCCGAACCGAGCCACCGAGCTGCTCGGCCTGCTCGACGGCGTCGAGCACGTGCTGCTCACCCACCACCACGAGGACCATGTGGGCGCTGCCGCCGCGCTGGCTGAGCGGGGAGCGCGCATCCACGCGCCAGAGGCCTCGCTGCCGCTCTTGGCCGACCCACCGGACAAGCGCGGCTACCAGGATCGCACGTGGGGCATCGCGGAACCCGTGACAGCCGAGCCCCTTGGCCCCACCATCGAGACCCCAGATGGTCGCTTCGAGGTCATCGCCGTGCCCGGCCACACCGAGGACCACGTGGCGTTCTTCGAGCCCGAGCGTGGGTGGCTCTTCGCAGGGGATGCCTACTTGGCCCCGCGGGAGACCTTGCGCGCTGATGAGGGCCTGGACGGCTTCCTGGACAGCCTCCACCGCATGGGCAAGCTGGACGCCGAGACCATCTTGCCTGGCCACGGTTCCGTGGTCGACGCGCCGGGCCAGGCCATCGGCGAGGTGCTCGACCACGTCGGCCGCTTGGCCTCCCGGGCGCGCGAGCTGGCCGCCCAGGGCAAGGACCCCGTGCAGGTGCGCCGGGCACTGCTTGGCTTCGAGGGCTTCCTGTACTACTACACTCGGGGCCACTTCAGCAAGCAGAACCTGGTGGACCAGCTCCTCGCAGACCTATGAGAACCCTCGCTTTCGCCCCGAGCGGAGAACGGAAAGCCATTACCTACAGCCCCGCTTGATACACGAGCGTGGCGACGGCCAACCACCAAGGGGAACCGGTCCTGCTCGTGCCTGGGTTCTCGGGCCAGGATCTCGTCTACTGGAACATGTTCCACCGGAGGTTGGAGCGCGACGGCTTGCATGCCTTCGCCGTCACCTTCCCAGGGCTAGGCCTCCAGGACATCCGCACCTCTGCCCGGATGCTGAGGAGCAGGGTGCACGAGATCCTGGACGCCCGGGGTGAGGAGCGCATCCACCTGGTCGGCCACAGCCTGGGCGGGCTCGTCATGCGCGCCTACGTCCAACTGCTCGACGGCGCGGGGGATGTGGCCACGTGCACGACCCTGGGCACCCCCCACCAGGGCACCCTCTCGGCCGCCCTGGCCTTGGTGCGCCCGGCATGTCGCCAGATGCTGCCTGGCTCCTCGTTCCTGCGCGAGATCCAGCACGCCCCCCTGGACGTACCGTTCTTGAACATCTACGCGCGCCGGGACAGCCTGGTGGTCCCGTACAAGAACGCCCGGTTCGACAAGGCCCGCAACGTCGAGCTCACCTTCGGGGGCCACTGGGGCCTGCTGATCCGGCGAGCGGCCTACGAGGAGCTCCGACGATTCATTTCTCGCACCGAAATCATAGTTTAGTCGGGGCTAATCTTAAGTTAAGGACCCCCTATGGCGGCGTGTGCCATCCCCTGCCGTACAGGACTACCTGAAGGCGATCTACGAGTTGGAGGAGCGCGGGCAGTCCCCCTCGACCAAGGCGCTGGCCGAAGCGCTCGGCGTCACGCCGGCCTCGGCCACGAACATGGTCAAGCGGCTCGACGAGCTCGAGCTCGTCACCTACGAGCCCTACAAGGGAGCTGGGCTCACGCCGGCTGGCGAGCTCACCGCCCTGGAGGTCATCCGACACCACCGGCTGCTCGAGCTCTTCCTCGTGGAGACCCTGGGGCTTTCCTGGGACGAGGTCCACGAGGAGGCCGAGATCCTCGAGCACCACATCAGCGAGGAGCTCGAGGCCCGCATCGCCGAGATGCTCGGCCACCCCGAGCGCGACCCGCACGGGGATCCCATCCCCGCCATGGACGGAACCGTCGTCCAGGGCCACGAGCACCCCCTGGCCGAGACGGCCGAGGGCGAGCGCGTGCGCCTGGTTCGCGTGACCGACCAGGATCCCGAGGTGCTCCGTTTCCTCGGGACCCACGGCCTCTACCCCGGCGCTGAGTTGGCCATCGAGCGCCTGGACACGAGCGCCGGCGTGGTTGCCCTGCAAGTGGATGGCACCAGCGTACACGTGGGCATGGATCTGGCCAGCCACGTCCACGTAGAGGAGGTGGACGCATGAGTCTAGATCGACGCAAGTTCCTGATGGGAGCCGGCGTGGCCGGGGGCGCAGCCCTCGGCGCCGGCCTGTTCAAGGGGGCCGAAGCCCTCCAGCACCTGACCGACGGCAGCCACGACACCAGCCACATGCGCGCTGTCGGCACCACGAACACCGACGACTTCGACCCGTTCACCTACGTCACGGAGTTCAACCGGGGCGACCGGGTCAGCGACATCGGTGGCGGGCGCAAGCTGCGCGAGTACGAGATCGTGGCCCTGGATGAGGAGATCGAGGTCGCCCCCGGCGTGGTCTTCCCAGGCTGGACGTACAACGGCCAGATCCCCGGCCCCACGCTGCGCGCCAACGAGGGAGACCGGATCCGCATCACGTTCCAGAACGACGGCAGCCACCCCCACACCATGCACTTCCACGGGATCCACACGCCCGAGATGGACGGCATCCCTGGCGTGGGCGACGGCATGATCGACGCTGGTGATTCGACGGTCTACGAGTTCGACGCCGAGCCCTACGGCTGCCATCTCTACCACTGCCACTCCATCCCGCTCAAGCGGCACATCCACAAGGGCCTCTACGGAGCCTTCATCGTGGACCCGCCTGGCGGCTACGACGAGCTGCTTGGCGAGGCCCACCGCGAGTACGTCATGGTGATGAACGGCTTCGACACGAACTTCGACGGCGACAACGAGATCTACGCCGTCAACACCAAGGCCTTCGCGTACGCCGAGAGACCCCTGGAGGTCGTGCAAGACGAGCTCGTGCGCGTTTTCCTGGTCAACGCCACGGAGTTCGACCCGGTCAACTCCTTCCACCTGCACGCCCACTTCTTCGACTACTACAACGCAGGGCGCATCGAGAACCGGCAGACGTGGGTGGACAACATCATGCAGTGCCAGGCCGAGCGAGGCATCCTCCAGTTCCGCCCCCCCTACCCGGGCAAGCTCATGTTCCACGCTCACCAGTCCGAGTTCGCTGAGCTCGGCTGGATGGGCTTCTTCGACGTCAAGGCCAAGGCCGGCGTCGACGAGGCCGGCAGCCTGGCCGACTCCTCCAACCGAGGCCCGGCCGATCCCCGCTACGGTCCCGAACGTGACGAGAGCGCTGCCGGCGCGGCGCAGAACGGAACGGGCGAGGCCCGCGAAGAGGCCGGCAAGGTGCGCGAGGCCGCCGAGCGGATCGTGCGCCAAGATGGACCAGCCGATAAGACGGGGGTGAGCCCGTGAGCGAGAAGAACCGCGGTGGGCTGGGTGCAGCCGCCGTGCCGATCCTGATCCTCATCGCCCTGGCCGGCTTGATCTTCGCTGTCAACCCGGGCGAGTACCTGGTCCGCGACGGCGCTCCACCGGTCGAGGAGCTGATCTTCTCGCGCACGATCCTGGACGACGACGGCATCCATCTCAAGGTCACCAACGAGGGCCCGGACCCTGTCACCATCGCCCAGGTCCTGGTCGACGAGGCCTACTGGCAACATACCATCGAGCCGACCAACAAGCTCCGGAGCCTCCAATCAGCCACCATCCACATCCCGTACCCTTGGGTGGAAGGCGACGACCACGAGGTCGTGATCCTCACGGAATCCGGCATCACCTTCGAGCACGGCATCGAGGCCGCGCTGGCCACACCAACCAGCGATGCAAGCACCATCGGCATCTACGCGCTCATCGGCCTGTTCGTCGGTGTCCTCCCCATCTTCGCCGGCATCGCCTGGTTCCCAGCCATCCGCCGGGCCGGCAAGCGCGTCGAGCTCGGGATCCTGGCCTTCACCATCGGCCTGCTGGCCTTCCTGGTGGTGGAGAGCGTCGAGGAGAGCTTGGAGCTAGCGGAGCTTGCGCCGGGGCCCCTCGGGGGACCCGGGCTCGTGCTCTTGGGCATCGCTGTGGCCATGGCCGCGCTCATCCTCGTGGGCGCCCGGCTGGCAGGCAAAGAGCAGCCCGGCAGCCACCGCGCTCGCCTGGTCACCGCGTATCTCATCGCCACAGGCATCGGGCTCCACAACCTCGGAGAGGGCCTGGCCATCGGGGCCGCTTACGCCCTGGGCGAGGTCGCCCTGGGCGCCTTCCTGATCCTCGGCTTCACGCTGCACAACGTGACCGAGGGGCCTGCCATCGTGGCCCCGCTGCGGCGCAAGACCGCGCTGTTCCACCTGGGTCTGATGGGTGTGATCGCCGGCGTGCCCACCATCTTCGGCGCGTGGATCGGCGGGCTCGCCTTCTCCCCCTTCCTGGGCGCGCTCTTCTTCGCGCTGGGTGCGGGAGCCATGCTCCAGGTGATCATCCACGTCTGGGATGGCATGCGCGAGGAGCCCGCGTTCGAGCGCTTCAAGGGCACCATCGCGGCAGGAGCCGTCATCGGGGTCGGGGTCATGTGGGCCACGGGCCTGCTCATCTGAACCGGCCAGGCTGGTAGGGATCATTGGGAGCAGGGGCCGTTTGGTCCCTGCTCCCCCGTTCCCTACCCGCTCATGTCTACGAGGTCCCAACGACCCAGCGTCCCGTGGCTCCAATGGCCACCTGGCCCGTGCGCCACGGTTCATATGCTTGGCGTGTTGAGCCATGACCATGCCCGCCAACCTCGTGAGCAAGGACCCGATCTTCCCACTCTACATCGCCCTGCTCGCTGCCATCTTCGTGCTCGCCCTCTGAGCTCGTACTTAGGCGTTGCGTTTCGTCCGAGTGCCCGAATGATCCGCAGGGGACCCTGGGAGGGTTCGTCGCCTTATATCCCCCAAGCCGGCCGAGCTAGGGGTGTCACCTCAGGGGGCCAGGGCTCCCGGACCGGATACGTCCGGGCCAGCCCGCTCACGCGCCCCGGGGAACGCAGAGAACGCAGGTGAGCCAGCTTTGACTACGCAAGGAGCCGACGACAACGGTCTGGGTGTGTTCATCCGCGAACAGCAGAAGGATCTCAGTGTGCGCAAGAGCATCAAGGTGAAGCTGCCCATCCGGCAGCACATCAAGCTCCACGCCCTGAAGCTGTTCACGGCGAACAACATCAGTGAGACGGTAGAGATCGCCCTCGATGAGTACTTCGATCGACAAGAGGGCGATGGTGGGGAGGCCAAGGCGGCCGGCGAGGTCGCCGACGAAGTCGCCGGGGAAACCGGCGCTGCCGCCTCCACCTGAACAAGCCATGTAGAGGGTCCGAGGACGGGGCATCCCGCGCCGCTGGTGGTTGCTGGGATGCCCCCGCCCTCAGGCCTACGCCCAAGCCCGGGCCCGAGCGGGAGCGCGGCAGGTGGCGTGCTCGATCGACCTAGCCTATCCTTCCTCCACGCGAGCCCTGGCCAGCGCCATGAGGCCCACCGCGCCCAGGATCAACAGCACACCTGGACCCGGTGCATCGTTCTCCTCTCCTGCTTGCCCGTCACCATCCTGCTCCGAGCCAGCCGCATCCTGATCATCGCCGGAGGCCGCGTTCGAGGAGCCGTCTGCGCCGGCCGAACCATCCTGGCCCGCTGCCCCCGTGCTATCACCGTCCCCGGACGGCGAGCCCGGGTCCTGGGGCGAGGGCGCCGGCGGGGTGGCCGAGACGCTGATGGCCAAGGCCCGATCAGCACCCAGGGGCTCGCTTGTGGCATGCAGTGTTAGCAGGTCCTGGCCGGCGGCATCGCTAGGCGCGGTGACGTACAGGCGCAAGATCTTCGCCTGGCCTGGATCCAGGGTGACCCGACTGTCGTCCAGCCGGGCGCTCCAGTCATCCGGCACGTCGCCCACCGTGAGCTCCACCGTGTCGGCCTGGTCGGCATCGTTGGCCACCGTGATGCTCACCACGCCCTGATCGCCGGATGCCAGCTCGAGGCTGTTCGGCGTGGCCACCAACTGGATCGCGCTGGGCACAGCACCCTCGAACTGGCCGAAGGCGTACGTGTCACCGAACGAGAGGCTGGGCCCCAGCGTCGGGTTGAGCGGATCGATGTGGTCGTCCGGTGTGAGGCCCTGGGCGTGAGGCGCGTAGTCCAGCACCAGACCCTGGTTGGGCAAGTGGCTGGTCACGTAGAACCGGGTGAGCTCGTCGCCCACCGACGGGCCGCCCACATCCGCCTTGGCGATCCGGAAGACCACCTGGTTGTCCTCGGGCTGCACGGCACCGGCGATCTCCCCGAGCGAGCTCTGGTCCCGCCAGAGCTCCTGGCGTGAGGTGATCTTGTCGGAGCCCTCGGCAAGCGAGAGCACCGAGGAGGCGTGGTAGGCCTGGCCACCGATCGTGAAGTGGGCCCACAGCTCAGCCAACGGCGAGGAGAAGCCGTTCTCGTCCGGGATGTCGGCCACCTGGATGACCAGGGTGAACGCGTCCCGGCTCTCGGTTGAGATCCAGGCAGCGTGGATGTCGCCCACCGTGCGCGCTTCCTCAGGGGCGACGTCGGCCTCTGAGAGCGCACCGCTGTCGATGTAATGCTGCACATCGACATCCCCGTGTGCGTCTTCGATCTCTGGCGAACTCTGGCTACCGGCTGCGGCGGAACCGCTGGCCAGCAGGAATAGGACGGTTAGAACAAGAGCCCTCTTCAATGCAACCACCAGCCCCTCTTTTCTCAGCACCCCATATTTATCCGTTCGGCCAGGCCCGAGAGCAGGCCAGCGCCTGCACGTGGTCGAACGAGCGGCTCGGCCTGATCGAACGAAGCCCTGTGATCGGGCGAACGAGTGGCTCTGCCGGTCAGGCCGGGGCCTGCGGGGGATCCGGGTCGCCCAGGTTGGCGCGGTAGGCCTCGTAGCGGAAGGAGAGCTCGAAGCTGTTCGAGCCATCCGGTTCGATCTCAAGCTCAGGCGCGTTGGGTACCGGCCGTTGGCCCGGCGCGTCCTCCAGGGTGACGGTGATCCCCCAGTCCCCAAGTCCACCCTGGCTGGCGTGGCTCGACGCGCGCTCGGTGGCCTGGGTGCGCGTCGTGGTGTTGAAATGGTCCACCGCGGGCGGGGCGCGCATGGGGAAGGTGAGCAGGATCGTGCCGTTCGTGGCGTTGGCCTGCCTGGCGGCGCCGCCAGGGGGTTGCACGGTGAGACGGAACTCGTCCGGCTGACCGACATCATCGGTCCAGGTCAAGCTCACTTCGACCCGCGTCACGTTCGAGGCCGACAGCGCCACCGTCACGTTGCTGCTCTCATCCTCCTCGAGCTCGCCCGTGTGCGTGGTGGCTGGCCCAGGGTCCACAGGCCAGCTCACAGGGAAGGTCTGCATCGGCACCTCGGCCTGGTCGGACTCGTAGGCGAAGACACCGAAGAGAGCAGCGATGAGCACGGCGGCCCCGGCGCCTGCCATGATCCAGTCCGGTTGCATGGGCGCCCCTGCTATCCGGTGTCCTCTCTTTAACCCCCCTGCACCTGGCCTTGCTGCAACCCTGTTGCTACCCGCCTGCTACGCTTGGCCGCATCTCACCCGAACCGGTGCTCGTAGCCCCGATCGAGCACGCGCTGCTCATCTCCGTCGAGCAGCACGGCCCCCTGGCCTTTGAGCGTGCGACCCACCACCGCCGGGGAGAGCCCCAGCGCCTCCAGCCGGGCGAGCACCTGGTCGACCCGGTCACCGGGCACACTGGCCACGAGCTCGTAGTCCCCGCCACCATCCAGCGCGCCCTCCAAGCCCGCGGCGTCCTCGATGGCCCACGGGTGCAGCGGCACTTGGTCACCGTCCACCTCGATGCCCACCCCACTGGCCTCCGCGATGGCACTGGCGCCCTCGGCTAGGCCGTCGCTCAAGTCCATGCAACAGCTCACGCCTGCCTCGCGCAGGTGCAAGCCCGCCTCGATGCGCGGCGTCGGCTCGAGCAAGGGGCTAGCCTTGGCCGGCGAGAGGCCTCCCTGGATGCGGGCCAGTGCGGCACTCGCACCGCCCAAGGGGCCGGTGACCACCAGCACCTGGCCCGGCTGGGCGTGCGACCGGCTCATGGCTTGGCCGGGCTCGGTGGTGCCGAGCGCGGTGACGGCCAGGCTGAGCTCCTGGCGGGGCTTGGTGTCCCCGCCGAGCACCTCGGCACCCACACTCTCAGCCACACCAGACAAGCCCCGGGCCATGTCCCGCGCCTCGCCCAGCGTCATCTTGGGCGGCAGACCGTAGCCCACGAGCACGCCGGTGGGCTTGGCCCCCGCCGCGGCGAGATCCGAGAGGGCTGCCGCCCCGGCCAGATGGCCCGCCATGGCCGGTGGTGTGCCTGGGGGGAAGTGGCTGGCCTGGGCGAAGGTGTCCACGGTGGCCACAAGGTCCACGGTGCCCAAGGGGACGACAGCGCAATCGTCGGTGAACCCGGCGGTGTTCGCCTGGCTGGTCAGGTGCTCGGTGAGCGCCTCGATCAGCTCGCGCTCGGGCGGGAGCATCAGCCCTGGCCCTCCGAAGAGGAAGAAGACGAAGAGGAGGGAGAGGAGGAGCCGCCGAACGTGTCCGAGGTGAGCGCGCCCGTGGGGCAGGCGCGCACGCACAGGTCGCACTCGATGCACGCCTGGGTGATGTCCACGTGGCCGCCGATCAGCTCCACGGCATCCACGGGGCAAACGCCCACGCAACCACCGCAATCGGTGCACAGGTCGGCCTGGAACTCCGGGATCACTGAGCCCCCATCCCGGCCGACCTGCAAGAGCTTGCCGGCCCGCTCCCGGGCCACGCTCCGGCCACGCCACGGGCCGGCAGTTTATTACTGCCCAGGGCGGTGGCGGAGCGTGGACCTGGTCCTCGACCGCCACCGCCCTGGGCGCGAGAACATGGCCATCGACGTGGCCCTGCTGGAGCGCGGCGAGCCCACGGTGCGCCTCTACGGATGGCGTCCTGGCTGCGTCTCGCTGGGCTACACCCAGTCCCCGGATGATGTGGACCAGGGGGCGATCCAGGCCAACGGCTTCGACACGGTCGAGCGACCCACCGGCGGCGGAGCCATCCTGCACCTGCCCAGTGAGGTCACCTACTGTGTGGTCCTGCCCACCGACTGGCCAGGCCTGCCAGGGGATCTCTTCGAGGACTACCGCTACCTCAGCGCTGGGGTCATCGAAGCCCTGGCCAGCATCGGTGTGGACCCCAGCTACCAGCAGGCCCAGGGCGGCAAGGACGCCTTCTGCTACCTGCGCGAGGCCGGCGTGTCCATCGTGGCCGAGAGCCGCAAGCTCTCCGGCGGGGCCCAGCGGCGCACCAAGCATGCCGTGCTCCAGCACGGCACCGTGCTCGTGGAGAGCGACGCCGATCTGCTCGGCGAGATCTTCGGCCAGGACCCGGACCACATCGCGGCCAGCGTGGGCTCGTTGGGCCAGATGGGCATCGAGATCGAGCGCGACGAGCTCGTTGACCGGCTCGCTGGTGCGTTCTTGGCCACGCTTGGGGTCCAGGAGCCGCCGGCCATGGTTGGGCCGGAGGCCATGGATCGGTTGCTCGAAGAGGCGGCATCGCG
>CAYNEI010000009.1:0-80612 GCA_964396185.1 uncultured Thermoplasmatales archaeon
TGCGCCGCAAGCCAAGTGGTCTCACCTACGAGCTCAACACCACCCAGGATTTCCCGGAGTACTTCGGCATCCCTGCCGACCAGGCTGAGGAGATCCGTACGTTCTTGGCCGAGAAGGTTGGCCTGCTCAACGAGGGGGGCGCGCCCCAGGTGGGCGAGGGTGAGCCCAGTGTGCCCTTGATGCCGCCGGTGCCAGGTGACGATACGGCCTGATCAACCCAGGTAGAGCGGGCCCTCGAGCCCGCACGCGCACCGGGCGCGCCCCTGGCGCCCGATGGCCTGCTCCCCGCAGCGAGGGCACTGGAAGGCGATGGCCTCGCCTTCGCCTCGTCCGGCCAGGCCATGCACGAAGCTGGTGCCCAGCCAGGCGCCCAGGGGCCAGGTCAAGAGCGAGGCCACGGCGAGCACGGTCCAGGGGGAGAGCTGGATGGCGGCCGTCGCGCGGATCACGGCCAAGCTCAGCGGGAGCAGGATGAGCACGAGGCTTGCCAGGAACACCAGCCCCAGCCCGCCGTTCTCCTTGCCCCGGCGGTTGCCACGAGCCACCGCTTGACGAGTCGTGGAGGTGGTCATGGCGGCTTCCACGGGTACGGCCACCATGCGGCCGGCCAGCCAGAACGCGACCAGCGCGAGGATCGGGACGCCGAGCAGGGCCACGGCGCCCACGGCTCCCTCTTGCGGGACCAGCAACAGGCCTGCCAGCACGGCGATGGGCGCCATCTGGATCGAGGCGGCGGCCACGCAGGCCAGCGAGGCCGCCCCGGTCGGCCAGCATGGACGGGTGGCCCGGCTGAGCACGATGGGGGTCACCGCGGCCACAGCCAGGTGGAACCAGGTGAGCTGGAGCAGGCCGGCGAGCAGCTCGGCCACCAAGAGCGACGGCGAGGCGCTGGCTGGGTCGGCATCGAACTGCAAGACGGCGGCTCGCGTGAGCGCGAACACCACGACGGGCGCCAGGAACGCGACCAGCACGGCCGGGTGCTTGGCCACGGTGCGCGCGCCCTGGGCGAAGGCCCCGAGCACGCCTGGGTGGGCGGCCTCGTACCCGCAGCTCGGGCAGGCCTCCTCACCGAAGCGATCGGCCCCGCACCGGGGACAGGCGTCCGCGCTCACGCGCCACCCCCATCGTCCATGGTGTCCTGGCCGGTTGGTGCGCCCAGGCGCTCGGCGAGCACGTCGGTGATCTCAGCCACCAGGCGCGTGGTCCGGCCCGGGAACAGGGACTTCACCTTGATGCGGGCAGCCAGGCCCGATGGCGCTGGGGCGATGCCCACGAAGGCCCGGTCCAGGCCGCGCTTGGCTGCCAGATCGTAGCGCTTCCCGGGCTCGGTGGAGAACCCGCGCTGCCGTAGCGCTCGCTCGAGGTGATCGAGCGGCCCATCAGGGGCCTGGCGGGCCTGGAAGCGCACGAGGACCTCCACGCCCGCGTAGCTGGGTGGGGGTTGAAACTCTTGCGCTCACGGACCGAGTCTTCACCCGAGAAGCCCCGAGCTACCCCGGACCACCCGCGTGCCCGCCGCCGTATCCCCGACGCGCTGGTCGTCCTCGGTGGTTTGCAGGAGGTAGACGTCGATCAGGAGGAAGAGCGGCCCGATGGGCCAGAGCGCCCAGGCCAGGCGGACCACGTTTCGCACCGTGGCCTGGAAGAGGCTGGTGGGAGCTCCGTCGGTGTCCACGACCTGGAGGTCGAGGATCCGCTTGCCCACGGTGGTGCCCGTGAGGCCCTCGGCGAGCACGAGGTAGAGGAACGGGATGAGCAGGAAGAGCATGCCGGCGATGACGCCCTGGGCGTTGATGGCGGTCAACTGGCTGGGGGATCCGCCGACCAGGGGAAGGGCGATGGCGAGCCAGGCGACCAGGGTGACGAGGCTGTCGATGGCGTAGGCCAGGGTGCGCTCGAGCAGGCTGGCGGCCCGAGGGGCCGGGGCTGTGGCGGGTTTCACGGCCGGGTCACCTCCAGGCGGACGTGGCCGTCGGCGGCCGGCCAGAGGGTGGCCACGGCGTGCTTTGCCTCCTCGACGACCTCAGCTGCCTCGTGCCACGTGGGAGGCGTGGTGGTGGCGCGTTGGGAAGCACGCTTGATGCGGGCCAGCGAGCCCGCCAGCTCCGGTGGGCTTGCGCCACCGCGGACCTGGTCGAGCAGGCGGGGCCTGCCGGCTTGGAGGATCACGTCCAGGGCGTCGTGGGCGGCCTGGACCGCGCGGGCAGGGCCTTGATCGGAGAGCGCCTGGTTGGCGTGGGCCAGGTGGACGAGGCAGTGCTCCCTGGGCGTGAGCCGGCTGAACGCCTGAGCTTGGCGCACGAGCGCGTCTGGGTCCGGGACGCGCTTGGCCGGGGCGCCCGGTGCGAAGAGGCTCGTGGGCGGGGGTGGTGTGGTGGCCAGCGCGAGCAAGAGCGCCAGGGCCAAGCCCACCGCTCCGCTGATGACGACCAGATCCAAGGCCCCGCCGCCGCCGATGACGAGCGTGGTGCCAGCGGGCGCTTGGCTGGCCACGTCCAGGATGGCAGGCAGATGGGCGAGATCCGCGCCCACGAGCACACCCAGGGCACCGGTGCCGAAGGCGATGGGCCCGGCCTGGACCAGGCGCTTGCGCGCGGCGACCAGGGCGTACACGAGAGCGACGGCCGGAGGGACTAGCAGATCAGGGAAGGTGGCGACCACGCCCACACCCGCCTCGACATCCACCACGGGCCTGGTGGCTGCGGCCACGAGCAGGGTCCCGAGCGCCAGCACGCCTGGTGTGATCGTTCCCCGGTGGACCAAGCGTGCTACGAGGAGCAAGGGGACCAGGGCACCGCCTAGGTTGACGCCGAGCACCGAGCCCCCGACGACAGCCAGGGGCACGTTGAGCACCGGGCCGGCCACCACCCCGATGGTGACCAAGGCGACATCCCCCGGCGTGAACCCCATGCGCTCGGCCAGATCCGCCCGGGAGCGAAACGCAAGGTAGATGGCCAGGACCGCCAGGCTGGCCAGCACCAGGTCCCAACCCAGCTCGATGGCGCCGCTAGGGCCGGAGACCTGCAGCAGCGCGGCGCTGGACACAACACACGCCATACCCTAGCCATCCATGAAGCTGGCTGTCTGGCTTCCCGCCACCCAAAGGTTTTCCTGGAGCCTCGTCTACCTCCCCTTCGTGGGCCGCTCCTGGCACGAGAAGCGCAAGCGCGACGGGTTCTACAAGAAGGCCAAGCGTGAGGGCTACCTCTCCCGAGCCGCCTACAAGCTCAAGGAGATCAACCGAGAGAACACGGTCATGCGCGAGGGAGCCACCGTGGTCGACCTCGGTGCCGCCCCTGGCGGCTGGAGCCAGGTGGCCAAGGAGATCGTAGGGGAGAGCGGCAAGGTCATCGCCGTGGACCTCAAGCGCATCGACGCTGAGGACGTCATCGCCATCCGCGGCGACATGACCGAGGACGCCACCCTCGACGAGGTGCGCGAGGCCGCCGACGGACCGGTGGACTGCGTGCTCTCGGACATGAGCCCGAACATCTCCGGCAACTACTCCATGGACCACGCCCGCTCGGTCTACCTCTGCGAGAGCGCCCTGGAGGCCGCGCGCAAGCTCCTGCGCCCTGGCGGCGGCTTCGTGGTCAAGGTCTTCCAAGGCGACCTCTTCAAGCCGTTCTACGACGAGGTGGGCCGCGCCTTCGAGTACCACACAGCCACCTCGCCCAAGGCCACCCGCAAGGGGTCCAGCGAGATCTACGTCATCGGGGAGCGGTTCCGTGGCTGACCTCCCATCCCCGCCCATCGCACCGAAGCTCTCAGGCGAGGGCGTCCACATGGTCCGCGACGTGCTCCAGGGCCTCGACCAGCTCGAGGTCTTCGAGGAGATCCGCGGCGAGCTGGACGGCGAGGAGCTGCTGGCCCAGGCAACGGTCCTCTGCTTCCATGGTGATGGCTACCCACGGGTCGACGATCACACCGGCCACATCCTATGCCCAGAGGAGTACACGCGCACCCACGACCCCCTGATCGTCTACCTGGACATCCTCCACGAGCTCGTTCACGTGCGCCAGGTCCTCCAGGGTCAGCAGGTCTACCACTTCCCCGAGCCGTACGTGGATTGGCCCACGGAGATCGAGGCCTATGCCATCTCGTACCGGGAGGCCCAACGCCTCGGCGTGTCCGACGCGTGGTTCTGGGACTACCTGGTGGTGCCGTGGATGGAGATCGAGGACATGGCCCGGCTGGCAGGCTCGATCGGCTTGGAGGTCCCGGAGGGGGCGCTTGAGCCGTCCGACGACCGTGAGGGTGCCAGGCACTGAATATCGAAGGTTTCGGGCCCCCTAAGCTCCGTCTTCCTTTTGTAGGGGCGGCGCCTCATCACAGGTGAGCTGTTGACCATGCCTGCCCTCACCGAGGATCTCCGGGACCTCTGCAACGACCAGATCACCAACGAGCTGTACGCCAGCCACCTCTACCTCTCCATGGCCGCCTACTTCGACGACCGGGACCTGCCAGGCTGTGCGGCCTGGATGCGTGCCCAGTCCGACGAGGAGCGCGACCACGCCATGCGGTTCTACGACCACCTGGTCGAGCGCGAGGGCCGCATCGAGCTCGAGGGGCTCGACGCCCCCGAGACGAGCTGGGAGAGCCCCCAGGCCGTCTTCGAGGAGGCTTTGGCCCACGAGGAGCGCGTCACTGGGCAGATCTACGAGATCTACGCGGCAGCGGAGAAGAACGGTGACTACGCGCTCAAGGTGTTCCTGGACTGGTTCGTCGAGGAGCAGGTCGAGGAGGAGCGCACCGCCAAGCAGATCCTCCACCTCTTCCGGGCCATGGGCGACGACCCCGGCGCGGTCTACGAGATCGACCGGCGCCTGGCCGAGCGCGGCAGCGAGGTCTAAGCGACGACCGGAACACGAAGGCCACGAAGAGGACACGAAGGGCACGATGCGGACCAGCGACGGCCGGCCGCTGCCGAGCGGGGCAGTGAGGTCTAGACGCTCACTCACGAGGGAAGCTCAGCTTCTCGAAAACGCGCATAGCGTCCTTGCACGTGCCGTCGTACCCGATGGCCATGGGGCTGTAGTGGAGCCGTGCGGCTGGCAGCCCCGCCTCCTCGAGGGCCTTGAGGAGCGCGTTGCGCGGGGGTGGACCTGGCACGCTGAGCGCCTTGCTGGCCTGCTCGACATCCAGGTAGAACGGACCCAGCGGGGCTTCTGCGATGAGCCGGTCGAGCAACCGCTGGGCCTCGACAGGCTCGGCGAGCTCGGCATCGTCGAGCTGGTCGCGCATCTGGGAGAGCACCGTGGCGTCGTGGAGCGGACCCATGGCATACGGCCCCGTCGGCGCCCCCTGGCCGCACCGACACGCTTCTAGATCCCAGTGCTGACAGGCCCGGCAGAGCACGACCTCCTCTAAGGCGCGCACGGCATCATCGGCCGCTGCTGCACCGTCCTGGATGCGAACGATGGCCCGGATGGCGTGCTGGTGGTGGTGCACGAGCACAGGGCTGGCCGCCCGGTCGAAGCGAGCCGCCTCCCGGATCACCGCGCCCACCAGGTAGCGGCTGGCCGCCGCCTTCCAGCCAGGCGCATCCCGGGGTGGGGGCTCACCCATGTAGCGACGCCGGCCGGCCACGCGCTTGACGCCGTGAAGCGCGGTGGTGTCCGTGGCGGTCATGGCCAGCAGGCCTCCATCGCGCACAGCGCGCACCGCCAGCGAGAGGAACGGGACCGGTGAGCCGTACGGGTCCAGCTCCACGAAGGACCACGCGTTCGTTGACAAGAGCGCGTTGAGATCCCCTTGCCGCACCTCGACATCGAGCCCGGCAGCCTGGGCGCTGGCTTGCGCGACCTCCAGGGCCCGCGGCGAGCGGTCGTTGAGGGTGACTGCCCAGCCCGGTGCCTCGTTGGCCACACGCAGGCCACGGATCCCAGTGGCAGCCAACCCATCCAGGAAGCTCAGGGGCCGCGGGCCCTGGGTGACCTGAGCCAGCAGCACCGTGATATCGCGCGTGAGCGCCATGGCTGGGTTGTAGAAGGCAGCGCTGGCCTTGCCGGGTCCCCGGTTCGGGCCGGCGTGGCGCTCGGGCACCTGGAAGGTGGTCGCCCCCTCGCTCACCTTGGCCAGGTCCACGATGTCTCCAAGTCCGTGCTCCTTTTAAGGACCATCCCCCTGGGACGGGCGTGGTCTCCCAGCTGCTCCTGGGCGTGCTGAACTTCCTGCCGGGCCTCTTGCTGCTCTACATCGTGCTCGGCGGCTATGAGGCGCACTTCGACGACCGGGCCATGTTCTTCGCCATCATGGGGGGCCTGATCCTCGGGATCCTGCTCTGGATCGCTGAGGGCTTCATCATCACCGATGCGGGCATCCTGTTCATCGTGCCGGCGCTCACCCTGGTGGAGACCATGGGCAAGACCATGTTCGCTGGCCTCCCGCGCTTCAGGGGCGAGCGCCAGACCGTGCTGCTCACAGGGGCCATGGCCATCGTCTTGGCCCCCATGCTCTTGATGTTCTACAGCCGGTTCATCCAGAACGCCCCCGTCGACACCTCGCTCATCATCCGCATCCTCTCGGTGGCCGTGGGCTACACGCTGGTCCACTTCGTGACCGGGATGATCGTCGGCCAGGGCCCAGCCCGTGGGAACTTGTTCGAGGGGTTCCTGCAAGGCACGCTCTGGCTTCTTCCCGTGCACGTGCTGCTGGGCTTGCTCGCCCTGGTCGAGCTCGATGGTGGGCTCGCTATCGCTTGGATGCAGGGTGATCTCGTCTGGGCCGTGCTCATCGCCGTCTACGGGATCGCGCTGTTCCTCTGGAAAGGGCCACGGCTGCTCGTGGAGGGGCTAGACCGCAAGGAGCGCAAGGCGTGGTATCGACAGCAACGCGAGCAGGCATGAGGCCTCAGGCCTCGGCGACCGGGTCGGGCTACTCCCCGTCCTCGTCCTTCCACGTCGAGACGATCTCGTCCCGGCGGATCTCGAGGGCTTCCTTGGCCATGCGCACGTCTCTGCGCGCCTGGGCCATGATCTTGTGCTCCTCCTGGTAGGGCTCGGAGTCCGCCAACCACTGCTTGAGACCAAGAAGCGAGGTCTCGACCATGTCGGCGTGCTCAAGCGAGTCGTCGTCCTTGTCGAGCACCTCCTCTGCCTCGTCCATGAGCTGGGCGCCCACGGAGAGCAGCGCACCAACGTTGGTCTCCTCATCGTCGGCCTCGAGGGGATCGCCGAAGAACCCAGCGATGGACTCCTCGAGCTTCGTCTTGGCCTCCCGCGCCTCGGCTCGCACGCGCACGAGATCGTCGTCACCGTCCAGCATCTCTGAGTCGGCCAGGAACTCGTCGATGGTGGCTAGCTGGTTTTCCCAGATGTAGAGCTGGTCCTCGTCCTTGACCTCACGGTCGAGCGCATCCTCAGCGTTGCGGATGTACGTCTCGCCCATATGGACGGCTTCCTTGGGCGACTCGAAGGCGGGCACGAGAGGGACAGCAGTGTCCTCCCCTGATGAGCTTTCTGCTCTGGGGCCGGGGACAACCGCGTGCTTCGCGCCGGTCGCACTCGGCCAGGATCGCGCAGCTGCACCGTCCGACTCACGGGGGCTGAAAAGCGAAGGGTTGAACAGGGGTCAGGCCAGATGGTGGCTCGGGATGCACTTGCCTGCCTGTACGGCGCGAGTGCAGCCGAGATGATCATCATGACCAAGGACCCCGTCTGCGGCGCATCTGTCGAGGTCGAGCGGCACACCCCGAAGAAGCTGGTCGGCGGCGTCGTCTACCACTTCTGCTCGGAAGACTGCCGCAAGGAGTTCACCGAGAACCCTGGCGACCATGTACAGACCCGCCGCACCTCCCCGATGAGGTAGCGCACTCGCCCTCCCGGGTCCGCCTGCGCTCCGAGCGGTGCCTTCGCGCCTCGTATGTTCGCGGCACCTAACGGCGCAACCCAGAGCGGTCGTCAGCGCCGCGAGCGCTTGCCTCGGACGCCCCGGCCTGAGCGCCGGGTTCCGAGACGTCCGTCACCGTGGTGGCCAGGTGGCGCAACGCCGTGGTCTCCTGGCTCGTGTGCATGCCCGAGATGATGCGACCGACCGAGATGGAGCCCAACCGAGGCGCCATGCTCGAAAGCGCTTGGACCACCCGGTAGCAGCTGTTGAGCCCCTCGAGCAAGAGTAGGCTTGAGAGGGAGTCCACGAGCACGTAGTGCTCGGGCGCTCGCTCGATCAAGCCGGCCTGGGCCTCCGAGAGCCCGAGCAGCAAGCCATCAGGCCCGTCGGCCTCGACGAAGATCGTGGCCGGATCGGTGTGGGCCCACCCGACGCGGTGGGCATGCGAGTCGACGTAGACGATCAGCCCATCCTGTTCGGCCTGCTGGACGTCCACCCCGTGGCGCTCCAGGGCAGCCCGGAACTGGGGCGTGGCCTGGTCGAGCAGCACCGCGATCACCGGCACCTCGCGCGAGATGGCATCGGCTGCGATGCGCTCGACAAGCGGAGCGCTCGGGCCGTGAGGCTCATCCAGGAACAGATGCAAGCCTGGTTGGCTCGGGACGACCCACGCAGCGTCCTCTGGAGGCACACCTACCAATGGCGTCTCGGGGCACTTCAAGGGTGGGGGTCGGGGAGCAGGGGCCCAAGGGGAACAAGTGCACTCGAGCAGCGGCTCGTCACGGGACCTCGTGGATCCGCTCGATGCCCGCCTTGTCGAAGTCGTCGTCGAAGCTGACGATGGCATCCAAGCCCTCGCGCTCGACGACGAGGAGCGCGTAGGCATCCGAGAGGCTCAAGCTGCCATCGAACCTGACGACGAGTTCCATGCTCTCGTCCAGATCCTCGGCGGTGGGCATATGCAGGACCATGTCGTCGCGCATGGCCTCGTAGGCGTGGCGGGCAGCCGTACCGCCGCGTCTGGAACCCACGTTGGCGACGACCTCGGCCACGGCCAGGGCGTGGACGTGGAACGGCCGGCGGGCGTCGACCTCGGGCTTGAGGGCTTGGACTGCAAGGTGCCAGGGGTCGCGTGGGTCTGCCAGCGCGATCATGAACGAGGCGTCGATGAAGACCGGCATCTAGGAGGGCTCCTCGAGCGTTAGGCTAGGTCTCTCCGCGCTGAGCACGCTTCTTGGCCTCCACCGCATCGCCCCCGCCAGCCCCGGGCGCGATCCCGACGATGTCCCAGAGGGTCTTCTTCCGGCGGAAGCGCACCCGCACCTCGCCGTCCTCGGTCTCCTCCCAGACGACGAGGTCGCCGGGCTCGATGCCGAACTTGTGGCGCAGCTCGGCCGGCACCTGGGTCTGGTTCGCATCAGTGACCTTGGTGGACGTGGACATACAATGTAGTTCTTCGTTTACAATGTATATATGGGTTGTCCTTGTAGAGAGCATAGTCGTGACATCGCGGTCCCGGTCCATCGCTCCCGCGTCGGCCTTCGGCGCTCCGCGGGGCGATGGCCGGGCGCATCCCGACCGATCGCACCGGCTCTCGCGGTTGGGCGGGCGCGCTCGGTCGGGGTGCTTCCACGCCGGCGCCGCGGTGTCGACCGGCCTGGAAGTGGGCCTAGGCGGATTCGAACCGCGAGGGTCCGAGCTCGGCGCCGCTGTATCGACCGAGCTCGGGCTTCTCCCGAACCTGGTGCGGTTGGGGGGTTCGGGCTCGCCTTCGCGCCCGGCGAGACCGAGAAACGGGTGCGAAGGCCCCACGAGCCGGATCGATTGTAGCAGGCTCGTGAGGGTTCGAATCCGCCTCTCTGGACCTTGGTCGCGATCTGGGTCTATGGGCCTAGGCGGATTCGAACCACCGACCGACGGGTTATGAGCCCGTCGCTCTACCAGGCTAAGCTATAGGCCCGCGAGCCGGCCAACCCATCTCCTCTGCTTAGGCTTGCCGAAGCCATGGACCCCGGCTTGAGCCGGGTTGAGCCTGTCCGGGGTCAGCTACCGCCGTCCTCGCTCGGCTTGCTTCGCCGGCGCGTGCTGATGAGCAGGGCCACCAGGTAACCGGCGACCACGGAGAGCGCGAAGGGGAGCACCGGGCTGTCCATCAGGGTGAGCAGCACCACCAGGGCCACGATGAAGGTCAGTGCGCCCCACGCGATGCTGGCCAAGAGCTTCGGCTTCTCCCGCATCTGCACGGTCGCGCGCACCGGGGTGCGCTCGACGCCCACGGTGCGGAAGAGGAGCACCGGGATCCAGGCCCAGAGCAACAGCCCGGCAGCCAGGGTGAGCGAGAGCGGCAGGCCCGCCTCGGTCCCCAGTCCGATGTCCTCCCCAACGATGGGCAGGGATTGGAGCGCGAACCCGGTGAAGATGCCGACCCCGAGCCAGATGGCCAGGATGACGGCGACCTTGAACAGGTCCTTGGTGGTGCGCATACGGGCGAGCACGTCCTCGTCCCAGCCCCGGAACTGGGCCAACACGATGGTCGTGGCCACGCCCGAGAGCAGCGCGATGAAGAACGGGAAGCCGAACAGGTCGTTGCCCACGGCCGAGAGCGCAGCCGCAGAGGCGTACAGGCCGAGCAGGAAGCCGCCCAGGAAGGCGAAGACGAGGATCACGGTGCGAGCGCGGCGCTTCTCGTCGGCGGCTTCGAGCACATCGTCCCCAAGGGCCAGATCACGAGAGAGGGCAGCCACGGCCACCAGCCCCACCACAGCCCCCAGGGCAAACGCCAGGCCCACGTTTTCCAGGAAGGTGCCGATGGCGATGGTCGCGTAGAGGAAGGCGAGGGTGAACACGGCAGCGATGACCGCCATCTCGGCCCACCACGGGAGCTCGGCCACCGTGGCCCGCATCCCGGTGATCAGGCCCGTGGTATGGGCGATGAGGTAGTTCACGCCAGCCGCGGCCAGCACGCTGACCAGGAAGGCGATGCGCACCTCGTCGAGGGCCAGCCCGATGGCCAGGAACGTGACGATGAGCGTGGAGAAGAAGACGAGGCCTAGGATCAACGCCTCGCCCAGGGCTCCGTAGGACTCGAACTCCTCACCCAGGCCCTCGCCGAGGTCCAGGGTCCAGATGAGCAGGCCGAGCACGAGACCAGCGAGGAGCATGCCGGCCAGGATCGCCAGCTCGACGATCTGGGCGGAGAGCGCGATGCCGAAGTACGCGTAGAGGGCCAGGAGCAGGAAGGTGGCCAGGAAGATGCCCATGCGGGCGGGGAGGCGTTGCTTGCGCACGATGCCGGGGATGTCCTGGGTGATGCCGAACGGGATCCCGGCAAGCAGGAAGAGCGCGAGCCCCGCGGGTAGACTGATGACGTAGGCGAGCTCGAAGTTGCTCGTGAGCACGACGATGGCCAGGAAGATCAAGGCCACCGAGAGGGGGAAGATGGGCAGCACGGCGAGCACCCGGTTGCCCTCGCCCAGGGAGACGAAGCTGGCCCAGAGATCACGCCAGGTGCGCACGGCGAAGGTGACCGGGAGGAGCACGATCAGCGCGGCCACCAGTGAGAACGAGTAGCCCACGGTGGCGCTCTCGAGCACGCTGCCGTCTTCGGCGATGGTGCGCAGGCCGGGGCCGATGATCAACGCGAAGTAGAGCGTGAGCAGGACGAGCAGGATCGTGGAGGCCAGCAGGCGCAGGCCCCAGTGCCACTCAAGGATCTCGGCTTTCGCATCCTTCCCCCAGCCCGTGAAGAACGAGGTGACACCGGCGCCCAGGATCAGGGCGGGCAGAAAGATGGCCAACCCGATGATGGCCTCCTCTAGCAGCATGAGGCCGAGCAGGAACCCGATGAGCCCGCTGGCCAATCCGATGGCCGCGAGGCCGATCAGCCGTGCAGCACCCGTGGAGTCCCGGACCCGTTGTGGGACATCGGAGAGCAGGCCCGTGAACCACACGATGGCACCGGTGGCAGCCGCCGAGACGAACACGACGGCCAGGATCATGAGCACGAAGACCTCGATCAGAGGGCCGAAGATGACCACGGAGAGCAGGAAGAGCACCGCGAAGACCGGGATCACGAGCAGAAGCCGAGCCCAGAGGGGCGCGCGCTTGCGTGCGGTGTCCACGCGTTCGAGCAGGCCGAGCGTGTGGCCGATGGCACCCGTCGCTGCGAGCCCGAGGATCGGACCGGCGATGAGCGCGATGGTGAAGCTGTCCGTCGGGAAGGCCACTAGCAGGAAACAGAGGAACGAGAGGATGGGCCAGAGAACGAGCAGGATCCCCGCCGAGGCCCACGTGTTCCCGGCCGCCTTGTCGAGCCAGCCGTCCTCCTGCTCGGAGCCGGTGGAGGCGGCGGGCTCATCTGCCATACGCGCGGCTCAAAAAGGTCCCTGGATAAAAGGATGCCGAGGAGGAAGTTGGAACGTCGGGTCCGACGCCCCGCCCCACGCCGCTCCCTGGAGGAAGCACTTGAGGTTGAGTCAAACGTCCCACCCACAAAGGTTATAAGCCCACCCCGGTACTCCAGCAGCGAGTTACAACGCGGCCCTGTCAGGGACACGCGGTCTCCGAACCGCAACGGCCTTGAACAGAACCCCGCGTTGGACCTCGGAGGATAACGCACTATGGTGGCACGCAAGCTGATGGTGATTGCCCTGCTCGTACCGGCCTTCATGGCTTTGGTCGCCTCGCCGGCCTCAGCGCAGGGCGGCGGCTCTGTCCAAATCGACTGCTCGAACGGTCCCCAACAGATTCAACCTCTGGGGGCGCCTGGCCAATGGGACTGCACGGCCCAGATCCAGTTCCCGCGAGGCCTTGGCGACCCAACGATCTTCTACACGCTGACGCTGCGTGACCAAGATAGCCCCTCGTGGGCGAACGTCATCATCTCACCAGGCGCGATCTCGGGCCAGTGGGAAGGGGATGGCGAGACCACGCAGACCCGGAACTTCAAGCTCTCCGTGGGCTTGACCGCCAACGCGCCGGCCTTCGAGCCAACACGCGTAACCATCGGCGGCGAGATGGACACCAGTGGCAGCCCACAGCAGTTCACTGTCGCCCAGACCCAGATCACGGTCACGCCGGGCTACTTCAACCTGTACAACGTACGCATGGACAAGAAGATCGGCCAGGGCGGTCCCCAGGACTCGGTCGACTACCCGATCCAGATCGACAACTTCAGCAACGGCCAGACCCGCTTCGAGTTCGAGCTCGTGAGCGATGAGGTCCCGACAGGCTTCCAGCCCGTCGTGCCCGAGCCCGTGGTGCTGGAAAGCCAAGCTGGCGGCGGCGAGCAGACCCAGGGTCAAGTGACCTTCTCGGTCTACACGCCCTTCCAGAACGGCTACGTGAACGACGTTGGTGCGATCCAGCTCCGAGTCAAGAGCTTCTACGCGCCGGACACGTCGATCCAGGGTGCGACCTCCCAGGTCTCCACTCTGACCCAGGCCCGCGGGTTCTACGTCCCCGGTCCAGCCGCGCCGTTGCTCGTGCTCGGTGTGCTCGGTGCCGCCGTGGGCATGGCCAAGGTCCGCGGTCCCGACGAGTAGCTAACCAGTTGGTGCCACCATGGATGGGAACAGGGCCCGCGGCCACCGTGACGCCCTGTTCTCCATCCTCCTTCTCCTTCTCGCGTCGTTGGCCGCTCCGGCGGTCACGGCGCAAGACCCACCTGACCCTTCACAGGCAGGGCGTTGGTTCGGCGTCGTCGTCACACCAGACCGCGGCGCTGTCCACGTGCCGTACATGCAGAACACGCTCGTGAACTTGACCCTGCTAGACGTGAGCAAGGGGGACGGAGAGCCACTCTCGTCGGGTCGAATCCTTCTTCAGGTAGACGTTCTCGGAGAGGATAGCCAAGGCTGGGAGGCTTCGTTGACGACCTCGGCCGTAACGACGCGACCCGGGCAGACCCACACGGTCGGCCTCTTCATCGAGGCAGGAGCCATCATCACCGAACCCACCGCAGAGGTCCTCATCACGGCACGCTACGATGCTAGGATTGGCCAGGACTTCGAGACCAACCTCACGATCCTGGCAGTCGCACAGCCGAATCCCATCGTCACCCTCCGCTTCGAAGGAACCTTCCCAGAGTTCTCCCCCGACGAGGAGAAGCGTGTCGGGTTAACCGTCACGAACCAAGACTACTACCCGAACATGATCCTCTTCGACGTTCAAGCCCCTGAGGGTTGGATCATCTCGCCACCGAGCTCCATCCAGCTCGGACCGGGTGAAGAAAGGCAGGTGTTCTTCGACGTCAAAGCGCCCCAGGACCCTTGGTTCCGCCTCAACCCAACCAGCGATGTCTTCCTCGTCACAGCCGAAACCAGCCAGGCTGGTGGGAACCAACACACCGTTGCGATCCCGACCCCCCTGACAGGGTACTTCCTCCCCGGCTGGGTCATGCCCCACATCGTGCTCTTCTTCCTGGGCGCTGCCGTGCTGGCCAAGCGCTCCAAGGACAAGCACGAGGAGCGCAAGCTCGAGAAAGGCAAGCCGTCCTACCCTGGCCTCCCGGTCGAAAAGGAGGCCGAGCTCGAGGCGCTCAAGCAGACCGATCCCGACAAGGCCGAGCGCATGGAGGAGCGGTTGAAAGAGCTCCACGGGAAACGCTTGGCCGCCTGGAAGCAGGTCTACAAGCAGCGCAAGGAGAAGGAGAAGGAGCTGCGCGAGCGCGAGAGGGAGCGCCACGACGCGATCCTTCGCGAGCAGAAGAAGCAAGAGCGGGAACGCAAGAAGGCCGAGAAGGCCCGGCGCAAGAAATTGGCCAAGCTGCGCAAGCAGAAGCGCAAGAAGCGAAAGCGCCTAGAGCGCAAGCAACGCAAGGCCGAGAAGCGCGCAGCCAAGGCCCGGCGCGAAGAGGAGAAGCGCCTGGCCAAGCAGATGCGCAAGAAGGAGAAGCAGAAGGAGAAGCGCCTGGAGGAGCTCGAGGAGAAGCGCGCCAAGCTCCGCAAGGAGCAGGAGAAGCAGAAGCGCAAGGAGCTTGAAACCAAGCGCAAGCGCCTCGAGAAGCTTCGCAAGAAGAAAGAGCGAGGCGACGACAGCGACTCCCCCGCGTGGAAGTTCTGGAGGACCTGAGCCGCATGGCCGTTGATCCCCTCGGGGCCACCTTCATGTACCGTCGGGTCAGGTGTCAAGTACGTCGTCGCGTCGCGCGTAGGTGAGAACCGTGCTCTGGGACCGAGTGAAAGCACACTGGCGCAAGCTCGCCGTCGTCTTGGCCGTCATCCTCATCGTCCCACCGACCATGGGCGGTTTGACCGGCACCGACCAGCTCATCGTCTCCGCCGTGGCCCCAGAGAAAGGCGATACGATGACGGTCTCGATCGCAGCCAAGCAGAACCTTCTCTCGAAATGCAGTGGCAGCGCCACCGTCGAGGTCCTCAAAGGCGAGATCATCGTGTTCTCCGAGATCTTCGGAGATGTCCCCATGGATGGCTGCCGCGGATCCATCGACATCCCCTACCACAAGTTCGCCGACCGCAACGGCCAGTACACCGTACGAGCCAACTACGACGGCATCGTCTCCGAGGAGCGCATCCAGGTCAGCAAGGTCGTGAACTGGGTGCTCGTGCGCGCCTTCCCAGACGACGAGAACCAGCGCACCCGGATCGACGTGGCCTTCGATGCGATCAAGGGCCAGCCACTCTCCAGCGGCATCTTCTCCTCCGGCACCCTCGTGCTCGAGATCCGCTGGGAGACGTGCGAGCAGGATCCGATCGATCGACTGCTCTCGGGTGGGGAGGAGTGCACCGCCCACCGAAACGTCGTCTGGTCAGCAGAGATCCCCATCGAGGACGAAGCCAGCACCCACGTCTTCGTCCCCTGGGAGAGCCTCGCTGGCGAGGACGAGGATGATCCCCACGAGGGCTACTACAACGTCACCGCCACCTACCACAACCAGGAGGCGAAAGCCAACTTCAACGTCCCCATGGACCCGACGGTCTACCGCGAGGACCCGCCTGGGAACTGGTTCGAGGTGGACTACCCGTGAGGACCGGGGTCGTCGTGCTCGCCCTGCTGCTCCCGGCCGTGCTGGCCGGGTGCGTCACCAACGACGACGGGGACGGACTCGACCCTGACGCTGAGGAGCAAGGCTGGGTCGTTACAGCGCGCTACCCGGATCTCTCCACCGAGGAGTACAGGGTCAGCTCGGACCCAGAGCTGGCCGACACCGATGGTGATGGTCTCACGGACTTCCAGGAGTTCCAGCAGAGCACCGACCCCACGAGTATCGACACGGACCGGGACCGCCTGCTCGATGGCGGCATCCTGTGCCCCGAGGCCGGCAGCAGCCTCGCCTCGGCCATCGCCGAGGCGCGCATCCTCGAGCACCCGGAGCAGAGCGGGTGCTTCCTGGGTGAGGCCTCCTGGGAGCTCGACGGCGTGAGCATCCGCACGAAACCCACGGATGCTCACAGCGACAACGGCGTCGGCATCGGGGACGACCTGGCCGACGGCGTGGAGATCCAGGGCTGGACCGTGAACTTAGGTGATCGCTCCTACGAGACCTTCTCGAACCCGTCGGCTCGCTCCCCGGACAGCGACAACGACGGCCTCCACGATGGCCACGAGCTCGCCCTCTCGCTGGACCCGCGCAACCCGGACACCGACGGCGACGGCGTCGAGGACTACCTGGACGCAGCCCCCCTGGGCAACCTCTTCGTCACCGTCACCCTGGAGCACATCGAGCTCAAGGAGAACAAGCGGGTCACCGGCGGGGCAGACCTGGTCGTCGACGTCTCCATCGGCGAACGGGATCGACAGCTGGGCCCCGAGCGCATCTCAAAGGGCGCCAACGACGTGGGTTTGTCGGCCAAGGTCGATGTCCCCGACAAGGCCACAGGCATCGGCCCCGAGGGCTACGGGCCCGGCAACTGGAACGCGCCGGTCACGCTCACGTTCTGGCACAGCTCCGGCAGCGGCCGCGACGAGATCGACGTGCGATCCGGCGACAGCCCGCACGTGCTCCTCCTTGAGTACGACGCGTTCGAGGACACCTGGACCGGGCACGCGCGCGGTGGAACGTCCAGCGGGGCAGATGCCACCGTCGAGATTGACGTGAGCGCCTCGATCGAGTAGCCCCACCTCGCATCCATGCGGCCGGCTCACAGCCCTCCCACGCCGTTATAAGCTCCCGCCGTATCCCACGCTGTTGCCCCTCCCAGCACGCACCACCGGGATCCTTGCCACCATGGGTGCAGCGGTGCTCTGGGGCAGCTCGTTCCCAGCCAACCAGATCGGCCTCGAGCACATGGGGCCCGGCGTCTTCGTGGCCGCGCGCTTCGCGCTGGCCGCGTTGATCGTGCTACCGTTCGCCTGGCGGCTCATCCGGGAGACCATGCAGCGCTGGGAACCCTGGGCCCTGGGCGCGGTCAACGCCGTGGCCTTCCTGCTGCAGTACGTCGGCCAGACCACCGCGCCGGCTGGGGCGGCTGGGCTGCTCGTCAACGCCAACGTCGTCGTCGTGGCGCTCGTGGCCTGGGTGTGGCTGGGCGAGGATCCCACCCGGCGCACCTGGGTGGCCATGGGGGCCGCTCTCGTGGGCGCATCGCTGATCATCTACGAGCCAGGCCAGGGCGCGATCCAACTCGGCCACCTGCTCGTCTTCCTGGCAGGGGCCACGTGGAGCTTCTACATCGTCGGCACGCGCGCCAGCTTGCTCGATGGGCACTCGCCCACCTCGCTCGCCCTGGCAACCTTCGTGACCAGCGGCGTGCTGCTCTCCCCCTTCCTGCTTCTCGAACCCCTGCCCACAGCAGCTGTCCCCGTGGCCATGATCGCCTGGACGGGGATCGCGTGCACCGTGGGCGCCTTCGCCCTCTGGCTGCATGGCCTGCGCAGCGTAGGTGCTACCGCCAGCGCGGTGGTGCTCCTGCTGGAGGTCTTCGTGGCCGCTGCCCTGGGGGCCTGGCTGCTCGCCGAGCCCTTCCCGCCGCGCAAGCTGCTCGGTGGCCTGGCCATCGCGGTCTCGATCCTGGTGCTCTCTGGTCGGGGGGACGACCTTGAACCACAAGGCCACAAGGAGCACAAGGGGATCGCGGGGGAGGGGTACCACGGGGAAGACGCGGGATGAGGTAGGCTCGGCCGCGTGTGGCTCAGGGAGGGCGCTCTACAGGCTGGGCCCGTCTCCCTGGTTCCGTTGTGGGCCGTTGTGCCGTAATGCCGTTGTGGTGAACCGTCGTCAGACCGTCAGGCCAGGAAGCCGAGGTAGAACAGCCCCAGCGTGGCCACCCAGACGCCGAGGAACGCGAAGACGTTCCAGCGGATGATCTTGGAGCCGTCCAAGGGCTTGATGGGCAGCATGTTGAAGGCGGCCAGGATGACGTTGATGAGCAGCGCGAGCTGGAAGAAATTGCCCGCCTGGGGCACCCCGATGTCGAAGGCCACGGACTGGTCGGTGAGCAACCAGAGGGGCAGAGCGATGGCGGCGAAGCCCAGGTTCACCAGCGGCCCGTTCACCGAGATGATGCCGGCTTCCTTCTTGCTGGCTGGCCCGCGGATGATGACCGCGCCTGGCGCGGCCACGACCACGCCCAGGGCACCGCTGATGCCCAGTGCTATGAGCAGGCCCGGCATGCTGGCTCGGAACTCTGCCCAGAGCCCGTAGTACTGGGCGGTGAGCTTGTGGGCCAGCTCGTGGAGCACGAAGGCAGCCAGCACGAGGATCGTGCTCACCGGGAGGGCAGGCCAGAGGAAGGTGTCCCACTGGATGCCCGTGCACGCTTGGCTGAACAGTGCCACGAAGCAGGACTGGGAGAGCACGAAGCTGAACGCGGCGGCCAGCACGAGGGTGGAGAGGAGCAGATCCAGGATCTCTCGACCGCTGAAGTCGAAGATGGAGCTCAAGCCGCGTCTCATCTGAGGGCCACCTCTGCTAGCTTGGCAAACCCGATGGCCGAGCCCAGCATGGAGCCGAGGTTGGTGAGGGCTGCTACGAGGAGCACGCGCACGAGCCGGTTGCGCCGCATGTCCGCGAAGGTTTCGATCTTGGAGAGGCCCTCGACGTCGCCCACGGTGGGCTCCCGGCGCCAGGCTTCCACCGCACCAGCGAACCAGCCAGCGGCAAGGGCCGGGTTGAGGCTGGTCAGCGGTGATGCCAGGAAGGCTACGATGATGGCCAGGATGTGCCCGCCGGCGATGGCACACCCCAGCGCGGCCGGGATGCCGCTGATGATGAAGTAGTAGAGGAACCCCCGGCCGAGGTCGCTGAAATCGCCCGAGACGAAGCCCTGGTAGCCGAGCCAGCCGAACAGGCCCAAGATGGCCACGGCCATGCCCCAAGCGATGGTCTTGCCCCAGGGGAACTTGGTGGACCTCGTGCTACGCAGCGCATCCAAGTCGGCTCGCTCGTGGGCCTCGAGCTGGCGTTGCACCCCGCGCAGGTGGCCCGCGCCGAGCACGGCGACCACGAGCCCCTCGTGTTCATCGGCGGTCTCCTGGATGCGCGTGCTCATGTAGCTGTCGCGCTCGTCGATGAGCACGTGGCTAGCCGACGGCGCGGTCTCCGCCAGCTCCTCCATGGCAGCCGTGAGCACATCCTCCTGGAGCAGCTTGTCGATCTCCTCAGGGTCGAACTCCTCGGGGTCCTCCATGGCCACGCTGGCCTTGAGGATCTCCCACGTGATGCGCATCTTCTCCCGGAACCCCATGGCCTGGAAGGCCCGGCGCAGCGTGATGCCCACCTCGCGGTCGGCCAGCACGACCTCGGCCCCGATCTCCCCGGCGACCTCCACGGCCGCGAGCAGCTCGGCGCCCGGCTGGACGCCGGTGGCCTCACCGATGCGCCGCTGGTAGGAGCCCAGCAAGACCTGGGCGAGCAGCTGGGGTCCCTTGCCCTCACGGATGAGGTCGAGCACCGGGATCTCGGCCCACGCTGTGGGGTCCTGGAGCGCTTGGAGCCGGGGCTCGTCGAGCTCGACGCACACGACGGTGGGCTGGAGCTCCCGGATCGTGTCGCGGACCTCCTCGACGCTCTTGGGCGAGACGTGGGCGGTGCCGACCAGGGTGACGTTCCCGGTGGTGACGCGCAACGTGCCCGGACCACGAGGCCCCTTGATAACACTACTTGTCCGCGGCGGCTGAGCCCGCGTCGGCGTGGGCGCTAGGACCCGCCAGGAGCGGGAGGCCGCGCCGGCAGGCGCGGAAACCAGCGCACACCAGTGCGCACCTCGATGGTCCCCCAGCGTACCGTCGACGGACGCTGGCCGAGCCTCCGGCTCGGCCGCGCCGGCGCTAGGCCCTGCGGGCCTGGCGCGCCGGCCGCGACGCCGCGCGTCCAGCGCCCACGCCGACCCCAAAGGGCCGAGACGCCAGGGGCTCGATGCGCCGAGCGCGTCAGGCTTCGTCGCTGGGTCCTCGAAAGGGCCTCCGACCCTTCCTTGCGGTCCAGCTCCTTGCCCTCGAACCCCTGGTGTCCGGCGCGGGCCAGCACCGCGGGGAAGTAGTGTTAGACATAACGGCACCGGTCGCCGCCTTCGGCGGCGGCGTATCGCACAACGCTTTTCAGCCTCGGGCGGGTGACCCGCGTATGCGACGCTGCCTGGCTGGGTTGCTCGGCCTGCTGGTCCTCCTCTCCTTGTTCGCCCCCTCCACCGGGGCCCAGGAGGACGACGAGGTCCTGCGCACCCTGGAGGTGCAGCTCATGGACGAGGGCTGCCCAGAGGGCGCCGACCGGTTCTGCATCTCCCCTGCCGAGATCGAGCTGGAGGAAGGCCACACGCTCGTGCTTGAGATCACCAACGAAGGCCGGGTCAGCCACAATCTCACCTTCGCGCCTGGCACCCCAGCGCCCCTGGCAGACCACGGCATGAACGGGACCCTGGCACCCAACGAGACCGTCGAGCTGCGCCTACCCTGGAGCGCCATCGAGGAGGCCTTCGAACAGAGCGGTCAGAGCGAGCTCGTGCTCCAGTGCGGCGTGGACGGGCACGCGACCTTGGGCGAGCGCATCGTGTTGACCGTGGCCGAGTCGATGCAGGGCGAGGAGCGCCCACAGCCCGGCCCGGGCGCGGTGCTCGCGCTGGCCGTGTTGATCGCTGTGGCGGCGCTTGTGCGCCGGCGATGAGCCGCGCCGGCAAGTTCAGGGCGGGCCGAGCTGGTCAGCGAAGCCCGCTGCAGCCTTGGCCGCTGCCTCAGGGAAGCTGCCCTCGGCCTGGCTGATGCCCCGGGAGACGTTGACCAGGAAGGGGCCGCCGCTGGCTGCCTGGGCGGCCAGGTCTGCATGGCCACCCTGGGCGCCGATCCCGGGCAGAAGCAGCGGGGCGTCGCCTGCGCTCTGCCGGACACCGCGCACCACTTCTGGGTCGTTGCCGGGAGCCACGAAGCCAGCACCACGCACAGCGAAGAGCTGGATGACGCGCCCAGCTACGCCGCCCTGGATCTTGACCGCGCTCGGGTTGGTCGTGCGTGCGAGCACGAAGACGCCGAGCCCCTCGTCGAGGAAGGGATCGAGCACGTCTGTGCCCATGTAGGGGTTGAGCGTGACCGCGTCAGCGCCGACGACCTCGCGCGCGAACCGCGCGTACGCGGTGGCGGTGGAGCCGATGTCGGCGAACTTGGCATCAAGCAGGGTGAGCGCTCCAGTGCGCTTGGCAGCGTCCACCGTGGCTTCCAGGGCCTCGATGCCGGGGGGACCCATTTGGAGGAAGAAGGCGAGGTTCGGCTTGAAGGCCGCCGCGTGCTCGCTGGTGGCCTCCACCAGGTCCAGGCACCACTGTTGGAAACCTGCTGGCTCGTCGTACTCGGCCGGGAAGGCCTCCGGGCGGGGGTCGATGCCGACGCAGAGGTGACCGCGCTCGGCGTTGACCCGCTTGACATCCTCGCTCAGGGAGACCAAAGTGGGCCTCTCAGGCGCGGGTGATCAGGCGCCGGCCCATGGCCTCGAGGTAGGAGACCTCTTGGCCTGGCTCGATGTCGTCCTTGAAGTCCGCGGGCATCTTGAGCTCGAAGGTCTCGTAGGAGGCCATGTCCATGAGCTGGATGACATCGCCTGTGACCGAGACGACCTGGGCGCTCTTCTTATCGATCATGGGGACCTGGACGCGCTCGGTCACGGGCGCGCTCATGTTCCGTTTGGAGCCGTCGAAGATGCCGACCGCTTCGATCTTGGCCTTCGCGCTGCCATGCTTACCGGGCTTGGCGGTGGAGATCGATTTGATCTTGCAGGGTTCCCCGTCGATGACGACGTAGCGCCCTTCTCGGAGCTGTCGGACTTCCGCGGTCGTCGTACTCATCGTGGCTCGATGCGGGCAAGGGCACTCTTGGGTTAAGCCTTTCCGCCCAGCTTTTTCTTTGTCGGGCCACCAGGGACCCGCGGCCGGCGCAAAGAAAAAGTTGGCAAACAAGAAACGCCGGCCGCGCGCTTCCCGTGGCCCAAGGACGCAAGGCGGGTGAGAGGGAGGCGTGAGATGTCGCTATCCGAGAATCTCTGCGCTTGAAATCGCCTTGTCTTCGGCGCTGCTGGGTCTTCGCTTGCGCCCGCGCTGTTCGTCGTTCTCTGTGGCCCGTCGCGGTGAACCTCGGTTGGGTTGCGGCCCTGGCGGCCGCCCCAGATACCGCGGATCACGAAGGCCCAGCCACAGCCTGCCGGAGCCGCTCGAGCACCCAGTCCCGCTCCATGCCGGCCAGGAACGGGCCCAGACGCGGGCCTCGGCCGGTGCCCAGCACGGCCAGATAGGCCGCCTTGAAGATGGAGCCCGCGCCTGTGTCGGTCTGCTCGGCGGCTTGGTAGACGGCGTTTTGGACGCTGTCTGCGTCCCAGTGGACATCCTCCAGGGCTTCCAGGAAGGCTTGCAGGCGTTCCCGGTGGATGTCCTGGAGCAGCCCGTGGGGGACCTCGTCGGGGAGCTCGAACTTCACCATGTCCGGGGCGAAGGAGGCGATCCAGTTGCGGGTGTGCTCTATGCGCAGGCGCAGGAGGTCCTCCTCGGCCTTCGTGATCTCATCGAGGTCCCCGCTGCGTCGCACGCTTGCCAGCACGGCGTCGGTCTCGTCGTAGAGCTGGACGAGGGTGGCCAGGTGGCGCATGGGGACGCTCTGGCCAGGACGCTCGGGTAGCTGGCCGGTGGGTTGGCTGAGCCAAAGCACGCGCTCGACGTCGTTGATCTCCTGACTCTCACCTTGCTCGTGCCAGTCCACGAGCGTGCGATCGTATTCGTCCACCAGGTCCAGGATGCCCATGCCTGGGTCGAACTCCACGTGCTTGGCGGGCTGGTAGCGCATGAACAGGAACCGCAGGGCCTCTGGAGGCGTGACGTCGAGCACGTCCTCGGCAGCGATCCCGGTGCCTGTGGAGGAGTGCATGGCGCCTTCGCCCTTGACGTGGATGAACTCGTAGGTCGTGTGGTGCGGGGGCTCGTGGTCGAAGACCTGGCGAGCGATGGGCTGGGCGGTATCCCAGCTGCCGCCGCTGGCGGCGTGGTCCTTGCCGAAGGCCTCGAACGTGACACCCAGGAACGACCAGCGGGCCGGCCAGTCCACGCGCCAGGCGAGCTTGCCGATGCCAGGCTCCCGGATATCCACGCTGCCCTCGTGACCACACGCGCACATGTACTCCACCTCCGGGTACTCGTAGAGCACTGGCGTCGTGGCTGAGATGGAGCCGCAGGCTTGGCAGCGCACGTTGAGCGGGATCCATGTCGGTTCGAGATCGCGCCCGGAGACCTCGGTCAGGATCCCCCGGATGAGCTCGGCGCTGGCCATGGCCTTCTCGATGCTTTCGGCATAGGCTCCGCCCTCGTAGAGCTCGTGGGCCAGCTTGACCTCAGGCCGGATGCCCAGGTCCTCTAGCGCGCCCAGGAATGGCTCGAGGAAGTGGTGGGCGTAGCTCTCATGCTCGCTGCAGGGGCAGGGGATCGCGGAGAGGGGCTGGCCGACGTGGGCCTCGTAGTCGATGCCCGCCGTGTTGACCGCCGGGTCCTCGAGGAACGGGGAGACCTTGCGCAGCGGGTCGTAGGTGTCCCCGATGTAGAGCAGGGTCGAGTTGCCTCCGAGATCCTCTAGAGAGCGGTGCACGGCCTCGGTGGTCGCCACCTCGCGCAGGTTGCCCACATGGATCGGTCCCGACGGGGTGATCCCCGTGGCCAGCGTGTGGGTCGAGGCTTGCTCGAGGAGCTCCCGGGCCAGGACGTCTGCCCAATGCATCAGCCCCCCAAGGGGACCCCGCTCTTGAGTTTATGCGCTCCACACGCGACCGGGCGCGGCCGCCGAGGTCCTACAGCGAAGTTTTGCCGAGGGGTTAAGTAGTGGTCAGAGCTCTGTAGGGCCATGGCCTCCGGTACGGTCAGGTTCTTCCATGATCGGAAGGGCTACGGTTTCATCGAGACAGACGACGCAGACGACGACATCTTCTTCCATGTCGATGACCTCGGCGGGGAAGAACCCCAAGAGGGTCAGCAGGTCACGTTCGATATCGAACAGGCACCTCGCGGCCCGCGCGCGAAGAACATCGAGTTCGCCTAGAGCCCATTCATCACCAGAGGCTCAGGGCGTTCTCTGAGCCGCCGGGCCCTAGCGGTCCCGCGTCAGTGCTTCGTCCGCTGCCGCGTGGCCGCCGGCCCGCGATTTCTCTACTCCTCCGAATCGTCCTCAGATGACTCTTGGAACTCCGTGTAGCCACAGGCACCGCACGCGGTCCGGTTCGGGTGCTCGGCCATGAAGACGCCGGGCCCGCACTTGGGGCAGGCCTTGCGCTTGCGAACCAGCTCGTCGCCATCGATCTCGTAGAGCTCTCGCTTGTTCATCCTCAGGCCTCCTCGGTGATCAGGCCGTTGCGGGCCAAGAGGTGCTTGGGCTCGGTCTCGAGCGCGGCCTCCTTGGTCTCGTAGAGCTTGGCGTACCCCTTGGTGCTGGAGCGGCCGTACTCCGTGTTGAGACGGTCCACGATCACGTTGTCCTTGCTCCCTCCGAGCGCGTCTGCCACGACACCGCGGACCGCGTCCCGGGTGGGCGTGGTCTCTCCAGGGTGGTGGAGGACGAACTCGAGCTCTACCCGCTTGAGCAGCGGGTTCTCACGCTTGTTCTTGGTTTCCATTTGCATCTCAGACGACCTCCATCTGAGCGAGCACGTCGAGGGCCCGCTCTCGGGTGATCTGATCGACGGTGACGACCACGGCTCCCTCGTCCGGCTGACCGTACACGACGTTGGCGCCTTCGGGAGCGTGGACGATGGCTGGCAAGGTGGCTAGATCCTCCTCGCCGTCCACTTCGATGAGCGTGCAGGATGCGTTGGCATACGCCGTGGCCACGGCTTGCCAGAGCGCATCGGTGATGCGTGCTGCCGGGTTCTCGACAGGCACGCGGTGAAGTTGATCGGGCAGGTCCAGGGGGTCGGCTTGCTCGGTCCGCTTGGTCTTGCCGTCGATGATCATGACCTCGGGCAGCACGTCGGCCTCCAGGGCATCACGTGTGACCACGTCGCCTACGGTGGCGATGGGGCCCTCCCCGAGCGCGTCGGTGAACTCCCCCGAGATCACTGGCCCGAAAGGCTCCTTGAGAGCGGTTCGCAGCGAGTCGGGGAGGATGTACATCAACAAGCCCCCTCACACATCAGCGCACCTTCAGCGCGTACTTCCCGGGCGTTTCGATGCCCATCTTCTGGGCGATCATGGACTGCTCGTGGTCGAGGATGATCACGTAGCCCAGGTAGTCCTTGGACAGATCCGTGCTCTGGCAGGCCGGGCACTCCTCACTGTTGGTGATGGTGTGGCACTGGCGGCACGCGAGCTCTTTGCTCACGCTTCGGCCTCCTGTTCCTCTTCAGCGGCGTCCTCGTCGTCATCGTCGCCGGACTGCGCCTTGCGTTGGAGCTCCTTCTCGATCTCCGTGGCGCCGACGGCGGTGTCGATGGGGACCCCGATGTCCTCCTCGAGCCACTCGAACTTGCCGAGACCGTCCTGGCGCATGGTGAGACCGATGCGGGACTCTCGCGGGCTAACCTCGTTGAGGCTCACGGTCACAAGCCGGGCCCGGACCTTGTCGCCCAAGCCAAGCGTGCGGCCGCTCTCCTTGCCCACCAGGCGCTGGTTGCCCAGGTCGACGTTGAGGAAGTCGTTGAGGATCTGGCTCATGTGGAGCAGGCCGTCCAGGGGCCCGAACCGTAGGAACGCGCCGAACTCGGCGACCTCGCAGATCGTGCCCTCGACGAGCTCACCGACGTCCGGCTTGAACGTGAGCGCCTTGAACTTGACCCGCTGGTAGACGCCTCCGTCGCCGTGGATCACGCGCCCGGGGCCTTCCCGGTTGACATCCGTGGCCAGCACGAGGAAGCCGCGCTCCTTGGAGAGGCGGCCCTCGAACGTCTTCCACACGAGCTCCTTGACGACCTGGTCTGGGTCGCGGTGGAGCTCGTCGGGCGGGATGCGCACCGTGTCCTCGATCTCAGCGAGCCAGTACATGGTCAGACACCGGTCAGGAGGGTGATCTCCACGAACAGGGGGGCGAACACGAGTGAGACCACGCTCATCAACTTGATAAGGATGTTGAGGGACGGTCCACTGGTGTCCTTGCACGGGTCACCGACGGTATCACCGACGACGGCGGCCTTGTGGGCCTCTGAGCCCTTGCCACCGTGGTTCCCCTTCTCGATGTACTTCTTGGCGTTGTCCCAGGCGCCCCCAGCGTTGGCCAGGAACACAGCCATGAGGAAACCGCTGGCCACAGCGCCCACCAGCAGGCCTCCAAGCGCCTCCGGTGGTAGCAGTAGGCCCACGGCGATCGGGGCCAGGATGGCGATGAGGCTGGGTGCGATCATCTCTCGCAGCGCGGAGTCCGTGGAGATGGCCACGCAGCGCTTGTAGTCGGGCTTGACGCCGCTGTCCTCGTCCAGGATCTCCGGGGTCTCAGCGAACTGGCGCCGAACCTCGTCGATCATGTCACCAGCGGCGCGCCCCACGGCTTCCATGGTGCGCGCGCTGATCAGGAACGGGAGCATGGCACCGATGAAGAGGCCCACGAGGATCGTGGGGTCGGCGACGTTGATGCTGATCTCCCCGGCGAAGCCCTCGGGTTGGATGGCGGTGGTGTAGGCGCTGAGCAGGGCGAGCGCGGTGAGCGCGGCCGAACCGATGGCGAAGCCCTTGCCGATGGCCGCGGTGGTGTTGCCGACGCTGTCCAGCGTGTCGGTGCGCTCGCGGATGTCGTCGCCCAGGCCGGTCATCTCGACGATGCCGCCGGCGTTGTCGGCCACGGGGCCGTAGGCGTCCACGGCCAGGCTGAAGCCGAGCGTGGAGAGCATGCCCACGGCGGCCAGGCCGATGCCGAGCAGGCCTGCGCCCTGGGTGGCCTCGGTGAAGTTGCCTCCGACGTAGAAGGCGCCGAGGATGGCCAGACCGATGACCAGGATCGGAGCCACGGTGGACTCCAAACCCACGGCCAGGCCACTGATGATGTTCGTGGCTGACCCGGTGGTGGACTGCTCGCTGATCTTCTGGGTCGGCGGGTGGTCGAAGCTCGTGTAGTACTCGGTGATCAGCCCGATGAGGATCCCCGCGACCAGCCCGATGATCAGCGCGTAGAAGAGGCCGTAGTTCTCCGAGCCGACCAGGTAGTGGACCGTGGCGAAGCCGAAGAGGGCCACGAGCACGCTGGAGACCATGAGGCCGCGGTTGAAGGCGCGGTGGCAGTCATGAGCGCTGACGTCCTCGCCGGTGCGCACGAAGAAGGTGCCGATGATGCTGGCCACGATGCCCACGGCAGCCAGGATGAGCGGCACCATGATCCAGGTCACCAGGTTCTCCAGGGTGGGCGAGGCCAGGGTGAGCGCTGCGGTGAGCGCGAGCACCATGCTGGCGATGATGGAGTTGACGTAGGACTCGTAGAGATCCGCGCCCATGCCGGCGACGTCGCCGACGTTGTCACCGACGTTGTCCGCGATGACGGCGGGGTTGCGGGGGTCATCCTCCGGGATGCCTGCCTCCACCTTGCCGACGAGATCAGCGCCGACGTCGGCGGCTTTGGTGAAGATGCCGCCGCCCACGCGGGCGAAGAGCGCGATCGCACTGGCACCGAAGCCGAACCCGGCCAGGATGTCCAGCGAGCTGCGGAACTCGGGTGCTGCGCTTGTGCCGTTGAGGGCGAAGAGCCAGCCGAGCGTGATGGAGAGGCCGATGAGCCCGAGGCCGACGACGGCCAGGCCCATGACGGCTCCCGAGGAGAAGGCTGCGCGCAGGCCCCCGCCCATGCTGGTGCGGGCGGCTTGCGCGGTGCGCACGTTGGCGCGCGTGGCCGTGCCCATGCCGATGTAGCCGGCAGCCGCCGAGCACAGGGCTCCGGTGACGAAGGCCACAGCCGTCCATGGGGAGATCTCGTCGGTCACGAGCCCTGCCGCGAGGAACGCGACAGCGACCACGACCACGAAGATCGCGATGGCTCTGTACTGGCGGTTCAGGAAGGCCATGGCACCGTCGTAGGTGGCCTGCGAGATCTCTTGCATCTCTGGGGTGCCCGTCTCCATCTTCATCAGGCGGCGGATGAGGTGGAACGCGAAGAGCAGCGCAAGCAAGCCCCCCACGAAGGCCACGACGGGGCCGATCACGTGTAGGTTCTCAACCATGGAAGTCACCGATCTGCGGGCCTATAGGCCCGGGAAGGTGGCCGGGCATTGCAGAGGTCCTATATAAGCGCGGAGGGTGGCAAGGCACCCGGCGACTGCGGGTCCGGGATCGGGGGGCGCGTGTGCTGGTCCAGAAGCTTGAAGCCGCCCACGCGTGTGGAGCAGCGTGGCTGCCCTGCCTGCCAGCGAGCACCTGTGGCTCACCGAGCCCCGGCGCAAGACGTGCCTAGCCGAGGTGGTGGAGCGCTCCGGGTCGGCCTTCCGGGTGGACCGCGCGTTGTTCCGGCCGAAGAGCCGTGGCTACCGGCACCCCCAGCGCGCCGACCAGGGCACGGTGTGGGTCCAGGGCGGGGACAAGCACGTGCTCACGACTGCGTTCTGGCGGGGACGGCGCGTCTGGTACCGCATCGATGGCGATGCACCGAGCGTGGGGGCGCAGCTCCAGTGTCACCTCGACCAGGATCGCCGCGAGCTGGACTCCCGCTGCCACACCGCCATGCACCTGCTCCTGGCCGCCATGGGCACCGACGGGCCACCGCTGGCCGCGGACCCGGAGGTCAAGGGCGGGGGCCGCTTCCGGCTTGATCTGCGCACGTGGCAGCTGGATCCCAACGAGCTGGCTGCATGGCTCGAGCACGTCAACGCGTGGATCGAGCAGGACCGCCAGGTCTCCAGGAGCTACGTGCCCCGGGATGCCACGAGCCACGCCGTGGAGGAGCAACCCTTCGAGCAGGGCGAGCGGATCCCTGGGCCAGACGGATCCATCGAGGTCGTGGAGATCGACGGGGTGTGCACCCTCCCGTGCGATGGCACGCACGCCGATCGGACCAGCGAGCTAGGCCGCGTGGTCATGCGCGACCTCGTGAACAAGGGGGACGGCACCGTCGTGGTCATCGGCGAGGTCCCCCGGGACCCCTGAGCCCCACGCTCAGCGGGGGAAGGTCTCCAGCTCGACACCCGGCAGCTCGCCCTCGATGGTCAGCGACTCGATGATCACGGGCTCGACGGGCCGATCCTGGCCGTCGGTCTCGACGTCACCGATCTCCCGCACCACGTCCATCCCATCGACCACCTTGCCGAAGACAGCGTGCGTGCCGTCCAGGTGGGGGGTGGCATCCAGCGTGATGAACCACTGGCTCCCACCGGTGCGGGCTTGGCCGGTGTTGGCCATGGAGAGCACGCCTGCCTCGTCGTGGCTGAGCGCGAACCCACCGTGGTCGTCGCACTGGTCGCTGGCCTCGCGGTACCCGCTCCACTCGTTCGTGGTGGTCCCGTCCTCGCAGGCGAACTCGTCCAGGATCGTGTAGCCGGGCCCGCCGCTTCCCCAGCGTTCCTCGGCGCTGTCGTTCTTGGTCAACGGGTCGCCGGCCTGGATCATGAACCCGTTGGGGAAGCTGCCGCCGGGGCCGATGACGCGGTGGAACTTCACCTCGTCGTAGAAACCATCCTCGGCCAGGTGACCGAAGTTCTGGACGGTCTGTGGGGTCTGCTCGCAGTGGAGCAGGAGCACGATGGTGCCGTGGTTCGTGTCCATCACGGCCACGGGGCCATCCAGCTCCTCCGTGACGCCCTCGGGGGCTGTCTCGGGGGGTGCACAGTCGAGCTCGCTGGTCTCGTTCGTCCCATCGTTCGTCTCATCCGGCTCTGCTGGCGTGGCACAGCCCGCCAGGCCAGTGGTCACGAGGATGAGGGCCAACCACATCGCCTTCATGGGTCCCCCGAGTCGGGCGGGCCACTTAACCTTTCAGAATCGAACGAGGGACGAGAGAGGATGAGGAGGGAGAGACGGGCCCAGGGAGCCCGTGGCAGAGGAGAGGGCGGCCCGGGGCCTTAGCCCGGGGCCGCCGGTGGCCTGGCGGGTCACTCGACGATGGTGACCAGGTGGAGGCCTTCCTGGTGGAAGGCGTTCTCGGTCATGCCGTCGAAGTCGATGGTGACCAGGCCGCTGGAGAGCACGCTGGGGTCGTAGTGCTCGTCGCTGCCGGCGCGCACACCGAAGGCGTTGACCAGGGCGTTGTACTCGTAGGCGGTGTCGTTGCCGAAGCCCACGTGGAGGCTCTCGAACGCGTCGACATCGTAGCTGTCATGCCACAGGTCCAACAGCGGCGTCTCGAGCTCGATCTCGCTGTCCTCGTGGACCTCGAGGGCGTCGAGCTCGAGGACCTCGGCGTCGTCGAGGAGGTTCTCGCCGTCGGCGTCGGCGATGGTCAGCGCGCCGTCGACGTGGCCGGCGCGCACGAAGAGGATGTAGGTGTCGGGCTCGAGCTCGAGCGCGATCTCCTGGGGCTCCACGTGGTTGTGGTACCGGTAGTCCCAGGGCGTGCAATCCTCAAGGCTGTGGCAGTAGTTGCGCGAGTCCTCGAGGGGTGCGCCGAGGTGGAGGTACTCCACTTGGGTCCCGTTGCTGGCGAAGAGGCTGGCGTCTAGCATGTAGCCCTCGTGGATATCGAAGGTCACGACGGCCCCGTTGGGCGCATGGAAGCGCAGGGGCACGTAGTCAGCCTCGGTGATGTTCATGGCCTTGAGCTCGGGCTCCTCGGCCTCGATCTCCTCGTCGGCCTCATCGATGTCCTCGGGCAGGATGGGCGTGAGCAGGGTGACGTAGACGGCGCCGTCCAGGGCGTCGGCTTGGATGCTGACGTCGAGCACGCCGTCGGCAAGCGCCTCGGCGGCCTCCTCGGCAGCCGCGGCTTCGACGCCGGAATCGCTGGCGCGGAAGACCGTGCCGGAGTCGCTGGAGCCCACGATGAGCAGGTTCTCAGCCGCACCGTCGATGGCGCCCGAGACGCCGACCAGGCGCTCTGGGAGGTCGATGGTGACCGTGGTGTCCACGGCGTCGCCGTCTTCCTCGACGAGCTTGATGCGGCGTTCGTCGGTGTCGAGCTCGGTGACGTCGCCGTCGCCTGTGGCCGAGACCACGGCCTCGCCGGCGAAGAGCGCGACGATGGCGCTGCCGCCGTCGAGGATGAAGTCGTGGGAATCGCCGGCACCGATGGAGCGGGCGACCACGAGCTCACCGTCCAGATCGTAGACCAGGGCCTCGGTGGCTTCCTCGGCCTCGATCCGGAACCGGTCGTCGTCCGCCTCGACGAAGTAGACGCCGGTGGCCACGGCGCCGATGCGGTCGTACTCTGATGCGTTAACAGCCATGGGGGCAAGCGCGCCGATCAGCAGTGCGATGGCGCCCAACGCGATGTATCTCCTCTGCATGGGGGATCTCTCCAAGCCACCCGACGGGTGGGGGTATAAAAGCTTGATTGGTCAATCTGTTGAAACGAAGGGCAGAGTGCCGCGAGACGTTCAACACGGAGGCACGGAGACACGGAGCGAACGGAGGAAAGGGGGACGTGGAAGGACCGGAAAGGCGGGATAATCGAGGCGGTCAAAGAGATGTGGTCCGTCATCCCGCTCACGATGGACAAAATTATAGGATTATAGCAGTTCAGCACGGATCCTTCCGTTCTCCGTTCGCTACGTGCCTCCGTGTTAGACGGTTGTCTCGGTGCCTCCACGCCCTCCCTCACCGCTCCCCGAAGCGTTCCAGCACCCGGCCGAAGGCTTCGCTCCCCTTCCAGAAGTGCTCCAGGCGGAAGAACTCGTCCGGGGCGTGGAGACGCTCATCGGTCATGCCGTACCCCATGAGCACCACGGGCCCCAGGCTCTCCAGGGTCGGGATCACCGGGATCGTGGCCCCCTCCCGGATGTAGAGGGTCTCGTTCCCGAAGGCCTCGGTGAGGCATCCGCCAGCGATCTCGAGCACCGGGTGGTCCGGGGAGGCGTACCAGGCCGGCGCTGCTTGGAGCACCTCGCCTTCCAGGCGCACGCCAGTGGGCAGCAAGCCTTCGAGATGATCGAGCACCGCTTGCCCGATGGCGTCGGGGTTCTGGTCGGGCACGGTTCGCACGCTGAGTTTGACCGTGGCGGAGGCGGGCAGCACGGTCTTGAAGCCGTCGCCAGCGTACCCGCCGGTGAGCCCGTTGACCTCCAGGCTCGGCCTGGCCCACAGCTGCTCCTGGGGTGTGTAGCCGGCCTCACCCATGGGCACCTCCACGCCCGTGCCTGCCAGGAAGGCCTCCGCGCTGAACGGGACGGCATCCATCAAGCTGCGTTGAGCGTCATCGAGCTCGCGCACGTCATCGTAGAACCCGGGAACGGTGACGTGCAGGTCCCCGTCCTTGAGCCCACCGACGGCGCGTGCGAGGGCTTCTGCGGGGTTCATCACGATCCCGCCGAACTGGCCGGAATGGAGGTCGCGATCCGGCCCGTGGACCGTGGCCTCCATGGTGACGATGCCGCGCATGCCGTGCACGATGGACGGGGTCTGGGCATCCCACAGGTGGGTATCCGAGACGATGACCACGTCGCTGGCCAGCGCGTCCCGGTTCTCCTGGATGTAGCGGGGCAGGCTGTGGCCCCCCACCTCCTCTTCCCCCTCGATGAGCACGCGCAAGTTGACCTCGAGCGTGCCGGCAGCCACGTGGGCCTCGATGGCGCGCAGGTTGGCGAAGAGCTGGCCCTTGTCGTCGGTGGCCCCGCGAGCCCGGATCCGATCGCCGTCGTAGACCGTGGGTTCGAAGGGTGGCGTGGTCCAGGCATCCAGGGGATCAGGCGGCTGCACATCGTAGTGGCCGTACAGGCAGACCCAGTCGGCCTCCGGGTCCAGCTCGAGCTCCATGTGGATGAGCGGGAGGCCGTCGTCCACGACCTCGAGCCCGCCTTGGAAGCCCAGGGCCTGCAGGCGATCGACCAACCATTCGGCCGCCTTGCGGCAATCTTCCCGGTGTCCCGGGTCTGTGCTCACGCTCGGGATGCTCAAAAGCTCCTTGAGCGACGCCAGGCCCTCGTCCTGGCTGGCCTCCAACCGGTCGAGCCATGCGGGCATGAGATGGCCAATGCACCCTGTGCCTTTGAACTTGAAGCATCGGCCCGCTGCAAGGGATGCTTGTCTCCATCCAGCGTGGGTTTCGCCCTCTACTTGACACATGCCCGGCGAGTTCCCAGGGATGAGGTGTTCCCGCTGAGCCGCCTGGACCCCCTTGCGCGCATCCTCCAGGAGGTCGTCCAGACCACACGTTCGGACTACGCCGCGCTCATGGACGCAGGTGGTGAGGCCGTGGTCTCCATCGGCGAGCCTTCGGTGGATCTGGGCGTGCTGGCGGGCATGGCCGGCGCGATCGACGCGCTCGCGGTCCGCGACCCAGAGACCGCTCGCCACGGTTGCGCGGTGCTCGCCTCCGAGAACCGTTCCCTGGTCTTCTGCCGCCTCGAACCCGACCACCACCTCGTCTTCCTCTACGAGGAGGAGCTGAGCATCGGTGAGCTGCTCAACACCGTGGCCACGGCTTTGGAGGGCGCGCTCGCCCAAGAGTTCAGCCCTGAGCCTCGCCGGTGATTTCACAACTCGAGCCGCTCGAGCACGTCCGTGCCAGGATCGTATGTGCACACGCTCGGGGGGCTGGCCCGGTGCACCGCGCCTGGGTTGACCACGCGCGTCGACCCCACGCGCTCGTCCCGGAACGTATGCGTGTGCCCGTGGACCACGAGATCGAAAGCTCCGCTGTTGATCATCCCCTCCAGCCTGCGCCCATCGTCCCCATGGATCAAGCCAACGCGCTTGGCGCCCAGCTCAAGCTCGTGGACCCGGGCGTAGCGGATTTCGGCCCCGCTCGCGGTGACCGCTTCCTGGATGCCCGAGGCGTCGTCCACGTTGCCCTCGGCCAGGTGAACCATCCAGCCCGCCAGCAGGGGGACCAGGCGTCCTGTGGCCAGATCCCCGGCGTGCAGCAGGTGCTGGACGCCAGCCTCTTGGAGCAGGGAGAGAGCCGCGCGCGTGCGCTCCTCGTTGTCGTGCGTGTCCGAGAGCAGGCCGACGAGCATGGTCAGGGGGTGAAGACGTCCATCGCCCTTCAGACTGACCGCTGGTCACCGACGCGGGTGGCTGGCACGCCGCTCCACTTGGTCCCTGGCGGGATGATGGTGTCCCTAGGGACCACCGAGCCAGCTCCGATCACGGCGCCGGCGCCGATCTTGGCGCCAGGGAAGATGATGGCCGCCTCGCCGATGCTGGCGTTCTCGCCGATCTCGATGGGCGCGATGTACATGTCGTCGCCTTGGCCCATGTGCGCCATGATCACCGAGGAGCCCCCGATGGTGGCGTGGTCCCCGATGGTGAGCTGGTTGAGGTCGTAGACGTGGGTCGAGTTCATGATCACGCTGCGCCCGATGTCAGCACCCATGCCCCGGTAGAAGGCGACGTTGATCTGGGTGGCACGCGTCATCCAGAGGAAGAAGTACCGGGCCACCATCACGAGGAGATTGTAGACGAAGAACCGGGTCGTGGCCCAAGAGCGCAGAGGATGCGTGCCTGCTGGCACGGAGAGACGCGTGAGCACGCGAACGACCACGATGATGAGCAACAGGGATAGGCCCCAGACCAGGTAGCTTGCGAACGCCAGGGCGCCGAAGGCGGCTCCGAAGGCTACGACCGGGAGGCCGTCGAGCAAGGGCCACCACCAGGCCACGAACGGCCACGCCAGGGCTGTGGCTCCTGCGAAAAGCAGGGCTCCGATGGTGTAGCCGACCAGCGCCGGCATGTGCATGAGGATCCGGACCTTCAGCGACACGTGGACCGCCGTAGCCGGCAGATGGATAAAAAGGCGAGGCCCGTCATGCCCCGAGTGTGTCCCGCCTCGTCGACCTCCAGTCGCACTCCACCTACAGTGACGGTACCTGCACGCCTCGCGAGATCGTCGAGCTCGCAGCCCAGGCGGGTCTGGCCGCGGTGGCGCTAACAGACCACGATACCGTGGCAGGCGTGCCTGAGTTCATCGACGCCGGTTCAGAGCTCGGTGTCGAGACCCTGCCGGCCATCGAGCTCTCCGTGACCGCGGCACAGGCCCGCGTGGACATCCTGGGCTACCTGATCGATCCAGCCTCGCGACCCCTCACCGAGCTGATCCAGCAAGCCCGCGCCTATCGAGCTGAGCGGCTGCCGGAGATGCTCGAGGCCCTCGACGAGGCCGACGTTCCCCTCGAGCGCGAGGCCGTGGAGGCCATCGCGGGTGGCACGGCGATCGGGCGGCCGCACATCGCCCAAGCCCTGGTGGCAGCAGGGCACGCTGGTAGCGTGGGCGAAGCCTTCGACGAGCTCATCGGCCGTGGCCAACCGGGCTACGTGCCCAAGCGACGCCTCGACCCTGCCGAGGCCATCGAGGCGATCCACGCCGCTGGCGGGGTCGCCGTGCTCGCCCATCCATGTTTGATCCATCCCGCCCAACTGATGCCGGTGCTCGACGCGCTCACCCCTCGAGGCCTCGACGGTCTGGAGGTCTACTACAGCGCGCACGATGCTGAGCACGTGCGAGCGTTCACCCAGATCGCCGAGGCCCGCGGGCTCGTCAAGACCGGGGGCTCGGATTTCCACGGCGAGAACCGGCCGGAGATCCAGTTGGGCACCGGGCGTGGGGACCTGGCGGTGCCCTACGACTGCGTCGAGGCGCTCAAGCAGCGAGCCAAGCGCTACGCGTAGCCCGGTTCACGGCCCGCCGACGGCTCCCGGGTCGTCGGGGAACTCCACCAGCTCAACCAGGGTCCCGAAGGTGCCCTTGGGGTGCAGGAAGGCGATGCGCGAGCCTTCGACCCCGCTTCGCGGCTCGGTGTCGACCAGCTCGAGCCCCTGGCCCTCGGCGTGATCCATGGCTACCTCCAGGTCGTGGACCTCGAAGGCGATGTGGTGCAGGCCCGGGCCTCGCTTGTCCAGGTGCTTGGCGATGGGTCCGGTTCCCTCCAGGGGGAGCAGGAGCTCGACCTTCGTCTCCCCGACATGGTAGATGAGCGTGCGCACACCCTGCTCCTCGACGACCTCGGTGACCGGTGGCTCGAAACCGAAGACCCCCTCGAGCACTGCGCGAGCCTCCTCGTCGTCCGGAACGGCGATGCCGATGTGGTCGATCCCTCGGACCTGCATGGTGCCTGCAAGGCCGCGGGCAAGAAGGGCCTTGCGGCTCGCCTCGGAACGATCACCACGCCGAGCAAGCTCACCACACCGGAAAGCTCACCACAAGGGCACAAAGGACACAACGGGCCAGAAGGGGACGATCGAAGCGGTCCCCATGGTCCTCGGGAGATGTTCGTGTCCGTTGTGACGTTGTGGTGAGGGGGAGATGGTCAAGTTGCCGCGTGGGTGACCTTTATCAGGCTGAACGCATCAAGGAGACACGGCGGTGAGCACCATGGATCCCCCCGAGCACGATGAAGTCCTCCTCCGCGACGCAGTGGATGCGCTGCTGGGGATCGCATGGGAGCAAGCTCCCCCCGAGACGGCGCGTGCCCTTCGTGCCCAGCTCGACGAGCTCGGTCCCGAGGAGTGCGAGCAGCTGCTTACCGGCATGGTCGATACCGACACCTTGCGGGTCTTGATCGATGGAGCTGACGAAGCTGGGACCGAGCCCGAGCTCCCATCCTTCGAGGACGATCAGATGCTCAAGGTCGACGCGGCCCTGGAGCCTCTGGCCAAGCTCACCGCCGGACGAGCAGGTGCAGAGCGTGTGGGCCGGCTCACCCCGGGTAGGCGGGCGCACATCTTGTTCTCCTCCCTCGGGCGTCGCCCCTGAGCAGCCTCACCCCTGAGCAGGGTCACCCTGATAAGCTGGCGCCTCCTGGTCTGCCCGATGCGTTCGAGCGCGCTGCTCGCCTGCTGCCTCTTGCTGGCCGCCGGCTGTCTGGCCACCGAGGAGCCCAACAGCCGATCCCCAGGCTCACAGAGCGCGACAGAGCGCTTCGAGCTCCCGGAGACCCTCTACCTCGACGCAGACACCCGGCTGAGAGGCGATGCGCCCACGGACCAGGAGGCCGAGGGGGTCCCGGTGGGGAGCTTTTACACCGCTTGGGCTGAGGGCGCCGAGCAGCCCACGTGGACGGGGCCCGCGCTCTCGAGCCCAGCGAGGGTCACCAACGCGACCCTGACGTTCTACTACACGGCGGAGACCACGGTGGCGACCACCGGGCCCCAGGACCAGGGCTTCCCCGAGTTCGTGGTCTACTTGGGGACCGAGCAAGCCCCCATGGGCTGGGCCAGCCTCCAGGGCCCGGACGTTGTCCAGCAAGGCGACCAGGTGGAGATCACCGGAGAGCTGTCGCTGCCAGCCGGTGGCTTGGTCTACAGGACCGGGGATGCACCCGTGGTCAAGATCGCTCCGGTCCAAGCCCAGGGCGACGAGGGCTCCCGGCTGATCATCCTGGTCGACGGAGCCGAGGCCCCCAGCCGTGTGGACATGGACGTCGAGCCCGTCACGCTCCCAGGCTGGACGCCCGGCACCCCCATCCAGCACGACGGGACCTTGGCCGGAAGCGCGTATGCGACGGGCCCGCAGGAGGGCACGACGGCAGCCTCCTTCCCGGTGGATCTCCGGCCCGGGCACGCGGGCATCATCGTGGACCTTGAGCGCGCCACGGGGGCGGGCATCGCGGACATCGACCTGGAGCTGATCGGCCCCGACGGGGTGGTGGTCGCCCGGAGCGTCACCCCTGAGGACGACGAAGGCTTGGCCCTCTTCGCGCCGAACGTTGAGGCCATCGGGCACGGGACCTGGACCCTGCGCGTGGTCAACTACGGCAACGTGGCGGTCCAGTTCGAGCTGACGGGGAACGTGCTGGACGAGCTGGCCGGCACGTAAGACCCATCAACACGGAGGCACGGAGACACGGAGGGAACGGAGACAGGAGGAGGGTGTGGAAGGACGGGAAGGGGAGGGAGACTGGAGGAAGACCAAGAGATGAGTGGGCCGGCGTCGAGCTTCGGATGGACTGAGTTAGAATGAGTATGACAGTTCCGGGGCCCCTATAGATCGCCTCTCTGCCGTCTGCCGCTCCGTTCGATGAAGGCCATCGTCTTTTGCGCGGACGCGCGCTCCTCTCGAATCTGGCGATTTGGTCTCCGTTCGCTCCGTGTCTCCGCGTTGTATCCCTCACCGCTCAGAGACCCGCGCTGGGATCGTGGTACTCGCCCCAAACCTCACGCAGTGTGTTGCAGATCTCCCCCGTGGTGGCACTGGCCCGCACGGCCTCGATGATCAGCGGGATCAAGTTGGCATCCCCATCGGCCCCGCCGGCCAGCTGGGCCAGCGCTTCGTCGGTGGCGGCCTGGTCGCGGCTGGTGCGCAGCGCCTCGATCCGGGCGATCTGCTCCTCCTCGAGCTCGTCCGGGATCTTGAGCACCTCCTCGCGCTCATCCTCACCCTCGAAGGCGTTGACGCCCACGATGAGCCTGGTCTCCCCCTCGACGGCCCGCTGGTGCTTCCAGGCCGCTTCCTGGATCTCGGCTTGCACCCAGCCACGCTCGATGGCCGCGAGCATGCCGCCCATCCGGTCGATCTCGTCCAGGTAGGCCTGGGCTTCCTCTTCGAGTTTGTCGGTGAGCCACTCGACGTGGTAGGCGCCGGCGAAGGGGTCGATGGTGTGGGCCACGCCGGCTTCCTCGGCCAGGATCTGCTGGGTGCGCAGCGCGACCCGGGCGGCCTTCTCGGTGGGCAGGCCCAGGGCCTCGTCGTAGCCGTTGGTGTGCAGGGATTGGGTCCCGCCGAGCACGGCAGCCAGCGCTTCCACCGTGGTGCGAACGACGTTGTTGAGGGGCTGCTGGGCGGTCAGCGTGGACCCGGCTGTCTGCGTGTGGAACCTCAGCCGCATGGACTTGGGATCCTGGGCGCCGAACTCCTCGCGCATGATGCCAGCCCACATCCGGCGCGCGGCCCGGAACTTGGCGACCTCCTCGAGCAGGTCCGAGTGTGCGTTGAAGAAGAACGAGAGGCGGGGCGCGAAGGCGTCCACGTCCAAGCCGCGGTCGACCACGGCTTGCGCGTAGGCGCGCCCGTTGGCCAGGGTGAAGGCGAGCTCCTGGGCCGCCGTGGCCCCGGCCTCGCGGATGTGGTAGCCGCTGATGCTGATGGTGTTCCACCGCGGCACGTGCTCGCCGCAGTGCTCGATGAGATCGGCCGTGAGCCGCATGCTGGGCTCCGGCGGGAAGATGTAGGTGCCGCGCGCGATGTACTCCTTGAGGATGTCGTTCTGTACCGTGCCCCCGAGCTGGGCCGGCTCGACCCCCTGGCGCTCGGCTGTGACGATGTACATCGCAAGAAGGACCGCGGCGGGCGCGTTGATGGTCATGCTCGTGGTCACTTGGTCGAGGGGGATCTGATCGAAGAGGAGCTCCATGTCCTCGATGGAGTCGATGGCCACACCCACCTTGCCGACCTCGCCCTGGGCGATGGCTGCGTCCGAGTCGTACCCGATCTGGGTGGGCAGGTCGAAGGCTGTGGACAAGCCCGTGACCCCCTGGTCGAGGAGGTAGCGGAACCGCTCGTTGGTCTCCTTGGCTGAGCCGAACCCCGCGTACTGGCGCATGGTCCACAGCCGGCCGCGGTACATGGACGCGTACACGCCGCGCGTGAACGGGGGCTGACCGGGGTAGCCAAGCGCTTGAGCGTAGCGCTCGTCGGTGTCCACATCGTCGGGCCCCGTCACCCGGGGGATCTCGAACCCGCTGGTCGAGCGGACCTCGTCCTCGCGGAGCTCGTCGGCCATCGGTGGGGCCAGTTGTCCCGATGGCTAAAGGCTTGCGGCCCGCAGCCACGGGCGGCAAGAGCTCGCGCCTGTGGCGCGAGCAAGGCGCGATAGGTTCGTTCGGAGGGACGACGTTCGCCACCACTACGTAGCCAGCGCGTACTTCCGCCCTGGGCCCGAACGCCTGCTCATAAGCTGCCAGCCGATGGGCAACCTTGATGTCCCCTGAACGCGAATCCGAGCTCATGGACCTGGACGATGTCGAACGCATCTGCTGGTGGGGTGCCGGCATCTCCTGGGTCATCTTCTTCACCGCCTTGGCCGGCGAGGTGTTCGGCTGGTGGAACGACGCTGGTGAGATCGCCATCTCGGTCACTGGCGTGCTCGGTTCCTTGCTCGCTGTCATCGCGTTGCTCGTCGCAGCGACCAAGGGCCAGGTCCGCGCCGCCACGGAGGGCGTGACAGACAACGGACGCCGTCTTGGGTTGATCCACCACCAGCTCATCGACGTCGGGGGCGATGTCGAACCCTTGCACGGGGATATGGGGACCCTGCATGACGACATGGGCGACGTCAAGGGCCTGCTCGTCGAGATCCGCGACCGGCTCTGACCCAGCCTGCACTCCGCCGGCACGCCTGATCGCGGCGAAGCCGCGAACCCTTGGTGGGGGACGCACCACCCACAACACCTATCTCCTCCATCCGCTTGGTTGACCTCATGCGAACCGTCTTGATCGCCCTGCTGCTCGCTGCCTCCGGCCTGGCCGGATGCATCGGCGGGGAGGACCCGGCTCCAGAGCTCGGGAGCTACACGCCGGTGGACGCTCAGGCTGCTGGTGGGGGCGGCCACCAGCATGGAGGCAGCGGAGGCCTCGACCACGCCGCCCAGCTCGACCACTTCAACGCCAGCCACGCCATGACCTTCGAGGTCGACGAGACCCCCGTGGCCTTCAATCTCACTTGGGAGCTCGCCTCGGGTAACGCTACCCTGATGGTCTCGGATGACGCCGGAGCCACCGTGCTTGAGCGCGTGCTCACAGCACCCAATGGCTCCCTGCTCGAGGAGCTCGACGGTGAACCAGGCACCTGGACGATGAACGTGACCGGGACGGACGCCACGGGCTCGTTGGCCGCCAACGCTGGCGACCCTGCCCACTACGGTCTGCGCCAGGACGACCCCATCAGCCACGAGGAGACGTACACTGTAGGCACGGGGAGCCAGGACTGGAGCTGGACGAGCGCGGGCACGGCCCGGATCGACTTCCTCATCCAGGGCGCGGCCGGCTCCGCGGCCATCCGCATCCTGGGCATGATGGGTGAGCCCATCGACACCGTGGAGCTCGACGGAGCAGGCATGGCCGAGGGCACCTACACCATCCAGGGTGCTCCAGGCCCCTGGGACGTGGCCATCCAGACCGACGGCTTCACGGGCACCATCGAGTTCAGCCTGGCCGGAGCGTGAACCTCCCTCATGGCCAAGCCAGCCCCGCTGGCGGATACGCTGCGCGCACGGATCCAGGCCGACGGGCCGCTGGCCTTCTCGGAGTGGATGGAGGCCTGCCTCTACCACCACGAGCACGGCTACTACGCCCAGGCCACGTTCACCACGGGCCGCCAAGGGGACTTCGCCACTGCGCCCGACGCCGGGCCTCTTATGGGACGCACCCTGGCCCAGCTCGTGGAGACGTTCGCGCGCGAGCCCGGCCGGCTCATCGAGGTTGGCCCAGGCAGCGGCCGCTTGATGGGGGACATCCTGGACGCGCTATCGCCTGAGGCCCTGGACCACCTCGAGCTCGGCCTCGTCGAGCCCTTCGAACAGCGCCACGCGCCGCTCCACGCAGAGCTCGAAAGCCACCCCGTCGAGGCCCAAGTCCTCCAGAGCACCGACGAGCTCGACCCCGCGCGCACCCTCCTGCTCGCCAACGAGCTGCTCGACGCGCTGCCAACCGACATCGTCCGCCGAGACGCGCAGGGCTGGGAGCAACTGGCTGTGACCATGCAGGGGGACGGCTTCGCGGAGACCTGGCAGCCGGCCACCGATGCGGTTGCACGGTTCGCCGACGAGCACGCCAGCCAACTGCCGGACGGCCACCGGTACGAGGCCTCCCCGGCCATCGGCGAGATGCTCGCATCCATGGCCCGCGTCGTCGACCCGGGCTGCCTGGTGCTCTTCGATTACGGAGGCCGCTTCCGGGACATCTGGCCCCAGCGGGAGACCGGAACGCTGCGCGCCTTCCACGACCACCAGCACGTCGACCCCCTGAGCGCTCCTGGCCGGTGCGATCTCACCTTCGATGTGGACTTCACCATGGTCCAGCGGGAGGCCGCTCGCCTGGAGCTGGACACGGTCGCCTTCGGGCCTCAAGAGAACCTTCTTGTCCACCTTGGCCTGGTGGACCAAGCGCGAGCCAGCGGCGAGATGCTGGCCATCAAGCAGCTCGTCGTGCCGGGGTCCTTCGCCGGACGGTTCCAAGCCCTCGTGCTGGATCGGGGCGCTCTGGCGAGCGAACTCGACCTCAAGGTGGACCTCCAGGACCCATCCATCTGGGAACGAGCGGGCGGCTTGTTCTGACCAGGATCGGATGCGTGGCCGGGTTCGCCGCGAGCCTCATGGGCTGGTCAAGCGTCCCGCGTAGGTCCACATTGCCGCTCACGTGACCGGGAACGACTCCTCTCAGGAGTGGTTCGTCCCTTGCCCCTGTTAGCGTTAAGTAGGAGGAGGGGTTTGGACGGCCGAATGCGACTCCTGCTCATCCACGCTGATCGCATCCGCTTCCAGGCCAAGAAGGCCATCAAGCGTTTGGCTGAGGATCTGGAGTCCACGACCGGCGAGCAGGATGGGCTCGAGGAGACCCTGGTCGCCTTCTGCACCATCGAGTCTGGCGACGAGGGGAACCCCGAGGGGATCATCGAGAACGCTGTGGCCACGATCCGTGACCACGCGGACCAGGTGAAGGTCGAGCGCGTCTTCGTCTACCCCTACGCGCACCTCTCTGACGACCTCGCCTCACCCAAGTTCGCCACGGACCTGACCATCCAGCTCACCGAGGCCCTGACCGATGCGGGCTTCGAGACCAAGCGCTCGCCGTTCGGCTGGTACAAGTCCTTCCAACTCGAGGCCAAGGGCCACCCCCTGGCCGAGCTCTCCCGCACCATCACGGCGGAGGGCGAGGGCAGCGAGCTCGAGGTCGAGGCCGGCACCGATGCCGAGTCGGCTGCGGTGGCCAAGGAGACCCAACTGGCCAAGGAGTGGAAGATCCTCACCACCGACGGCGAGCTCGTTGATCCGGATGACTTCGATTTCACCGACCACGCGGACCTTGAAGCCCTCTACCAGCATGAGGCCCACGGCTCGCGCAAGGCCAAGGGCAAGCCTGCCCACGTGGAGCTCATGCAGGAGCTCGAGCTCGTGGACTACGAGCCCGGCGCGGATGCAGGCAACTTCCGCTGGTACCCGAAGGGTGCGCTGGTCAAGCGCCTCATCGAGGCCCACGTGAGCGAGATCGCAGGCGAGTTCGGTGGCATGCGGGTCGAGACGCCGATCATGTACGACTACGAGCACCCGGCGCTCAAGAAGTACCTCGACCGGTTCCCCGCCCGCCAGTACATCCTGAAGAGCGAGGACAAGGAGTACTTCCTCCGGTTCGCGGCCTGCTTCGGCCAGTACCTCATCGCCCACGACATGACCCTCTCCTACCGGCACCTGCCCGCCCGGCTCTACGAGCTAACCCACTACTCGTTCCGGCGCGAGCAGACCGGCGAGCTCAGCGGGCTGCGCCGGCTGAGAACGTTCACAATGCCGGACATGCACACCATCGTGCGCGACGTCGACCAAGCCAAGGAGGAGTTCCTGGCCCAGTACCGGGAGAGCGCCCGTTTCATGGCGGACCTGGACCTCCCATACTACCCAGCCCTTCGGTTCGTGCGCAGCTTCTACGAGGAGAACCAGGACCTGGCCGCCCAGCTCGTGGAGACCATCGGCAAGCCAGCCCTCGTCGAGCTCTGGGACGACCGGTTCTTCTACTTCGTCATGAAGTTCGAGTTCAACGTCGTGGACACCCAGGGCAAGGCCAGTGCCTTGTCCACCGTCCAGATCGACGTGGAGAACTGCGAGCGCTTCGACATCACGTACACGAACGAGGAGGGCCAGAAGGCCACGCCTCTGATCCTCCACGCCTCCTTCAGCGGCAGCGTGGACCGCGACGTCTACGCGCTCCTGGAGACCGCAGCCCGACGAGCTGGCGCGGGCGAGAAACCCTCGCTCCCGTACTGGCTCTCACCGACCCAAGTACGGTTCATCCCCGTCTCGGACGATTTCGTACCCCACTGCCTCGAGCTCGCGGGAGAGCTCGACGCACGGGCCGATGTGGACGACCGGGACGAGACCGTGGGGCGGCGGATCCGGGATGCCGAGAAGGAGTGGGTTCCGATCATCATCGTCGTCGGCGACCGGGAGCTGGACAGTGGGGAATACCCTGTCCGCGCCCGCACCGGCGAGGAACGCGAGCTCGACCGCGAGGGCCTCCAGGCCCACGTGCGAGAGCTCCAAGGGGGGTTACCAACCGAGCCGCTACCGCTACCGGTGCGCGTCTCTGCACGACCGATCTTCAGAGGTTGAGGAAAGATGTCCAAGGACTATCAGGTCTTCGTGAACGGCGAGTTCGTACCCGAGAACGAGGCGCGCGTCAGCGTCTTCGACCACGGCTTCCTCTACGGGGATGGCGTGTTCGAAGGCATCCGCGCCTACGATGGCCGGGTCTTCCGGCTCAAGGAGCACATGGATCGGCTCTACGATTCCGCCAAGGCCATCGACCTCCACCCCCCCTACGACCAGGAGGAGATGACGGACCTGATCCTCGAGGCGTGCAGGCTCAACGAGCTCCAGGACGCCTACATCCGCCCCATCTTCAGCCGCGGCATCGGTGATCTGGGCCTGGACCCGCGCAAGTGCAAGACGCCCACGACGATCATCATCGCACGCGAGTTCCCCACCCTCTACGGAGCAGAGCTCTACGAGACCGGACTGACCGTGGCCACGGTCTCCAACCGCCGCAACCCACCTGAGTGCCTCTCGCCCAACATCAAGTCGCTCAACTACCTCAACAACATCCTTGGACGCATCGATGCCAACCAGCGGGGCGTGGACGAGGGCCTGATGCTCGACATCCGGGGCTTCGTGAGCGAGGCCACCGCGGACAACGTGTTCATCATCACGGATGGCGTGGTCAAGACGCCACCGTACCACAACAGCCTCAAGGGCATCACGCGCCGGACCGCCATGGATGTCGCCGAGCGCGAGGGCTTGGTCGTCGAAGAGACACCCATGACCCTCTTCGACATCTACAGCGCGGACGAGATGTTCATCACGGGCACGGCTGCAGAGATCGCACCCGTCGTCGAGGTCGACGAGCGCCAGATCGGGGATGGCACCCCGGGCCGCATCACCAAGCAACTCGTGGACGCCTTCAAGCGTTTCACGCGCTCGCCGCAGAACTCCACGGCCATTTACCCGGAGACCGAGGAGAAGGTCGAGGCGTAGCGGCTGGAGATCCTGCTAGGCATCCGTCTCGGGGTCGTGCTCGAAGGCTGGATGTTCGTAGCCGCCTTGGACGTCCTCGGCGAACGCCTGGGTGAACCCCTGCATGAACGCAGCGTTGGAGAGCCCTGCCGAGGCCGAGCCGACCAACACCAAGATCGGCGCGAGCACGAGGCCTGGTTGCTCCTCTTGTAGGACCGTCAGGCTCTCGGCTGTGAGCACGAACTCGAGCTCTGCGGTCCGGAGAGCGTCGGTGACGTTGGCCAGCTCTGCCTCGTACTCGCTGGCCCGGGGATCGATCTCCTGGACAGCTTCGAGGCAGGCGGCGAGCTGGGGCCCATCCATGGATCGGTGGTGCTTGGCATCCGCGAGCACCGGTAGGAAGCTCGTTGCGCTGATCCAGAACTCGTTGGACCGGGTCTCATCCCCGCTGCAGGCCACACTGGGCTCGGGGAGGTCCATGTCCACGCGCTGGTGGAGGCGGAAGGCGTCCAGGGTGGGTCCACCGGGGAGCGCCTTGTCCTCTCGGGCCAGCACCTGGGTGACCGCTTCGAGCTGACCGGTACCAGTGCCATCGGGGAGCTCGGCGGTGAACCGGAACTCGTCACCGACAGCGAGATCAAGAGCCCAGAACCGCTCGGCGAGATCGACGGCTGCAGGGTCCGGGAGCTGCTCGGCGGGATCCGGATCGAAGGTCTCCTCCGAGTACGGTTCATCGTGCTCGTACCACGGGTGCTCCTCGGTGCCCGGCACCGGCTCCCAGTCGGCATCAGCGCCGAACCGGTAGCGTGCCACCCCATCCAGCCACGCCGAAGCAGAAGCCCCGGCTCGCTCAACGACCCCGGTGGGGCCGATGAACAGCGAGGCATCAGACATGAGCTCCCACTCGGCGTCGAGCTCTGCTGCGGCGTCGATCTCCTGCTCAGGATCGTGGCCGAGCACCTCTCCCATGAAACTCGGTTCACCGTCGCTCTGGAAGGCGATCTTCACCTCGCTGGCGTCCTCCAGGGCTTGGATGCGCAACGTGTTCTCCACGGGGATGGCGAAGCGCTCGTGGAAGCGCTCGAGCATCGCCTCCCCCTCTTCGAACCCGCTCTCGGGCGCCACGGCGCCGACGTCGAGGTCGGCCAGGGTGAACTCGAACGAGCTCTCGATGTTCTGGGTCCAGCGGGCCAGCGCGCCGGGCGACATGGCCAGGGGCACCGGGAAGCCGCCGACGTCGGTCCATGGCGCCTGGATCTCGGTGCGCTCGGCCAGGGTCTCGGTGGCCAGGGTGAGCTTGAGCGTCGTGACCGGGTAGAGCCCCCGGATCTGGATGCGGTCCCCGTCTTCGACCATCGATTGGCCGGTGAACGCGTCCAGGGAGGTCGTCGCTGGGATGCCCTCGGCGTCGATGTGGTGGACCGTGACCGAGCTCGGGTCCACGGGCTCACCGTCGTGTGTGTAGGTGAACGTCGTCGCCAGGGCTTCCTGGATGTCCTGGGGCGTCTCGAAGTCGAGCTCCCCGTCCAGGTTGACGGCCATGGTGCGCGTCAACCGGTGAGCGGCATGCGCCTCGTCCTGATCCCCTTGCTCGACGATGCACCCTGCAAGCCCTGTGAGAACCAGGGCGATCCCCATGAGCAACGAAAGCCCCGCTCGCGGCATGGCCCATGCACGCAAGTGGCAAGGTGATAACGCTTGCGAGTTCGGGACAGGGTGGCGTGCCCGCATGCTGGCCCCCCATGGCCACTCCAACGTCGTGACCAGAGCGTTTAAGACCCCATCGAGCCACTCGCGATCTCATGCGGGGAGCATGGCTGCTTGCCCTCCTGCTCACAACCCCGGTCTTGGCCGGTTGCCTAGGTGGAGGGGAGGGCGGAGATGAGGGCGACGAACTGCGTCGGCAACGCGCTGAGGTGACCAGCCAACTTGGAGGGATCGAGGGATCCGTCACGGACACCGCGATCCAGCCCATCGAGGGCATCAACGTGACCCTTCAGGAGACCGGCGACGTGGCGGGGACCGCCGTGGACGGGAGCTTCGCCTTCTCGAAGCTCACGCCCGGCAGCTACACCGTGGTCGTGCAGGGCGATGGGTTCGTGAGTCAGCAAGCCGAGGCGAGCGTGCAAGCCGGCGATGCAGCCGTCGTGGATTTCATCCTCGAGCCCCTGGCCAGCCAGGAGGCTTACACGCAACAGCTTGAGCTCGCAGGGTTCTTCGAGTGCGGTGCCGAGGTTGGCTGGAACATCAGCCAGCTCCCGGTGCTCGGCTACTTCTTCTATGGCCGCTCGGTCTGCTCGACCCCGAACGGCATCTTGGGCGGCAACGCCACGAACGACAGGTTCGCCCACTTCTTCAGCCTGGATGCCCCCATCGAGACCGTCGTCTACGAGATGGTCTGGGACCCGACCAACCGGATGAGCGAGTGGATGACCACGCGCATGGAGATCGAGGGCTTCGCCAACGACGGCATCGGCACGATCTTCCGCACCCAGGGCCCCAGTCCCATCCACGTCCGCATGGACCGCCCCGTCTGGGAGGGGCTCCAGGAGAACTACACCGCCGAGTGCGAGGAGGGCGAGGACGCGTACTGCGGCTACAGCTTCTTCGACGGAGGCTGGGATCTCCAGACCCGCGTCTTCCCGGCCTGGCAGTGCGCCGATGAGCGCGGCGGTGGCTGCGTGGTCGTGCAACAGGAGTTCACGCACTTCGTGAGCGCCTTCTACAACGCGCCAGCCCCGGACGGGTTCGCCGTGGCCAACGGCGGCTGATCTGCGGGCTCACCACAACGCCACAACGGGCACAAGGACCCCGGACGGGCGGGAACCCTCCCCCTGTTCCCGGTCCCATCGTGAGCCGTTGTGCCCTTCGTGCCGTTGTCGTCGACCCCATGAAGGCTGGCCAACCGATCAAGAAGCTGCCCGCAAAGGTTTTGAACCCCCACGAGAGCTGAGGGACTGATGCGTCCTTGGGTCCTAGCCATCGTGCTCCTGCTCCCGGCCTTCGTCGGTTGCCTTGGAGGGGACGAAGACTCGAACGAGGACGTGGTCCGACAGCGAGCCGAGGTCACCGGGGAGCTCGGAGGCATCGAAGGCGTGGTCACCGACCCCGCCATCCAACCGATCGAGGGCGCCACGGTGCTCCTGGTCGAGACGAACGAAACGGTCGAGACCGCCCAGGATGGCAGCTATGCGTTCTCACGCGTCGAGCCTGGCACGTACACGATCCAGGTGCGCGCCGAAGGGTTCGTCCCTGACGAGCAGACCGTCCAGGTCCGCACCGGGCGCGCAGCCGTGGTGGACTTCATCATCAGCCACGGAGCCATCCAGGAAGCCTACACCCAAGAGCTCGAGATGGCCGGCTTCGTCGAGTGCGGGATCGGCTGGCGCCAGGACCTCGCCGACATGCCCACCGTGCTGCTCGAAGACAGCGCGTTCGCAGCCTGCGCGGTCCCGAACCTCCAGCTCGGCGGGAACGCCACCAACGACCGGTTCCTGCACACCTTCGAGCTCGAGGCCCCCATCGCCACCGTGGTCTACGAGCTGGATTGGCCCAGCGGTGGACCGGCCGTGGCAGACCCGGCGCTGCGTACGATCATGGAGATCGACGGCTTCATCAACCAGAACGGATCGCGCCTCATGGACACTCGTGGTGGCAGCCCCATCGTGGTCCGCATGGACGAACCTGTCTGGGAGCAGATGGACCAGAATTTCACCGACCGCTGCGAGGGTCTCAACGGTTCCGAGGCCAACGACGCGTGGTGCGGGTTCAACTTCTGGGACAACGGCTGGCCCCTCGTGCTTCGCGTGTTCGCCACCGGTGATTGCGCGGACACGCCCGTTGCGGCCTGCTTGGTTTTCCAGCAGGAGTTCACCCACTACGTGAGCGCTTTCTACAACGAGCCAGCGCCCAGCGGGTACCAGATCACAGGCTGAGCTCCGCTCACAGGGTGAGCTTGCATCAAAGCGTGACCTCGAGGACCTGGTGGGCGACACCCTCGACCAACACCTGGCCCGGTCCGCCAGCCAGCGCTCTGTACGTCCAGGTCCCCACGGGCTCGTCCACGTGCAGCGGTTGCAGCGAGCCGGTCTGGCCGGGAAGCACGGTGAGTTGGTGCTCGGTGCCTGAGGGCTCGGTCACGAGCAGATCGTAGGCCCCTGGCGGGGTCATGCCCCCGGGCTGCTCGATCGGAGCGACGAGCAAGGCCCCCGTCACCTTCTCGTAGCCGTCTGGGATCTCGAAGGTGCCCTCCGGGCCGCCGGGCTGGAGCTCGCAACCTTGGACACCGGCTGGACCGAGCTGGCCGTGGCACAGGAGCAGATCCTGCTCGTACGGGACCTCGACCGGGCCTTCGTACCCGAAGCCATGGTCGACGAGCTCCAGGCTGTAGCTGGCGTCAGGATCCGGCTGGAAGGAGACGATGTTGCCGACCTCAGCGTCGTAGGCGAGCGTACCCACGATGTCGCCGGTGTCGCTGGGCCGGGTGAGCGAGATCTCGGCGACGGTGTCCGTGGTGCCCTCGACCTCGAGGGTCATGGGCGCACTCCCCCAGTACGTACCCTCCCATGACTTACCCTCTTCGAGCGGGAAGTCCAGGAGCTGGAAGGGCTCGTCGTGGGCATCGTAGACCAGATCCTCTCGTGCGACCTTGCCGATGCCGGGCGCGTGGAAGATGACGCCGTGGACGTCCTCTTGGCCCGCTGGGATCCCCACGAGGTAGTGGTCGTCGGTGTCGCCAGCGACCACGAGGGTGAACGTGCCCTCGGAGGCATACTCCGTGGCCTGCATCTCGTAGGTCCACCACTCACCCAGGGCCCAAGCCGGTGTCTCGGCCAAGCTCGTGTTCTCCCGGGCAAGGGGCAGATCGCTCTGAGACCCGAGGCGGGTGCCTTCGGGGCTGGGCCCCTCGTCTGCGTCATCCCGGATGGCGGGGTCTTCGTCGCTGGTGCCCAGACAGCCTGCGGTCAACATGCAGGCAGCCAGCAGCAGCCCAGTGGCCCTCCCAAGCATGTTCCCAGCAAGCTCGCGGGAGCCAAAAGGTTGTGCCCTGTGAACGTGCTTAGGTGGCCGTGGAGCTCCTGGTGGGCACGTGCGGTTGGTCGTACAACGATTGGCTGGGCCCCTTCTACCCGAAGGGCACGCCGGCCGGGGAGATGCTGAAGCGCTACGCCGAGGTCTTCGACACCGTCGAGGTCAACAGCACCTTCTACGCCGTGCCCCCACGCCAGCGAGTCGCCGCGTGGGCGGGGAGCGTGCCTGACGGCTTCACCTTCAGCGTGAAAGCCCCGCAAGGGCTGACCCACGAGGCCCGGCTGACGCTCTCAGCCGGCCGCGAGGTCCTGGATGCCTTCCTGGCCGCCATCGAGCCCCTTGGTGACAAGCTGGGCTGCGTGCTCCTCCAGCTCCCGCCAGGCTTAGACCGCGCCGAAGGCCTGGACAGGCTCGACCGGTTGCTCTCCGAGGAGCCATTCTGGACCCAGGTGGCCGTGGAAGCCCGCCACCCGTCCTGGGACCATGCCGAGGTCCTCGAGACCCTGCGCGCTCACCAAGCCGGCTGGGTGTGGAGCGAGAACATGCATTGGACGAGCCAACCCGAGCTCACCGCGGGCCACGCTTACCTGCGCTTGATCGGGGATCGGGAGCTGGAAACATTCGATCGGCTCCAGCGGGACCCCGCGCCAGCGGCTGGGGCGTGGTGGGAGCGCTTGCACGCCCGGGAGGGTGAGCTGGAGACGGCCCGGGTCTACGCGAACAACCACTTCGCCGGCTTCGGGCCTGGCACGGCTAACGCGTTCCTGGAGGCTGCCGGCCAGTCTCCGCGCGCGTGGCGCGGCGGCACGCAGGCCCGCCTGGGCGAGTTCGAGTAGATCGCAGGCGCCAGGGTTCGAAGAGCCGGCTCACGACATCGTGCAGACCTGGGGAGAGGTGGCCGTGATCGTGGCGTTGTACGCGATCGGGCCGCCGAGCAGGTGGATGACGTGAAGCTCGAAAGCTCCCGGCCCCAGCTCGCCCGAGACGTAGGTGCCTGTGCCGTTCGTGGCCAGCCAGGGCCCGGCCACGGTGTGGCCATCAGGAGTCCGGATCTCCAGGCGCATGCTGGCCTCCTCGCCCAGCACGGGCGCGGGCCCGGCCGCCCGCGTGATGGACGCGTAGTTGAACTCGACGGTGAGCCAGGCGGGGCAGTGGTCGATGTGGAAGCCATGGCTCGCATGGCTCACAGGAGCAAGGCCCGCCTCGGGCACGGGGTCCCCGTCGTCGATGTCCCCGACGGCGACCACGAGCGTGCCGGCGAGCAGCTCGCCCTCGGCCTCGAGGACCTCGCGCTCCTCGTCGATCGAGGCGTGGACCACCGGCGTGAGGACCAGCAGAGCCACGAGCCCGATCCCTGGCCGCGTCACCTGTGCCGCCTCCGCCATGCCGTGGCCAGGCTCGCGGTGACCAGCGCGGCAGCCAGGCCAGGTGCCGGGATCGACCGATCCTCGCCGGACGATGGGTCGCCAAGCTCACCGTCGGTGCCGTTGGGTCCTTCCCCGCGGTGGATCTCGGCCACGGTGGCCGAGCCGTGGCGGAGCCTGTAGAGCTCGAGGATGTCCTCATCGGGCTCCTGGACCTCGACGTCGGTGAGCGTGAGCTCGGTCTGGCTCCCAGGCTCCCCGGTGGCCACGATGGTCACGAGCGCGATCCTGGCAGAGCGGACCAGGGGCTCCTCGAAGGTGGCAGCCAGGGAAAGCCGCCCGGTCTCGCTGGCCGCCTCGACGGTCCCGTTCAGCCGGGGAGCGAGCTCGACGTCGGTGAGCCGGACCACGCCTGGGTCGTAGCGGACCGTGAGCCGGACGCGTTCCACCCCCTCCAGGCTCGGGCGGACCAGGGTCAACCGGTAGGTGTGCTCCCGGTCGGGCTGGACGGCCCCGGTCTCGAGCTTGAGCACCACGCCGTACCCGAGAAGGGCCACCTCGGCTAGCCCGTCGCGGATCGTGCCTGCCGCGTCGTCGGCGCGCTCGCTCTGGCTGGCCTGGACGGCCTCGACGAGATCACCGTAGGCCTCGGTGACGTTGTCCAGGCTCCCCTCGCCCTGGAGCTGGATCCCAGGTCGGTCGGCAGCGTAGAGGCTCAGGGTGCCGTTGACCAGGGCCGAGGCCCGGCCCGGATCCTCGCGCAGCGCACGGGCGCTGATCAGCGCGGCGTCCACGTTGCGGCTGGCCTGGACCTCCAAGGGCTCCACGTCGTGCTGGTACTCCAGCGCCGTAAGCGGTGCGAGCAGGCCAGCCAGGGCGTGGGTGCCGGGGGCTTGGCGTTCCACGTTCCGGATCGCCTTGTGGACCGTGGAGAGGTTGGTTTTGAACGCCTCGGCCATCCCCGTGGGTAGCGAGCGCTCGACGGTGGGTGCCAAGGTCTGGAGCCACGGGCGCGCGGCGTCCGCGCTCGTGCGCGCCGCCCCGTCGGCGCCCTCCAGGTGGAAGGCCAGACCCTGGACCACCAGCTCGCGGGCCCGGATGGCCACCAGGGCGGTCTTGTGCTCCTCGGCGGGCTCCACCGGGGCTCGGCCTTCGCTTGGTTCGAGGGTGGGCGTAGCTCGCGCCTCGCCGCTGATGCGCGACCACGGGAGCTCGAGCCAGGCTGCTGCCAGGGCCGTGTCGCCTGCCGTGGCCGCACGCGAGGAGGCATCGAAGGTGAAGAGGGTGAGGGCCAGCTCTGCGCGGGAGAGCCGCTCGTCCAGGCTCGTGTGCTCCCGCTCCGAGACCGCCCGCCAGGCATCCTCGAGGCCTCCCTGGTGGGCCTCGGTGGTGGGGAAGACCTCCTGTTGCATGCGCTCGAGGGGGGCCTGGTCGGGCTCGATGCCCTGGCGGGCCTGGGCGACGAGGTCCTGGAAAGCCTCCACCGCGGTGGCTGGAGCCTCCATGGGGTCCGGATCTCCCTGGGCGATGGTCCCTGGCGCCCCGAGGATCAACAACCCTGCGAGCAGGGGCACGCAGGCACGCTGGATCAGATCCACGTCGGCCACAAGGGGTCCAGGCTCATGAAGGTCTCGTGCGTCACGGAAGAGAAGAAGAGAGGACGGGGGGCCCGCGGGCCCCCCGGAAGCTTCGGGGTCCACCCGCATCAGCCGACGTGGGGCAGCCCGAGCCCGCTGGCCGGATCGCAGCCAGTGGTGGCATCCTGGCCCTTGGTGATGTCCTCGACCAGGGACTTGATGTTGGACTCCGTGGTGGCACCGTCGCCGCCCCACTCCTTGAGGGCCAGACCAGCCACGTGCGGGGTGGCCATGCTGGTACCGCTCTTCGTGCCGTAGCTGTCACCCGGCTCGGTGGACATGACGCTCACACCGGCAGCGGCTAGATCGACGTCGTGCCGTGTGGTGCCACAGTTGCCGTCGTCGTCGCCGCGGCTGGAGAAGTCAGCCACGGTCTTGGTGTCGTCGATGGCGGCCACGGCGATCGTGGTCTCCAGCGCGGCGGGGAAGTCGATGCTGCCGATGGAGGGCCCGTCGTTCCCGGCGGCGGCCACGAAGATGCCGCCTGCGTCGACGAAGGCCTGGATCGCGCTCGAGGTGGATGTGCTCTCGCTGTCGCCACCGATGCTGAACGTGATGACATCGCACTTCCGGTTGCCGTTGTTCGTGCAGTCCTGGATGGCGGCGTTGATGTCCGTGGTGCTGCAGAACATGTTGCAGACCTTGTAGGATCGGATGCTGGCCTCGGAGGCCACGCCGTAGATGCCCAGATCGTCGCTGCCGGCATCGGCTGCCGCAGTACCCGCGGTGTGGGTGCCGTGGCCGTTCTTGTCGTCCGCGTCGGCGAACACGACGCGGTTCTGGAGGTCCAGGTGGTCGGCGTCGATGCCGGTGTCGATGTGGCCCAGGACCACGCCTGCGCCGCCGCTGGTGGCGGTGATCGTCGAGTCGTCGTAGATCTGCTCGATACCGTACGGGGTCTGGTCGGCCACGCGGGGGTCGCTGCTGCCGCCGTCATCGCCACCATCGTCGCCGCCATCACAGCCCTTGTTGTCGTTCCCGTTCGCGTGGCACAGGATCTTCCACTGGGCGGCGTCCTCCACGGTCACGTCGGGTCGCACTTTGAGCTCGTGGTACTTGACCAAATCCAGCTCGCCGCCGATCCAGCCGATCTCGTACCAGAGGTAGGTGGCCTCGAAGCCGGGGTGTTCGCTGATCTCTTCCAGGATGTCCTGGCTTGCTTGGATGTTGACCTCCTTGGTCGCCTCCTCCTCGAGGAGCTCGACGCCGGGCGACCCGGCCACAGCCGGCAGGGTCATCCCGATGGTCAACAGAGCTGTCGCTATGACGATAGGTTTCGAATCGATCATCTCGTTCAACCTCGTGTGGAAGCCGCCTCGTCCCAGGCGTCTTCCCTCAGCCCCCAGCGCAACGCTGGGTGGTGCCGGGGAACGAAGCTACCGCTCAAGAACCTTGTTGACCGGATGAATCCATCAACACCCATAGACCGTGTACCGAGAACGCCACAGACACCCATTTGTACTGCGACTCCTTTCCGTAGTAGACGATGCCCTTCCACTTGACCGACGAGCAGGAGATGATCCGCCGGGTCGTCTCCGAGTTCGCTCAGAAGACCGTCGAGCCCGCCGCGAGAGCCGTGGATCGCGAGCGGCGCGCCCCCACCGAGGCGCTGGAAGGCATGCGTGGGCTGGGCTTGATGGGCATGATGGCGCCCCCCGAGCACGGCGGCTCCGGGGCCGATGCGGTGACGTACTGCATCGCCGTGGAAGAGCTCGCCAAAGCGTGCGCGTCTACGGCAGCGCTCATGGGCGTGACCAACGCGCTGGCCGTGCTCCCTCTCTCGCTGCTCGGCACCGACGAGCAGAAAGAGGCGTGGCTGGAGCCCTTGGCCACGGGCGCCAAGCTTGGATCCTTCGCTCTCACCGAACCCAACGCCGGCGCGGACGTCTCGCACCTGGACACCAAACTGACCCCCGAGGGCGACGGTTGGGTCTTGAACGGCCAGAAGAGTTGGATACTAGCCGCTCCCCTGGCCGACGTCCTCTTCGTCGTCGCGCGCTCCCCCGATGGACCCGCCATCGCCGTGGTCCCAACCGATGCCGACGGCGTGGAAGCGGGCCCACCCGAGCGCATGCTCGGGTTGCACGGGACCCAGACCGGGCCGCTCTACTTCGAGGACGTCGAGATCGACCCCAGCGATGTGCTCGGCGAGGTGGGCACGGGCCTGGACCAGATGGCCGAACCCCTGCGTGTCTCGCGGTTGGCCATCGCCGCGTGTGCCACGGGCTTGATCGAGGCCGCCCTGGAGGCCTCAACGGAATTCGCCGACCAGCGTGAGCAGTTCAACCAACCGATCCGCGGCTTCCAAGCGATCCAGAATCGGCTGGCCAGCATGCAGGTCGCTGCGACCACCTCGCGCCAGACGACGCTGGCGGCCGCTGACATCCGAGACCGAGGCGAGCCGTTCAGCGTGCAGGCCAGCGAGGCGAAGTGGTACGCCACCGAGGCGGCCAAGACGGAGACGCGCTCGGCGATCCGGCTCCACGGTGGCACGGGCTTCATGCGGGATGCGCCGGTGGAGCGCTACTACCGGGACGCGCGCAGCCTGGTGGTGATGGGTGGCCCGAACCAGCTCCACAGGCAACGCATCGTGGAAGCTCGCTACTGACGGCTGGCGATCAGCGCGCTCCCGTCCTCGGTCAGGAAGAACCGGCGCAGGGGGCCGACGCGCTCGTCCCCGATGAGGCCCTTCTCCTCGAGCTGGTCGAGTTGGTACTTCACCGTGGCCTTGGCTGCGCCCAACTGGCGTGCAAGCTCTGAGAGATGGATGCCTGGTTCGTCGGCCAAGAGCGCCAGGGTGCGGCGTTGGCCCGGTGCCAGGCGCTCCAGCGTGGCCGTGGGTTGGTCGGGTAGGTGCCAGAGCAGCTCGCCCCGGTTGCCATGGGAGCAGAGCAGATCGAAGCGAGCCAGTTTGTCCAGGTGGTGGCGGGCGGTGCGGTAGCAGACGCCCAGCGCCCGGGCGATGTCGGCTGCGGACATCGGGCCCTGGTCGTCGATCAACGAGAGGATCTCGCGCCGGCGAGGATGATCCAGCGCGCGGTCCTTGGTGAGCTTGTGGTAGAGCGCGATGGCCACCAGGCCAGCCAGCACGCCTGCAGCTTGCCCGGCTTTCTCGGGCCAGGGGACCTGTTCGCCGTGGACCGAGGCCGAGCTGGAGTGTGCCGCGTGCTCCCACCCCGGATCCAAGGGCTCCCTGGCAACGGGTGTGGCGGTGTGGGCTGCATGGTGGCTGGCCAGCTCGGTCGTCGGCGGCCGAGCCCGTTCCCGCTCATCGGGATCGTCGGCCGGCTGGAGGCCACGAGGGTCAAGCGGTGTCTTGGGACCAGGCAGCTCGGCGGCCAAGAGCACGTGGTGGTCCAGCCCGATGGAGCCCTGGAGCTCACCGAACAAGGTGGCGATGGCTGGATCCAGAGCGACATCCACCTCGGGCGGAGCGATGGCCAGCTCGGGAGCCTGCGGGCAGTCGATGGTGGGACAGCCCAAGCCGAGCACGAGCGCGGCGGCTGCCAACGCGAGGCTGGCCTCCGGCATGGGTCTCACGGGCTCCAGAGGGGTATTTAACTCTTCGTCAACGAGGGTTGAACGGCCGTTCGAGCCTCCTGGCCGGAGCTCAAGTGGTCCTGTGGAGCCGCCCCACCATGGGTTCACGATCCACCCCCCGAAACACGGCGCGCGTGCTCGAGTACCTCTGGGAGCATCCCGGTCGCCGGCCCTCGGATGTGGCCGCCGAGCTGGACATCCACCCATCCACCGCCCAGTACCACCTCCGAAAGCTCTCACGGGACGGGTCCGTGGCCACCGAGAAGGTGGGCCGCGAGCTGCACCACTACCCAACAGGTGCGGGCTGGTGTCAGGGATCTCGGGCCGTGCACGCTCGGTTGACCGATGCGACGCGCTCGGCGTTCTGGTTAGCGTTGCGGCAGGGGGCCACTTCCAGGCGCGCCGTCGTCCAGGCTGGCCACACGCGCTCGGCCACGCGGTGGGCGATCAGCCAGCTGCTCGACTCTGGGACGGTCGAGCGCATCGGCTGGGGGGTCTACCGGTTACGCGAGAGCCGAGAGGCCTGCGTGCGAGCCGCCTTGCTGGAGCGGCCGTGTGCTGCGTGCAACGAGGGTTCGCGGGTCGAGGCTCATCGGCGGTACGCGACGAGCAACCCATCCCCGAGGGGAAGGATGGATGCCTCGAGCTCTGGGTGATCGATGGCGGCCTGGACGAAAGTCCGGACCTCCTCGGAGCCCTCGATGCTGCCGGTCTCGGAGAAGACCGAGCCGTGCCAGAAGACGTTGTCGGCCAGGAGCATGCCACCGTGGCGCAGGAGCTTGATGCCGAAGTCGAAGTAAGTGGGCATCTGCTCCTTGTCCGCGTCCACGAACACCGCGTCGTAGCGCTTCGTCGGGAGGGTGGGCAGCACGCCCAAAGCCTTGCCCTTGAGCACGTCCACCCGGTCGGCCACGCCAGCCTTCCGGAACCACTCCTCGGCCTCCGCGGCTCGCTCCTTGTTGAGCTCGATGGTCTCCAGCTTCCCGCCCTCGGCCAGGCCCCTGGCGATCCAGACGCCTGAGTAGCCCAGGCACGTTCCGATCTCGAGCACGCGCTTGGCTCCGGTGGCGAGCATGAGGACCTGGAGGAAGCGGCCCGCCTCTGGCGTGATGCTGGGGAGATCGCGCTTCCGGCACGCGCCCTTGATGGATGCGAGCACACCGTCCTCGGTGGCGGCGGTCCGGCGAATGTAGGCCAGCGCCCGCTCGTTGACGAAGTTCGCCACGACCCCGCGATAGGGGCCGTGGCGTAAGTAGTTGCGGTCATCGCTTCGGCGCGGAGGACGCGCTCCGACCGCACAGGAACGAGGGCAGAACCCGGGCAGGGCTCACACGCGCTCGCGCTTGTACGCGGCCCGACCAGGTTCGTCCAGGGATCCGAAGTAGCAGGGGGGGCAGGCGTGGATGCGGCGCCACGACGGACCGCTGGCTTGGCCGCGTGTGGCTCGCTTCGCATGCGTGGCCCCGTTGGCGGTGGTGGTGTACGAGACCGGGCCCTGGACGGATTGCTCGCAGAGATGGCAGGTGCGTACCAGTCCAGTGGCGGGGCCAACCGCTGAGCCTGGCGCGGCAGGGGCAGCGGAAGGATGAGGGGTGGGAGAAGGACCCGGGGCGGATGCCTGGCTGTGGGCGTCGAGCTCGGGGAGCCAGCGCCAGGCGATGAGCGCTGCAAGCAACGTGACGATGGCGCCGGCCACGAAGGTCCAGGTCATGGCATCGACGAAGGCCAGCTTGGCTGCCGCGGCCAAGGCTGCTCCCTGCTCACCGCCAACGCGCTCGGCCATGGTGAGCGCAGCACCGACGCTGTTGGTCACGGCCTCCCGGGCCTGGCTCGGCACGCTGGCCGGGATGGCTTCCGAGAGGTTGCGTTGGTAGCCCTCGTTGAGGATGCTGCCGAGCACCGCGATGCCCACGGCACCGCCGACCTCGCGGCTCGTGTCGTTGACCGCTGAGCCCACCCCGGCCTTGCGCTCCGGGACGCTGTCCATGATGGTCGTCGTAGCAGGCGCCATGGCGAAGCCCATGCCGAGCCCGCTCATCAGGAAGAAGGGGGCCTGGCGCCAGTAGGCCGTGTCGACCTGGAAGAGCGCGAAGGCGACGAGGCTGCCGGAGAGCATGAGCATGCCGAAGGCGACGATGCGGGGGGTGCCGAACCTGCGGGCCAGCCGGTCGCTGTTGGGCGCACCCAGCATCATGCCGCCAGCGAAGGGGAGCACGCGGATCCCGGCTTGGAGGGGGGAGTAGCCTTGGACGAACTGGAGGTACTGGGTGAGCACGAAGAAGACGGCGAACATGCCGAAGAAGGTCATCGAGATGGTCGTGGTGCCCACGCTGAAGCCGCGCTCGCGGAAGAAGCCCAGCGGCAGCATGGGGTGCTCGGTGGTGAGCTCCCAGAGGATGAAGGCGAGCCCGGTGATGGCCGCAAGAGCGAACCCGGTGAGCACGAGCTCGTCGGTCCAGCCGCGCTCGGGTCCCTCGATGATGGCGAAGAGCAGGCCCGTGAGCGAGACGATGGAGAGCAGGGCACCGACGGGGTCGAGCTTGCCCTGCTCGGGATCCTTGCTCGTGGGGACCAGCAGCCAGCCACCGATGAGCGCCAGGGCGACCACGGGGATGTTGATGGCGAAGATGGAGGGCCAGCTGAAGTGCTCGAGCAGCCAACCACCAACCACGGGCCCGATGGCACCCCCGAGGCCCGCGAAGGCGGCCCAGATGCCCATGGCCTTGCCGCGCTCGCCTCGGGGGAAGACCGTGATCAGGATGGAGAGGGTGGCGGGCATGACCAGGGCAGCCCCGATGCCCATGACAGCCCGGATGGCGATGAGGTGCTCCGGCGTGGTGGCCCAGAACGCTGTGGCCGAGGCAGCACCGAAGATCACAAGCCCGGCCTTGAGCGCACCTCCGCGGCCGAAGCGGTCGCCCAGCGCGCCCATGGTCAAAAGCAGGCTGCCGAAGACGAGCGCGTAGGCGTCCACGATCCACTGGAGCTCGGCGTTCGTGGCATCCAGCTCGAACACCAGCGTGGGCAGGGCGACGTTGAGCACGCTGTTGCCGAGGACGATGAGCACGAGGCTCAGGTTCAGGACAGCAAGCGTCCACCAGCGCTTGGCGTAGATGTGCTCGGGGATGCCCGATGGAGCCCCGGCTGCCTGAGTCGTAGGCGCCTCGGCTCGCTCGCTGGGCACGGCCGGAGCTAGTAAGCCTCCCTTAAAAACCTCACGGCCCGCGGCCCTCCAGAGCTCGTATATAGCTAACGGTTCCCGAGCCAGCCGCCGGGATGATAGCATGCGGGAAATCTACATTTGGCTGATCGCAGCGATGTTCGTCGGTTCTGCCGCCGCGGTGATGGCGGCAAAGCCGGTGAAAGTGCAAGAATGGAGCAACGGCTTCCCAAGCGGGGAGCACTTCAACCTGAACATACACGGGAAGAAGGCAAGCTACGAGTGCGAGCCCGACGGAGGCGGCGGATCCCTGTTCGTCCCCGAGTTCGGTGACTCGCGGATCGACTTCATGATGAACAAGAAGTCGAAGATCGAGAACCTGACCATCCACGACAAGTGCGGGGACGCCTTCGACGGGGACCCAGCCCTCGTCGAGCTCCCCGACGGGGAGTACCAGGTCTACGCTCGGATCCTGGCCAAGCCTGCCAAGGCCGGAGAGCCGAGCGAGGTCGTGTTCTCGCCGAGCCTCGTCGAGGCGTGCAACGACTCAGGCACCGAGAACTTCACCGAGGCCACCGATTGCGAGGAGTCCTTCCTGCTGGGCACCGGTGTCGTGACCAAGGATGGTGCGTACACCGTGGAATCCGGGGAACTGGTCCGGTTCGACTCCAGCGAAGAGGAGGAGAAGGGCCCCAAGGGCAAGGGTGGCGGTGGCAAGGGTAAGAGCACTGCTGAGGACATCAGCGGGCTCTTCCAATGGAGCGGCTGGGCCTGCGACCAGGTCTACGACACGAACGGTGACGGAGAGATCACCATCGAGGATCTCAACGGCACGGACCTGAACGGTGACAACGTGACCGACGAGCAGGACCTGGAGATCTACCTGGCGGAGAACTGCACGGAGTTCACCGACGAGTGGATCTTCAACATCGCTGACCTGGTGGTCAGTGGTTGGGACTACAAGAACAACGGCGCCAAGCTCGTGCAGATCCGGTTCTACCCGGTCGACACGACCACGTTCGAGTAGGCCACACTCCGTGGTGCCCTGGCTGATCCGGGGCACCACCTCTCTTCCTTTCTTTACGCTCCCAGCACTCCGGCTTCCTTCACCTAAGCTTCCGCCTGCTAAGCTTCCAAGTCGTACACGATCCGGGTGCGCCCGCTCCCCTTGTTCTCCGTGCGAAGGATGCGCATCTCGCCGATCTCGCCTGTGGACTTGACGTGCGTGCCGGCGCACGGGCAGATGTCGATGTCCGGGATCTCCACGACGCGCAGGGTCTGGATGAAGTCCGGGATGAGGTGGAGCAGCGTGCGCTCGGTATCGATGCGCTCGGCCAGGCTGGAACGGTCCTCCTCATAGCCCAGGACCTCGAGGTCGTCGTCGAAGACCTCGTTGCACGCGGCCTGGATCTCCTCGAGCTGCGCGTCCGTGAAGGCGTCCGTTTCGAAGTCGACGCGAGAGTAGTCGGTGCTGATGTTGTTGCCGCAGGTCTTCATGCCGTCGTAGCGCTCGTAGGCGATGGCCGAGAGCACGTGCTGGGCGGTGTGCATACGCATGAGCGTGTGGCGGCGGTTCCAATCGATCTCGCCGACCACCTCGGCTCCCGTCTCCGGCAGCCCACCAGCGAGCTTGTGGATGGGGTCCCCCTTCTGTTTGCGCACATCCGTGACCTGGACCGGCTCATCGCCGACGCGGAGCACGCCCGTGTCGTGGGGCTGGCCTCCACCGGTGGCGTAGAAGAGGGTCTGGTCGAGCTTGACGTGGTTCTCGCTTGCATCCACGACCCTGGCCTCGAACGTCTTCTGGTAGGCCTTGTCCGGCTCGGGGAGGTAGAGGATGTCCGTGGTCGCCATGGATGCCAAGAGATGGGCGGGGTAGAAGGGGTTTGCGCTGGCCAACCAACCTAGATCACGAAGGGCACGAAGGGGTCACCAAGGACACGAAGGAGGAAGAGGGGGAGGAGCGGGAAGAGCGGGAAGAGGTGGAAGAGGGACATGACGGATGATCCAGGGCCTTCCCGTGCTGGCCAGCCAACCTAGATCATGAAGTGCACCAAGTGGTCACCAAGGACACGAAGGAGGAAGAGAGGGAGGAGCGGGAAGAGAGAGGGAAGAGGTGGAAGAGGGAGACGACGGGCGGTCGAGTGCCCGCCCGTTGTTCCTCTCGCCCCTGGTGCCCTTCGAGCTTCTTCGTGTCCTTCGTGATCCAGGTCCTGGGCCTTCACCCACCCACCCGTGTTCCTGCTATCCTTGGTGCCCTTCGAGCTTCTTCGTGTCCTTCGTGATCTAGGTCGTCGGTCGGAAGGGCTTAACCGACCAGCCTCTATCTCGACGCGATGGACGTGCGGATCATCGGTGTCCCCATGGATCTGGGGGCGGCTCGGCGTGGGACCGACATGGGGCCGTCTGCGGTCCGCGCCGCTCGCCTGCAAGGACGCCTGGAGGAGCTAGGCCACACGGTCAAGGACGGTGGCAACGTGTTCGCCGTGGAACCCGAGACCCGCAAGGGAGATCGCACGGATGCCCGGTTCCTGGCCGAGATCGTCCGGACCTGCGAGACCCTGGCCCGGCGCGTGGCCAAAGCCAAGCAGGCCGACGAGGTGCCACTCATCATCGGGGGGGACCACAGCATCGCCATGGGCACCGGGGCGGGCGTCGCCACGGGGGATACGCGCGTGGGCGTGCTCTGGATCGACGCGCACACCGATTTCAACACACCCGAGATCAGCCCCAGCGGGAACATCCACGGCATGCCTCTCGCGACCCTGGTCGGTCGGGGCAACCCCCGGCTCTGCGAGATCGGGGGCATCGCTCCCAAGGTCCGCGAGGAGGACGTGGTCATCATCGGGGCCCGGTCGATCGATGGGGAGGAACGCGACCTGCTCTCCAAGAGCGACGTCACCGTGTTCACCATGCGCGACATCGACGAGAACGGGATGAGCTCCGTGATGGGGCAGGCACTTGAGATCGTCGCCGACGGACCCGAGTGGATGCACGTGAGCCTCGACATGGACGCTGTCGACCCCACCATCGCCCCTGGCGTGGGCACCCCGAAGAAAGGGGGGCTCACGTACCGAGAGGCCCACCTCGCGTGCGAGATGATCAACGACTCAGGCCTGCTCTCCTCCATGGAGATCGTAGAGGTCAACCCCATCCTGGACGAGGGCAACAAGACCGCCGAGCTCGCCGTCGATCTTGCGCGCAGCGCCTTCGGCAAGCAGATCTTGTGACCAACAGGCGGGAACCACAAAGTCACAACGGACACAACGACCACGACGTGAGATGAGTCGGTCCATCATGGAGGTGCCCAGCAGCCCGTGGATCCACCAACATGGCCGGGTCGTGGCAGGTCGTACTGGGTCGTGGTGGGTCGTTGTGCCCCTTGTGCCGTTGTGGTTGGCCTGGCTTAGAGCTTGAGCTGGCGGGGTGCACCCTCGAAGCGCCAGCCAGCGATGCCCACGAAGGGTTCGAGCTGGCGGAAGAGCTCTGGGAGCACGCGGGGGCCCAGCGCGGCCGGCCCGGCGGCCACGAGCAACGCCCGATCGCTCTTCTCGTGCAGCGCGGTCCGTTGACCGTCCCGATGGAGCACGAGGCCCACGACGCCCTCGTCATCGGCCCAGATGGGCAGGCCTTCCTCTAGCGTCATGGCATCTCCGCCGATGGGCTGGAAGGGTTGGTCCTGCTCGGAGACATCCAGCCGGAGCTCGCCTTGGACTTCGCCCGCGTCGAACGCGCTCACAGGCACGAGCGTGGCGGCTGAAGCGAGGTTGTAGGCATCGACCAGCGGGAGGATCGAGGGCAGACCCTTGCCCTGCGCGACCCGTCGAGCCAGGGCCTCCCCAGCGGGCCGCTGCTTGGTCGGATCGATCCCCAGGTCCCAGAAGAGCGCGCGGTAGGCCTGGGCGATGGGATCCTCGGCCAAGCTCTCGGGCCTGCGGGCCGGGATGACGCGCTCTGGGGATGGAAGCTCGTTGGCCTCACCGTCGCGCTGGACCGGGACCCAGTCCACGCGGAGCCCACCGAGCAGCTCGCACGCCCTCTCCGTCGCCTCGACCACGAGCAACCGAATGGGGACACCCAAGAAAAGCGGCTCGGCTGGCCGGGCCCGTCAACACCTTAACGGTGGCGACCATGCCCCGGCGTGGAGCCTCGAAGCATCGAAGCTGTCGTGTTCGATTTCGATGGTGTCCTGGCGCGATCGATCGAGCTGCATGCGGTGGCCTACCAGCTCGTCCTGCACCCGTTCGGGGTGCCGGTCTCGCCCCACGACATTTTCCTGCGCGAGGGAGCCAGGTCCGAGACGATCATCGAGGAGCTCATGCAGGCGGCTGGCCTCGAGCCCGATGCCGGCCAAGTCCAGCGGCTCTCGCATCTCAAGCAGCGTGTCTTCGAGCGCATCGGGACCCCGGCCACCTTCCCTTGGGCCCGCCAGGTCGTCGAAGAGGTGGGGGAGCGAGGCTTCCCCATGGCCATCGCCACGGGCACGCGGCGCGAGAACGTGCCCGCCATCGCCGCAGCGTTCGTGGATCGCTTCGCCTTCCTCTCGACCCAGGAGAGCTACGAGCACGACAAACCCCATCCAGAGCCATTCCTGACCGCAGCCGAGGGGCTGGGGGTGGACCCGGAACGGTGCCTTGCGATCGAGAACGCGCCGCGTGGGATCGCGAGCGCGAAGGACGCGGGCATGTTCGTGGTGGCGTTGACGACGACGCTGACCGCGGACGACGTAGGCGAGGCGCACCTCGTGCTCGAGACCCTGCCTGAGGTGCTTGATGTGCTCCCACAGCGGCCCGGTGGACGCGTCGAGCTGTGAGGGCTGTTAGAGCCCCAGATCGTCCCACGCCTCCACGAAGTCCTGGACGAGGTCGTCCGGCGGCGGGTGCTCGGCGAGCAGGTGCAGCACCCGGTCCCGGTCGGCCAGGTGGATGATCCTGGAGCGGCCGTCCTTCTTGACGTGGATGAGCTCCTCGTCGCGCATCCGTGAGATGTGGTGGCTGGCGGTGCTCGCGGCCACGCCGCAGGCATCTGCGAGCTCGCCTGCAGTCAGGGGGCCTTGGTCGAGCAGGGCCACGACAGCGCGGAGCACCGGTGGCCGGCGCAAGAGCGTGATCAGCTGCTTGTCCTGTGGGCTCAAGGGGCTCGCGCTGCCCGCCTCGGTACGCTTGAGGGGGTAGATGCGCCGGTGCTCGGACTGGGTCTCGGAGCGCGCCAGGCCCGCCTTCTCCAGCACGCGGACGTGGTAGCGGGCTAGGGACTCATCGTAGCCAGCGGTGCGCGCGAGCTCGGCCAGCGTGAGGCCCGGGTAGCGGTTGATGGTGACGAAGACGCGGCGCCGGGTCTCCAGGTCGAGGGGATCCTCCCCAGGACGAGCCACCAGGAGCACGAGGAACCCGGCGGGCTGGTGCTGGCTCGTGGTTCCCGGTTGCACGGCTCACACCCTCAGCAGCGCGATGTAGATCAGGAGCATCGCAGCCCCGTGGGCGATGGGGACCGAGAGCCACTCGGGGGGCAGATCGGCCTGGGCTTGGAGCAGGAACGCGGTGACGGCTGCTTGGACGGCGCTGACAAGGAAGGCGGCCGAGAGCCAGATGCTGCGCGCCGAGCGGGTGCGCCGCCACGCCTGGAGGGCGAGCACGGTGAGCACGATGGCCAGCACGGCGGCTGCCCCGGCAGCTCCGGCTGCGATGTCCGCGACGGTCGCCATGGCCCCACATCGGGCCCTAGCTTATCAACTCGCACGGTCCTGCAACACGGGCCTTACGAGGGGCCTCGCCGGCGCGTGGCCACGGTGATGGCCACGATGCCCATGGCTGCGATGGCTCCCACGAGGATCGACCATGGGCTGGCCGTCAAGGCGCGAGCCAGCACGGTGCCCGCGCTCTGGATGGCGACCGTGGGGTCGTGTTCCATCGTGTCCCCGGCGGGGTAGGCCACGAGCACGCTGACCGTTCCGTCGCTCTGGGCGAGGATGGCGTGGTTCGCCCAGGCCGGCGCGCCGTCGACGCTGACGGGGCCGGCGGCACTGTAGACCGCGCGCATGGTGCCGTTCTCCACGATGACCCCGTCGGCTGTAGGCGTCAGGGTCGCGTTGTCCGGAGCGCGCGCGACGGTCTCGAGCACGAACAGCGTGCCCGGGGGCGCGTTGAGGTCTTCGACCGCGTAGGTGACCTTGGCCGTGCCTTGACCTGGCTCGACGGTGAGGGTCAGGTTGCCGGACCACAGGGGGAAGGTCGTGACCAACGCGTCGCCTTGGACGGTGATGTTGCCCTCGCCCAGGGGTGCGGTGATCAACGCGGGTTCGCCGATGCCCACGTGGCCGTCGCCGTCCGTGTCCTGGATGAGCATGGCGCGGGTCAGGGTGAGCGAGAGGCCGACAGCGCCGGTGGACCCGTTGAGCTCCCCTTGGAACTGGGTGAGGAGCTCGCCGGGCTGGTCGCTTCGAACCTGGAAGCTCGAGCCGTTCTCTGTCGTCTCCAGGCCCGGTGTCGGGCCCGGTGTGCGGGCGGGTCGCTCCTGCGAGGGGACGTGGTCGACGGGCGTCTGGTCGGAGAGGCCCTGGCTGGGTCGCTGGACGCGTAGGTCGAGCTGGTCCTCTTGGATGGTCAAGAGGACCTTGGCGCCAGAGGGGAGGCTCTGCGTTGGTGGGATCTCGGTGGTGACGCGCTCGCCCTCGATGCGCAACTGGACCGTGGGCGCATCGATGGCGCGCACCTCGAACCCGTCCCCCTCCGCCTGGAACATCGCACCGGCTCGTCGGGTCTCCGAGAGGGAGCTGGCGTTGAACGTGATGGAACCCACGGGGACGCCGTGGATGGTGAGGTTCTCAAGCCCTGTGTGGTTGAGCAGGAAGCTGACGTAGCGACCCTCGAAGCTCAGGGGGAACCGAGGCGCTTGGTCGTCGGCCTCCGCGTCCTCGCCGGCCTGGGTCGGTGGCTCCCAGGTGGCCTGCTCAGCCCTCGGGTGGGCGCTGGCGCTGAGCTCGAGCTCGCCGGACAGGGTCAGGGTGCGGCCGTCCAGGGAGAGCTCGTCCCCGTCGACCGTCACGAGCAGACCGTCGGCGCGCAGCTCGAGCCGGTCGTCGATGCGCTCTGCGCGCACACCGGGGGCCAGGGTGGCCTCCAGCGTGCTCTCGCTCTCGGCGGTGAACCTAAGGCCGGGGTCTGCACGGACCTCCAGCTCGGCATCCTCTCCCTCGATCTGGAGCTCGTTGCCCTTCCGCTCGATCTCCTGGGCCATCGCTAGTCCCGGGATGGTCAAGCTGCTCAGGATCGGGACGCCACGGTAGGTGAGCTCGGTGAGCCGGTCGCCGTCGAGCTGGAAGCTGACCTGCCCGACGCGCATCACGCCGTCGGTTCGGCTGGCGGCGCGGTCGTTGGCCTGCCCACCAGCGTCCTCACCGCTCCGGTCGCTTGCGTCGCCATCGCGGCGCTCTGGCGTCGAGCGGTTCTCTCGGGATCCGTTCCCGCCAGCTCCCGGATCCTGGTCCGCATCTCGCTCATCGGACCCATCACGGCCTTGGTCGTCGGCCTCGGCCTGGGTTGCTGGCTCGATATCGAGCTCGAGCTCCTCGGTGTTGTCATCCTCGTCGGCTTCCTCGACCTCGTTCGCGCTGTCAAGGAGGATCCTGAGGGTGTGCTCTCCTGGAGTAGCGTTCCAAGCCGCGCTCGCGATGCGGATGGTATCGTCCGCGCGCAGAACATCGACGCGCACGGTGTCATGCTCCTCGCCGTCGATCTCGAAGACGACGTCGAAGGCACCGGCGTCAGCCTCGCCGCTGTTCTCGATCTCGGCCACGAAGGTCACGTTCTCGCCAGGCGACGGGTCGTCAGGAGCTGCTTCCAGATCGTCGACCTCCAGGTTCGGGAGGGCGGTGTCGTCACCACCCGGCTGAGCCCCAACGGTGGGGATCCATGGGGCGAGCAACAGGCAGGCGAGCAGGGCGGTGACGACTTTGTTCATCTGGATCTCCTCAGTCCTTGCGGCCGACGATGGCAGCGGCGACGAGCGCGGCGCCGAGCATGGCGAGCACCGCGGGGAACGGCGTGTCGTTCTGCTCGACATCCTCGCCGCTGCTCTGGGTCTCCACTTCGTACACGTCGATCGTGTGCGGGCTGAAGTGGGGTACGCTCACGAGGACCTGAACCTTGTCGCCGCCGACGAGCAGGAGGTACTCGGCCTCACCGTCGTCGTTGGCCCAGTCCAGGGCATCCTCGAGGTCGTCTGCAGCCGAGATGGTCTCGTTGTCGAAGCGGATCTCGAGCTTCTCGGCCGCCTCGGCCACTGTCAGGTTGCCCAGATCCTCGGCGTCGAGGTTGAGCACGACGGTCGTCCCGGGAGCATCGTCGGGCGCCTCGATGCTGAGGCTGGCCTTCCGGTCACCCGACTTGTCCGCCGAGACGTTGCGGACAGAGACGTGGCCCAGCTCGAAGGCGACGGGCTCGCCCTCGTCGGCATCCGCGTGCACCTCGACACCGATGGCGCCAGCAGCGCTGGCCTGCTCGATGCGGCCGCGCTCTTGCGCGGTGGAGGCGCGGGCCTCGGATCGGCCGCGCGCGTGCTCAGGCGGGCCATCGTCGTCGTCCTCATCGTCGTCCCCGTCGGAGCGGGCAGCATCCGGGAGGCTGCCTGGACCTCGGTTGGGGGAGCCGTCTGCGGGGAAGACGCGCAGGTGGGCCCGGTCCTCGATGGTGAAGGTGCCGTTGTCGAAGCTGAGGCCGTCCCCGGAGAGCCAGGCCGTCCGGTTCTCGCCGAAGGAGAGCTCGTAAACCCGGCGCTCGTCCTCATCCTCGTCGTCATCGTCATCATCGTCGGCCTCGTGGGGGACCAAGGTGGCGTTGACACCGTCTGCGAGCACCAGGATGGCACTAGCGTTGTCGTCCCCCTCGACCAGGAGCAGCCCAGTGGGGTTGTCGAAGGCCCGGAGCTCGGTCTCGCCGGTCTCCAGCTTGAAGGTGCGGCCGTGGGCCTTCCACTCGAGCTCGTCGCCGGCATCGAGCTGGACGCTGGCCACGAGCGCGTCCTCACCGATCGTGTAGTTGAGGATGCCGGGGAGGCCCTCGTCGAGCTCGAAGCTCACGTGGCGACCGTCGAAGGACGCGTTGGAACGGTCCCACTGGCTACCGGCTTCGCGGCGCTCCTCGCGGCGCTCTTCAGCCTCCTCACGACGCTGCTCGGCGTCCTCGGGCGGGCCGCGTCGCTCGTCGTCTTCGTCGTCAGCCTCGTCCTCGTCGTCGACGGCGACCTCGAGATCCTCCTCCTCGGCGTTGTTCGCCTCGTCAGATTCCTCGATCTCATCGCCGCTGTCGACGATGACGCGGATGGTGTGCTCGCCTTCGGTGGCGTTCCAAGGCGCGCTCTCGACGCGTGTCTCGTTGTCCGCGCCGAGGCCATCGACGCGCACGGTGTCGTGCTCCTCGCCGTTGATCTCGAAGGTGACGTTGAACGCACCGGCATCGGCGTCGCCGCTGTTCTCGATCTCGGCAACGAGCGTGACGTTCTCGCCAGGCGCTGGATCGTCAGGGTCAGCCTCCAGGTCGTCGGCCTCCAGGTCCGGGAGCTCCGGCTCGGGAGCCTCGACCTCGAAGCTCTCATCGTCGGCGTTGTTGTCCTCGTCGGCCTCCATGACCTCGCCGTCGGCATCGGCGATGACCTCGAGGACGTGCTCGCCCTCGGTGGCGGTCCAGGGCGCGCTCTCCACGGTGGTCTCGTTGCCGGCATCAAGGCCGTCCACGCGCACGGTGTCGTGGACCTCGCCGTCCACGAGGAAGGAGACGTTGAACCCGGTGGCGTTCATCTCGCCTGTGTTCTCGATCACCGCGGAGAACGTCGCGTTCTCCCCGGGAACGAGCTCATCTGGGGAGATGGTGACGTCGTCGATCTCGAGATCTGCGAGCTCAGGGTCATCCTCGCCCTGAGCGGCGACGATGCCTGCTGGGGTGAGCAGCAGGACAGCGGTCAGCAGCGTGATCCAACGTCCTTGCATGTCGAACACTATGCTCCATCAGCCTTCGCTGCATAAAGGGCGTTATTCAGGACGCATCGAAACGAAGCGGCCAACCTGGACCCGGGTCCACCCCCCTGGGCCCGAGACGAACGTTGATATGGGGGGAGGGATGCTGGGGCCGCGTGTCCGACGACGAACACACTCAGCGCGTCCAGGATGTGCAGGCAGCCATCGAGGGAGAGCAACGATCCCTGGTGACCGGCGGATCGGTTTCCTCCATACGGACCTCCAGTGGACCAGGATTGGCCATGTTGCCCTTCCTAACCATCAACGACATCATCGCTCTGCGCGACCACGACTTCCACGAGCTCGAGGACATCGAACAGCGCCTCTTCGAGGTTCCGGAGCCGGCCTGGGAGCACGTGCTCGACCTCGTCCGGGCGCGCGTGATCCGCGTCGAGCCCGACGACCTGTAACCAACGGCTCTACCCCCCCGCCAATCACCATCTTATATAAGGCTAACGGCGAACGGTGAAGAGGTCGTAGAACGGCTTCGTTCACGTGTCCCGTGACGATATCCGGGAACGGGTCCGAGCTGTCACCGACGCGGCTCAAAGCCAGCGTAGGTCGCTGAACACGCAGACCTCTTCGGATGCAGCCCGCAACGCCGCCAGCCAAGGCTTGGCTTACCTCCCATTCCTGACCATCAACGACATCATCCTGCTCAAGGATGCAGGCATCACGAACCTTGAGACCCTCGAGGAGAAGATCCTCTCGGTGCCCGCGCCGACGTGGGACCACGTGGTCTGCCTGATCGAGGCCGGCGTGGTCCGCATCCAACCTGGATCGCTCAACGCAGCCGAGGCCGAGGCGCGCGCTGCCGCCGAGGCAGACGGCAACATGCAGTGCCTGGCGTTGACCAAGGCCGGGACGCGGTGCCGGAACATCTCCCGAGACGGGAGCAAGTACTGCGGGAGCCACAAAGGCTACCGCCCCAGCAAGGAGGAGCTTGAGGCACGAGAGCTCGGGCTCCTGCCGACGGCCTAGCCGTGCTTCTCGAGCCCAACCCCTCACCCTTTCTCGATACCGTTAAGTCGCCTGCGCACAACGTCGGCTCTGTCGTTGGCCCTGTAGTCTAATTGGTAGGATGCCAGGCTGTTAACCTGGTGGTGGAGGTTCGAGCCCTCCCGGGGCCGCTTTTCCGCGAGCCGTCCTCCGATAGCGCAGCGGCTCGCGGAAAAGTCCACCGAACGGCCGGGACCGCCACGACCGCGCGATCTGGCCCGGCCGTTCGGGAGGATCGCGAGGTCGGCGACCCGACCCCCCATCGGGCGGAGGGTCGCCGACCTCGCGGCTGTGCTGTCCATCGAGAGCCCCGCCTCGCACAACCACCCCACTTTTGTCCTCCATGGACCTTGCCGACCTCGTGCCCGCCGACGATGCCGCCTCGAGCCCCCGCTCGCTCTCCATCGAGCACCTCTCCGTGCTGGCCAACCTCCCCCTGGACGCCGAGGAGCGCGAGGCCCTGGCCGAGGCCTGCCGGGACGTGCTCGAGGCCTTCGAGCTCCCGGAGCAGGGCGACGAGCCGCTCGAGCTCGAACCGGGACGCCTCTTCGACGACGAAGTCGACGCTTGGCCTGAAGCCGGCGTCGAGGACATCCTGGCCGAGGTGCCCGAACTGGATGGGAGGGACGTGCGCGTATGACCGGCGATGCGGGGGCGCGCGCCATGGAGGCCATCGGCGACGATCCCGACAACGCCTACGTCACCGTGCTCGACGAGCCCATCGGCGGAGGCGAGGGCCCCTTGGAGGATCTTACGCTGGTGGTCAAGGACAACCTGGCCGTGCGCGCGGTCCCACTGACGTGCGGATCAGCCATCTTGGCCGACCACGTGGCCCCGTTCACGGCCACCGTGGTGGAGCGGGCGCTGGCGAAGGGTGCCGTCGTCGTGGCCAAAGCGAACATGGACGAGTTCGCTGCCGGCTCACGCGGCGAGCACTCGGCCTTCGGAGCCACCGAGAACCCTGCTGCCCCCGGCCGCGTCCCTGGCGGCTCCTCCTCCGGGTGCGGGGCCAGCCTGGCCGCTGGGCACGTGGACCTCGCCCTGGGCAGCGACACGGGCGGCTCCACCCGGGCGCCGGCGGCCTACACGGGCGTGGTGGCCCTCAAGCCAACCACCGGACGCTTGTCCCGCTGGGGGCTCGTGGACCTGGCCATGAGCTTGGACCAAGTCGGCCCCATGGCGCGCACGGTGACGGGGGTCGCAGCCCTCTACGACGCCGTGGCCGGCCTGGATCCCCGCGACCCCACCACCCGTTCGGACCCCCCTGAGCGCACCCAACCCCGGGTCGAGCAACCAGACCTCGACGGGGTCCGGCTCGGTGTCCCCGCCAGCCTCCCCGACGGGGTCGACGATGAGACCGAGGCGCGGTTCTGGGAGAGCGTGGATCGCCTGGAGAGCCAGGCGGGTGAGGTGGTCAGCGTCGAGCTGCCGGACAGCCAGCGAGCCCTGGCCACCTACTACGTGACGTGCTACGCCGAGTTCGCCTCGGCGATGCACAAGTTCGACGGGTCTCTCTTCGGAGGCAAGGGGCAGGCCAGCCGCCAGGGCCTCGGCGCGGAGTGCAAGCGGCGCATCCTCTTGGGGACGTTCATCACGGCGCGCGAGCAGCGTTCGGCCTGGTACGAGCGCGCCCGACGAGCCCGAGCAAGCCTGGCCGCCCAGTGGGCGGCGCTCTTCGAACAGGTCGATCTCGCACTCACGCCAACCATGCCCGGCCCGCCGCCGCGGCGCGGCCAGGAGCTCACGCCCCTGGAGGAGTACGCCGCTGATGTGCTCACGGTGCACGCCAACCTGGCGCGCCTGCCCGCCGGCTCGGTGCCGATGGGCACCGTGGACGGGGGCCCGGTGGGGCTCCAACTCCTCGGCCCGGCCGGTGCCGATGCCCTGGTGCTTGAAGCGATGGCGGCCTTCGAGGGCGTCGGCCCCAGCCGACCGGAGCGCCCTGCGGGTGCGAGACGTGAGGTGGGTTCATGAGCAGCGAACAGGGACCTCCCTCGTCCTCCAGCCAACCCCCGTCCAGCGCGCCCGCCAGGGCGCGCTCCCGCCAAGGGCCCGACGCGACCCCAACCGGGACACGCATCGGGCTCGAGGTCCACGTACCGCTCGACACGCGGGCCAAGCTCTTCTGCCCGTGCCCGGCCGACCCACCGGACAAGGCGAACACCGCGTTGTGCCCCACGTGCACCGGCCAGCCAGGGGCCAGGCCCCAGGGGGTCAACCGCAAGGCGGTGCTCCTGGCGCTCAAGACCGCGCGCGTGCTCCACGCCCGCACCCAGCTCGCCTCGGTGGTCCAGCGCAAGCACTACGTCTACGCGGATCTACCGAACAACTACCAGCGGACCACGACGCCCATCGGGGATCAGGGGCGGTTCTGGGATGTCGGCATCCGCGAGGTCCACATGGAAGAGGATCCCGGCGCCTACGATCCCGAGACCCGGCGGGTCACCCTGGATCGCAGCGGGACGCCCCTGGTGGAGATCGTGACCGAGCCCGAGCTACGATCGGCCGACCAGGTCGACGAGTGGATCGGGGTGCTCCGGCTCAGCCTCGAGCGCGCGGGCATCCTGCGGCCAGGAGCCGAGCTCAAGGCGGATGTGAACGTCTCCACCGCCGGAGGCGACCGGGTGGAGGTGAAGAACGTCGTCGGTGGTCGCAACGCGGCCAAGGCGGTCTCCTTCGAGATCACGCGCCAGACCCGTGAACGCGAAGCGGGGCGCGAGATCCCCATGGAGACCCGGCACTTCGACGAGGCGAAGGGGACGACCAGGCCGAGCCGGGAGAAGGAGACCGTCGGCGACTACCGCTACATGGCCGACCCCGATCTTCGCCCGATCGATCTCGAGGCCCTCGAGGGGTCCGTGGCCGCCCACGAGGACATCCCGGGTCGCATCGCCGAGTTCCAGGACCTCGTCGGCCTCGAGCTGGGCGAGGCCATGGCGCTGCTCGAGGACGAAGCCCTGGAGGCCCTCTTCGACGCGCTGCAGGCCGAGGTGGAACAAGAGCTGGCCATCGACATCGCCCTGCGCCGCTTGCGTGGCGAGCTGGAGTACCGTGAGCTGACCCTCAGCCAGGCCGACATCGATCCGGAGGTGCTCGTCGAGCTGGCCAAGGCGTGGGACGAGGACGCGATCACGAAGCACGTCTTCACGCGCTTGCTCAGGCGCGCGCTGGACGGCGAGGAGATCCGGGATGAGCTCGAGAGCGAGGGCAGCACCGACATCGACCTGGACGCCGTCATCCGGAGCGTGCTCGAGGAGAACCCAGAGGCCGTGGCCGACTACGAGGCCGGGCAGGAGGGTGCGCTCAACTACCTCGTCGGCCAGGTGATGGCTCGGACCAAGGGCCGGGCGGACGCGAAGGATGCGCGCGAGGGCTTGATCGAGCGGCTCGGGGCTGGCGAGGCTAGCCCGGGCTGACGTCGTGGATCGTTGTGCGTAGCTCGTGGTCGAGCTCGAACCAGGCCTGTTCAACAGGCCGATCGGGGATCGGGGTCAGCCCTAACAGTGCGTCGAGTGCGTGCGCCGTGGTCTCTGCGTTCACCGTGCCGTAGCCGATGAAGTACATCAGCGGCAGGTCAGCCGGAAGGTCCGCTGGGGCCACAGGAGAGGTGGTGTGCAGCATCGACTGGGGGCGCTCGGGATCCGCGCGGGCCGTGGCAGAACAGTGGTCCCCGTCGTTCTCATCCGTCCCAAGCTCAGGGTCTGCGGTTCGGAAGAGCAAGGTCTTGAGCTCGGGTTGATCGAGCGTACCATCGGAGAGCGGTCCCCCCTCGATGGCTCCGCTATGACCCTGGGCAAGCACGCCCCCGTCACGGATGCCGCCTGCGATATCGCCGAGTGCGATCCTCGCCTCGAGCAAGAGGCGGGCCGCAGCACCCGCCGCGTAAGGCGTTGCAGCGCTGGTCCCGCTACCGATGCGCGGACCCATGGCGGTCATGTCACGGTTGTCGGCCGCCCACGACCAGCAGGCGTCGGCCACAACGTGGGGCATGGACCCCGACCAGAGGGTGAGGTAGCCGTTGTCGTGGCCCCCGACGCTGATGGCGTGCGGTCCGGCCGTCGACATCGTGGGCGAGGGTTGCCCTGCGACCCCAGCGACGCCGCCGATCCCGTTCCCGGTCCCGAAGAACGTGGGTTTGGATTGTGCGAGCTCGTCCATCGCCCTGTACTGTGGGAAGGGCGCGAGGAACCCCCAAGAGTTGGATATCACATCCACCCAGAGCTGTTCGCCAAGCCACACGTAGCCCTCGGTGAAGTCCTGGACCGAGGCGATCAGGCAGGTGGGGCAGAGCGAGTGGGATGCGCCTGCACCACGGGATGCGACCATCGTCCCATGGCCGCTGCAATCGAGCAGCAACGGGCAATCGTCCTCCCCCGTCGAGACCGGGCTCTCTGAAGGGGACAGGACGTTGGTGAGCGCCACGATGCGCGTCCCGGGGACCCAGTAGAGGGTGTTGCCTTGCACGGAAGCCCACACGTCGGCGTCCTGCTCCAGCGCTGTTCGGTAGTCAGGGGCATCGAGGGAGAGCTTGAGCGCCTGAGCGTCGCGGGGGTAGCCAGGGATGTAGGTCGAGGGGTGGAGCCAAGCGGCCTCGGAGTCGTCCCGGAAGTCGATGTGGTAGGGGTTGATCCCTGAATCGCTGAACCCGATGACAGCACGCGGGCCGCTGCGCCAGTGCTCACCTGTCCTGGTCTGGTTCGGGCCGTCTTCTGGCTCCCCGGTCGGCTCGACCTCGCCCTCCGAGGTCTCAGCGGGCGCTTCCGCGGTCCCTGGGGTGGACTCCAGGGCGCTCGGCGCATCCCCGTCCGGGCTGCCCAGACAGCCGGAGATCGAAACCGCTGCAAGGGAGATGACGATGCTCACATGTAGCAACGCCGGGGGCATGGCCCGGTCTCCCCTGGTCGGTACTTAACCTTAGCCGCCAGGTCGTTGAACGCCACGCTCATCCTCCGCAGGGAAGGGCATCTCATGGCATCCAAGGCCCCCTACGTCCCCAAACCATCCCTTGGGCCTCGAAACTTCCGCTTCGAAAGCCGGAAACAAGGGGCGCCGAGCCTCTATAGCTGAGGTGGCCCAGGCGGTCTTGGCCGCGAACCCGGAGGCGGTCTCGGACTACGAGGCAGGCCAACAGGGCGCGGTGAACTTCCTGGTGGGTCGGGTCCTGGCGCGCACGAAGGGGCGAGCTGATCCCAAGCAGGCCCGGGGGCTCTTGGAGGATCTGCTCGGCGAGGACTGAGAGACCCAACCGACCGCTGAGCATGACGATGGTTGTTCCCCAGCGCGGGGATCGCCATGGAGGCGCAAAGGACTGCTCGACAGAGCCAAACCCGGCTACGTAGCCGCTTATCACCCATCATCGACAGAGGGTAGGTGGCCGCCGGGGTCGCCGACGCCCTCGACCATCTCCGACACCTCGCCCCTCGCAACCCGACATGGTGCGTCGGCCCCCGGCACCCTCACCCTCACCGTATCCTTGGAGGTTACGAGCGTCAGGTAAGTTCCTCATGCCCGCGCGGCGGCGTGAGCGAGGCGAGATCAAGAAGCGTGAGGAAGGCAACCCGAACGGGTTGTCGACGGAGCGCGCCGCCGAGATCGCCCGCTCACGCCGCCGCCCGTAGGGCCGGCCACCAGACGGGCCGACCGTGCCGTCGTCGCGGTGGATGATCTCCGCAGGCGGCGTCGGCCTGCATCGACGATGGCTCCGCCATCGTCTACGGGTCGCCGTTGGCGACCCGTATGGCCATACGAACGGCGGAGCCGTTCGTAGACGCCTGCTTCGGCCTTCTTGCCCTCGACCCCCTGCTGGCCGGCGCGGGCGTGAGGAACTTAGCCTGACGCTCGTTAGCGCTCACGCGCCTGGTCCCTCCGGTTACAGCCCAACCAAGTCAGGCCAGGCCAGGGCAAGCAAGTCCAAGCCAGTTTAGGCCGTGACGGGCCGTGCCAGGAACGCTTGGGCCCGCTCGACGATATCGTTGGCGGTGAGGCCCATGCGCTCGTAGAGCTCCTCCGGCGTTCCGCTGGTACCGAAGCGGTCCGGGACACCGATCCGCTGCATCGGGCACGGACGCGTCTCGACGAGGCTCTCGGCCACCGCACTGCCAAGCCCACCGATCACGTTGTGGTCCTCGCACGTCAGGATGCGGCCACAGCGCCGCGAGAGCTCCTCCACGAGCTGGGCATCGATGGGCTTGATCGATCCGAAGTTGGCGACCAAGGCGCTGAGGCCCTGGGCCCCAAGCGCTTCCGCAGCATCCATGGCCCGGGCGACCATGGGGCCTGTGGCGATGAGCGCGATGTCCTCGCCCTCCCGCAGGATCTCGCCCTTGCCGATCTCGAACACGAAGTCCTCCTCGTGATGGATCGGGGTCTTGGCGCGAGTCGTGCGCATGTAGGCGGGTCCGACGTGGTTGGCCAAGGCGATGGTGGCGGCCTCGGCTTCGATGACGTCGCTGGGGCAGAGGACCTTGAGGTTCGGGAGCGCGCGGTAGATGGCCAGGTCCTCGATGCACTGGGCCGAGGAGCCGTCCTGGCCGGTGAGCACGCCGCCGTGGCTGCCGATGATCTTGACGTTGAGGTTCGGGCGCGCGATGCTGTTGCGCACCTGCTCGAAGGCGCGCTCGCTGAAGATCGCGAAGGTGGACGCGAACGGGTGCTTGCCCGCCGCAGCCATGCCTGCCGCGGTGACCATCATGTCCTGCTCGCTGATGCCCATCTGGAAGAAGCGGTCCGGGAACTCCTTCCCGAACCAGGCCGAGCGCGTCGAGCCAGCCAGGTCGGCGTCGAGCGCGACGATGGACTCGTCAGCACGGCCCGCCTTGAGCAGGCCATGGCCGTAGCCGTTGCGTATGGGCTCTGGCTTGCGCGTCGTGGTGCCCTTGGGCATCGTTGCAGCGCTACCCATCGTGAGCCACCTCCGCCAGGCCGCGCGTTGTTCGAGTGTGAGCGGCCCAGGTGCTCACGCGACCACCTCGTGGTCGACGATCTCCTCGCCGAGCTCGGAGAGGGCTTGAGCCATCTCCTCTTTGGAGAGGGCGCGGCCGTGGAACTCGGCTTGGTTCTCCATGAACGAGACGCCCTTGCCCTTGACCGTGTGGGCCACGATGACCGTGGGCTTGCCCTCGGTGGCCAGGGCTTGCTGGAAGGCTTGCTCGATGGCGGTGATGTCGTGGCCGTCGATCTCGATGACGTGCCAGCCGAAGGACCGGTACTTGTCAGCCAGGGGCTCGAGGCCCTTGACGTCGTTGACGAAGCCGTCGATCTGGATCTTGTTGTAGTCGATGATGGCGGTCAGGTTGTCCAGCTTGAGGTGCGCGGCTGTCATGGCGGCCTCCCAGACCTGGCCCTCCTGCTGTTCGCCGTCCCCCATCATGCACCAGGTGTGGAAGTCCTTGCCGTCGAGCTTGGCGGCCATGGCCAACCCGTTGGCGAACGAGAGGCCTTGGCCCAGCGAGCCCGTGCTCATGTCCACGCCCGGGACCTTCATGTCGGAGTGCCCCTGGAGCAGCGCGTCGATGCGGCGGAGGTTCCATAGCTCCTCGCGCTCGAAGAAGCCCAGGTCGCTGAGCAGAGCGTAGTGACCGGGGCAGCAGTGGCCTTTGGAGAGGATGAAGCGGTCGCGGTCAGGATCGTCGGGGTTGGCGGGGTCCACGTTGAGGAACTTCTCGTAGAGCGTGACGAGGAGCTCGGTCATGGAGAACGACCCACCGGGGTGACCGCTGCCGGCCAGGTGCGTCATCTTGAGGACGTCGATCCGGATCCTTCGCGCCATGGCGGAGAGGTCGTCTGAGGTGACCGTCCCCTGTTTGCCGACAAGCGACGCCGAGGCCATCAGGTCCGACTGATAAAGCTCCCGGTGATAAACGTTTGCGCGTAGGCTTCCGGTGCGACAGGTCGGGCGGGTGTGGTTGGCTTCGCGTGCCGGCTGGACCCTTCGCGGGCTATGTCCCCTCGCGGGCTATGTCCCCTCGCGCCAGCCCGTGAGGTAGGCCTCCTGCTCCTTGGTCAGCTCGTCGATGGTGATGTCCATGGCGGCCAGCTTGCGTGCCGCGATGTCCTTGTCCACGGTGTCGGGCACGGTGTAGACCTGGGGCTCGAGCTCGTCGACGTTGTCGAGGAGGTAGAGCACGGAGCGGGCCTGGTTGGCGAAGCTCATGTCCATGACCTCCGGCGGGTGGCCCTCAGCACATGCCAGGTTGACCAGCCGGCCCTCCCCGAGGAGCACGATGCGGTTGCCGTTGGGGAGCGTGTAGCGGTCGACGCCGTCGCGCAGGTGCTCGTGCTCGCCGTTGGAGCGCAGCCACGCGACGTCGATCTCGTGGTCGAAGTGGCCGCTGTTGGCGACCACGCAGCCGTCCTTGGCCGCTTCCAGGATGCCCTGGTGGAGCACGTGCTTGTTGCCGGTGGCGGTCACGATGAGATCGGCCTCGGCTGCAGCCTCGGTCATGGGTGCGACATCGAAGCCGTCCATGGCGGCCTCGAGCGCGCGCACGGGGTCGACCTCGGTGACGGTGACGCGAGCGCCCATGCCCTTGGCGCGCATGGCGATGCCTCGCGAGCACCAGCCGTAGCCGCCGACGACGACGCGGCTGCCGGCCAGCAGCATGCTGGTGGCGCGCAGGATCCCGTCGATGGTGGACTGGCCTGTGCCGTAGCGGTTGTCGAAGAAGTGCTTCGTCTGGGCGTCGTTGACCGCGATGATGGGGTACTTGAGCACGCCCTCGGCGGCCATGGCCTTGAAGCGCGTGACGCCTGTGGTGGTCTCCTCGGTGCCTCCGCGCACGCCGGCGAGGTCGTCGGGTCGCTCGGTGTGGAGCCGGCTGACCAGGTCCCCGCCGTCGTCCATGGTGAAATGGGGCTCGTGGTCAAGCGCGGCATCGACGCACTCGTAGTAGCCGGTCTCGTCGATGCCGTGGATGGCGTAGACCGAGATGCCCTGCTCGACCAGGGCGGCGGCCACGTCGTCCTGGGTGGAGAGCGGGTTGCTGGCGCAGAGAGCCACCTCGGCCCCGCCGGCTTGCAGGGTCTCCATGAGCACGGCGGTCTCCTTGGTGACGTGCAGGCAGGCGGCCAGGGTGATGCCGTCCAGGGCTTGGCTCTCGGTGAGCTCTTCGCGGAGCTGGGCGAGAACGGGCATGCGATCGCGGGCCCAGGCGATGCGGCCGTGGCCTGCCTCTGCCAGGGAGGGGTCCTTGATGCGGGAGGGGACGTCGGTCATGCGTATCGCTCTGGGAAGCGCTTCTCAGTAAAAAGGGGACGGGTGGAGAGTGGAGGCGCGGAGGCGGGAGGACGGACGTTCAACACGGAGGCACGGAGACACGGAGGGAACGGAGCAAGGAAGGGGGTGGAAGGATGGTGGGAGGACGGATAGCGGGGCTAACCGGTACGTGCTGGCGGTGCGAACCCTCCTTCAGGCCCGGCCCCGAT
>CAYNEI010000010.1:0-25523 GCA_964396185.1 uncultured Thermoplasmatales archaeon
CCACGAGCACGCCTGGGTTCTTCGTGGTGGATCCGCTCATCCCGGACTACCTGCCGATCCCGGGCCTGGACCCCGTCACGCTGGCCTCGCTGCTCGCGGTGGCAGGAGCCATGGTGGGTCGGCGCCACCACCGACGCACCTGACACCCCGCCCACCGCTCGAGCGGGGCCCACCAACCATCGTCCAACGGCCTGCGCGCAGGCCTTGTCACCCCGCCGCCGGGGTCACCTGTTGTCCCTGCGCGGCCCTGTTCAACCCCGTGCTCCCAGCCAGCGGTGAACCTCTCTCCGCTGATCTCGCTTCCCATGGCCCCTCTCTCGCCCGCCCATGACAACCGCGTGTGCAGCAAGCTTTAAGTAAGTCCTGACGGACGGTTCGGATGTCCCCGGGGAGACCCGTGGACGTGTTGCCGAACCCGCACCCCCGAGACCACCCGGCCTTGCCACCGGGGCTGGTCCAAGGATCACCCCTCCAGCGCGAGCTGGGCCGGTCTCGTTGTGCGAACCACCCGCCGATCCGCTCCAGCGTAAGCGCTGCCGGGTCGGCTCAACCGCACCGAGGGAAGACGACCCATGGCCATCAACAAGGAACGGCTCAGCAAGGTACAGGAGTACGGACTGACAGAGTACGAGGCGCGCGCCTACCTCGCCCTTCTCGATTTCGAGGTGGCGCCTGCCAGCAAGGTGGCGCGCCTCTCGCGCGTGCCGCGAACGAAGATCTACCAGGCCCTCGAGGGGCTGGAGACCAAGCAGCTCGTCCGGGTGATCCCGGACCGGCCCAAGCAGTTCGTGGCCCAGCCTTTCAAGAACTTCCTCGAGCAGCTTGAGCGCGACCACAAGCGCCAGGCTGAGGCGCTGGCCGCCAAGAAGGAGGAGGTCTCGGCTGAGTTCACGCCCAAGGGCACCGTGGAGCTGGACGATCCCGGCCAGTTCGTCATGGTCCGCTCGCGCGCGAACGTCACCGAGAAGCTCATGAGCCTGATCGAGAACGCCGAGGAGTCCGTCGTGGTCCTGGGCAGCGAGATGGCCCTGGCCCGCTTCGCCTACTTCACCCCAGGCCTGGAGAAGGCCGCCGAGCGCGGTGTGATGTTCACCGCCGTGGGCCCGGTCACGGACCGCAACAGCGAGCAGGTGAGCGAGCTCGAGGCCCACGGCCGCGTGCTGGCCTTCAGCCAAGCCACGCAGGGCCACTGCCTGGTGATCATCGACGAGAACGAGGCGCTCTTGATCCACGCCGTCCCGGACGACACCCACCTCTTCCAGGGCGAGGACGTGGCGCTGTGGACCGACGACGCCGCCATGGTCCGCTCGCTGGAAGCCACGCTCGAGATCGCGCTCAGCGTTGCCACGGTGCGCCAAGAGGCCACCGAGCAAGCCGCCCCGACGACCGCGTAAGCTGGCGTTAGACGCGAGAGCACCGAGGTGACAGACCCTATGTCCACCACCGAGCGTGACGAGCACCCCATCAAGGGAGGCTCGACGAACGAGAACGGCACCGTGGAGAGCGGCCCGACCGCCTCCACCCAGAGGTGCCCCACCACGAACACCCCCGATCCAACGGCGCCCCACGTGCCCGCCTACGAGCTGGGCATCGTGGAGACGCTCTGCCGGATGGCGCTGCTGCGCAACCGCTCGCTCACCGTGAGCGGTGCCTACGTGCGCGACCCGCCAGAGCTTGGCCCCATCGACTGAGAACCCGGAGATCGACCAACCTGAAGAGGTGCGAGTCGTGAACGAGCCCCGTGTCAACCGCAAGACAGCCGCCACCGTTCTAGCCGTGGCGCTGATCCTGGCGGGCTTCGGGAGCGTTCGCGCAGACCAGGCGGTCAAGGACGGCATGTTCCTGACCACGGGTCACACGAACTTCCTCGACATGGACGAGGGCGACTCTAGCTGCTTCGCCGGCCTGGCCGGGATCCTCATGCAACAGGTCCTCTGGTTCAACGGCCAGATCCTCTTCGAGCGCGCCGCCAATGGTGGGGACTCCTGGATCTACGTGACAGAGCACCTGAACACGAAATACACAGGTTTCCCAGGCTACGACAGCGAGACTGGCATCAAACGCAACGATCCCAGTCGTGAAACCCTCTATGACTCGAACAACACGTACGACATCAACGTCCCGGATCAGAACGGGAACGACAAAACCTGGGAAGTCCGGGAGCTCTTCGCGATCCGCGAGAAACTCGTCGCTGGGTCACCCGGTGAGGGTGGTGTCGAGCCTGGAGGAGTCGAGAAGGTCTACGTCTGGGCCGTGAAGGTCCACGGCGAGACGTTCCGGGATCCTGCGATCCAACGGGAGTACAACTTCGCCATGGTCATCGACACGTGCAAGTTCCACGAGCGGAGCTCGCACGGCGAGGTCGAACACGAGAACGGGACGTACAAAGACGGGGATCCGGCCGAGGACACACGCTTCGGCCACGACCCGAACAACCCACCGGGCGACCACACCCACATGGACCGGCCGGCCGACGTCTGGATCGGCGGACCGCCAGATGTGTCACCCATCCCAACCGGGGAGGTGGAAGGATGACCCCATCCACACCCCCGAGCGCCGCGCGCCCACCGCGCGGCACCCTTCACACGCTTCACACGTTCACGGTCACACCCCGAGCCAGCACGAGCTGGCCTGGGGCTGACACGCGCCCGCCCCAGGGCGCATGCGGATGCCGAACCCGCACACCGGCCGCTGCCTCTGGCACCGGCCAACCGACCCCCAGCGCGAGCTCTGCTCGCGCGACCGAACGGACCCCCGCCGGTGGCGGTGGACCGTTGAGAGAAGACGAGGTGTAACGCATGGCAATCAGACCAGAACACATGGAGAAGGTACAGGACTATGGCCTGACCGAGTACGAGGCTCGGGCCTACCTGGCCCTCCTGGAACTGCATGGTGGCACCGCCAGAGAGGTCGCAAGCCTCTCGCGCGTGCCCCGGACGAAGATCTACCAGGTCCTCGACGACCTGCACGAGAAGCGTCTGGCAGAGATGATCCCCGAGCGGCCCAAGAGGTACATCGCGGTGCCGTTCGAGGAGTACCTCTCCCGGTTCGAGGAGGACTACAAGCAGAAGCTCGAGAAGATCGCCGAGGACCGCGTGCTGGCACGCGAGGAGCTCATCCCCAGCGGGGGGATGGAGACCACGCAGGCCGGGTCCTTCCAGGTCTTCAAGGGCCGCAAGAACGTGACCACGAAGGTCGAGGAGATGATCCAGGACGCCGAGACCGATGTCTTCCACATCGGCTCGTGTGCTGCAGCCAAGCGCTTCAGCTACCACACCCCGGTCCTCAAGGAGGTGACGGGCAACGGCGTGCACGTACGCACCATGTTCCCCAAGAGCACCACCGAGACCACGGGCCTGGACGAGCTCCACGAGTCTTGCGAGATCCGGCTGCGCGAGGAAGACCCCGCGGGAGCCGCGATCCTGATCATCGATGACAAGGCCGCGCTCGTCTGGCACCCGGTGCCGGACGACAGCCACGTCTTCCAAGGCGACGACGTGGCCATGTGGACCGACGACGAGGTCGTCGTGCGCGACCTGAAGTCCGGCTTCGAAGCACAGTGGCTCACCGCGAAAGAGGTGAGCGACGAGTGATCGACAGGGCCCGCTGCAGCCAGCCCGCCCGCGCCAAGAGCGCCCCAACCGGGCGCTGCAGTTGGCTCGATCCCGGCCGACGAGGGAGCCCCAACGCCCTCCCGACCGGCGCTCCAAGGCAACCTCCAAGGGACCCTGTTGTTCCCAACGCCAGTGACACAAGACGGCATATGGAGGCCCTTGAGCATCGCATCCTACGCGGAGGCAAGCGAGCCATCAGTACTGATGGGTCGGCGACCCCGGTCGCCGGTAGCGTTCCGCGCTTGGAAAACGCAAACGTTGGAGGTGAGAGAAGGTGAATCGTCGAAAAATGATTGCGCTGTTTCTCGTGTTGGCACTCACAGGGAGTGCTCTCGCGCTGCAACAGCAGAAGGTATACAAGGAGGACAGCGGCGATCCCCGCGCAGAGGGAGTCGTCGCCGTTCAGCAACACTCGGTGTTCGTCGAACTGATCGTCGAACAGAATGACACCGTGCGCCAAGAGCACAAGTTCGCCGCTGTGGTGGGGCTTGTGAAGGAGTGCAAAGAGGTCCGCAACGTCTTCGACAACGCGGTTCTCTGGTTCAACGACCAGTTCCTCTTCGGCACGAAGGCGAACAACCGAACGAACGTGACGTCCGATTTCGGCTTCAACCCGAACCGGAGCCACAACCTGTCCAACCCGGACGATCCCGGCTTCGTTCGAGCCCAGGACAACCAAGAGCGTTGGGGTGGCTGTTTCATCCCCAACGGCTTCATCCACGCCATCGGCCAGGACGACCCCTACGGTCTAGAGCAGGGCGTCGACGCCGATGCCGGTGGTACCGGTGAGCCCGGCACTGTCGCCGCGGGTGGCGACGGCATCGGCTTCGTGAAGAACCTGATCCGCCAGGACAACGCCTGCAACGGCTGCATCTTCGAGTACTCGGGCACGTTCTACATCACGGACCCCAACGGTCATGGGTGGATGGTCGACAAAACGCTCTACCCGGTCTCGTTCGAGGGCGACCTCTTCCAGTCCAGCGGTGAGTGTGACGAGGGGAACTTCCTGGGGATCCAGGAGCCCACCGACAACCACCACTGTGATCGTGCAGAGGACGATGGATCGGCACCCCCGAACGCCGACAACCACTGCTTCGACGGTGACGCAGAGTGTGACGGCAGCGGTAGCCACGACTCCCACAAGGTCGCAGGCATGACGCTCCGTGAGCCCCTGTTCAGCGTCCACGTGCAGGTCGACCCCGACACCCGCCAGGGCTTCGCCGATGAGGCGATCTGGGCCTACGACAGTGGCGACCTGCGCGAGGGTATGCCCCGCTACGAGAACGCCGACACGCCGAACTACGAACCGTGCCGCACCCTGAACGACGGCACCCAGTGCGCGATCGAGTACAACTTCCTGATCGCGGTCGACTTCGACTCGTTCGACGACTTCGGCATCGACGTAGAGGAGACGAACACCAACTCAAACGTCTCCAGCCAGGGCGAGAACGAGATCATCGCTGATGGCAAGGAGCACGGCTTCCAGGGCGCCGACAACGGCGACCAGGCCTGGCAAGGCAACTCCCACCCGCACAACCCGAACGACGACCACTACACGCCAGCGGACACCGACGGCGACGGCGTCAACGAGACGTGCGTGGAAGCCAGCAACGGCATCCCCGATGTGCAAGACACGATCGACCTCGACGGTGACGGTACCGAGGGTGAGGCCGACGCCAACAACGACGGCGTCCGGGACGACGCGGAGAACTGTCTCAACGCTATGAACCCACGACACAAGCACGACGTGGTCCTGCTGGACATGTTCTTCTTCGACCAGGCTCCCTGGTACATCGAGCAGAACCCGTACTGGGACGAGTTCGGTGGCCCACCCACGTGGGACGACCAGTGTGAGAACGCAGCCGGGACCCCCAGCGACACCCAGCGTGCCGCTGTAACCGCCCGGATCCCTGTGGTCTGTGACGTGACGGCCGACGACGGCTTCCACACCCACGACGGCAGCCAGACGCCCAACCCGAGTTAGGCGTCCAGGACCTCTGGTAACGGACCACCCCCACGGGGGCTTCGGCCCCCGTCTCCCTCTCCACTCGCCGCCATTCTGGCGGCACCCCCGCCCCGAATGAGGGGGAAAGAGGCTCGCCCTTCGACTCCGTCGGCTCGGCCCGACGCCGGGCTGACGGGCGGGCCCACCTTCCCCTCCTTTTCTCTCACCTCTCTGATCGAGCCAGTCGAAAGACTCGTCCGCCGAGAGCCACGTCACCACCGGCGGTGACGGTCGCTTCCTCTTGACCCCAGAGACGAACACGCGCGCAGGTGTTGCCGAGTGAGTGAGAGCGCCGCATGGAGCCCGTACCCCCACGAGGAGGTACGGGTGCCGTTGCTCTGGAGGAAGCGCATCCTCCTCGCCCTCATCCTTGGCACCGTTTTCGCGATCTGGGCGCTCTCGCTCAGCGTCACCACGGACACCTCCGAGGAGCTCACGGTCTTCGGCGGGGACGGCTCGAGCGTGACCGTCGAGCGGCCCGAGGACGAGCGCCGGGAGCCGGCGCTTAGCGTGACCCTGCGCCCCGGCGAGACCGCCCGGGTCGATGAAGACCTGACCCTGACCGACCAAGAGACCACGCCGGGTGAGCGAGGCACGCCCATCCCGGAACGACCCGCCGGCACGCCGTTCTTCGGCCTGCTGCTCCTGCTGGGACCGTTCCTGCTCGCCCTGTTCCTCTGGCGCTACCTGGGCACCCAGGGCGCATCCACCGAGGTGAACTACGGGATCTACAAGGGCCTGATGCCGCTTGAGCTCGTCACCTCCACCCACGCCAAGCTGGTGCTCACAGGCACGCGGGTGGATCAGAACCCGTTCGGCAAGGCGCGCACCGACTACCTGCGAACCGCTGAGCCGGATCGGTTCGTCGCGTGAGCGGGGAACCTGGGATTATAACCATTCTAACCTCGGGTCTCTGTGTTCTCTGTGCCCCCTCGGACAGGCTCCGGTTGTCTGAGTGCGTTTGAGCGCTGATGACGAACACACAGGGGGCACAGGGTAGCACAGGGGTCACCGGGGAACACGCGTGTTGACGGCACGTGCCAGCAACGAGATGTGCTCGGCTCGCGGGATGAAGTCATGTACTCCTGGCTCGACCACCCACCGTGCGTAGACGGGCCCACCTCCCGATCCCCGAGGCAACGAACAGGGCAAGCGGCCTCATCGTCGCTGGAGCCATGGAGGTGCATACCGAGCTTGGGCCTGGGATGCTGGAGTCGATGTACGCAGAAGCCCTGGAACGTGAGATCCGGGAGCGGGGGCTCCCTGTCGAGCGGGAGGTGTTGACCCCGTGCCTCTACAAGGGGGAGCCGCTCTCCCAGCGATTCCGGCTGGACCTCCTCGTGGACGAGCGGGTCGTCGTCGAACTCAAGACTGTAGAGGTGATCCATCCGGTCCATCGAGCGCAGGTCCTCAGCTACCTCCGAGCCACCAGCCACAGGGTTGGGCTGTTGCTCAATTTCCATGTGGATCGCATGAGCGACGGGATCGAGCGGTTCGTCCTCTAGCCGCGTACATGGCCCATACGGACCCACCGTTGTTCGGTCGTCCCTGTGTTCTCTGTGCTACCCTGTGTCCCCTGTGACTGTCATCAGCCTGGGCGTGATCAACCGAGACGGGCATCGGTGGCCTAGGTGCTCGGAGCGCTGATCACGAACACACAGCGTAGCACAGGCGCCACAGGTTGGCCAGGCGCTGTGTGTCACTGGGAGGGGGAACAATTAAATTGTCACCCCAGTATACAACAATCCATGGGAAGGCTGGAGAGGCTGCTCCTCGCCGGGGCGATGGTGACCGCGGGCGTGCTCATCGCTCCCTCGGCGGCAGCGTCGGAGGACACGTGCATCCCGATCACGTACACGATCACCGAGGAGCTCAGCGGCAAGCACACGATCTGCCCCGAGCAAGGCATCGGTGGGCTGCCCTCGGTGCCAGGCGTCGGTGGGCCTGATGTGAGCATCCATCCGGACCCAGTGGGGTACTGGAGCTCACGGCTCCCAGGCGTCCCCGGCGTGCCAGGGACTCCAGGGGTCCCAGGGATCCCCTCTACTGGTGATGTCAACGCTACCCCCTGTGCGGATGATGAGTCGGGCTACCACGCCACCCTCCAGGAGACCTCGGTGTTCGTCTGCGTCAGCGCCGAGTACCATCCTCCCAGCAAGATCATCCCCATCCCAACCTCGGACATGCTCGCCCCTGAGACCCACCACTGCCCGGACAACCTGCCGGGCAGGTCCATCACCTGGTGGGAGTGGGAGCTTGGGGCTTGTATCATCATCGACTACTGGATCCCGTCCACCACGGACGGTGGCGTCTCCGTTGAGACCGAGCCCTGCGAGGTCCCCTCCGGGCGCGGGGATGACCCAGCCGTCTTCGTCGGCGACGGTGGCGTGGCGGTCTGCGTGGTCTCCACGGTGGAGCAGGGCCACACGCCCGGCCCGGACGACCTGCCGGAGCTCGGGTACTCGCTCGAGCCGTGCTCGGTGCGAAGCGTGGACCCTGAGGTCACCATCAACGACGGCGGGCTGTTCGTCTGCGTCACCTTCGGCGTCGACGGTGGCTCCACTTAAATATCAGGATGCTGAATGGGGCTCATGGTCCTGGACCCGGTCCTCGCCATCCGACCCCCCTCGACCACGGAGTGGCTCATCATCCTGGCTGTCGTGGTGCTCCTGTTCGGTGGCGCCAAGATCCCGGAGCTGGCTCGCTCCTTGGGCAAGGCCAAGTCCGAGTTCCAGAAGGGCATCGAGGAGGGCGAGAAGGAGGCCTCCGATGCCGACGACGAGGATGCCGAGGACGACGAGACGCCCGCTGCCGCCACCCCGTGAGGCCCGGCCCATGGATCAGGCAGCCAAGAAGCAGCTCCTCCGGACGATCCCGTACGGGTTGTACGCAGCGTGCACCCGAGGGGACAACGGGGACCAGAACATCTTCATCCTATCCTGGGTAACGCAAGCCAGCTTCGACCCCCCGTTGATGGTGGCCTGCGTCCACAAGGAATCGAAAGCCTACAAGCACCTCACGGCCGGGGAACGCGAGCCCATCGCCATCAACCTCCTCGGCGATGACCAGGCCGCCCTGGCCACCGAGATCCTCAAAGGAGCCGAGTTCCAGGATGACAGCGTGGCTGGAACGCCCTACGAGCCCGCCGCGAACGGCTGCGCTGCCTTACCGGAGACCCTCGGCGTCATCGAGGCAGAGGTCATCGATGAGGCCAGCGGAGGCGACCACGCGATCCTCGTGCTCGAGCTCACCCAGGCCACCGTGTTCCGCAGTGGCGAACCGCTCACCCACGAGACCAGCGGCATGAAGTACGCCGGGTGAAGGGATGCCCCGCAGCTCGACCGACCCGGTGCGACGCTATGGCGGATGGCAGGACCAAGCGATCTCGGACAAGGCCACCGTCGCGTGGCTCGTGGTCACCCCGCTCGTGGTGGTGGCGACCCTGGCGTGGACGGAGAACGTGCTCACGACCTTCGTCGTGTACCACGTCGTGCTTTGCCTGGTCGCCCCAGCCATCGACTCTCTCGTCTTCCAGGACCGGAGCGTCGCCGAGCACCTGGCCTATATCGGGCTGCGCCCGGGTGCGGATGGTTCGCTCACGGCTGGTGTCGGCCTGGGTCTGCTCATGTTCGTCGGGGCGGTGGCCCCCTTCCTCGTGGCCGGGGACGTGCTGCTCGGTCAAGCCGACCTCGCGGCTACCGTGGCCGACTGGGGGCTCTCCCCAGATGCCAAGATCGGGCTCTTCCTCTATATGCTCGTGTTCAACACGGCAGCAGAGGAGCTGTTCTGGCGGGGCCACCTGCACCAGCGCATGGCGGGCTGGGAGCGCAGGGAGCTGGCCGTCGGAGCCGTGGCCGTCGCGTTCGCCAGCTACCACCTCTACACGACCTACAACCTGACCGAGAGCCTTCGCGTGGCCAGCGTGCTCACCCTCGGCATCTTCTTCGCAGCACTCCTCTGGGCCGTGCTACGTGAGCACTACGACACGGCCTTCCCCGCGATCCTCGCGCACCTCGGAGCTACGGCTGGGTACATGACGATCTACCTCCTCTGGGTCTGAAGGCCAAGGAGCTGACAGGCGGGTCCTACGGTTCGATCCCGAGGTCGATGTCCTCGTCGGTGTGCTCGACCTGGAGGGACTCGCCTTCGATCTCCGCTCGCTCGATGCCGGCATCGTCGAGGACCTGCTGGCGCACGAAGATGGGTGCCTGGGCGCGCACTGCCAGAGCCAGGCCATCCGAGGGGCGGGTATCGAAATGGTAGGGCTCGGCTTCGCCGTTGCCCTCGTGCTGGACGTAGAGGGACGCGAAGAAGGTGGACTGCGCGAGCTCCTCGACCACGATCTTGGAGACCACGCCGCCGAGCTCCTGGAGGATGTGGTTCATGAGATCGTGGGTCATGGGACGTGGTGGGATGTGACCGCGTAGCGCGGTCTGGATGTTGTAGGCCTGCGAGTGATCGATGAAGATCGGGAGGACGACGTTGGGTTCGTCCTCTGGGACCAGGAGCACCACAGGTCCCTGGGTGCTCATGACCACGTTCTCGATCTCGCAACGGACCTCTCGGTCGGCATCCACTGCCACGTCCAGACTTAGTTGCTGCCTCCCTTTAAGGATTCGGACCCCCGAGCCGGCAGGCTCGGAAGGAAGCGCCCACCAGGGCGCAAGGCGATGGTTGCACCGGCCAGGGGAGTCGAGCGCGCCTGGGGGCCGGCTCGCGAGATGAGGAAGCAAGCGCGCGTCAGCGCGCAAGCCCTGTTCTCCCGACGTTCGAACCCCCCCCAGCGCGTCCGCTCACGGAAGGGGAAGAGCGGACGCGCCTGGGGGGATTCGAACCCCCGCTCACCGGCTTAGAAGGCCGGTGCCATATCCGGGCTAGGCTACAGGCGCAGAACTAGGCCGGATACAGCACGAACCCCCCTATAGCCCAATGGTTCGTGTATGTATCCGGGCTAGGCTACAGGCGCAACGCGAGCCCGGATGCAGGACGACCCTAAGAACTGCACCGAAGGTCGTCCGATCTATCCGGGCTAGGCTACGAACCCGACGCTAGCCCGGATAGTGGCCGAACGTATCAATCGCACAGGTGTTCGGCCGCGTGACTAGGCCAGCCAGGGCCCCTAGGCCCAGCGTCTCCTGGCAGCCAAGGCGGCCAGGCCAACGATGGTCAGAGCGATCAGCGCCCCTGGGCCGGGCACGCCCTCCTGGGCAGCGCCGCCGGTGCCGTTGACACCTCCCGGCAGCCCCTCGACCGGGCTCGCCCGGCTCGGGGGTCCTTGGGAGGCCAGATCGTTGACCGCCATGACGAGGTAAGTGGCATCTTGGCTGCCTGTGTTGTCGACCATGGTGGCGCTGAGGGTCGAGGGGAAGCTCGAGCCGATGCGGTTGACGCCCTCTGTGCTGACGCGGTAGACGTTGTAGCCCCACGCGTTCGGCTGCTCGTCCCAGACCAGGGTGACTTGACCGGTCTCGGGGTCGATGGTGGCGTTGAGGCCGGTGAGCTGGGCCGGGCGCTGTTCGCAGAGGTCGCCTCGGCCGTTGCGATCGGCGTCGAGCTGGTTGGCATCCAGGGTGCGCGGGCATCCGTCGATGAGGTCGACCACGCCGTCGCCGTCGCTGTCAGCGAACCCTTCGTCCACCAGGCCGTCGCCGTCGTTGTCGCGGCCGTCGGCTTCCTCGATGTCGCCGGGTGGCGCATCCGCCGATGAGACCGAAGAGGAGGATGCTAGGAGGTTCTCAGGTGCCTTGTGGAGCGGGCAGGGGGCCAAGCCCAGTGGGTGGAATGCCTGGCCGTGGTCGGCATCACCGGCTGGCGTGTCCTCGGCGTGCTCGAGGGCCAGGCCGTAGTGCGGACAGGGCGGACCCTGGGTCCATAGGTTGTCCCAGTCGGTGCGGGATTCCAGCGTGCTGATGCCGCTGTTCTCGCCTCCGCCGTTGAGATCGACCTCCACGCCGGAGTCCTGGCTGCCGCCGTTGCAGTTCCAATCGATGGCCCCGGGAACGAAGCGCCACCGGACCTGGCCGGGGCAGGTGTGCCGGATCTGGAGGCCCGTGATGACGTCCTCCTCCAAGGCATGGGTGGGACCCACGCGCAGGGAGTCGCCGAACGCCTTGAGGCTGAAGTCCATACCCGTGGGCTCGTCCAGGCTCTTCTCGTCCAGCTCCCCGATGGAGATGTCGGAGAGGGTGGGGACGCGCACGAGGCCGTCCACGGTGTCCACGAAGACGCCCCAAGCGTACGCGCTGTTCATCACCGAGAGGTAGTTCGGTTTGTAGTCCTCCCCGTAGATGACCTGGCCGCCGCTATCACCGGCAGCCGCGCCCCCACCGCCGTGACCCAGGCCCAGGTGGTGACCGAGCTCCTGGAGGAGCTGAGCACCGACGCGGCCGTCGATCTGCTCGTCGACAGGCGGGACTGAGAGGTAGGTCAGCCAGCCACCGGCGGCAGCTGGCCCGCCCAGCTGGCCGGAGAGCACGTGCATGAAGATGCCGGCGCGCTCCATGTCCATGAGGTGGCGGTGGGCTTGGTGGCCGTGGTCGAAGCGCTCCGGAGCGAAGGGCCCGCCCTCCTGCTGGAGGTCGTAATGGATGTTGATGCCGTGGGCGGCGAACTGGTGACGCACGAGCTGGAGGGCGCCGAAGGCGGGCTCGTAGCTCCCGTCATCGGTCACGGCCCAGTCGACCTCGATGAAGATGTCCCTGACCGTGGGATCTGCGCCCAGGGCTGCGAGGTCGAGCTCTGCTTCGCCGTTGCCGTCCCGGTCCACGCCCACGACCTCCCAGCCGTCCGAGAGGCCGTCTCCGTCGCTGTCTGGGGTGGTGGGGCTCGTGCCGATGAGCAGCTCGAGGTTGTTCGGGAGCCCGTCGCCGTCTGTGTCCGCGTCGCGCACGGGGATCGGTTTCGGACCGACCTCGGCCACGTTGCCGGCGCCGTCCGTGATCGTGGCGGTCATCCACGCGAATCCGCTGGCTGGTGGTGTGACCGCGAGCTTGCACTCGAACGTCGAGACGGTGGCTTGCGGTTCGCAAGAGCGGGAGGCGAGCTCGGCGCCCGCGCTGTCCACGGCGGTGACCGTGATGTTCTGGATGCCTGAGGCGTCCTCAGCCATGGCGGTCACAGCCGCCGCACCGCCGCGCGTGGCCAGCAGGGGCCGGGGCAGCAGGCTGGCCTTCGGGGGAGCCTGGTCGGCTTCCGCGGTGAGGGTGCGCGTCGCGGTGAACGATCCACCGAGATCGTCGGTGGAGTCCACGCTCACCTTGACCGAGCCCATGCCCGCTGGGAGCTGGACGGGGACCGCGCAGTCGAGCCAGACGTCACCAGGGGACTGGCTGCACGTCTCGCTGGCCAGGGTGGTAGCCCCGCTGGTCACGGTGACTTCGGCCTGGTTGATGCGGAAGGGTGAGCCTGCTGACACGAGGAGCGTCGAGGCCCCGCCTGCATGCAGGGGGGCCGGATCGGCTCGCACGGTGACGGCGTGGGGAGACGATTCGAGGGGGTTGGCGAAGAGGACATCCACGACCTCACGGGGGTCCTCGCCGTTGTACTCGATCTCGATGCGAGAGACATCCCCCTCGACCGAGCCCACACCGGCGAAGACGAGCTGGTTGCATCCCCCGGAGTCGCTGCGCTCGCTTCCCCGCTTGAGCACGCCATCGGAGTTGAAGGCCTTCCATGTCGCATCGAACTTGTCCTCAGGGGATGCCAAAGCGATCGCGCCGCGGCGCACCGGTGGGTCGAAGTGGAGTACGAGCGCGCTGTCCTGCTCACCTTGAGCCATGTTGGCGAAGCCGACCCAGGGCTCCTTGCGGCAGCTGTTCTCGCTGTCGAGTCGCACGAGGTCGAGCAGGTTGCCCTCACCGTCGGTGGCCCAGGCCTTCGTGTTCAGGTACTCCCAGACCGCCTCGGGCTCGCCCGCGCCTGGGTCGAAGGCCATGCGCATCGCACCGGTCTCCATGACGGTGGCGCCTCCCGGGTTGGGGCGGGCCACGTTGACCGTGAAGGTCTCGGTTTCGACCTTCCCGTAGTCGTCGTCCCCGGACCAGACCGCCTGGACCCCGTAGTTGCCGTCCGTCTCTGGTGCGAAGTGGAACCGGTTCGAGCCTGCGTTGGCGTCCACGGTGGCGATGGGGGTGAAGCCTCCGGCGCCGGGCTCACGCACTTGAACCGTGAGTCGGTCGTCGGCCGAGTTGGCATCTGCCGGGAGGGTGACGATGATGTCGCCGCCGACGGCTGCCTCCATCTTGGCTGGCTCGACGCGGAAGCCTACGGTGGTGGGCAGGCCGGAGAGGACCGTCTTCTCCCACTTAGGCGGCGCCTTGAGATCGGTGTTGCCTCGGGCGGTCTGCTTGACCGCGTCGCCATCGTCATCGGATTGGACCACGGTCGTGCTGATCTGCTCGTCTGCGTCGAAGTCCCCGACCTCCAGGAGGATCTCCACCTCCCAGGAGGCCACGCTGTCCTGGTAGTCGAAGGTCAACGCGGAGCCAGAGGCTTCGGACGGCTTGCTACCGCTATCGAGGTGGGTCCAGTTGTTCCCGGAGACCCGGTAGAGCGTCCAGGATCCGTCGCGAGCGATCTCCGCGCGGATGTCCCCGCTCTCGATGACCTCGCCGGCGGAGACCTGCCGGGGGGCAACGGCGACATCGACCACGTCGCTCGTGGAGCTTGTGTCGTCTGCGAGCACGAGACCGATAGCGATCTCGTCGCTCTCATCCAGGTAGCCGATCCGGACCTGAGAGCTGCCAGATCGGGGCGAATTGAACGTGTAGTCGTTCGCGCCGCTCCACTCCGCCTCGTCGACCTTCCCGTTGATAGCCGGCTGGCCAGACAGGGTCGGTGCGTCCATCTCCGCGCTGGCCAACGGCAAGACTGCCAGCACCGAAGTCAGCATCAGCACTGCCAGTGCGAAGGTCACGGCTCGTCCAAGCATGCCACTCACTACCTTGAGCGACCACCCATCTGTCAAAAAGCCTGTCGAGAAACCCCCTGTGCCCCTGGCGGGAGATGTCCGACGCGGACCCACTCACGAGCATGTGCTCCATGCTGGTTGTAAGCCCGGGATCTGGCCGATACAGGGGCTGCACGCTAACGCACGATACCGACGCCGCCGCTTGTAATGGTTATAACGCGGGGCTGATGCCCTCATGTGGCGCCTGGGCGAACGCGATCGCACGGAACGGAACGCGGAGGGGGAGACCCAAACAGCTTCTTCTTTGATTGGGGCCCCTGGGTCGCGCGGGCACCTCAAAGAAGAAGTTGGCAACCAAGAAACGGCGCCCGCGCGCTGGGCGGGCCCCAAGGTGGTGGGCTGGGTGCTCCAGGCAGTGATGTCGCTATCTGGCGCCTGGGCGACCTCGATCGCACGGACGGGGACGCGGAGGGGGAGATTCGAACTCCCGTGGGCGAAGCCCACCGGTTTTCAAGACCGGCGCCTTGACCTGGCTAGGCTACCTCCGCAGGTGGGGGCGGATGCCGCCGATGCCAGGTCAAGGCTTGCCTGCCCGGGGCCTTGGGTCCCGGGCGGGCACGGGCGCGCGGACCGTGTAGGGCCCGTGCGTATGACCTGGCTAGGCTAGCTCGCAGGTGGGGGATGACACGGCATCCCTGCAGCGGGCTCGCGGTCCACTGGAGCCCACCTTCTTAGAGGAACCGCTTGCCTCCGGGTGCCTGCCGAAGATCGTTCTAGCGCGCGCGAGCGCGCTTGGTTCCCCATCGGCGCTGCCGCCATGGAGGAGAAGCGCCGAGGGGGAGACTCGAACCAGCCTTTTCTTCGGTTGGGTCACCTGGGACGCGTGGCCGCCCCAAAGAAAAGTCTGGGGAAGAAGAAACGGCGGCCACGCGCTCCGCGTGACCCAAAGCCGGTAGGCGAGGAATGAGGAGGGATCAGATGTCGCTCTCCGGCGCCAACACGGATCCGCTTCCCTGACCTTCTCCCTGTTGAGTCTTCGTCAGCCACGTTCTAGCGCCCGCAGGGGCGCAGGTCCCCCTCGGCGCGGCTGTGATTGAGGAAGGAGCGCCGAGGGGGAGATTTGAACTCCCGAGGGCAAAGCCCACAGCATCTCTGGCTGCGTCAGCACTTTCCAGTGCTGCGCCCTACCAGGCTAGGCGACCTCGGCGGTCTGTTCGCCTGAGCGCCCCCTGCGCGCCCGAACCGATGCGGTTGGGAGCGTTCGGATGCTCCGGCGGGGATTTGAACCCCGGTCGTCGGCTCGAGAGGCCGGCATGATTGGCCGGACTACACTACCGGAGCGCCTTGGCCGAGCCAGCAAGGCCCGTGGCCGGTGGAAGGACAGGATGTTGAAAAAGGTAACGTAGGGGGCCAGGGGCCGCGCCGGAGCGCGGCCCCTGATCACGTCCGCTCATCTGGTCATGGTGATCGCGTCGGCTCGACGCGGTTCACGCCTCGGCAGCTTCCGGGGAGAAGACCGGCGGGTCGAACACGGTGATGATCAGGCTGTCGCTGCCGGTGGTGCGATCGCAGCCCCACCACTCGACGACGATCTCGTAGGTGCCGAACTCCAGGCCCACGGGCACGAACTCGGAGTGTGTGCCGCTGGCGCAGGCTGGTCCAACGGCGTTGTTGTGGACGTGGGTGCCGTCCTTGTAGACGTCGATGGTCATGTACTCGATGCAGTGGTAGTCGATGTCCACGTAGAAGCCGCCGTCCAGGGAGATCAGGAAGGCCTCCTCGCGGGGGAGGTCGAGCTGGGCTTGGTTGCCGGCAACCTGGATCGTGAGCTGGCCGTTATGGAGGTTGACGATCTCGGCGAAGGCCGGATCGACGAAGCACTCCAGATCGCCGGGCTCCGTGTCGTCGTGGTCGGTGCCGTCGTGGTCGGCCAGGGCGGCACCGCTGAGCCCTGTGAAGAGCAGGGTAAGCGTGAGCAAGGCGGTCGTGAGCATGGCGCCGGCGCGAAGCGGCCGGTCGGTGGGATCGGTTCGGTTGGTTCGCATATTACAGCCTCTCGAACGGTGGGCGGGGCCTCCCCGCTTGGGCTGAGCAGCAGCACCCGGGAGATAACACCTTGCAGTGCTGTCGGCTGCCCCCGCAGCCAGATGCCTGCCCAGCGAGAGCTGCCGGTCGCGTGATCCCCCGGTCGTCCCTCCAGGTTCGTCTGGGGTCCTGCTCACTCTGGCGGATCCTCGAGCCAGCCCTCCAGCTCGGTGAGCTCGTACGCGGGGCCCGGGTCCTCGAGCAGCGGGAGGTGCAGGCGCGTCTGGCTGCCGGGGCCCGTGAGGATCGTGTGGACCACAGGCCGCTCAACAGGCAGGATGCCGGTGCCCTCACAGCCACCCGCGGTCGGGTAGACGCAGCCCATATCACCTCCGAGCAACAGCAGCTCGGCGGTGTGGCCGGCCTGGACGATGTGGTCGCGTGGGTAGAAGTCGAGCTCGTAGACGACCGGCTGGCCGACGGGCACGTCCTCGCCTTGCTCCCAGCTCTCGCGGTGGCGCGCGTCCAGGTAAGCGCGGCTGATCTCCTCCCCGCCGTCGGGCCCGATGTCCACGAGCACCGCGATCCAACGGGCCGTGGGTTGGTCGAGGGTCGCCTCCAGGGTGAGGCTTGCTTGACCGGCCAGGTGGAGGGCCTCGTCGAGGGGCTCTGTGGCGAAGGCGACGCGCTCAGTGGTCAGGGGCCCCATGCCCGGGTTGCGGTCCTGGCCCGGGATGCTCCGGTAGGTCGCTTCGCCACGCTCGGTGCCGCCGGCAGCGCCGTTGTCGACCGCGAGGAGCTGGTCGTCCTGGAGGATCCAGTCAGTCGCCTGGGTGTTCTCGGAAGGCCAGTCGGCTTCCGTGCGGGCCTCGCCGGTGTTGGCTTGGACCGTCACCCTGGGCTCGTCGAGGATGCCGTTGTCGTAGCCGAGCAACTCGTGATCGAACCATCGGTGGAGGTCCTCGCGCCACTCGTGGAAGCCTGGATGCTCGTGGTACCACTGGCCGAACCAGGCCTTGCGCTCGACATCAGCGGGGAGCGCGTCCCAGAAGTCGAGGAAGTGGTCGGTCTTCACGTTCTCATCAAGGAAGCCGTGGACGAGGAAGACGCTGGCCTGGATGTTCGAGGCGCCGGCGATGAGGTCGCGCTCCTGCCAGTAGGCGTCCTTGTCTCCGTCCAGCTCGGCAGCCTGGCTGAGGTGGACGACGTTGTCCGGGCAGCCGGTCTGGGCCTGGGTGAGAAGCCAGTCCGGACCTACGGACTCGGTGGATGGGCTGGCGTGGACCGCGAAGTAGGCGGGCGGGGTGAGCCGGTTGGACTCGTAGGGGGCGCCTGCCTTGTGGAGGTAGCGGTACCAGTCGCTCACGGCCGCGATGGGCACGATGGTGGTCAAGTGCTCGGGCGCGGTGATGGCGGCTGCGATCTGGCTCATGCCCACGTGGCTCTGGCCCAGCATGCCGACCTTGCCGTTGCTCCAGGGCTCGCTGGCCAGGGCCTCGACCATGTCGTGGCCGTCCTGTTGGTCCAGCTCGCCGCCGAAGTCCCAGCACCCGCCTGAGTCTCGGGTCCCGCGCATCTCGCCCAGGGCCACCGCGTACCCGCGGGGGACGAAGTACGGGATGTACCAGGTGGGTGCCTGCTCGGAGTCCTTGCGGTCCACCACGAAGGACCAGTAGGGGCTGAGCACCAGGATCGTGGGAAAGGTCGCGTTCTCCGGGGCATCTGCGGGCTTGTAGACGTCCACCCGGAGCTCGGTGTCATCCATGCTGGAGGTGATCCACTCCGTGGTCTGCTCGATGCCGTCGAACTGGACCGCAGACAGGGTGCCCGGGGGGGCCTCCGTCCCATCCGGTGCTCGAGCGGGGTCCAGGGCGTCATCGTCGCTGAGGCAACCAGCCAAGCCCGTGGTCAACAACGCAAGCGTCACAGCGAGGGTCCCAAGCCGCATCAAGAGGGAGTGCCGCTGGGTGGGCAAAGCGTTTTCCCCCGGCTTGGGACGTATCGGGCCGGGCGGCGGTGGAGCCCGCCGGGCCACCAGCGGTTTCGGTTAGGAAGAGCTTATATAGTTTCCCCCTCATAATGAAAGAAAGTGGGAACTATTGATATACGAAACTTCATCCGCTTTCCTCTCGACGGTTCGGATCTGCGCCTACTAGCGCTGGCTGCGGACGATGGGTTCCGTCTTCGGGATCTCGACTTCCTCCCCTCCTCTACGCTGCACCGTCGGGTTCGACGCCTCCGAAGGCGCGGCATCCTAGAGCATTCAGGTGGGAAGCGGAACCGCGTCTTCTACGCCCGCCATCGTGACTTGGCCACCGCGGCGAGGGATGCCCTCCGTGAGAGGCCGCGCCTCTCCGACGAACTGACCACTCCAACCCATCTAGCCGTCCTCTCAGTCTTCCCACACCCCCATCAAGACCCTCCCGCGATCTCCCTCGTCGGCGTCTCCCCGCCCACGTGGCGACAGGCCGTGGAACATCTGAGATCCGGGAACATTCTGCTCAAGGAAGAAGGGACCTTCACAGTCAATCCAAGACTGGGCTCCCTCCACTGGTTGATAGACGAGTATCGGTCGTTGTACCTGGAGCCACCGTCCTCCGTTGCTCGGCAGCGTGCTATGGATGGGACCTCGGAGAGGCTTCCGGCCGAAATGAGCTACCGGCCGATCCACCAGCACGGCGTTGAGGTGGCCTGGCGGTTCGAGGACGTAGACCTCGGACCCGACGCACAGCCCGTGGGCCCGACCGCGGGGCTTCCCCCGTTCGAGACGATCGCGACGAGCGCCCAGTACGCCTACCATGGACCGCGGACCTTGGATGCCTGGGACCACGCGTTCCTCTACTGCCTTGCCGAGGCCAACCTGTGGCGTGATCGCGACCACAGGTCCACGATCCTCAAGGAGGTTCCACAACGGTCCCGTGCGTTGTTCGTGGCCGCGGCTAGCCACCGAGTGCTCCTGAACGCAGATTTCAGGGATCGGGCGAGCTTCTACGGTCTCGAGGCGCTCGTCGGAGAGGGCCAAGCAGTGATGAACGATCCTGACCACCCCCTCCTACCGGAAGTTCAGCGCCTGAGGGACGAGTTCGGGGTCGAGGAGGGGACACTTGAGCACTAGTCGGGTCGGACGGGCCACCATCGAGTCCGAGCTCCGCCGTATCGGACCCTTCCTCCGTGAGCCCGCAACGCTCGTGCTCTTCGGTGGTTGCTGCATGAGTGCACGACGGATCAAAGACACAACGAAAGACGTGGATGCGGTCGTATACCACGAGAGATCTCTCCACGAGCTTCTGACTGACCTGGAGGAAGCCGGGTACGATTCTCCAGAGGTGGTTCTCCCAGGCGACCCGTTCGAGCATTGGATCGTGCTCGAGAACGCTGGCGTCATGCCGATCGAGCTCTTTCCTCCTCGGACCATCTTCCAACGCTTACGCTTCTCGGGCCGGATGCGGGACGCGACTGATCCCTGGTTTACCGAGGCCAACCTTGAGGTCAGGTTGGCAGACGCGTCCACTGTGTTCCTGCTCAAGAGTGTGACCGGCCGATGGAGGGACACCCCAGAGCGGGACATCGAGGATCTGCAGAGTATGCTTGACCAGGGCCTCGTCGACTGGGCGCTCGTGGAACACGAGTGGACCAGTCAGCTTGCCGAGGGCATGCCTGACGAGGCTGGGGCCATCGAGATGGCTCGGGAAGCGATGGGGTTGTTGGAGGCGAAGGGGTACGTTATCGAGTGGGAGCCATGAGCCGGCGATGACAGTGGCCCAACCGCGACGACAGTCATCGCCGGAAGACGTGGATGTGCCGGGTCAGCGACTTGTGCACGTACCAGTCGTGCCGGTCGATGAGCTCCAAGCTGGGTGGTGCGAGCTCGGCATCATCCGGGTCCGGGAGCACGATGACCACGCGGCCACCTGGCTCGACGACGCTGGTGGCTGCCCGGAAGAACCGCTCGTAGAGGGTGCGCACGTCCTCGCGGTGCGTGCTTGACGCGCGACCGTAGGGCGGGTCGGTGACCACGCCGTGCACGGGTGAGAGCTGGCTGGCCACCTCTTCGATGTCGCCGATGATCAGCTCTGCCTCGCCACCGAATGCGTCGAGGGCCGCGCGCGTGCCTTCGATCATGTCGGGCGCGAGGTCCGAGGCGATGGCCTCAGCGCCTGCCAGCGCCGCCTCCAGCACGAGTCCACCGGTCCCGCAGAAGGGATCCCAGACCCGCTCATCCGGGGCGAAGCCGGTGAGGTTGACCAGCGCCCGGGCCAGCCTTGGATGGAGCGAGATGGGGCTGAAATGGGGCCGGGCCTCGACATGGCGGGCCTCGAAGCTTGGCCGGTCGATGCGCGCCAGCTCGGGGCCGATCCACGCCTGCTCGCCGAGCAGGACGCGCACCTCGACCTCGGGCGTATCGAGGTCCACTGTTGCCTGCTCGCTCAACACCTTCCCGAGGCGCTGCTGGATCTGGATGGGGAGCTCGCGGGGTTGGCCTTCGATGAGGCGGCTGGCGCGCACGGCGAAGCTTCGGCCGCCGAGATCGATACCCGCTCCAGCCTCGGTGATGGCTCCCGGATCCACCGGCGCGGTCGCCGCGAGCTCGATGATGCGATGGGCCAGCCCCAGCCGTCCCCCGAGCCGCCCGATACGTCCCGCTGGGAGCTCGGCCACGACCACCCGATCGTCCACCTGGGGCTCCACGGCGGCCCCCAGGGCCTCGAGGACCGCGGTCGCCTCGGCTCGCGGGAGGGTCGGGTGCTCGCCGCTGAGCTCGATGGCGATGCGCACGGGCGCGCGATGGTTCCTGCCCGTTTAAGTTCGCCGACCCCAGCGTCGGACTCTTATCCACGCGACCCGGTAGGGTGCGCGTGGATCCCTGCGCGAAGTGCCACCGCACGGTCAAACAGGTCGTCCAGGGCATGAGCCTGGACGCCCGGCGGGGGCGCGAGCGGTTCTGCGAGATCAACGGCTGCCCCCTGTTCGAGCGATGGACCGGGCTCATGAGCGCCACCGGGGTCAAGGGCCGCTCGGCCTTCGGCCCAAGCCCTCCAAGCGTCTTCGTCGGCCGGTTCGGCTACCCCAAGGTCAACCTGGGCCCGCTCATGACGCCAGGCGTGGTCGAGGACCCCCGCATGCTCGACGACCCGCCGGAGTGGACGAGCATGGAGCTGGGCGATGTGCTGGCCGTGCGCTCCGGGCTTCTCCGGGGCTCCACGTCGGTGGACGTCCACCAGGCCAGCTCGCTGGACCCATCCAGGGCCATGGAGACGACCCAAGAGCTCGCTCTCGCCGCGCGACCGGTGGACACCGAGCTGGAGTTCACCCGGGATGTCGACCTCCATTTCTCCCCCAACCCCGCCGGGTTCGCTGCTCCCACCGGGCCGCGCGTGGCCGTGCGACGCGCTGAACTCACCGAGAACCCCATGGTCCCCCGGCGCGTCGACCAGGTCGTAGGCGACACGGACGCCCGCGCGACCACGGGGGCCTGGGAGCTCTACGAGCGGGGGATCCCGAACTACCACGTCCAGCGGCTGCTCTCCGCTGGCCTGCTCGGCCACGCGAGAGACCGCAGGTTCGTGCCCACCCGGTGGAGCGTCACCGCCACGGACGACATGCTGGGCAAGCACCTGATCGATGCGCTGCGCAGCCGTCAAGCCATCACCAAGCCGCATCTCTACTTCCACGAACTCCATGGCAACCGGTTCCACGTGCTCCTCTGGCCCGGACCATGGAGCTTCGAGATGCTCGAGGCGTGGCTCGTACCCGAGCCCACCCCGCCCGGTCAGCGACCCAAGCGGACCCTCAAGGTGCTCGCCGATCGAGAGGGCTACGAGGGGCGCACCAGCTACGCCGACAACATCACGGGCGCCTACTACGCCGCTAGGCTCTCGGTGGCCGATCATCTGCGAGATCTGGGTCGCCAGGCCAAGGTCCTGGTCCTCCGCGAGATCACCGACGAGTACTACGCGCCGGCCGGCGTCTGGGTCATCCGCGAAGGTGTCCGGCTCGCGCTCGAAGCAGGCCCCCGCCACCCGGAGTCGTTCGAGGCCGCTTTGGCGCTGGCCCAGCAGGAATCCACCCTCTGCCAGGACTGGGGTGCCCGGTCGTGGCTCGTGGACCAGGAACGCCACCAACCGACGCTAGATGCCTTCCTCTAGGTGGGCCCTAGACCGGCGCGGAGGGCCCACCGCCCACCGTGGGCAGGAAGCCGCGCTGGGTGTGGGCTCGATCCGCCCAGTACGGGCTCACGATAGCGTGGTTCGAGATCACGTTCTGATCCCGGATGGCCTCGTTGTGGTAGCGGGGACCATCAGGGCCCCAGAAGTTCCCCGTGGCGTTCACGACGGTGTTCACGCTGGCGCGGAGCCCGAACTCGGCGTTGGCCACGATGTTGCAGTCGTGGACGAAGAGCGGGTCGGCCTCGTCGTTGTCGCCGTCTGTGAGCTCTGGGATCCCTGGTGGGTTGACATCGATGTCGATGCGCGGGATGTCCACCTCGACCATGCCCTCGATCATGATGATCCCGTGAGCGTTGAAGCTCGCCTCGCACTCCGTGACCGTGAAGACGACGCCCGTGAAGTGGAGGCCGGCCTCACCGTTGAGGCTGTGGTTGCCGCCGTGCACTTGGCCGCGCCCGTGGGCCTCGATGCCGTCGCCCTCGTTGTGGAGGGTGACGACACCCTGGGCGTGGATGCGGCCGGTGGCCCGGATGCCGTCGTCACCGTTGTGGGAGGCGTTCCCGTCGTTGATGATCAAGCGGCCGCGGGCCTCGACGCCGACCTGGCCGTTGTGGCTGAAGTTGCCGCCGTGCACACCGATGCGGCCCTCGGCCTTCACGCCGACCTTGGCGTTGGCAGAGGCGTTCACATCCACGAGACTGGAGGATCCGCCGAGGATGAGGCCGACCTTGTTGTCGGCCACGACGTCGCCCTCGAACATCGCGCCGCCGCGGATCTCGACGCCGACCACGGCATGCCCCTTGATCCGGTTGTCGACGAAGATGCCGCCGGGGCAGGAGCTTGAGCAGAAGCCTGCGTCCACGATGCCGCGCACGTTGGCGAAGACCGTGTTGTTGACGAAGGTCGCGTTGGTGCGGCCTTCGAGATGAACGCCGGCCCACGTCTGGTTGCCGATGACGTTGGCGCGTACGGTGCCATGGAAGTTCACCAACACCATGCCCACCACGTTGGCCTCGACGGTGTTGTTCCCGACGATGACCTGGTGCTCGTGCTGGTTGAAGTCGCCGCGGAGGTGGAGGCCGGCCTGGACGGTGCCGGTCACTGTGTTCCCGAGGATCACACCGTTGGTGCCGGCGTGGAAGCGGATGCCGATGTCCACGTGGGCAACGATGTTCGTGCGAACCGAGGCGAACCCACCGTCCACATCGAAGCAGATCGTCTCGGGCGGGTCGATCTCGATGTCGCACTCGTTGTCCTTGATGAAGATCCGTGAGTCCACGGCCACGACGGCCCGTAGGTTGCTCTCGAACGTGTTGTTCTGGACGCGCACGAAGCTGGACGCCTGGACGCGGATCGCTGTGTCGGTGAACGCGAAGGTGTTGTTCTCGACCGTCACGTTGACCGAGTCGTAGATGACGACAGCGCCCTGGACCGTGGGCGTCCCGGTGTAGGTACCGTGGGTGGCATCGATGTGCTGGCCCTCCAGCACGAGACCGCCCTCGCTGTAGAAGATGGTCTGCTCGCTGGGATCGATGGTTCCGTCCACGTTGAGCCCGTTGACGATGTTCCCGCTCATCAGCGGGATGGACTGCTTGGAGTTGTAGGGGATGGAGAAGCCGAACGTGTTGTTGGAGAGCTGGTTGTCGCGCAGGGTGATGATGGAGTTCTTGACCGCGATGCCCACCTCGTTGAGCTCGAGGACGTTGCCCTCCACCAGGCCCTCGCTGCGCGTGAGCTCGACGCCGGCTTGATCGTTGTTCGTGAACCGGTTCTCGATGATGGTGACATCCGAGTCCTCGGACCCGAAGGCGCCGCGCCAGTTGTCCGTGATGTTGTTGCGCAGCATGGTGACGCTGGAGCGCAGGAACCGCACGGCGTCGTCGCGCTGGTTGAAGACGACGTTGGATTCCATGTAGAGGGTGGCGTCTTCGACGATGATCCCTCCTTGGCCCTCGCGCACCTCGTTGTCGACGACCGTGGCCTTGGCGGAGTCTGCTACGAAGATGCCCCAGTTCTGGGCCAGGCGGATGACGTTGCCGCGGATCTCGGCGTTGGCCGCGCTGGCCAGCCGGATGCCATCGCCGGGGGAGACGATCTCGTTGTCCAGCACTTGGGCAGAGGCGCCGTTGAGCGTGATGCCCTTCTTGGTCTGTAGGATGAGGTTGGATTGGATGACCGGTGAGCCGCCGTGGACCTCGATGCCCTTCTTCTTGACCCACCAGCCCCAGGCATGCTTGCCTTGGATGATGTTGTTCGCGACCTCGGCGCTTGCGTGCTCGAGGTCCACGCCGACGTTGGTGAACGTGATGGTGTTCCCGATGACGTCGCCTCGGTCCCCGACGTTCGTGAACTTGACCGGGGTGTCGCCCTCCAGGGTGTTGTCCCGGATCTCGAAGTGGTTGACCGAGATGTTGCGCGCCTCGATGGCCACGCCGGTCTCGTTCGTGATCCGCCAATCCGAGATGATGTAGGGATCAGCTGAGGTCCCGGTCCCGGATCGCACGCACTCGCAGCCCGAGCCAGCGCCGGGGCTAGTGAAGTCAGCGCCCGTCTCCAGGAGGATCGGGTCGTGGGGATCGTCTGATCCCCCGGATCCCTCGAGCGAGAGCGCTCCCAGCGAGCTCGTGAGGGTGAGCAAGGCCAAAGCCACGGCTTGTCCGCGCACGATCGACACCTAACACCCGGTTCGCGCCAGCATATAAAGAGGACTGTGTGACGCCGGGGGTGAGTTACACCGGCGCCCGCCAGGGGCGCAACCCAGGCGATCGTCAGATCGCACGCCTACTCGGTGGTCCTTCCCCGCC
>CAYNEI010000010.1:25623-56173 GCA_964396185.1 uncultured Thermoplasmatales archaeon
CGTCAGACCGCACGCCTACTCGGTGGTCCTTCCCCGCCAGCGGCGCAACCCAGGCAGCCACCAGACCGCGCGTTGAGTCGGTGGTCCCTTTTCCCCACACCGCGTAACCGTTCGGTGGTTCCCCTAGCCAGGGAACCCACTGGACAGCCACGCTCCGAGCTCGTGGCCAGCCGGCCTCCTAGCAGGCTCCTTATCCAGCAATCGTGCCAGCAGATCGACCAGCGCGGAGGGCATGCCCGCCACGGGGAGGCGGGGTGAGTCCTCGAGGATGGCCATCCGTAGGTCGAGTTCGGCCAAGCCCGCCAGGTCCTGGGGGTGCTCGCCGGTGAGCATCTCGTAGGTGACCACGCCGAGGCTGTAGAGGTCCGAGGCGGGGGTCGCTGGGAGTCCCCGGGCCTGCTCGGGGCTCATGTAGCGCAGCGTGCCCGCACCCGTCTCGCCGCCACCGCCGCCGGTGAGCGTCTCTCCATCCAGCCGCCCCAGCGCGATGCCGAAGTCGGCCAACTTGGCCGCCCCATCGCTCGTGAAAAGGATGTTCCCCGGTTTGACGTCCCTGTGGACGATGCCTGCGGCGTGGGCTGCCGCCAGCCCGGCGGCCACGTCCTGGCTCACCTGGCTGGCCACCGGCTGGGGAAGCGGGCCATCCCGGAGGGCCTCGGCCAGCGAGCCTCCAGGCAGATGCTCGAGCACCAGGAGGATCTGACCGGCGACGTCCTCGACATCGAGCACGCGCACGATGTTGGGATGGTCCAGGGTGGCCAGGAGGCGGGCCTCCCGCAGGGCCCGGCGCGCTTCCCGGGGGTCGTCCCAGTGCGCGACCTTGAGCACGACGTCCCGGCCCAGTTTCTCGTCTCGGGCCAGGTAGGTCCTTGCGAACCCGCCTTCGCCCAGCTCGCAGCCGACGCGGTACTTGCCCAGGAACAGGGCGCCGGTGGAGACGGCGCCTGCCACAAGGCCACCGGCCGAGCGGACCTCGAGCTCCAGGAGCGCGTGCTCGCGCTCGCTGATGTTGAACCGGTCGCGCAGAGCCACGAGCACCTCGTCGCCCGCCATATCGCGATCAGGGTTGGCGTGGACGGCGCGCTCGAGGGCCTCCCGGTAGACCTCCCGCCCCTCCCGCGAACGGGACTCGGCCATGGCCCGGCCGCTGACGCGCCGCCGTCGCAGCTTGACCACGGCACCGCCCGTGGCCACCACGCCGGCCAAGCCGATCCCCAAAATGTCCCAGAAGTTCTCGACGCCGAGGGGGGCCTGGTACCAGCTCGCGGGGGCCAGGGGCTCCGGCTCGTAAACCGGCACGGTCACGGGCCCCTCGGCGCGGGCCTCGTCGACCGGGACGAGGGCGCCCTCGCCGTTACGCCCGCCCAGGTTCTGGACGAGGAAGGTGGCCGCCTCGAACCGATCGAAGACCTTCGGCTCGCTCTGGTCGGCCCCGAGGCAAGCATCCGGTACGAGGAACGTCAGCGACCCCGGACCGCCGGAACCTCCCCCGGAGGGTCCGCCGGTCGCCACAGTGACGCGACCCTCGATCAGCGTCCACACGGCCTGGGTGGGGTCCCGGGGGGCCTCGGCCAGGACCGAGGTGTCCGCCGCGCAGAAGAAGGCGCCGGAGGGATCGTTCTGGTCCTTGTAGTAGCCGACCATCGTTGCGCCCTGGTCGGCCTCCAGGCCGAACGCGTAGAACGCGGCGTGGTACCCCGGCGGGATCTCCACGCTCGAGAGGTCTCGGATCCCCATGGTGAGCCGGGTCGCCTCACGTCCATCGGCCCGGGCCTCCAGGTACGTGATGTCGAAGTGGTCCGCGGTGGTCGGGTCGAGGCTGGCCGCCGGCGGCAGGCTCGCATCGCCCGAGGCATCGGGGAAGCGGAGCACGCTGTCGAGGAGCGCCTCGGGCGTGTCGTGCTGGAAGCGGTAGCGCGGCATCCCATCGGTGTACTCCCCCTCGGCGGCCTCCGTGAGGCCTTCTAGGCGGAGGCGGGCCGAGGCGACAGGGTCGGCCTGGTTTGCACGGACCCGGGTGAACTGGTCCTCCGTGCCGGTCATGATGACCAGGAGGGTGCTGGGTCCCCCGGCGTGGATCACAGGGAGCTCGGCGCGGTCCAAGAGCAGACGCAGCTTGCCGGGGGTGCCGGGTTCGGTCTCCACGGTCAGGGGGACGACAACCCCGTGCGTGTTGACCAGGTCGCCATGGTAGGGTACCAGGTAGCTGGCCGCCCCGTGGCGTTCCCCCGCGTGGGGAGCCATCCACAGGTTGACCACGTGCCCGTCGGGGAGCCCGATGGCGCCCCAGACGAACATGGTGCCGGCATCCACCTCCACGTCGGCCAGCGTGAGCTCGTAGCCCAGCGTCTCTGGGGTCTCCACCACGTCGACGGAGAGGATCTCCAGGCGTGGGTCCGAGGCCGTTTGCCGGTCGGCGACGTAGTGCGGGGTGCCAGGTGGTCCGGCGGGGGTCTCGGCGGCGAGCTGGAAGACGAACGGTCGTCCAGGCTCGGAACGGTCGGTCACGTAGCCGTGGCCGGCGGACACATCGCCCCACGCACGTGTGCCCAGGATATCGGTCGCGTACATCGCCCCGCCACGGGCGCCCTGGGAGCGCCAGGAGAGGAGGGTGACCTCCTGCAGGCTCTCCCCGGCCTCGCCATGGTAGAGCAGCTCGCGAGGCACGGTCCAGACCACCGTGCCGGGGGTGCCGGGGTGGACCTCCGTCTCGATCTCGTAGGTGCACCACCACCAGGCGTTGCAGCCACCGCCCCAGGGGTGCTCTGCCGGGTCCTCGATCCCACAGACGGGACCCACGTGCTCCAGGGCCGCGTCCTCTGCGGAGAACCACAGCGTCTCACCGCACGCGCCATCCGGACCGGCCCGCCACCCGACCCCCAGGGCGCCGCTGCGGCCGCCTGCACCGTCCTCCTCCCAGGCCAAGCCGGTGAGCGCTTCGTCGAGTTCGGCGACCTGGAGGACCACGCGCAGGTCGGTGGGTGTCTCCTCGAACCAGCCGGCCACCACGTCCAGGGAGGGCGGGGCGGGGATCAGACCCGTCGTGCCGGCTTCCCCTGCAGCCCCCTCCGGGGGCCAGAGGCCCGCGCCGGCTGCCTCTGAGCAGGCCTCATGGGTCACCGGTTGGGCTGCAGTACAGCTGCGCTGGGCCCTCCCGAGGGCCGTCTCTGGCGAGGTTTCCCGCGCATCCCCTTCTGGATCTGTCACGTGCGGCTCCTCGGCGGTCTGTGCGCTGGCCGAGGCCAGCACGAGTCCACCGATGGCGGCCAGAAGAAGCAGGAGGATCGCCCTCAAGGGGGTCACCGTTGGCATGCTGGGCGTGGTGCGGGCGTGTGAGGAGATAAACGTTCGTATCGGAGACATGGTCATCACGCGTGAAGCCTGTCTGGACCCCCAAGACGACCTCCACCTACTTCGTCGTGGGTAGCTGACTTGTGACGGATGTCGGAGCCCGCGTCGCCTGGGTGTGAGGTCCTCACGCTGGGTCCCGGAAGAGCATGAGCGTGCGTCCGATGCCGACGGTGTCGCCGCTTCGCAACCGGACCACCTCGCCCCTGTCCAGCAGCCGCCAGTTGTGCATGGTACCGTTGCTGGAGGCTGCCAGGTCCCGGACCCAGTAGGCTCCTTCGTCCTGCGTGACTATGGTGTTCTCGCCGCTCACGTATGGGTCCAGCGGGATCCGAAGGGCGCACTGGTCGCTTCGGCCCACAGTCCACGGCCCCGATCCAGTGAGCGGGAAGGCGACCCCCTCCAAGGGGCCACCTGCGAGCACGAAGGCCGGGCCAGGTGGGAGCTCGACCTGGCCCCCGCGGCCGGAGCTCTCCTGGGCGGTGGCGTGGGTGCGCGACCAACCGGCCGCTGCGCCGGGCGCCGGGCGGAGCAGGGTGAGGCGACGCACCTCGTCGGCCAAGTCGGCCAGCTCGCCCGGGTTCACCAGGTACTCGCGGACCTCCCGACCCTCCCGCTGGGCCAACCGAGAGCGCACCAGTCCGGCTTCGCGCAGGGCCTCCAGGTGGCGTTCCACGGCCGGTGTCGAGAGCGCCCGGTCCTCGCGGAGATCCCGGTGCTTGCGGAACGGCAACATCTCGAGTTCGGCGGCGGTCTTCGGGACCTGGAGCTGAGCGAGGAGCTGGACGCGGGTTGGCACGCTCATGGCCCGGAAGAAAGTGCCCAAACGGGCCTCGTCGATGCCTCCCTGGTACGGGCGCAAGCTCACCCTCCGGGGTTCACGCAGGCAACCCACTGGCCACGCCGTGCACCAGCCCCATACTTGCAAGCACGGCCTCCTCGGTGCGCACGGTGCGGGTGCCCTGGGCGGGCACGGTGTTGATCATGGGGAAGCCAGGTGGTTGGCCGAGGATCTCCTCGATCCCGCGCTCAGGTGAGCCGAACACCAGCGTGATCCCCTCGGGGGCCAGGTGCTTCTTGGCGAACGGTTCACCTTGGCGGCCGGTGCCTACCACGGGCTCGCGTCCGCGAAGCGCGGTGCGCAGATCGGGGGCGCGGCTCACGCTGAAGCCGAGCACCTCGCCAGGGTCCGGGTGGTAGCGCTCGACGAGCACGTTGTCGGCCCGGGCGGCCAGCACGCGGACAGGGAACTGCTCACCCGGCTCGGGGGGGTCCTCCTGGTCGTCGAGCCGGAGCTCGGCTGGCTTCTGGAGGCCGATGTCCACCTTCTCGCCGGCCGGGGTTGCGAACCGGAGCTCGCCTGCATCCGTCCATGTGGGGACCATGTGCAGGGGGAGGTTGAGCGGGGGAAGCACGCCGACCTCGCTGAGCTCGTCGCTGATGGGGAACAGGCGCTTGCGGAGGTATGGGGCCGTGGACTGGTACTCCAGGATGCGGGCCACGCGCCGGCCCTCCGGGTGCTCCGGGTCCTCGTACACGACGACCTCTTCGATGCCGAAGATGGCTGCAGCTCGGCCGATGAGGCCGATCTTGTACGTGGCCACCCGGGCGTCTCTGGATTCCTCTGTGAGCGAGCCGGGGATGACAAGTGTCCGTACGCCGGCCACGCTCACCACCTCCCGGATCGGCTCACGCGTCCTCGCTGGCTGCGGCCTGCCAGGCCTCGACCTGGTCGGTCGAGACGCCGAGCTCGTCGGCCACGCTCTCCGGGTCGGCACTCGCAAGTTCGGCGCGGGTCGTGATGCCGAGAGCGACGAGGCTGCGGGCCCGGGCACTGCCGACGCCCTTGACCTCCGTGAGGTCGGTGAGCTCCAGCGCGCTCTCCAAGGCGTTCTTCTGCCAGCCCTTGACGGTGCCCTGGTTGACGCCGACGGCCTCGGCCAGGGAGCTCGGATCGGCGCGGACGAACTCGGCCACGCCCCCGATGCCGGCCTCGGAGAGTTGCTCGGCGCGCGCGGGGCCGATGCCCTTGATCTCGGTGAGCTCGGCAGTGACCTCCTGGTCAGCGGCTGGCTCGGTGGAGGTGGGCTCGGCACCGGGCTGGACCTCGGTCCAGGTCTTCTCCTCGGTGGGCTGTTCGATGGTCTCCGAGGGCGGAGCCACCGTGCCGGTGGATCCATCGGTCAGACCACCGGGGAGCTTGAGCCTGAACGCCTGCACCTTGGCGGCACCCAGCATGGGGTCCCGGACGAACAGGGTGCGCTTGTTCGTGGCGACCAACGCGATCTTGCTCGTCAGGGTGGAGTCGACCTCGTGGGCGTCCACGATCTCCTCACCGTCGTTGAGCTCGGGCTTGACCCCACGCTCGATCCAAGAGGGCACTGTCATGGTATCGGCCGCTCGATACAGGGGGTGCCCTATGTACCCTTCGCAGGCTCTCACCGGAGTTGTTCGGTGAGGAGGGCTCACAGCTTGGCTAGGGCGTCGAGGACCTCCTCGGCGTGGCCCTCGACATCGACGCTCGGCCAGAGCTTGGCCACGGTACCATCGGCATCGATGAGGAAGGTGGCTCGCTGGACGCCCATGAACTCCTTGCCGAACATCTTCTTCTCGACCCAGACCCCGTAGGCCTCGGCCACCTCGGCATCGGTGTCCGCGAGCAGGGGGAAGTTGAGATCGTACTTCTCTTTGAACGCCTGGTGGCTCTTGGCATCGTCGTCGGAGACGCCGAGCACCTGGGCCTCGTTGGCCTCGAAGGCGCTCATGGCATCCCGGAACCCGCACGCCTCTGTCGTGCACCCAGGCGTGTCATCTCGGGGGTAGAAATAGAGCACGACCGGGCGGCCCTGGAGCCCCTCAAGGCTCCAGCGCTTGCCGGTCTCATCTTCGGCCTCGAAGCTCGGCGCGGGGTCTCCGGGTTGTAGCTCGACCATGGGATCGAGCCTCCGAAGGAGGCACCCGACGAAAACGTTCGCCCTTCGCACACCCGTCCAAGGAGCGCTAGGTCAGATTCGATGGATCCAGCAGGCCCTGGGCACCGAGCTGTTCGCCCATGGCACGCAGCTGGTTGTACTCGCGGATCTGGCGTTCGAGCTTGGGCTCGAGGTCCGAAGGGACCTTCAAGAAGACTTCAGCGTGTGACATCTGCATCCCATCCAGCAAGCAGCCGAAGCCACCTGCAAGACGTGAAGCCCGGAAGACAGGGATAACGGTTTGGGAAGGGCCCATGGTCCCCCACACCCCACCGTTGGGACCACTGGTTCCCCTGGAAAGGTGGGAGCTCAACACCTCGGGGTCAACAGCGAGAAGACCTCGTCGTAGACGGGTCCCGGCCGGCCGTCCCCAACAGGCTTGCCGTCGAGATCGACCACCGGGACGACGCCTGGGCCGGTGAACGTGATCAACACCTCGGTTGCAGCAGCGAGCTCGCTGGCTGGGATCGCTCGGATCTCCACCTCCAGCCCAGGCGCCTCGATGAGCCGCGCCCGGTTGATCCCCGGGAGCGCGGGTGGTGCTGGGGGTGTGACGATGCGACCATCGATGACGGCCATGCAGTTCGACCGCGTTCCCGAGACGACGCTGCCCTGGGCATCGAGCATGAGGGCCTCGAAGGCGCCGGCTGCGGTGGCCTCGTCGAAGGCCAGCCACCGTGCCAGGTTGGGTGCCTTGAAGCCGGTGGGAACGCTGGCGGGGTCCGGTGCCAGCCGGCTGCTCGTCACGGCTCGTACGCCCTCGGCCAGGCCGGTGTAGCGGGCCGGCGTGATGAGCACGAGCACATCTGCCGAGCGGTCCTCGAGCGCCAGGCCCACCGGTGTGCCTGCCGCGTGCACGCTCACGCGCACGATCCCCTCTTGGAGCTCGGTCTCCTCGGTAGCCCTCCTCACCAGCTCGCCGACCCCCTGCACGCCCCCCTCTGGCTCGAGGCCCAGGGTCACCAGGCCGCATCCGAGGCGGGCCAGGTGTTCCTCGAGACAGACGAGCTGGCCACCGGCCAGAGCCACGGTCTCGAAGCACGTGATCCCCTGCAACCGATCGGCGCTCGCCTGGCTCCATGGCACGCGCTGACCGTTCAGCAGTGCGGCTCCCTTCACCCGGGCACCTCGGGGACCCCCAGGGCCTCGAGCAGGGCGCGGGCCTTGTCCAGGGACTCCTTGTACTCCCGCGCGGGCACGCTCTCGGCCACGATGCCGGCCCCGGCTTGGATATGGGCGCGGCCCTCCTGGAGCACCAGCGAGCGGATGAGGATGTTCCAGGTCGTTCGCTCAGGCGTGATCAGCCCCAGCGAGCCCGTGTAGGCGCCACGGCTGGTGGGCTCGAGCTCGTCGATGATCTCCAGCGAGCGCCGCTTGGGGGCCCCGCTGATGGTCCCGCAGGGGAAGACCGCCTCGAAGGCATCCCACGGTGAGGCGCTCTCGGCCAGCCGGCCCTGCACCTCGCTGACCAGGTGCATGACGTGGCTGTAGCGCTCCACCACGCCGTACTCGCTGACCTCCACGGTCCCGAACCGGGAGACACGACCGAGGTCGTTGCGTGCCAGGTCCACCAGCATGGCGTGCTCGGCCCGCTCCTTGCCATCGCGCACAAGCTCGGCCTCCAGGCGGGCATCCTCGTCAGGCGTTGCTCCCCTGGGCCGGGTGCCGGCGATGGGGCGCGTCGCCAACCGATCCCCCTGGACATCGAGCAGGAGCTCGGGGCTGGCCGAGACCAGGGTCAGCTCGGGGGTGACCACGAGGGCTTGGTAGGGGCTGGGGTTGGTCGAGCGCAGATGGTGGAAGAGACCGATGGGGTCGCCGGAGAGCTCCACGGTGGCTCGCAGGGAGAGGTTGACCTGGTAGCTGTGGCCCTCGGTGATGTAGCCCTGGGCTGCTTCGACCATCCGGCTGAAGCCCTCAGCATCGTGGCTGAGCGACAGGCCGGAGGCCACGACAGCCTCGTACCCGCCCGTCACCGATGGCGCATCCAGGTGGTCCGGTTCACCCGTGCGCGTGGTGGCGCCGGTGGCGTGGTCCACCGTGAGCCTGGCCAGCACGGGGTAGTGGACCAGATCGAACCCGAGCTCCGGTTCGTGGCGCGAGGGGATGGAGGCCAGGGAGAGGCCATGGTCGAAGGTGGCCAGGCAGACGTGCTCGCCCTGGCTTGGCGGGACATCGAAGGACGCCTCACCCAACACGCAGAGGTGGCTCGACCGGGCTGCCGGGGCCCCAGGTGGGGAGTCCAGCAGGGCGATGGAAGCGCCCTGCTCGACGAGCCCCCGGGCCCGCGGGAGCAGATCCCTGGTCGCGGCAAGCTGGCTGGCCACGACGAGCAGGACGGTTCGGGGAGGAAAAAGGTATCGGGCGCCCGGCAGGCCGACCGGCAGGGTCGGAACCCAGGCGGCCGCCAGGCCGCGCGTCTACCCGATGATCGTCGACACGACGATCCATCGCTGGTGTGGTTCCCCCTGGTTCCCTTCGCATGCCCTTCACGAGCGGTGACGGACCACCTTTGATGCCCTGGCAGTCGGACGATTGGCCACAGAGGTCCGAACCGATGAACCGCCGAACCATCTGGATCCTCGCCGCCCTGGTCGTGGGCATGGCCGCCCCCGCGACGGCCCACAGCTTCACCGACTGGGACAACCCCGAGGACAACCATCACAAGTGCACAGGTACGCGCGACTGGTTCCACATGACCAGCGACGAAGACCCGAGCATGCTCAAGACGCGGGCCAACCTCACCCTGCCAGGCCGGCAGAGCGTGATCCAGGTCTACGTCCACGCACCACCCCACAGCGAGGCCGAACACCAGGACCCGGACCGCGAGACCCCTGTCGGGACGTTCACCATGCCGGGGATCCTGTGGTACGAGACCAACGAACTCAGTGGGCTGCAGAAGAACGACTACGAGTGCCAGTTGCAGAAGAACCGGGGCGACATGACGTACCCGTTCGAGGTTCACAGCGACGACATCATCCTGTGATCCCGGCGTGAGCAACCTGGACCTCTCCTTCCGCCGTCCCGCGGCCAAGCCGCGGGGCGACGGTCCCCCCGTGCCCATCTCGGACATTTGACAACGCTTATGGTGGGCGCTCGTGGTTCTTCCGACCGTGTTGGATGACAAGGACCGGCGCATCCTCGCCGAGCTCCGGCGCAACGCCAAGGATACCACCAAGGCGATCGCCGAGAAGACCGGCATCCCGCGCACCACGGTCCACGACCGCATCACGAAGATGGAGGAGCGCGGCGTCATCCGGAAGTACACCGTGATCCCCGACTACGAGGAGCTCGGTCAGTCCACCACCGCCTACGTTTTCCTCTCCTACGACTCCCGCGATGGCGTGCCCCAGGACGACGTGGCCGCCGCGCTCTCCGAGATGGAGGGCGTCTACGAGGTGCACATGATCAGTGGCGACTGGGACATGCTCGCCAAGGTGCGAGGCCGCACCGTGGAGCAGATCGGCGAGCTCGTCATCCAGCGGCTCAGACGCATCGGTGGGGTCGGCAAGACCCTCACGTGCACGGTGTTCAAGACGTGGAAAGAGGACGTCTAACCGCCTTTTCTTTGCGGGGGCCTCGGGGTCGCGTGGGCCCCGCAAAGAAAAGGTGGGCGAAATAGAAACGGGGCCCACGCGCTTCGCAGGCCCCAAGGACGTCAGGAGGCGTGCGGGGGAGGCGTGCAATCGCGCTATCTGGCAATGTCCGCTCCCGCGGTCGCGTTGTCCGTGGCGCTGTCGGCAACTTCGCAGTGGGTGAACCAGCGCGGCGGCACCGCCTTCGCGGGCGGGGCGTCGTTCTCTGTGTCCTCCCGCATCGACCGGCGTCCATACATGGTGCGCCCCCCGTTCCCCGTCGTCGTCCGTCACCGTGACCCACTGTGTTCTCTCTGGTGAACCACCGTTGGGTTGCGGCCCTGGCGGCCGCCCTCCGTGGTTACCCTCCCATCGATCGTCGTCCTTCGTGGCCCGTTGTGCCCCTTGTGGCCTTCGTGGTCCTCCCCCAGAGACTGGCGCGTCACTCCACGGGCAACCGGGCCTCTTCCTTGATCGTGTTGAGCACCAGATGGGTCGTGGTGTGCTCGACGTCCGGCAGGGCGAGCACCTCTTTCACGAAGTCGTTGAGCTCGGACCTGGATCGGAACCGGGCCAGGATGACCGAGTCGAAGCCTCCGGTCACGTCGTAGACGCCGAAGACCTCGGGCCGCTTGGAGATGGTGGACTGGACCTCGATCAGGTTGCCGTGGCTGATCTTCACGGCGATGACGACGACGAGATCGAACCCCAGCGCCTCCGGGTCGATCACCGGGATGTAGCCCTGGATGATCTCGTCCTCCTCCAAGCGCTTGACCCTGGACGACACCGTGCTCAAGGCGATGCCAAGCTCGCGGGCGATATCTCGGTACGACTTGCGCGCGTTCTCGTTGAGCGACCGCAGGATCTCACGATCCGTCTCGTCCAGCTCCGGACCGGTCTCGGCTTCGGCCATGGGCTCACCGAGCCAGAGCGCTCCGGGGGTTAAGCGTTTGTTCGTTCGCGTCTGGCCCGAGGCGATGCGTGACGCTTTAGCCGGGCACGTCGATGCGCGGTCGTGCAGTTGGTACGCGCGCTGGGCTGGCGGATGGGCGCCATCGTGACCGCTGTGGGGGCCGTGCTCCTGGGGCTCACGCTTCGCTCGCTACTGGACGCGACGGATCGCCTCGCGCTTCGGGGGGCAGCGGTGCTGGCAGCGCTCTTCATGGTCGTGCTCGGCATCGCCCTGGTGTGGGAGCTCGTAGAGACCACCGATTGATTCGTTTGAGGTCACTCCATCGTTCGTTCGTATGGTTCCAGCGGCGAAAAGGTTAAACATATAGTGGGCATGAGGGGATTAACCCGGTCATGTTCCCATGGCCGGGTGGGTGTGCTTGCCATGGTCCCCTCCATCGATCCCCCAGAGACCCCTGAGACAGCCGACGACGTGTTCGCGCTCGTCGAAGAGTACGATGTCGAGTTCGTGCGCCTCCAGTTCACGGACATCCTCGGCCACATCAAGAACGTCAGCATCCCGGTGCGCCAGCTCGAGAAGGCCTTCGACGACGGCATCTGGTTCGATGGCTCCAGCATCGAGGGCTTCGTGCGGATCAACGAGTCCGACATGCGCCTGGAGCCCGACCCCACGACCTTCGCCATCCTCCCCTGGACCCTGGAGCGCGAGGGCGGCTCGACGGCCCGGCTCATCTGCGACGTGTACCACGTGGACGGCGAGCCCTTCGAGGGTGATCCTCGCCAGGTCCTCAAGCGCGTGCTGGCTGAGGCCGAGGAGATGGGGTTCACCGTCAACGTCGGCCCTGAGCCGGAGTTCTTCCTGTTCAAGCTCGACGAGAACGGTGAGCCCACCACCGAGCCCAGTGATGTGGGCGGCTACTTCGACTTCGACCCCGTCGAGGTCGGGGGCCCCGTGCGCCGGGAGATCAACCATGCGCTCGAGCTCATGGGCTTCGACATCGAGGCCAGCCACCACGAGGTCGCCGCCGGCCAACACGAGATCGACTTCAAGTACGCCGATGCGCTGACCACGGCCGACCGGGTCGCCACCTTCCGCGCTGTGGTCAAGGTCATCGCCCAGAAGCACGGCTACCACGCCACGTTCATGCCCAAACCCATCGCCAAGATCAACGGGTCCGGCATGCACTGCCACCTGTCCCTCTTCAACGCTGACGGGGACACGGCCATGTTCGAGCCCGGTGAGGAGTTCGGGCTGTCCAAGACCGCTTATGGGTTCATGGGCGGCATCCTTGAGCACGCCCCAGCCATCACAGCCATCGCGAACCCGACGGTCAACTCCTACAAGCGCCTGGTGCCCGGCTACGAGGCCCCGGTTTACATCGCCTGGAGCAACGAGAACCGCTCGGCCCTCATCCGCATCCCACGCGCTGAGGGCAAGGGCAAGCGCGTCGAGCTGCGAAGCCCCGATCCCACCTGCAACCCGTACCTCGCCTTCGCGGCCATGATCGCTGCCGGCCTGGATGGCGTCAAGAACGCCACCTTCCCCGGCGAGGTCATCCGGGAGAACATCTACGAGTTCACCGAGGCCAAGCGAGAGGAGACCGGCATCGAGTCCCTGCCCGGCTCGCTTGGCGAGGCCATCGAGGCCCTCGAAGCCGACCCGGTCATCCAGGACGCCATCGGCGAGCACGTCTTCGAGAAGTTCGTGCAGGCCAAGAAGGCCGAGTGGGACGCCTACCGGATCACGGTCTCCCCATGGGAGATCGAGACCTACCTCAAGGACTTCTGAGCAGCCTGGTCAACCCGACTGGCGGCCTGGCTGGGGTCAACGCTCCAGCAATCTGTGGCGCCCGAGCGCTTGGGCAGCCCCGGCCAGACCCGCCAGGATCAGGACGGGGTGAACGAGGGGGACGGTGAGCTCACCGACCGGCTCGGCGTTCCGATCCGAGGCCGACCAGGCCGTCGCGCCCGACGGAGCCTGGTCCGAGGCGCCAGCGTCCAACGGGATCGTGTGCGGGCCCGCGGGACCGGCCACCGCGACACCCGTCAGCCTCGGCGGCGGCCCATCGCCCAGGATCGCCTCGAAGCGGGCCTGGGATCCAGAGGAGCGCGTAAGCGTCATCTCGACCTCGTTGTCCCCGTCGGCTCCTTCGAGCAGTGCTGTGGCGCCTTGCAGGTCCTGGGCCCCGTTGCCGTCTGCGAGGAGGATCGAGATGAGCCAGCCAGACGGCTCAGCCATCCGGAGGAGGCCCTGATCGATCACTGCGGGTGGCGCGTCAGCCACGTGGATCTGGGTGGTCGCGCTCTCCGCCAAGCAGGACCCAGACACCATCCCAACGATGACGAGTGCAAGGAGGGCGCACGGGAACCAGGACTTTCGGGGCACAGACGCTTGTTCCCCGAGGGATATATGAATTCTCGCCACGCACGAGCGGTGTGCATCGCCTCGCCGGCCATACATAAATCTGCGGTCCCCATGACCGTGGCACTTAAGAACCATGGTCGCTCAGATGAGGAACCGGAGAGGTTGACCATGATTCATCGCGCTCGGGGATCCGTCATCATGATCGCGCTTGCCATGGTGGCAGGCTCTGTGATCCTTCCAGGCGGGTTGGCCGAGGACACCTCGGTCACCGTTGCCAACGTAGCCCCCGTGGTCAACTCCGTGAGCCTCGCAGACGACACCCTCACCCCGACAGCCGGCAGCACCACGTCGGCCACGGCCACGATCACCGTGGAGGACGTCAACGGCTGCAACGACCTCGTGGATGTCCGCCCTGACGTGAACACACCGGACAACGCGACCACGCTCGTGGACGGAGGCAGCCTGCTCCAGACCTGGGACAGCTGCACCCTGGGCGTGGCCACGTACACGTGGACGTTCCAGATGCAGTACTACCACGACCCGGCCACCTCCTCGGGCTACAACATCTACGTGGTCGCCGAGGATGCCTCTGGCGTCAAGACGAACAACGCGCTCGACGTCGGCTCCCTGCTCACGTTCACCTACGCGGAGCTGGCCGCGCTCAACCTCAACCAGACGACCGTTGATTTCGGCTCGGGCATCGAGCCGGATGCCACCACCAGCCCGTTCACCCTCGGGGTGGAGAACTACGGGAACGTGCAGATCGATGTGTCGCTCAGTGGCGCCAGCCTGGACCACGCTACCGAGGATGCATCCATCGCGGCATCCAACGTGAAGTACCACACCGCCAAGACCCTGGCCGACGCCTCAGACCTCTCCGGGACCTCAACCACCGTGACGGCCTTCGATCTGGCCAAGGGCTCCGGCAGCTCGAGCCCGCTCTACTGGTGGCTCGCGGTTCCAAGTGGTGCGGACCAATGGATCCCGAGCGGGGACTACAGCGGGACGGTGACCGTCTCAGCCGTGAAGGGGTGAGCCGGGGATGCAACGCACCCTCGTGATCCTCGTCGCGCTTGCCCTCGTGTTCGTGCCAGTCACGGCGCTGGCCACACATGCCGGCAACCACCCTGGGAGCGCGGGCAACGTGTCGAACCGAGCTCCCAACACAACGGGCAACGACCTCTCGGCCAACGACGACAACGCCGGGACCGCTGGCGTGCAGGTCAACCCGACCAGTGGGGCCTCGAAGAGCCTGAGCGTCTCGGTGCACATCACCGACCCGAACGGCCATGCCGACGTCTCGTCGGTCACCGTCACGGTCTACCAGCCCGACAACACCACCGTGCACATCTCCCCGGGTGCTGCCTCCAAGTCCAACGGGAACCAGAAGACCGCCACCTTCGACTACAGCTTCGACATGGAGCACTGGCACCCGCCAGGCAGCTACCGCGTTAAGGCCGTCTCCGAGGACCGCGCAGGCGCCTCGGATACCAGGTGGTCCAGCTTCGAGTACCAGGAGCTCGCCGCCCTCTCACTGTCCACCTCGACGGTCTCCTTCACCGCCCCGGGCGGCGGAAGCGTCACTCCTGACGCGGACACCCACGACAACCCGACCACCGTGGCCATCGAGAACCGTGGGAACGTGGAGCTGGACCTCTCGTACACCGGCACCGACCTCTCCGACGGGGGCGACAACACCATCCCCGTCTCCAACGTCCACCTGGATCTCGATGGAGACGGGAACTTCTCCACCAACGAGAAGACCTTCTCGAGCACGAGCCAGACCGACAACACCTTCGATCTCGCGCGATCCACCGATGGGACTGCATCCGCGAAAGACGTCCACCTCGCCATCCACGTGCCCCAGGTGCCCGCTGGCACCTACACGGGATCGGTGACCCTCCAGGCCATCAAGAGCGTATGATGTCCAGGACCACGGCGCTGCTCGTCCTCCTCCTGCTCGTGGTTCCAGCGGTGCCTGTGATCGCCCAGGCCGACCAGGGCCTTGGGGTGACGCCTGCCGAGGTGGAGATCGCCACGGGGCAACCCGGGGAGGCCTACCGGGCGATCGTGGAGATCCAGAACGAGTTCGACTCCGAGACGCGCATCGAGCTCAAGCCAACCGGCGAGGTGGGCGCCTGGACCACCACGGATCATGCGGACAGCTTCACGATCCCGGCTCGCACCCACGAGCGCGTCGAGCTGACGATCCGCATCCCCTCCGGTGCTGTCAACGGCTCCTACCAGGGACAGCTCCAGGTGACCGCGGACCCCAAGGAGCAACCGTCGGGCTCCGGCGCATCGATCCAGTACGCGGTAGCCGTGCTGCTCAACGTGACCATCGGCGGCCAGCCCGTCCGCGATCTGGTCTGGGGGGAGGCCACCGCCGAGGACGTCGAGATCGGCTCCAGCCCCCAAGTGAGCGCGCGCGTGCTCAACAGCGGCAACGTGCGCGACACCGCCCGCGCCCAGGCCACCATCACGCCGCTGAACGGCTCGACCGAGCTGGCGACAGCCACCGGTGAGCTGCGCCTGGATCCCGGCCAGGAGGGCATGCTCGACTTCCCGTTCGATCACGCGCTGCCTGAGGGCCAGTACCAGGTGCACCTCGAGGAGGATGGTGGGGATTTCGAGGCGACCCTCTCCTTCAAGGTGGTGCCCCCGGGCGTGCTAGGCAAGGACGGGACCCTGCGCTTCATCAGCCATGAGCCCTGGGTGGCCGTGGACCGACCCGTCGAGATCGCCGGGGTCTTCGAGAACACCGGCACCTCGCGCATCGCGCGCGCGACCTTCACCGCACGCATCCTGCTGGACGGCGAGCTCGTGGGCGCGCTGGAGAGCCAGCCCCGGGTCCTGGAGGCCGGGCACCTGGTGAACTTGACCGACGTCTTCACGCCTGATCAGCCCGGCACGTACCACATCGAGGGCACGGTCACCTACGATGGCTTCCAGACGGACCAGAAGACCTCCATCCTGAACGTCCAAGGCGATGCGCCTGGGGATGCTGGCCTGGTCCGAGGCATCGCCGCCTACCTCCTCATGGGCCTGCTGGCGCTGGCCGGGCTCGTCTACCTGATCGCTCGGCTCCGGCCCCACGACGACGGGGACGGCGAGTAGGAACCAGCCTTCTCGGAGGGGCAAGCTTCGTGAACCCGCAGCTGCTACGCGGGCTCGATGGGCCAGACGATCGTCCAGGTCGACGCGTTCACCGACGAGCCCTACACCGGCAACCCGGCAGCAGTCTGCGTGCTCGACGAGGAGGCTGAGGACGCGTGGATGCAGCGCGTGGCCAGCGAGATGAACCTCAGCGAGACGGCCTTCCTCCACCCGACCCAGACCGGCTGGCGGCTGCGCTGGTTCACGCCGGCCACCGAGGTGGACCTCTGCGGGCACGCCACCTTGGCTGCGGCGCATGTCCTGTGGGACGATGGCTACGAGGAGCCCTCGGAGGCGCTTGTGTTCGAGACCAACAGCGGCCCGCTCACGTGCGTGCGCGAGGAGGACGAGGGCTGGATCGCCATGGACTTCCCCAGCGTGCCCCCGTGGGAGACCGACGTGCCCAAGGTGCTGCCGGAGGCCTTGGGCGAGGACCCCGCCTGGCTCGGCACGAACCGCCTCGACCTCATCGTGGTCTACAACGACCCCGCACAGGTCCGGGAGCTCGAGCCGAACATGGAGCTGCTCAAGGAGATCCCCTACCGCGGCGTGGCGGTCACCAGCGTACCCGATGCCCCGGCCCAGGCCTCTGGTGCAGATTTCGTCAGCCGGTTCTTCGCGCCGCGGCTGGGCGTGCCAGAGGACCCCGTCACCGGCTCGGTCCACTGCGCGCTGGGCCCGTACTGGTGCAACCGGCTTGGCCGGGACGTGGTCACCGGCCTCCAGGTCAGCAACCGGCCCGGCAAGGTCCGTGTGCGCAAGCGCGAGAAGGCCCGGGTGGATCTCATCGGCCAAGCGGTCACGGTCATGCGCGGGGAGCTCGTGGACTTGACCAAAACGTCTTGAAGGGCCTCCACCTACCGGGCACCATGGCAGACGAGGTCGTTCTCGCCAGCGCCGTTCGAACACCCATCGGGAAGTTCATGGGCCAACTCTCAGGCTACACTGCCCCCGAGCTCGGTGCTCTGATCGTCGAGGAGACCGTGCGCCGCAGCGGGATCGATGGCGACCTCGTCGACGAGGTCATCCTGGGCAACGTCATCCAGGCCGGCTCGGGCCAGAACCTCGCCCGCCAGGCCGCGCTCAACGGTGGCCTGCCAGCCACCGTGGCCGCCTTCACCGTGAACAAGGTCTGCGGCTCCAGCCTCAAGGCTGTCATGCTGGCCGACCAAGCCATCCGCCTCGGCCAGGCCGATGCCATCCTGGCCGGCGGTGTCGAGTCCATGACCAACGCGCCCCACCTGCTTCCAAACGCGCGCCGGGGTCTACGCCTGGGCGATGCCACGCTCATCGACTCCATGATCTACGACGGCCTGCGCGACCCGTTCAACGACATCCATATGGGCGAGACCGGGGAGATCGTGGCCGAGGAGCACGGCATCACGCGCGAGCAGGCCGACACGTTCAGCGCCCGCAGCCACGAGCGCGCGTGGAAGGCCACCGAGAGCGGCTGGTTCAAGGACGAACTCATGCCCGTGGAAGCCCGGCCGTCGGGTCGCGCCAAGGACGCTGCGGGTACCATGGAGGCCGACGAGGGCATCCGGGCCAGCACCGAGCCGAGCACGCTGGCCAGCCTGCGCCCGGTCTTCCGCAGCGACGGCATCGTCACGGCTGGCAACGCGAGCCAGCTCTCCGATGGCGCCTCGGCCACCATGGTCACGAGCCGCTCCTTCGCCGAGGAGCACGGCCTCCCCATCCAGGCCACGATCCAAGGCTACGCCACCGCAGGCGTGGAGCCCGAGCGGGTCATGAGCGCGCCCATCCCGGGCACGCGCAAGCTCATGGAGCAGCTCGATCTGGCCGTGGACGACGTCGATCTCTTCGAGCACAACGAGGCCTTCGCCACGGCCAGCTGTGCGGTGCGCGCCCAGCTCGAGATCCCCGACGAGAAGTTCAACATCACCGGCGGCGCCGTCGCGCTCGGCCACCCGCTGGGCGCCTCGGGCGCTCGCGTGCTCACCACGCTGCTCTACAACCTCCACCGCACCGGCGGCGAGCGCGGCCTGGCCACCCTGTGCCTTGGTGGCGGCAACAGCGTGCAGATGGTCATCACGACCGAGTAGGGATCTAGCTGCTTTGGTCCGACCCGAACCACCAAATAGCGTCCACGCTGTGCCCTTGTGAGGCTGTCCCACGGGGGCGTGGCGAGCCGCTGCTCCCCAGCGACGGCGAGACGAGGTTGGACCCATGGGAGCACAGAAGCGAGCCGTCTTGGCCGTGTTGGCTGCTGCGATCACCCTCACCGCGGGGTTGAGCAGCGTGGCCAGCACGTACCACGAACCCGAGCCTGCACCTGAGACCGAGATCACCATCGTGCGGGACCAGTTCGGGGTCCCGCACGTCTACGGCGAGACCGCCGAGGATGTGAGCTACGGCGCCGGGTACGCCTTGGCCGAGGATCGGCTCTGGCAGATGCACGTCTTCCGGCTCATCGGCAAAGGCGAGCTCAGCGAGCTCCTGGGCCCCCTGGTGCTGGACATCGACCGGGACATCCGCTTCTTCACCTACACCGAGGAGGAGCGCCAGGCCCGCTTCAACGCCATGCCAGACCACCTCCAAGCCATGCTGGAGGGCTTCCGGGACGGCATCAACGCACGCATCGACGAGCTCGAGAAGAACCCCGAGCTCGTGCCCTTCGAGTTCGCCGAGTTCGGGGAGTGGCCCACCCGCCCCTGGACGGTCACGGACTCCATCGGGCTCCAGGACGTGCTCATCCTCGCCTTCGGCGCCGGCGGTGGCAGGGAGCTCAGACACGCAGCGCTGCTGGACGAGCTGATCGAGGACCACGGCAAGGCCGAGGGGCTCGAGATCTTCGACGACCTGATCCGCACCGTGGACAACGACGGCCCCGTCACCGTCCCCCGCGGCTACGACTACGCGAACGAGAGCGCCGCCACCCGCATCGCGGAGGCCGAGGCCAAGCGCGGCCTCAACCCGGATGCCCGCCTCGGGCTCACCCCGGACCAGGGCGACCTGCTCGACGTGATCCCAGGGCCGGCGGCCGACACCACGCTCCCCGAGCAGACCCGGGGCACCCTGGAGCAGCTCGCGCTCATCCCGGACATGGACGCGGCCATGGAGGGCTTCGAGGAGCTCGAGCGCATGCGCGCGGCCTTCGAGCGCGTGTTCACCTTCGGATCCAACGCCCAGATCGTGGGCCCCGAGCTCAGCGAGACCGGCAACGCGCTCCAGACCGGTGGCCCCCAAGTGGGCTACCTCCTGCCCCAGTGGCTGGCTGACTTCGGCCTGCACAGCGAGGACGGGCTCTTGGACGCCACAGGCATGACCTTCGCGGGTGCCGGGCCCGCGGTGCTCATCGGTCGTGGCACCGGGTACGCCTGGACCACCACTACGGGCTCGAGCGATCTCATGGACACCTACATCGAGGAGCTCAACCCGACCAACCCCCGCCAGTACCTCTTCGATCCCGATGGCGCGGGGCCCCAGCCGGCTCAGTGGGAGACCATGGAGTGTCGCACGGAGACCTACGCGTTCAAGGGCGTACCGTTCGACTCCGAGGAGCTCTGCCGGACCCGGCATGGTCCAGTGGTCAGCGTCGACGAGGCCAACGACGTGGCCTACAGCCTACGCTATGCCTGGTTCAACCGGGAGACCCAGACCGTGGAGGGTTTCTTCGGCTACAACCACGTTGAGTCCGTGGAGGACTTCGGCACATTCGCGAACTACCTGGCCAGCAACCACAACATGTTCTACACCGATGACCAGGGCAACTACGGCTTCTGGCACCCGGGCAACTTCCCGCTGCGCGCACCAGGCGTGGACCTCCGGTTGCCCCAGGACGGCACGGGGACCAGCGAGTGGCAAGGCCTGGTGCCCGTCCAAGAGACACCGCACGCGGTGAACTTCGAGCGCGGCTGGCTGGCCAACTGGAACAACATGCCTGCCGAGGACTGGCCCCGGGAGCGCGCCTACGACCCCTTCGACAACGCGAACTCGCTCCACCGGACCATCGATCCAGACCAGGGAGCCGTGGCCGACCCGGACGGTGGCCTGGTCAACCCGGACCGGGCGCTGGACTTCCAGGACCTCAACGGCAACCTCCGGTACGCCGCCTTCCAGGACCACCAGCTCACGGCCTTCGGCCCCTTGCTCCCGGATGCAGCTGACCTTGAGACCGACCTGGCCCAAGAGGCCCTGGCCGAGCTCGAGGCGTGGGATGGGTTCTTGAACGACCCGGACGGCGATGGGCTCTACCACGCCGGCACCACGATCCTGGACGCCTGGGCCGACCGGCTGCCGGGTGCGATGTTCAACGATGATCTCGGTGACAAGGCGGGCTGGGCCGGCAAGGAGCTGACCTGGCACGTGCTCAGCCCCGCATCGAGCCTGGCGCTCAGCCGGGACTACCTCAACGGCGAGGACCCGGGTGCGTTCACCGCTCGCGTCTTCGAGGCCGCCGTGGCCAGCCTCTCCAGCCAATACGACAACGAGGACCCATCCAGCTGGCAGGAGGCCGTGGACATGGAGCACTACCAACGGCTCAACGCCGACCTGTTCACCGACATCCTCATCGGCGAGGCCGGCGTGGACAACGGCCCCGACCACGGCATCCCGGGCGACGTGCGCGACCACATCGACATGGACCGCGGCACCTACAACCACATCGTCGCCTACCAGACCCCGCCGACCGGCACCGGCGTGCTGGGTGAGGCGGTGGCCAAGGCGGGCAGCGTGATCCCGCCAGGCCAGTCCGGCTACATCGATCTCACCGGCCAGGAGGATGCCCACTACGAGGACCAGCTTGAGCTCTACGAAGAGTGGCGCTACAAGCCCATGCCCATGACCCTGGACCAGGCGCGCGGGCTGGCGGAGTCCGAGGTGGTCTTGACCCGGTAGCCGGGAGGCTGACTACTCGGTACCCGCGGGGCTGCTGTCGGCCCAGGCCACCAGGTCCTCCTCGGTGAGGCCGACGCCGGCCTCGGCCTCGAGCCGGTCGCGCTCTTCGCCGCCAGCGTACGCCACCAAGGTCGGGATCGTCTCGATCCCCCAGGCCTCCCAGCGCGGATCCTCCGGATGCGAGATGTTGGCCGCGACGAGCTCGTCGTCGAAGGCCTTCTTGTTCTCCCGGAAGACGGGCATGAAGGCCTCGCAGAACGGGCACCAGTCAGCGTAGAAAAGCACGACAACGGGCTTGTCCCGTCCGATCCTGTCCGTCAGCGCCGTCTCGCTGAGCTGAGGCACGCCCGGGTCGAGCATCAGGTCACCCCATCGGTCGCTTCTGTTTCGTCGTCGCAGTCCGGGCAGACGTAGTCATCCACCGCGGGTGCTCGATGAGAGGCCTGGTCCTCGATGCGCCTCAGCAAGGCGAGCTCGAGCACGACCCCGCAGTACCGGCACACACCGCTGTCCGTACGGATGCTCATAGCCCGCCAGCATCCGGGGCCCCGATGAACGTATGGGCGCCTCCCACGGCCTGGCCGGCGAGCATGCAATATCGTTCGTCTTCAAACGAACGTTTTTACGTGTGGACCGTCTCAGCTCCCTGTAGCCAACCCCATGCCCACGTCCAACTTCGATATCTACGAGTGCCAAGGCCAGTACCTCGCCATCACGAGCGACGTCCGTCGCAGCATCCTCGAAGCGCTGGCCAGCGGTGGCAAACAGCTACCGGAGCTCGTCGAGATCACCGGCAAGTCCAAGCCGACCCTCTCCAGCATCCACATGAAGGAGCTGCTCGAGCAGAAGGTCATCACCGAGGAGATCCACCCAGAGGATAGCCGGCGCAAGATCTACAAGCTCGCGGGCCGCAAGATCGGGTCCTCCAACGTGCCCCTGGACACGCTGCGCGAGGCGGTCAAGGAGTACGTGACGGTGGCGCCTATGGCCGCCAGGTTCCCGCTATCCGTCACCTTCAGCGCCTTGGCGGCTGCTCCCGCATCGGCAAGCCTCCCCGCGTTGCGCGCCCAGGCGCACCATCTCGGGCTGCTCGTTGGACAGGTCTTGGAGCTGGGATCCGACGGGGATCCGCTGCTTGAGATCGGCAAGCTGCTCGAGCGCGAGGGCCTGGCCAAGCTCGTACGGCTCGAGCTCGAGGGCCAACCGCGCTTGGTCGTCGAGGGGATGTCGCCAGGGCAGGGGGGTGCAGCGTGCGAGCGCGAAGGTGGTTTGCTCGCGGGCTTCGCTGAGGGGTTGCTGGCCGCACGTGGGCACGAGCAAGCCGCTCTGGCTGTCAGCTCCGATGCCGTCGGGCTCCACACCTTCACCCTCGAGCGACCCTAACTGTTGCTCGCTGACAAAACGTTTATAGTCTACCGAACGTTCTTGGGGTCGGAGACGAACGATGCCCCCTGAAACAGCCACAGCCCCCCGGACCGACGCTGGTACAACGAACCCGATCGCGAACGTGAACCTCTACTGGCGGGTCAGCGGGATCGCGCTTGCCGCCGTCGCCCTGCTCGGCATCATCGTGAACACCATCGGAGGCAACAACGCCTACGTGCCCGATGTCGCTTTCATGGAGAGCTTCCTGGTCTTCGACTGGACCCACAACGTCGTCCACGTCGTCCTGGCAGCCATCGCCCTCACGTTCGGGTTCGGCAACTTCAGCGATACGCTCTCGGCCAACATGGCCAAGGTCATCGGTGTGACCTACCTTGGCCTCGGTGTGCTCGGCTTCGTGCCTGCCGTGGTCGACGAGCTGGACTCGCTTCTGGCCCTGCACCTCGAGACCGGTGAGAACCTCATCCACATCACCCTCGGTGCCTGGGGTGCCTACGCCGGGTTCTCGAGCTGATCGACCTCACCCGCTCTGTAAGCCTTCCCGGATGTCCACGCGCTCGAGCCCGCGGGTGGCCTGCCGGGTGACAACGAGCGCGGCCAGGCTCACGCCCACGGCCACCACGAGGAACGGCCAGAGGTTCAGGTTCCACGGGATCCGCGCTGAGACCCCTGACAGCGTGACCGAGAGCGGTGGGGCCAGCCAGCCGAGCAGCAGCCCACCGATCAGCGCGACGGCGGCGGCCGCCCCCACGATGGCCAGCACGCTGACCACGTAGGCCCGGCGCATGAGCTTGCCTGGGATCCCGATGGCGCGCAGGGCGGCGATGTGCTCGCGCTCGCCCTGGATGCGGCGGTGGACCTCGTAGCCCAGCCAGATCATGAGTAGGCCCGTGTAGAGAACGAGCTGGAGGGTCGTGAGTGCGAGCACGATGACCATCATGCCGCCCAGGTAGTTGAGCGCGTAGTCCCGGGGCGTCGTCGATTCAAGGCCCTGCTCGTCGGCCTGGTTGGCAAGCGGCTTGGTCCCTTCGCCGTGGACCACGAGCGCGTTGGCCACGGGGTCGCCAGGCGCGTGTCCTTCCACCTGGCGCACCCACTGGATCGGTGCGAAGGCGATGAACTTGTCCACCGGTTCCAGACCGGTCTCGTACACCCCCACGATCACGGCATCGATGGCGATGGGGAACCGCAGGCCGCCCCGCTCGCCAGGGGTCCGCCCACTGCTCAGGGTCAACGTCTCGTTGAACGTCGGCGAGCCGTCGTCTGTGAACGTGGCACCCAGCCGCTCAGCCACATGCCGGCCCACCACCAGCGGCGCGTAGACCTCGCCGGTCTCAGGATCCGTTGCGTCCATGCCCTCGAAGATGGCACCCTGGACGAGGTGGTCTTCGAGGCCGGCTCGCTCGCTGGCCAAGCTCCCATCCATGCCGAGCAGCAAGCCCGCGCTCCAGTTCTGGACCTGGCTCCCGCGCACGGTCACGTAGTTGGACTCGAAGCGAGGTGCCACCACGGTCCCGCGGGGAGGGTCGAGCTCATCCGTGACGTTGCGCACATCCGGCCAGAGGGTGCCCTGGGTGACCTCGGTCCCTCCCTCGGTGATGCGGAGATCGCCTGTGATGGTGTCCCGCAGCGGCTCCGTAAGCGCCTGCTCGCCGCCGCTCGAGATCATCGCCAGGGCCAACAGGCCCAGGAAGCTGACGGCGAAGGCGCTGAAGAGCACGAGGTTCTGGCGGGCGTGCCCACGCAAGAGCCCGCGGGAGAGCAGACCCGAGACCACACGGTTCGACGGTCGGCTTGCGGAAAAGGCTTACCGGAACGCTCCGCTGGCCCCCGGGACCGTGCTCCTCCGCCTCGACGACATCCACCGCTCGTTCCTCTCGTACGGCCAAGCGCTGCCTGTGCTCGCCGGCATCCAGCTCGAGCTCGAAGCAGGCGAGCGCCTCGCGTTGCGGGGGGCCTCGGGCTCGGGCAAGTCCACCCTGCTCGGGGTGATCGGCCTCATCGACACAGGCTACGAGGGCAGCTACAGCTTCGACGGCCAGGACGTCTCTGGCCTGGACGAGGAGCAGCGCTCCCAGCTCCGCCTCGAGCGCATCGGCTTGGCCCTGCAAGCCCCGCACTTCCTCCCGACGCTCACCCTGCGCGACAACGTCGCCCTGCCCGCCATGGCCCACGGCCTCCCTGGCAACGAGGCCAAGCAACGGGCCGAGGAGCTTCTGGAGAGCCTCGGCCTGGAGCACCGGACCCTAGAGCAGCCCCAGGTGCTAAGCGGCGGGGAGAAGCGACGGGCCTCCCTGGCCCGCGCGCTCATCAACGACCCGGATCTGGTGCTCCTCGACGAGCCCGAGGCGGGCTTGGACCCGGCCTCGCGAGACCGGATGCTCGAGGTGCTGGGTGAGGAGACCGGCGAGGCGGTGGCCTGGATCTTGGTCACCCACGACGAACGCTTCGAGGCTCTGTGCCAGCGCACCCTCGCGCTGGACGAAGGGCGGCTGGTCGAGCAAGCCCCGGCGTGATGGCGCGCTGGCCTCGAGCAACCGCGGTGGAGAGGGAGATGGTTTAAACCCCGTCTCGCTATGCCGTGCCAGAGCCACCATGACCCAGGTTGAAGAGGAAGTCGCAGCCCAGCGAGGCGATCAGGGCGTCGAGGCCATCATCCTTCTCAAGGTCGACACCGCACACGTGGACGAGATCGGGTCGACCCTCTCCACGTTCGATCAGATCGAGCACGTCTACCTCGTGACAGGCGAGGACGATCTCGTGCTCAAGACCCGGTTCCCTGAGTACAGGGAGCTCAAGGACTTCATCGTCAAGGCCCTGGCTCCGCTGGAAGGGGTCGAGGATACGAAGACGATGATGATCGTCTCCACCTACAAGGAATCAGGCGAGACCTTCGAGGACTGAAGCCCGCATCGGATCGGGATCAGTCCACCCTCTCCAGGGTCCCGGGGTCGGTCAGCTCAGCCAGCAACGACTCCATATCGAGCTTGGCTTCCTCGGCTTGCACCTTGCCCAGGCTGGCCGCCGTGGATGGGTGGTCCGGGCCGAGCACGTCGCAGACCTCGGGGCCCACCGAGAGCTCGTAGGTGCCCAGCTCCTTGGCGATGTCCACGATCTCGTTCTTGTCCAGGGCGAGCAGGGGGGTCAGGATGGGGCGGTCCACCGCCTCGTGGATGCAGGAGAGGTTCTGGAGGGTCTGGCTGGAGACCTGTCCAAGGTTCTCGCCGGTGGCCAGGGCATCGTAGCCCTCCCCCTCGGCGATCCGGTCAGCGGCCCGAGCCATCAGCCGCTTGGAGAGCACGAAGTAGTACCGGTGCTCGCACTCCTTGGTGAGCCGGCCGAAGGCCTCGCCGGCCCGCGAGATCCACGTGGGCGCGATGCCGAGCTCGCGCGCGCAAGCCAGCGACTTCTGCTCCGGCCCATCGTCCGTGAACGGCTCCTGGCTGAAGTGCAGGGCCCCAACCTCATGGCCGGCCTCCTGGAGCATGCGCCCGGCCACGGGCGAATCCAGGCCACCGGAGAGGAGCAAGAGCACTCGCACGGGCAACGGTAGCCGGCCCTGGTCAAAAGGGTTTGGTCCTCGGACCGCCGCCACCATCACCGCCGATTGTTTCGGAGACCCCCGGCACCGGTATTGAAAGGGTGTGCGCCGATGGCCTAGGTCCGATGTTCTGGACCCCTCCGCCCGGCTCCGCCCCGCTTCCGCTGCCACGCCCTTACGCGGAGCGCTCGACGGGCCAGATGGTGCCCACCGGCGGCGCCCCAACCAGGAGCTCCAGGGGAAACACCCGCAACCGATTCAGAGCGCTTAAATGGGACGTGGAATCTACGAGGTCTTGTAGCGGGGTCGGGGCCCGAGCACAACATGTTGGGGCTCCCTGGCCTGTTACCGAGTGCCTTCCAGGGGATGGGTACAGCGTGGATTGCCTCTACTGTCAAGGATCAACCCGAGTCGTGGATAGCCGCGATGCGCGTGATGGCGCAGCGGTCCGCCGACGCCGCGAGTGCGTGGCATGCGGCGAGCGTTTCACGACGTACGAGCGGGCCCTGCTCCGGGACCTCGAGGTGGCCAAGCGCGACGGCTCCGCCGAACCTTTCCAACGGGAGAAACTGGCTGCAGGGATCCGGCGGGCGTTCGAGAAACGCCCGATCACGGAGGATGCCCTGGAGACCATCATCGACTCGGTGGAAGAGGAGATCCGGTCCCTCCGGGAACCCGTCGTCGAAAGCCGGGAGATCGGAGAGCACGTCTGCAAGCGATTGCGTGAGGTGGACGAAGTCGCCTACCTCCGGTTCGCTTCCGTGTACAAGGAGTTCTCGGACGGGGAACAGTTCGTCCAGGAGCTGGCGATCATGAACGGACCCTCCAAAACCGCCGAAACCACTTCAAGAGGTGACGCCTGAATGGCAAGTGTGCTGACCAAGCGAGAGGATGAGGCGTCGAACGACCTACCAGAGGCAGCTCTGGACTACTTCGAGGGGGACGAGCTTCGGGCTCGGTGCTTCATCGAGAAGTACGCCCTCGAGGACGAGGACGGAACGCTGCTCGAGGAGCACCCACAGGAGATGTGGGAGCGGGTCGCTCGCGCCATGGCCTCTACCGAGACCGACGAAGAGCGCTGGTTCGACGAGTTCATGTGGCTGCTGACGGACTTCCGGTTCGTCCCCGGCGGGCGCATCCTGCACGGGGCAGGCAACCCGCGCAACGTGACGCTCACGAACTGTTACTTCACCGCCATCGAGAACGATAGCCTCGAATCCATCTTCGACTGGTGCCGCAGCGCTGCGCGCACGTACTCCTACGGTGGCGGCAACGGCGTGGACATCGGCGTGCTCCGCCCTGCAGGCACCGAAGTGAACAACGCCGCCCGCACGAGCAGCGGCGCGGTCAGCTTCATGGAGCTGTTCAGCACCACCACCGGCACAATCGGTCAGCACGGCCGGCGCGGTGCGCTCATGATCACGTGCCCGATCTGGCACCCGGACATCCAGGACTTCGTCGAGATCAAGAGCGAGGACCTGGACTCGGTCCGCTACGCCAACATCAGCGTCAAGGTCTCCGATGCGTTCATGGAGGCCGTCCAGAAGGGCGAGCCCTTCACCACCTACTTCGAGAGCGAGGAGGTCGGTCGCGCCGAGGCCGAGATCGACGCCAGCAAGCTCTGGGACAAGATCATCACGAGCGCCTGGAAGAGCGCCGAGCCCGGCGTTCTGTTCTGGGACACCGTCGAGCGCGAGAGCCCCAGCCAGTACTGCGCGCCCGTGGAGGGCACGAACCCTTGCGTGACGGGGGATACGAGGGTCTGGGTGCAAGACGGCGGATGGGTCCCGATCGAGGCGTTGGTCGGCCAGACGCCCAGGATCGGCACGCTGGCCAAAGGTGGGGTCGAGTTCCTGCCCGCCAAGCGGGTCGTCCAAACCGGCGTCCGCACGGTCTTCCGTCTGCGGACCAAGGAGGGCTACGAGCTCAGGCTCACCGAGGACCACCGTGTCCTCACGGACAAGGGCGATGTCCCTGCCCACGAACTCTCCGCCGGGGACCAGATCCGGCTTGGTCTCCCTGAGCCGGCGCGCGTCTCCCACGACTCCGAGCCGGCCGCCTTGGGCGAGGTCGTCGGTTGGCTGACGGGCGATGGTCACTTCACGAACCACGGCCAGGACAAGCCCACGGCCGTGCTGAGCTTCTACGCTGAGGATAAGAAGCGAGCAGCCCCCCGCCTGCTCGACGCGGTCCGCGCCCTCATCGATGACGATGGGATCGGGCTGAACGCTATCGAAGACCGGGATATGAGCTACATCCGCAGCCAGCGGCTGCGGCGCGTGCTCGCCGAGGAAGGTATCGACGAGGCCTCCAAGACCGCTGTCCCCGAACGCATCCACCGCGGATCAGCCGACCTCGTGTCCGGCTACCTTCGGGGCCTGTTCTCGGCCGACGGTTCGGTCCAGGGAACGCCCGAGAACGGGGTCAGCGTGCGCCTGGCGTCCAACGAGTTGGAGATCCTCAAGGATGTCCAGATGCTCCTGCTTCGCCTGGGCATCAAGTCCACGATCTACGAGGAGAGGCGAACAGAGCACACCAAGCTCCTTCCCGATTCGAACCGGGAGCTCAAGGAGTACACGTGCGCAGCACAGCACGAGCTGGTCGTCTCCCGCACGAGCCTGCCAGCCTTCAAGCAGGCCGTCGGGTTCATCCTAGAAGCAAAGCAAACGGCCCTCGACGAGGCGCTTGAGTCCTACGAGCGGGGCCCCTACGAAGATACACCGTTCGCGACCGTGATGGAGGTCCTCCCAGAGGGTGAGGAGGAGGTCTTCGACCTCACCGAACCCGTCACGAGCCACTTCGTGGCTGACGGCCTCGTCATCCACAACTGCGGCGAACAACCACTTGAATCCAACGGAGCCTGCACCCTGGGTCATGTCAACCTCGCCCGCTTCGTCGAGCGTGGGTTCCGTGCTGACGCCGAGGTCGACTGGGCCGGTCTCGAGCGCGCCGTCAAGCTCGGGGTCCGGTTCCTCGACGACGTCGTCGAGTACAACCTGCCGCTCCACGCCCACGATGCTCAAGCCGAGCAGGCCAAGAGCACGCGCCGGGTCGGGCTCGGCGTGACCGGCATGGGCGACATGTTCGTCAAGCTGGGTATCAAGTACGACAGCGACGACGCCATCGCGTTCATCGACGAGCTCATGGCCAAGATCCGGAACTGGGCCTACGAGTCCAGCGCCGACATCGCTGGCGAGAAGGAGCCGTTCCCGTTCTTCGAGGCCGACAAGCACCTTCAGCGCCCGTTCGTCCAGCGCCTTCCAGCCGACGTCCAGGAGCGCATCGCAGACGACGGCCTACGCAACGTCTGCATCCTCACCGTGGCACCGGTGGGATCCGGCAGCGTGCTCACCGGCACGACCAGCGGTGTCGAGCCCATCTTCCAGCTCAAGTACAAGCGCCGAAGCGAGTCCCTCTCCCAGGAATGGTACACGGTCGAGCACCGGCTCGTCCAGGAGTACCGGGACGCCACAGGCGACGAGGACGATCTCCCGGACCTGTTCGTCACGGCCCACGACATCGACCCGTTCTTCCGGGTCAAGATGCAGGCCACGCTCCAGAAGTACGTGGACAGCGCGATCTCCAGCACAGTCAACCTCCGGGCCGACATCGACGTGGATACGGTCAAGGAGATCTACGAGTACGCCTGGGAGCTCGGCTGCAAGGGCGTGACGGTCTACCGAGAGTCCAGCCGGGAAGGCATCCTCATCACGGAAGAGGAAGCCAACAAGGCCGAGCAGGACGCAGCCGACCAAGAAGAGCCGCAGCAAGCCGCGGTGGTCGAGCCGCAAACCACGCCACGGCCCCGACCCGACGTGGTCATGGGCACGACCCAGAAGATCGAGACCGGCTACGGCTCCCTCTACGTCACGATCAACGAGGACGAGCGTGGCCTCTTCGAGGTCTTCGCGCAGATCGGTCGCGGCGGCGGGTACACCGCATCCTTCACCGAGGCCGTCGCTCGGCTGGTCTCGCTCAGTCTGCGCAGTGGTCTCGACGTCGACGAGGTCATCGAGCAACTCGAGGGCATCCGGTCCCCCAAGATCGCCTGGGACCACGGCGACCGCATCTACTCCGTGCCGGACGCCATGGCCACGGCGCTCAAGCGCCAGCTCTCCGGCGAGTTCCGCAAGAGCATCCAGGCGCGCGTGGACACCTTCGCGCGCGGCCCCGGCACCGCGGCCGAGCCGACCGAACCCCGGGTCGAGACCGACACCGAGCCCGAGAAGGAGGTCCTCGACAAGCCCAGCGAGGACGAGCAGGTCCGCGAGATGGTGCGCCACGGCATGAGCCCGGAGTGCCCTGACTGCAGCGGCATGCTCGCCTACGAGGAAGGCTGCGTCAAGTGCCACGGCTGCGGTTATAGCGAGTGCTGACCGCTGAGCGGTCAGCACGAGCGAGCCCGAACGCCGAAGCGTTCGGGCGAAGGGAGGCGCCGGCC
>CAYNEI010000010.1:56273-57645 GCA_964396185.1 uncultured Thermoplasmatales archaeon
CGCCGAAGCGTTCGGGCGAAGGGAGGCGCCGGCCGCAGCCGGTGCCGAGTCGCGGCCAGCGTTGGTGTAGCAGTCAGCACGAGCGAGCCCGAACGCCGAAGCGTTCGGGCGAAGGGAGGCGCCGGCCGCAGCCGGTGCCGAGTCGCGGTGAGCGTTAACGCAGCGGTCAGCACTAGGGCCTGGCGGCGCAGGCCAGCTATGCGCGCCGCAGGCACGCTAGACGGCCGGCTGGCTGGTGAGCCAATGCTGCCGACTCCCTTCCATCCCCCGTCTACTGCCCGGCATAGCCGGGCGACCTGTCGGCCGTTCAACCGTGGACCACAAAGGTTTCCAAGCGGTCCACGGTTGAACGGCCGTGCGCGTACACCGCAGCGTCGGCCATGTGAACTTCGTCACGGCCGAGCTCGTCCTGGGAGCCTCCGGGGAGCCCCGGGCTCTGGATGCCCTGCTTGAACGTCTCGAGCCCAGCACCGTGGCCGTGGATCTCTCCATCGAGGACCTGGGCGCGATCCGCAAGGGTGAGATCGATGACCCGTGGATCATCGGCCAAGCCGAGGCTGCCGAGGAACACGCTGACCACGAGGTGCTCGATCCGTACAAGCGGCTGATCGATTGGGTTGGCCAGAACGAGGCCGACCTCCAACCCATGGGCTCGCGCACCAGCGTGGGCCTCTCCAAAGCGCGCCGGATCAAGCGCACGATCAAACGGGTGGAGGCCGACGATGACGAGCAGCGTGCCCGGGCGGCCATCCAGGCCCTCATGGACGATGCCCAGGTCGGCCCGTTGGCCGAGCGCCGGCGCACCACCCTGGCCGAGCGCCTGGAGTCCCTGCTTCGCCGTGAACCACCTCGCACCCTGGCTGTCTTCACGTTCCCGTGGGGCGAGATGGTCAGCACAGATGTTCGTCGCGCCATGGGCCTTCGCCGGATGGACGGCGAGCAGGCCGAGGGAGGCTGGCCGGATTGACCGGCACGAGCGCCACCTTCACCCTCTTGCCCCTCGAGAGGCTGCGACCCCACGAGCACGTGGATCGCGAGGAGGTGGCCAAGCTCGCCGAGCGTCTCGAGCTGGATGGCGTGCTCCAGGCGCCCGTGGCCGTGGACGCGGCCACCCACGTCGTGCTCGACGGCCACCACCGACTGGCAGCCCTCGAACGCCTCGGCTGCACCCTGGTCCCCTGCCACGTGGTCGACTACCTCGATCCCACGATCCGTGTCACGCGATGGGAGGATGGTCGACCCATGGACAAGACCGAGCTCATCCGACGCGCCTTCGACGGCGACCTTTACCCCATCAAGACCAGCCGGCACACCACCTTGCGCCGGCTCCCGCACCACCCAACCCCCCTGGAGCGCCTGCGCCGGGAGGCAC
>CAYNEI010000010.1:57745-77207 GCA_964396185.1 uncultured Thermoplasmatales archaeon
CCCGAGGACCTCGAGGCTGGCCTGGACGGCGTCATCGTCGAGGGCGCCCTGCTCGGTCTGGAGCCCACGCGTACCTTCACCAAGAAGGATGGCTCCGTTGGGTTCGTAACCAACGCGCGGATCAAGGGGGAGCAAGGCGTCTACAACGTGACCCTCTGGGACGAGCACATCCAGGGACTGGTCGGGATCGAGCCCGGCACCCAGGTGCTGCTCTCTGGGCTCTACACGAAGGAGCGCCAGGGCGAGGTGGAGGTCCACACCGGACGCGATGCCTCGGTGGGGCTGCCCAGCGAGAACGGGGACCGTGAAGAGGGCTCGAACTGAGCACGCGTCGCGGAGTGGTTTCGGCATGCTCCCTGGATGGATTAGATAAGGGGGGTTGCCATACCGCGAGTATCCTGTGCGTCAGGGTGCTCCCACGCCCAAGCGCACACAGGAGTGACGCCCCATGGGATCGAATGGTGAAGGACCCAACCTCCAGGATCTGCCCGGTGTCGGCCCAGCGACGGCCGAGAAGCTTCATGACGCCGGCTTCGACGACCTCCTCTCCATCGCGGTGGCCAGCCCCGCGGTGCTCGCCGAGACGGCCGAGGTCGGTGAAGCCGCCTCCATCCGGATCATCCAGGCCGCGCGCGAGCAAGCCGAGGTCGGTGGCTTCGAGACCGGCACGGACATCCGGGAGCGACGCAAGAGCGTCACGAAGGTCACCACGGGAAGCGAGGCCTTCGACGACCTGATGGGCGGCGGGATCGAGACCCAGTCCATCACGGAATTTTTCGGCGAATACGGGTCGGGGAAGACACAAATAGTCCTCCAACTCGCCGTGGCCACGCAGCTCCCGAAGGATGAGGGGGGACTCGATGGCCACGTGGTCATGATCGACACGGAGAACACGTTCCGCCCGGGACGCGTGAGCCAGATGGCCGAGGGCCTAGGCCTTGACCCGACCGAGGTGCTCGAGAAGATCCACGTCGCCCGAGCGTTCAACTCCCACCACCAGATGCTCCTGGTGGACAAGGCCCAGGAGCTGGCCAAGAAGCACCCGGTCCGCTGCATCGTCGTGGACAGCCTGACCGCTCATTTCCGGGCCGAGTACATCGGCCGGGGTGCGCTGGCCGACCGGCAGCAGAAGCTGAACAAGTTCATGCACGACCTGCTGCGCTTCGGTGATGTGAACAACGCCGTGGTCGCGGTGACCAACCAGGTCATGGCCAAGCCGGATGCCTTCTTCGGGGACCCGACGCGGCCCATCGGTGGCCACATCGTCGGCCACACCGCCACCTACCGGGTCTACCTGCGCAAGTCCCGGGGCGGCAAGCGCATCGCGCGGCTCATCGACTCGCCCAACCTCCCCGAGGGTGAATCGGTCTTCGAGATCACCACCGACGGGATCCGGGATTGATCAGGCACCGGCCGCAGGCCGGTGCCGAATGAGCCCGAGGCCGGAAGGCCTCGGGCGGACCGAGGACCCGGCGCTCCGGGTCCGAGGGAGCCCAAGCGGAACGCTTGGGCGAACGGAGACCTCGCCCTCAGGCGAGGTCGAGTCGCGGAGTGCATCGCAAGCCGTAGCCAGCCTCGTGATCGTACCGATCGCACCGGCTCCGATCAGCGATCGAGCTGGATTCGAAAGAGAAACGAGAGGGAGGCCCCAGACGGTTCAAGCGCCTGGGGCTAAGGGATACCGACGTTCTAGGCCTTCAAGCGGCTTAGAGGTCGTGGGGCATCAGAGTGGAGCGTCCGTTCTCATCAGCGCGCTTCTTCGCCTTCCGGATCTGGTCGGCGACAACACTGTCCAGCGCGTCGTAGAACTTGGAGCTCACTCGGAAGTCGCCCGCAGCATCCTTGACCTTGGATTTGTTGATGATAGCCACTGTACCACCGAGCGTGGCAAGACGCTGATTCGGTAAAAAACCGCCGGTACGGCACGGTGTGGCAGGCTGGGGGTTCAAGTGGCCGAGATGGACTCGAGACCGGAGATGATGTTCCAGATCACCGTTCGGCCGTGCAGGGGGATGTTGGGGTCGTTGGCGAGGTCATCCAGGATGCTCACGGCACCGGCGACCCGGACGTCCAGCGCCTCCTCCTTGTTGAGCAGGCGCTGTTTCGCGTCATCCGCACCGCGGCGGATGTTGCGTGGCACCGACGTATCCTCGATCAGTTGGTCGATGACCACGGTCACTTGTTGAAGTCGATCTTCAGAATCCATGGAGATCACCTCGGCGTCCATCGGCACAAAGGGCACGTGGAGGACGAGCTAGCAATGGAACGGTACTCGAACCTATTACTAAACCCTTTCCCTAGCTTTCGTCCGGCCCAAGGGCTGGGAGGCCGTGGGCCAAGCTACCCATCGCTGCGTTCGCGCTCCTCGGGTTGGGTGCGGGCCAGGGCGCGGGCTGGAACCCCGCCGTAGAACGCCCCTGGCGGGACATCCCGGTTCACCAAGCTGTGGGCCGAGACCGTGGCCCCCTCGCCGATGGTCACGCCAGGCAGGATGGTGACGTTGGCCCCGATGCTGGCCCGCTCCCCGATCACAACGGGGCCAAGCCTGTACTCGTCCACGAGGAACTCGTGGCAGAGGATCGTGGTGTTGTAGCCCACGATGGCGTTCTCGCCGATGGTGATCCGCTCGGGGTAGAAGACGTCCATGGTCGCCTCCAACCCAACGCTGGAGCGCCGGCCGATGGTGATCCCCATGCGCCGGTAGAGCCAGTTCTTCACCCGAAAGGTGGGCATGATCCGGGCCAGGGCCATGAGCAAGTAGTTCCGGGCCACCTTCAGGAAGCCGACTTCCTTGCTCCAGTACCAGAGGGCGTTGTGCTCTCCTGGGCTCGGGTGGACCTCGAGGTTCCGTTGGGCCAAGGGACGTCGAAGGGGGCATGCAGGACCTCGCGTATGGCCCTTGCCTTCGTCGGCCCGATCCCATCCACCTCGCGCAGCTCAGCCTCGCTGGCCTCCAAGGCAGCTGCTGGCGTGCCGAAGTGCTCGAGCAACCGGCGTCCCAGCGTCGCCGAGACGCTAGGAAGCCCCTCCATCAGGAAGCGTTGGCGCTCCTCGAGCTCCTCGCCTGGCGCGTCGTTGCGCACCGCTGGAGGTCCTGCGTCCTCGCGCTCACGCTTGGCCATGGCGGCCACGAGGATCGCGGCCTGCTGGGCATCGCGCACCGTAAGCACCGTCACCCCGAAGCTGGCGGTGAGCGCCGCGATGGCGCCAGCGATGGCCTCTGGGCGCATCCGACCGGGTTGGTCAAGCGGGTCTCCCTCGACGAGCAGGATCGGGGCGTCGTAGCTACGCTTGAGGGCCTTGGCTTGCTTCATGAGCCGCCCGTCGATGATGCTGCGGACCAGGTCCTGGGCCGTCTTGCGCTCGATGGCCAGCCGGTTGGAGAGGATGAGGTCGCCGACCGGGAGGTTGGTCGGGTCGAGCCGGAGCCCGGCCTGGGTGAGCAGGCGGGCAAGCGAGCCGTTGAGCTCGGTGTGGTCCACCAGGATGCGTGGGCCTCCCGGCTCTGGGGCAGGGCGGGCAGACGGGTTGGGCCGGATGGCGGGTTGCTCGATCGCGGGTGGGTCGGCCTGGAGCTCTCGGATGAGCGAACGCATCTGGCGCTCGCGCTTGGTGGCGGCCCAGTAAGCAGCCTCGTCGCTGGTTCCCCGGGCCATGAGCACAACGACGCGGCCGCGCCGCTTGCGCCCGGTGCGTCCTCGTCGCTGGATCGTGCGAACCGCGCTGGCCACCGCCTCGTAGAACACGACCAAGTCGACGCTGGGGATGTCGAGACCCTCCTCCCCGACGCTGGTGGCGACGAGCACGTTGAGCTCGCCGTCCCGGAACCGTTGGACGAGGTCGAGCTGGGCTTGCTGGCTGAGCCCGTCCGGGCCACCCTGGCCCACGAAACAGCCGGCCTGGAGGCCGGTGCGTTCGTCCAGGGCGGCTTGGAGGGCGTGTGCGGTCTGGCGGGTTTGGACGAACACGAGGGCGCGGCTGCCTGGCTCGCCGGTGAGCTGGCGCTGGATCTCGTTGGCGCACCGCCGCATCTTCGGGTGCTCGCCGAGGTAGCCGTCCAAGAGACGCCTGGCGTCCCGGAGCTCCTCCTCGAGGGTCGGGTCGCTGCCAGCGATCTCAGCCAGGTAGGCGCGCGCGGCAGCCGTGCTCTGGGTCTCGACGAGCTTGACGCCGTGGAGCACGCGCAGGGCCGAGGCGACCAACTCCAGGGCCTGGCCGGTCCGTTTCCGGGTCGCAGCCACATCTCGCTTGCGCAGACGATCCCGAAGCTGGAGCAGCTGGCTGCGGTTGGTGAACCGGGACGGGTAGAGGCCCATGCTACGAAGCCTGCTCACGCGCCGGTCCGTGAGGCGCCGGAGCTCCTCGGCGGCTCGCTGGAGCTTGTTGGGCAGCGAGACGCGCACCCACTCGATGCTCACCGGGTTCACGTAGGGCTCCACGTCCTCGTCCCACTCGCCGCGAGCCTCGATGTGCTGGATCCCGAGGTTCTTGCAGACCTCCTGGATCGTCTCCACGTCGCTGCCCGGGCTTGCCGTGGCGGCCAACACGCGGGCCCCGTCGGCCCGCAGCGCCTCGGCCACAGGCACAGCCGCGTAGTTGCCCACCGCGCGGTGAGCCTCGTCCACCACCAAAAGCCCCCAACTGGCTGGGTCCATGCGGCCGGCGACGAGGTCGTTGCGCGCGACCTGCGGGGTCGCCACGGCCACCTGGGCTGCCGCCCACACCTCGCCGCGGTCGTCAGGCGAGGTTGCGCCCGTGATCACCTCGACCCGGGTCTGAGCGAGCTGCTCGCGGAAGGTCGCCGCGTGCTGCTCGACCAGGGGCCGGGTCGGCGCGATGACGAGGACGCGTTCCCCGTCCTCAAGGTGGCGCGTCATCACGAGCGCGCACACGATGGTCTTCCCGAGCCCGGTGGGGAGAACGATGAGGCTGTTGCGGGCGTAGCAGGAGCGAGCGATGGCGGATTGGTACGCTCGCTCGTCTGCGTTGGCAAGGGTCAGCTCGGCCGAGGCGGCTGCCATCAGACCCCAGAGCAAGCCAAAGGGTTTGTTCGTCTCCCTGGGGCCTGGCCGAAACTACCACCGTGTGGGCCAGGCACCGAAAGGCGGGATGGGCGCAGGGCCCGTAGCGAAGGCCTTATGCTCGGCCCCCCAGGTCCCGCGACCATGCGACCCCTGGCGCTCACCCTGTGCCTCGTCCTGGTCTCGGCAGCCCTGCTTGCGCTCCCAGCAGCGGCCCAGGACCAGACCTGCGCGGTCTCGTTGGCCGAAGGCGACAACCCCGGTACCGGCGGGTTCGAGCAGGGAGCCACGCGCGCCTACGCCTTCACGGTCACGAACACGGGCTCGCTCCCTGCAGAGGGCGAGGTGTTCATCTCGGCCCCACGACCGGGTTGGTTCTGGCCGCAAGCCAAGCCCAACGTCCAGCTCGACAGCGGGGCATCCCAGACCATCGAGATCCAGGTCGAGTTCGAAGGAGACCGAGCCGGTGACGCGGAGCTCGAGGTCCAGATCCAGAACGTGGAGTGCACCACGCCCCTGGGTGTGGGCTCCCAGGCTGGCTCCAACAGCGGCTCTGTGACCCTCTCCCTCTCCCATGCCCCCCTGCCCGCGACCGGGGATGCAGGCGACGACGAGGGTCTCTCCACCGCTTGGTGGGTCTTCGGAGCCATCGTGCTCGGCACCGCGGTGGCCGTGCCCGTCGTGTACAGTCGCCGGGGCCCGAAGCTGGATGTGGCGTGCGAGGAGGCCGAGGGCGAGGTCGTGGCTGGCCGGGGGACCAGCTTCCCGGTCCGGCTGGCCAACAAATCCAAGGAGCCCGTGCATGTGAACCTGGAGGTGGCCGGCGTCCAAGAGGGCTGGTCGGCGCTGACCACGCTGCCGGAGCTGGAGCTCGCGGGCAAGGAGTCCAGGACGATCTACATGATGGTGCGAGCCCCGCCGGCGGCCAAGAACGGGGATCTCTGCGTGGCCAAGCTCGCAGTCACACCGGAAGGCGGGTCGACCAAGACCGTCAAGACGCTCACCCGCGTGGGCAAGCCACCTGGCGGGAAGGCCGCTGAGGACGACGCATGAGGATGGTGGACCCGGGCCCCCGCATCAGATGAGAACGGTCTCGAGCAGGGTGGCGAACGGGTCGCCGAGGAGCACCGCACCAGCGAACCCGATGCTCAGCGGGACCAGGAACGGGATCTTGGGGGTCACCCAGACACGCTCCACGCCTTGCTCCAAGAGCCGCTTGGGTTCGTAGGCATCCAGCGGGACCCCACCAGGCGTGTAGGCGAGATGGTGCTCGCCCTCTTCATCCACGTACTCAAGCGGCCAGACGACGCGCAGATCCACGCGGTCGATGCGTGTGCGGAAGCCTAGCACCGTGCGCCAGCTGTCGATGTCCCGGCGGGCCAGGTTCCAGACGGTCAGCACGACGGGGACGGCCAGGGCCACGAGCAGGCCGTTCATGAGCACCGTGACCACAAGCGGCAGGATCGACCCGAGGGGCTGGGCCCACGCAGCCGACAGGGGGAGCGGTGCCAGCAGGCTGAGGCTCGCCAGAGCCTTGGCATCGGCACCACCGGCGATCAGACCCGTGTAGTAGCCCCCGATGGCCAACACCAGCACGAGGCCCGAGGTTACGAGCGCGGGCATGTTCGTGGACCAGTACGCCGGCGTGGTCAACGCCTCGGTGGCCAGCAGGGCTGCGCCCACCAGCGCGACCAGCACCCAGCAAAGGTCCGGGGCTCGGCGCCACCGGAGGTCAGCCACCGCGGCGAACGATAGCACCCCGGCGGCGACGACGATGCGGATCGTGTCCGTGATCACCGGGTCCACCACGCTCGAGCCTCCGTTCGGCTGACCCACCAAGCCCACCCCGGCTAAAACCCCTACCGATGCAGCCCCACACGCGCGAGATACGGAAACCGGAACGTTGAAGCCTGGCCTGTAGCCTCTTCGGGAGGGATGGGTCTATGCGCTTACCACCGGCCCTCTTAGCTGGCCTGCTCTTGCTCCTCGCACCCTTGACGGGGTGCATCGTGCCAGAGAACATGAGCGAGCTCCGCGAGGAGCTCGGCTACGCCTCCGTGGAGATCCCCGACGTCGTCGCCAAGGCACGGGCCTCCACCCTTGAACCCAGGGTCAACGAGACGGTCTCGTTCACCGCCACGGTGGACGGGATCACCCAGGAGGCTGCCGAGATCGCCTGGAACCTGGACGGGGCCGAGGCCACCGGTTCCACCGTCGACCACGTCTGGCTCACCCCCGGCGTGGCCACCGTCGAGCTCACCGTGACCGGGCCGGACGGCCAGGTGGCCACCGACGCCATCGAGCTCACCGTCCATGACAACGCCCCGCCGACCCCCGTCATCACGGTGGAAACGGGCGAGCCCCTGCTGGCCGGAGAGCCCATCACGCTTACCGCGACCGATTCCATGGACCCCGACGGGGACGTGCTCGGCCACACGTGGACCATCGATGGGACACAGGCGGGCACCGGTCCCCGGATCGAAGCGTCTCTCACGCCTGGCCTCCACGAGGTCACGTTGACCACGAGCGATGGGCTCAACGAGGTCACCGCCTTCCGGTCCCTGGCCGTCGCCCAACCCTTCTCCGAGACCGGGAGCCTGGAGATGGCGTCCACCGAGCGATCCATCGGCTTCACCGTTCACCAGGGAGCCTCGCTGCTTGAGGTGACCCTCGATCATTCGACGCGCTTGGGCTTCGACGACGTCGACCTCGTGCTCCTGGACAGCCAGGGCGAGGAGGTCACCGCCAGCCGCACCGAGCCAGAGATCGGATCCAGCCAGGCAGGCGAGGCCATCTCGCTGGATGGGAGCAGCCTCCCACCCGGCGCCTACACCCTGGAAGCACAGTTGGTGCGGGGCACGGCAGCCCAGGTCACCATCGAAGGAGTTTTGACGTACTCTCCCTTACCGACGACCACCTGAACCTGGGGTAGGCCTTTTGGCGAAGAAGAAGAGCCTCGATGAACTCGATGAGGAGATGCGCCAGCTCGAGGAGGAGCTGGCGGCCCTCGAAGAGGGGGACCTCCCGGAGGAGGAAGCAGACGAGCCCCCGAAGAAGCGCGGGCTCAAGGACAAGCTCCCGCTCTTCGGTGACGATGAACCCGAGGAGGCCGTCGAGGCCGAGCCTCCGGCTGACGAGGAGCTCGAAGGTGGAGACGCCGACGAGGCTGCCAGCCCCATCGGCCGCCTAGTGGGCCGGTTCCGCGGCTCCGGGGAACAAGACGACGATCCAGCGCCCGAGGAGGGCGACGAAGCCGAGGCCGACGACCCAGAAGAGGATGAGGGAGGCAAGCTCAAGGGCCTCATGGGCCGGTTCAAACGCGGCGAACCGGAGGATGAGGACGAGGAGGCCGAGGCCTCCCCGCCGGACGAGCAGGCCAGCCAGGAACCCGAGACGGCTCCCGAGCCCGATGAGCCGCATGAACCGGAGCCAGAACCCGAACCGAAGCCCGAGCCTGCGCCCCCGGCGGGTTCAGCACGCCGGGAGATCGATCGGTGGGAACGCACCGAGGAGGGTGGCTGGCGACCCCGCGAAGGGCGCGCGGAGGCCCCCGAACCTGAGGACGAGGAACCAGAGCCTCGGGCAACCACCTTGCTGGGCCGCTTCCGCGGTGACGACGAGCCAGAGGCTGAGCGCGCAGCTGAGCACGAGGAGGAGGGCGAGTCGGAGGTCCTCGCGGGTGCCGGACCACCTGGCGATGAGGACCCCGAGGCCGAGGAGGATGACGAGGAGCGAAGCCGGAAGCCGCTGCTTTGGCTGGTGCTGCTTCTCGTCGGCATCGTGATCATCGGAGCGATCATCTACGTCGCCCTCGACGACGACGGCATCGGAGGGGATGGCGCTGGTGACGTCAGCGCTGCGTTCACCGCTGAAGGCCCCCAGACCGAGGACGGTACGTTCGTGGCCCTGGCCGGCCAGGGCTTCACGTTCGATGCCACTGAGACCGCAGGGTCTCCGAGCACGTACGAGTGGGACTTCGGCGACGGAGCTACCGAGGCCACGGAGACCGCGACCATCTCCCACACCTACGATGAGCCAGGGAGCTACACGGTCACCCTCACAGCGGGTGGCTCGACGGCCACCCTGGAGGTCCTGGCCATCCAAGCCCCCGACCCGGTGCCACAGGTCCTGGCCAACGGTGCACCCCTGGCAGAGCCAGGGACCGTGGGCAACAACCTCTTCGTGGGCGACCAAGCCACCCTCGACGGGACAGGATCCACGGGTGATCCCGACCACCCCATCCAGGACTACGCCTGGGACATCGACGGCGATGGCACGCCGGATGCCACGGGCGAGACCGCAACAGCCAGCTTCCCCCAGCCGGGCATGTTCATGGTGGAGCTGACCGTGACCGACCCCTTCGGCAACACCGCCTCGGCCACCCAGATGATCCACATCTCCGACCAAGCGAGCTTCGAGAACGAGACCATCGGCACCTCGACGCTGGCCCAAGAGGCCGTGAACCAACACCCCGTTGCCGTCCAACAGGGACGCATGGGCGTGCTACCCTCGCAGATCGACGTGACCCTCACCTACGACCCGGGTACGCTCTCCACGGACCTGGACCTGGCCTTCGAGTCCCCGGACGGGACCAACGAGACCGCCGAGGACGACGAGGGGGACACCGGCGAGGAGACCATCAGCATCACGGGCGCCGACATCCCTGCTGGGGAGTGGACGGTCTACGTCAGCAGCGACCCAGCCGGGCTCGGGGGCAGCCAAGAGGCCACCTACACGGTGACCATCCAGATCTACTACTGAGCGCAGCCTCCCGGGTAGCGTCAGCTTCAAGGACAGGCAGGCGTTGGCAGGCGTGATGCGAGAGGAGCGAGGCTGGCTCAGGCACCTCACGGGTCCCTGGGCGGGTCTTGGACTCCTCCTGCTCGGGCTGGCCCTGGGGACCTGGTGGCCCTCCTCAGTGGGACCGGTCCAGGACGGGGTCCGGGAGGGCATCTCGTGGCTACGCACCGCGGCCCCGTACATCATCCTGCTCAGCATCCTGCCAGCCCTGCTGGACCTCTTCGACCAGGAGGGTGGCAAGGCGCCGATCGTGGTCGTCGGCCTCTTCATCGCCTCCTCGGCCCTGGCCGGCATCTACGCCGTCGTGGTCGGTGGCCTCGTGTTCCAGCTGCCGCTGGCTGGCGGGTCCACGGGCCTGGGGTTCGGGGAAGCGATCGGCAACGTCTTCTCGGATGTGTCGGCCAGCCCGGAGATCCTGGGCGTGTTCTGGGCCTTCGGCAGCGCGTTCTTCCTGCATCTGTTGATCCTGGCGGGTCGCCACGTCCCGTCTGAGAGCCTGCTGGGCCGGCCAGCAGCAGCTCTGGGGTACTTCGGGCGCCAGACCCGGGGCGTCTTCCGGCGGATCTTCGAGATCTTCGTGGATGGCCTGGGCAAGTGGTTGGAGTACGCGCTCCCGCTGCTCCTCTTCTCCGTGGGCACCTTCGTGCCGGTCTCCATCACCGATGCAGCCGACCGGGCCGCCGGCGCCTCGGGCGGGTTCGCCGCCATGCCGTGGTACTTGGCCACCGCCGCCCTGATCGCCGTGGCGACGATCGCGTACATGTTCATGGTGGCCGCCCTGGCCATCCACCTCTCCGGTCGCTCCTGGCGCAAGGCGCTGCGAGAGTACGTGGCACCGGTCTACTCGTTCGCGTGGTCCACGGTCTCGAGCACCGCCACGATCCCCATCAACGTGGAGGCGGCGGGCAAGGGCTTGGATGCCCGGGAGTCCACCCGGGGCTTCGTGATCCCGCTCGGGGCCACGGTGAACCTGGATGGCACGCTGATCGCGGCGGTCTTGATCACCCCGGTGGTCGCCATGGCCATCGGGATCGAGCTGACCTTCGGCCAGCTCGCCGCCACCCTGGTCCCGCTCTTCTTCATGACGGTGGGCGCCCCGGGGATCCCTGCCGGCATGTCGTTTTTAGCCCCCCCGGTCATCGCCGCAGTGCTGGGCCTCCAGGGCGCCCCGGCCGAGGCGTTCATCGGGGTCTGGTTCGCCTTCAGCCTGGGCTTGGCTGACCAGTTCCGCACGGCGGTGAACTCCGTGAACAACGGCTTCCTGACCCTCATCGCAGAGCGCATCCTCTACGGCCCACGGCGCGAGATCGTGGTCGAGGACGTGGAAACCGGCGAGCGCTCGGTCATCGGCGGCGAGAGCGAAACGAGCGACGACCTGGCGGGCGTCTGACGGCGTAGCTGTGGGGAGCAACCACAGGGCTCACAGGGGACACGGCGGACCACAGTGGTAGAGGATCTTCTGATCCCTCCGTGACCCTCGGTGCTCTCCGTGCCCACCGTGGCTGCTCTACCCAGATACCGCGTCGTCTTCGGAGCCGGTCCCTCGACCATCGCCGGGCAGCTTTTGTAACCCACCACGCATTCCGGGCCGTGGCCTCAGTCACCATCCGGCAAGCCACCGTGGACGACGCGCAAGCCATCGTGGATCTCTGGAAGGGCTTCGTCGAGTTCCTCTCGCCCCAGGACCCGCGCTACGAGGCCCGGGAGGGCGCCTACGAGAAGTGGCACAAGTACTTCCAGAACAGGATGGCCGGCAGCGAGCACGCCACGGTCATCGTGGCCGAGGACGACGCCTCCGGCGAGCTCGTAGGGGTCATCGAGGCCCGCGTGACCGGGGGCCACCCGGTCTTCAAGGTCTCCAAGCACGGCCACCTGTACGGCCACTTCGTCGTGGAGGACCGCCGGGGCGAGGGCATCGGCGAGGAGCTCATCCAGGCTGCCGAGGCGTGGTTCCGGGACAAGCAGCTGCCCTACTACCGGGTCAGCGTGCTCTCTTGGCTCCCGGAGGTCAAGCAGGCCTACGAGGATGCCGGCATGGAGCACGCCGAGTGGATCATGGAGAAGGAGCTCTAGACCCTTCACGGCTAGCGTCCCGGACCACCGTGTTGGGCGAGGCGACGGGCAGGGTGAAGGAGAACGTCGAGCCCTCACCAAGGCGCGATTCCACCCACATGTCCCCGCCATGGCGCTCGATCACGCGCTTGGCGATGGGCAAACCCACGCCTGTCCCAGGGAAGGCGTCCCTGCCGTGCAGACGCCGGAACACCTCGAAGATCCGCTCGTGGTAGGCAGGGTCGATGCCGAGCCCGTTGTCCGCCACGTGGAAGATCCAGCGATCCCCGTCCTTCTCCGCGGTGATGCTCACCTCTGGGGTTCGTCCCTCTGGTTGGAACTTGAGGGCGTTGGTGAGGAGGTTCATGAACACCTGGCTGAGCTGGGAGCCGTCTGCATGGACTGTGGGCAGCGGGTCGTGGTGGATGCGGGCGCCGGTCTCTGAGACCATGGCGGAGAGGTCTGCGAGGACGCCGCCGAGGATCTCGCCTGCGTCCACGTCGGCCAGCGGGCCGGTCTCTCGGTCGACGCGCGCGTACTCGAGGAGGTCGCGCACGAGGCGATCCATCCGGTCGGCCCCCTCCTCTGCGAACGAGAGATAGATCTCGCTCGTCTCGTCCAGTTGGGCGTCCAAGTGGCGTGCGAGGAGCTGAAGGTAGCTCTTGACCATCCGGATCGGCTCCTTGAGATCGTGGCTGGCCACGAAGGCGAACCGCTCCAACTCAGCGTTCGACCGTGCCAGCTCGTCGGCATGGGAGCGAAGGGTCCGCTCGTTCTCCTTGAGCGCCGTGATGTCGAGCACCGCGCCCTCGAAGCCCTGGACGGTCCCATCAGGCCCATGGAGCGCGCGGACGTTGAAGGAGATCCATGCGGGCTCCCCGGTGGCCCTCTGTATCTCGAGCTCCAGGTTGCGCACTTCACCATCCTGGTCGAGGGCATCCCGCCAACGCGCCTCCCCGCCAGAGACGTCGTTCGGGAGCAGGGCTTCCCCGGCGAGCATCGTGCCCTTGTCCGGGTGGCCCATGATCTCTACGAAGGCGTCGTTGACCTCGAGCAGGGTCCCGTCAGGGTCGATCTGGAACATGCCCACCGGCACATGTTCGAAAAGGCCGCGGAAGCGCTCCTCGCTCACGGCCAAGTCCCTGGTTCGGGAGCGCACCTGGCGACGGAGCACGTAGGCGTTGCCCGCGAGGGCGGCCACGAGACCGAGCACCGTCAACCCACCAGCTTGGATCCAAGTGTTCTCGTAGAACGGGTCCGGTGCATCGGCGACCCTGATCGGCGTGAGGTCGAACCCGGTCCACCTTTCATAGATGGCGACGAAGTCGGCGTGACCGACGCTCTCCAACCCCTTGTTCACGATGGAGAGCAGCTCCTTGTGGCCGTCTGGGACCGCGAAACTCGCCTCAGCTCGGACCACCATCTCGCCCAGGGGCTCGAGGTCAGCGAACCTGGGGTCCTGGCCGATCAGGTAGGCCACGGTGGCGAACGAGCCCAGGTAGGCCGCCGCCTCGCCATCCTTGACCATCGCGAGCCCATCGGTGATCCCACGTACCTCGATGAGCTCGAGATCCGGGCGGTGTTCGGTGAGCCAATCCTCGCTCAGCGCGTCCGGGATGATCGCGACACGCGTGCCCGGCTCGAGATCCTCGTGGGAGCTGGGACCCTCTTGCTGTCCGTCCACCCAGAACCCGATGCCCCCCGAGATGTAGGGGGCACTGAAATCGAGGGCCTCCTCCAGCTCATCTGTGGGGACGACGGGGGAGATCATGTCGGCCTCTCCGCGCTCAAGCATGGCCACCGCCTCGGAGAGGCTGGAGGCCCGCGTGTGCTCGACCTCAGCCCCGAGCCGAAGGCTCATAAGGGTGAGGATGTCCACATCGATGCCCACGGTGTCCCCATCGGTGTCGTGGAACACCATCGGGGGAAGCTCGAGCCAGACCACGTGCCGCAGCGGTCCGTGCGCTTCTAGGAACAGCTCCTCGCGCGGCGTCAGCGCCGATCCCCCATCGCCAGATACCCCAGGGGTCAACGCGCCCAAGAGGAGCAGGACGCCAAGCAGGGGGGTCCAGAGCCGACGGCGGTGGGGGCTGCTCCCCCTCGGGGCCATGGACTCTATCTTGGTGCACACCCATATGAGGTCTTAGGTTCCCGAGCCCCAGCCACGCAGAGGCGTCTGCAAGCATAGAGCCCTGAAGACCGCGACAACAACCTCTTAGGCGGGAACACGGGTCCTGGGCTCGTATGCCCGAGCCAGGCCCCCACCCCCACGCGCCCGGGGAAAGCACCGAGGCGCTGCGTGCCTGGTACGAAGCGCGCTTGGAGGCCGTGCGTGCGCGGACCTGGACGCTCGTAGACGCGCTGACCGAAGACCAGCTCACCACCCAGCCCGAACCCGTCATGGGCACCTTGGCCTGGGACGTGGGCCACATCGGCTTCTTCGAGAACCTGTGGCTCGTGGACGAGCTCGGCGGCGACCCGGTCGACGAGGCCACCGCCAAGCTCTACGACCCCTTCGAGCACCCCCGCAGCCAGCGCGGTGAGCTCGATCTCCCGGACCGCCATGAGCTCCGCGCTTTCCTCTCGGATGTGCGCAAGCGCGCGCTGCACACCCTGGCTGAGCTGGATCTGGAAGGCGACGGCGCGTTGACCCGGCACGGCTTCGTGCACGACATGATCGTGCGCCACGAGTGCCAGCACCAGGAGAACATGCTGATCACCCTCCAGCTCATGGGCTCGGACCCCCAGGGTCTGGCCCCTTACCAGCCACCCAACCGGGAGGCCAAGCCGGCTGCCCAGACGCGGGTGGATGGGATGGTGGAGCTGCCGGCAGGGAGCTACGAGATCGGGACCGCGCCCCGCGTGGGCGCCTACGACAACGAGTGGCCCAGCCACACCGTCGAGCTCGAGCGCTTCCGCATCGCGCGTGCCCCGGTCACGAACTGCGAGTTCCTCGCGTTCATCGAGGATGGTGGCTACGAGGCCGAGGGGTACTGGAGCCAGGATGGCTGGCTCATCTGCCAAGCGCTTGGCTGGGAGCACCCGAAGTACTGGCAGGCCACCGATGACGGGTGGGTCACCCGGGAGTTCGATCGGGAGATCGCGCTCCCCCCGGACCAGCCCGTGGTGCACACCAGCTACTACGAGGCCGAGGCGTATGCCTCCTGGGCGGGCAAGCGGCTGCCTACCGAGAAGGAGTGGGAGATCGCGGCGAGCTGGGACCCGGCCACCGGGACGCGCCGGCTCTACCCCTGGGGGGATGATCCCTGGAGCCCGGAGCGCGCCAACCTTGGCCAGCGCCTCTACGGGCCCGCACCGGTGGGCGCCTACCCGGAGGGCATCTCGGCGGTGGGATGCCACCAGATGGTGGGTGATGTGTGGGAGTGGACATCTAGCCTGCACACCGGCTACCCTGGCTTCGAGCCCTTCCCCTACCCCGAGTACGCTCTCACCCACATGGACATGGGCTACCAGGTCCTCCGGGGTGGCAGCTGGGCCACCTGGCCGGATGTCGCCCATGCAACGGTGCGCAACTGGCACCAGCCGGACCACCAGCACATCCTGGCGGGCATCCGGTTGGCGGAGGACGCCTGATGGTCACGACCCCCGACCCATGTTTCGCCGAGGACGTGCGCGCCGGGCTCACCGCCGACGCGAAAGCGATCCCGCCCAAGTGGCTCTACGACGAGCGCGGCAGCAAGCTCTTCGAGGAGATCACCGAGCTGGACGAGTACTACCTCACGCGCACCGAACGCGCCATCTTGGAGGCCAACGCCGACGAGATCATCGCCGCATGCCCTTCACCCCTCGAACTCGTCGAGCTGGGTGCAGGGAGCGCGGACAAGACCCGCCTTTTGATCGAAGCCGCCATCCAGGCCCAGGGGCCCACGGTCTACTGCCCTGTGGACATCAGCAAGGCGGCGATCGAGATGGCCAAGGACCGCCTCGAGGACCGCTACCAGGAGCTCACCGTGCGTCCTGTGATCGGAGCCTACACCGAGGGCCTGGGCAAGCTGGCAGATCCTGGCGCCCCTCCACGCCTGGTGCTCTTCATCGGCTCGAGCATCGGGAACTTCGAGCTCACCGGCCAGCGCGAGCTCCTGTCGAGCTGGGGGAAGGTCATGCGCCCGCAGGACCGCTTCCTCTTGGGCACTGATATGCGCAAGCCTGCCAGCATCTTGGAGCCCGCCTACAACGACGCCAAGGGCGTGACCGCCCGGTTCACCGAGAACCTGCTCGTGCGCATGAACCGGGAGCTCGGCGCCAACTTCGACTTGGGCGCCTTCGAGCACACCGCCCGCTTCAACCCCGACGAGAGCCGCATCGAGATCCACCTGGCCAGCCAGCGCGACCAGGAGGTCCACCTGGAAGCCCTGGACCTCACGGTGGCGTTCCAGGAGGGCGAGCTCTTGCACACCGAGAACTCCTACAAGTACACGGAAGAGCTCATCGAGGACCTGGTCACCTCAGCCGGCCTGGAGCGCGTGCGGTCCTGGTACGACGATCAGGCTTGGTTCGGCGTCCACCTGCTCGCACCCTCCGGGCGCTCGCCGGTTTAGAGGGCCGTCGGCTGCGGCCGGCTATCGGCTCACCGGGGGCCTTTCCACGCACCGGTGAGCACGATGACGGGTTCCTCGTCAGCGTCGAGGGCATCGAGTTCACGGGCCTGCTCAGCCCCGGCCAGGGCGGCTGCGGAGCTGGGCTCCACCAGCACGCCACGGCGGTGGAGGCGGTCCATGGCCTCCCGGGTGGATCCCTCAGCCACGGAGAGGGCCGTGCCTCCTGTGGCCTGGATGGCTTGGACCATCTGGTCCAGGCGGGGCGGCTCGGCGATGAGCAGGCCGTCTGCCAGCCGGTTCTCGCCAGCAGCAGAGGCGTGGTCGAAGGCCCTGGCCACGGGGTCGAACCCGGCAGCCTGGACGGCGATCAAGCGGGGCGCCTCGTCGAGCACGCCACCGGCCACGAGGCGCTGGAAGCCACGGGCGCAGCCCAGCAACACGCTACCCATAGCACACGGCGTCACCACCACGTCCGGAGCACTGCCGAGTTGGCCAACGAGCTCGTAGGCCAGCGTCGTGCATCCCTCCACGAAGTGCGGTGGGTAGGTGTGGTTGGCGTAGTACGTACCTGCTTGCTGGGCTGCCTTCGCGGCGGCCTCGGTCACGCCAGCACGGGGGCCCGGGACCACCTGGACTTCGGCACCGAGCGCCTCCATGCGGGATCGCTTGACCGGGTCGACTGTCTCCGGGCTGAAGATCGTGCACGCCAGGCCGTGGCGGCCGGCATAGGCAGCCGTGGCAGCACCAGCGTTGCCGCTGGAGTCCTCCACCACGCGCTCGGCCCCGATCGCGCGGGCATGCGCGACGGTGACCGCAGCGCCCCGGTCCTTGAACGAGCCCGTCGGGTTCGTGTGCTCCAGCTTGAACCGGGCGCCTAGCTCGTCCACCTGAACGAGCGGTGTCTCCCCCTCCCCCAACGTCCGGAACGCTTCCGGCTCGATAGGCAAGAGGTCCAGGAAGCGCTCGTGACCCCGGCCAGGCTGCTCGAGGGCCTCGGCTGTGACCGCCGGGCGGGCCTCTGTGAAGTCCAGGGCACCGCCGCAGGGGCAACGGGCCACGCTGGCAGGGTGCTCGGCTTCGCACTGGATGCAGACGAGGGGGGCCACGGGCAAGCCAGGCAGGATGGGGGTTTGAAGGCTTCGGGGGTGGATGGGCGCCCCACCCTTTATCAGGCCGACGCCCCGTGGCCCGACCATGGCCAACCCCACCGCTGTCATGGAGACCGACAAGGGCACGCTCAAGATCGAGCTGTTCGCCGATGCCACGCCGAAGACCGTGGAGAACTTCACAAAGCTCGTCAACGACGGGTTCTACGACGGGCTGCGCTTCCACCGGGTCATCGACGACTTCATGATCCAAGGCGGCTGCCCCCACTCCAAGAAGAAGGGCAACAAGCGCGCCGGCACGGGCGGGCCCGGCTACCAGATCGACTGCGAGACCGATGCCCCCAAGCAGACCCACAAGCGGGGTTCGCTGAGCATGGCCCACCGCGGTCCCAACACCGGCGGGAGCCAGTTCTTCATCTGCCACAGCCCCCAGTCGCACCTCGACGGGAAGCACACCGTGTTCGGCGAGGTCGTGGATGGCGACGACGTCATCGATCAGATCGCCAAGTGGGATCAGCTCAAGAGCGTCACGATCGAGTAGCTCACCGATCGGGACTGCAGGCGCGCAAGCACCGGATAGCACCATCTCAGGCCTCGGGCATCCAGCCAGCCGGCTCGGGGCCTGGGTCGCTGGGGACCCGCGGTTTCTTTCCCCCAGGGCTTTCTTTGGCGCGGGTCGCCAGGCGGCGAGGCCCCCATCCAAAGAAAGGGCTGTAGCGCGCCGTGTTCGGCGAAGGGGTCGATGGCGACGACGTCATCGATCAGATCGCGAAGTGGGATCAGCTCAAGAGCGTCACGATCGAGTAGCTCACCGATCGGGACCACGCCTTGCCAGCGCGAGCCACCAGAGCGCCAGCACGCCGGCGGCTGTGGCGCCCACGCCTGTGGCCAGGAGCTGGACCCGGTAGCCCCACGTGGCGGTCAGCCCCGTGGCGATCGGCGGGCCCAGGGTCTGCCCGAGGCGCACCATGCTGGTGCGGATGCTCATCGCGCCCCCGCGGTAGCTGCCAGGCACGAGCTGGCTCACGGCTGCGTCCAGCGACGGCATGACCAGGCCCATGCCAGCGCCGAAGGGGAGGATCGCGATGCCCGCCCACACCGGCGTGGTGGCCGCACCGAGACCGTAGAGGCCCAGGCCCAGGCAGGTGAAGCCGGCCGCGATGATCCACGGGTTGCCGGCCACCCTGGCCAGGCGTCCGTTGAGCCCGGAGGCGATGGCCGTGGCCACGGAGGCTACCGAGATCACGAGCCCGATGCCGCTGGCGCTCAAGGCGAAGTCCGCATCCAGCAGGAACGGGAGCCCCGTGAGCACGCCCCCGTAGAGGAGCACGAAGACCACAAGCGCGGTCCCGTAGAGCATCACGGCCCGCCCGGCCGGCAGTGCGCGTAGGGCGCCTTGCAGGTAGCCGCCGCCGGCGTGGCGGTCCAGGCGCTCGGGCTCCTCGAGCACCCGCATGGCGAACAAGCCCACTGGGATGCCCACGAGGTAGACCGCGAAGGGCGCGCGCCAGTCGATGGTGGAGAGCAGCCCGCCGGCCAGGGGGTAGATGCCGGTGCCCACCGAGAGCACCGCACCGTTGATGCCGAGCACGCGGTTGCGCTCGGTGCCGTCGAAGACGTCGCCCACGAGCGTGATGGCCAGCGTGATCAGCCCGGCGGCAGCACCCCCCTGGACCACGCGCAGCGCCACGGCGGTCCAGATGCCTGGGGCCAGCATGACCGCGCTCCCGCTGACGCCGTAGACCAACAGGCTCGGGATGAGCACGACCCGGCGGCCGTACCGGTCGGCCAGGATGCCAGCGACGGGGCCGAGCACGATGCCGGGAAGGGTGAACGCGGAGAGCAGCAGGGCGGCCTCGGCCTCGCTGATGCCAAGCCCTGTGCGAACGGCGGGCAGGGCGGGGCTGATGAGCGAGACGCCCAT
>CAYNEI010000010.1:77307-78855 GCA_964396185.1 uncultured Thermoplasmatales archaeon
CCCCATGGAACGCTTGAAGATCCTCCTGCTGAGCCTGACCATGCTGACCATCGGCGTGGCTGGCTGCATCGGCACCGACGACGACACGCTGGACGAGCAGAGCCTCGATGAGCTCACCGGCGAGGACTTCTCCACCGCTCGCGGCTGGAGCATGCCCACCGACCCGGCCGAGTTCGAGATCCTGGACGGGGTCTCGCTCGAGATCGAGAGCTTCGATGGCACCGCCATCTCGCTAGGCATCTTCCGGCCCGACATCGAGGGCTGCGACTGGTCTGACCAGGAGCAGCCGGAGGCGTGCCAGTTGCCCGTGGTCATGGATGCCGGCCCGTACTGGGGCACCGGCGAGGAGGAGGTCTCGTATCGGCCCCCGATCATCGAGTGGCTCGTGCCCCGGGGTTACACCGTGGTCCACATGTCCGTTCGCGGCACCGGTGAGTCCGGCGGCTGCATGGAGTTCATGAGCCTCAACGAGCAGCGCGACGTGGACCACACCGTCACCTGGCTGGCCGAGCAAGCGTGGAGCAACGGCAACGTGGGCATGATGGGCCGCAGCTACGACGGGACCACGCCCTTCATGGCCGCCGCCCACGGCAACCCGCATCTGAAGACCATCGTGCCCATCAGCGGGGTGTCCAGCGTCCCGGATCTCATGTTCAAGAACGGTACCAGCGAGACCCGGGGCCCCATCATGCACACGGTCGTCTACTGGGCGCTCTTCGGCATCGGGCCCGAGCCCCCGGAGACGGTGGACAGCCAGCTCTGCCAGGAGACCGCTGAAGCCCAAGTCGAGGGCCTCGAGGCCTTCGCCACGGGGGATACTAGCAGCGACTACTGGCGTGTGCGCGAGTTCCGCGACCGCATGCTGGAGAGCTACAACGGGTCCATGTTCGTCGTGCACGGCATGGAGGACTGGAACGTCAACCCGAGCCAGGTCGTCCCCTGGATCCGGGAAGCCAAGGAGGCCGGGATCCCGACGCGCGCGTGGTTGGGCCAGTGGGCGCACGCCTACCCGGACCGCATCGACGAGCACCGCAACGTGCGCTGGGACTGGGCCCAGGAGACCCTGGAGTGGTTCGACTACTACCTCAAGGACGAGGGCGATCAGCCCCCGCTCACCGTGGAGGTGGAGGACAGCCTCTACGTCTGGCACGAGTACGACACCTACCCACCCGCGGACATCGCGTGGCAGGAGCTCGAGCTCGCAGCCGATCTCACGCTTGCGCCCAAGGGCGAGGGCAGCGAGGGCACCTTCGTGCTCACTGGGCCCCCGACCGGCCAAGCGATCAGCGGCGATGTCGGCGGCCAGGGTGGCCCGCACGCCATCTTCACGAGCGAGGTGCTGGACGAGGACGTGCAGATCACGGGTGTGCCCCAGCTCCACGTCACCGCCAGCTCGCACTCCGCTGAGCCTGGGTGGATCTTCGCCAAGCTCTACGACGTCTTCCCTGACGGCCAGTCGGTGCGCATCGGCTGGGCGGCCATGAACCTCGCCTACTACGAGGGTGGCAACCAGGACCGAGCGACCTGGCTGCCGGGCCAGGACGTGGA
>CAYNEI010000010.1:78955-80485 GCA_964396185.1 uncultured Thermoplasmatales archaeon
CTGGGGCAAGCTTCTTTGCCCCCTTCTTGGCGAGGGCCCCCCATGGCCAGCCGGAGCCAGACCGGAAGACCCTGGGAGCAGGTGCTGGATCCCATCGCCGAGGGTGCACGCCACGTGCACCGAGCCGCCGAGACCGCTGGCGCCTTGACCAGCCTCATGCTCGACCAGGACACCATCCAGGATCGACTCACCCTCCAGCTCGCCTGGGACGCCATCGAGGACAAGCACCCCCGCTGTCCGGATCCTCCAGAGAGCGCCCTCTGGGACGGCCTCGACCACCACACCGCCATCTCGGGGTTGCTCGATGCCGTGGAGGCAGGCGAGGATGGACCGCTCACCGAGCTCGCCCTGGGCGTGCTCGAGCGCCTGGCAAGGCCCGAGGACGTCGATCTGATCCTTCCCCGCATCCTGGACGCCGGCCGGATGCCCAACCACCCAGCCTACGCGGCGGGCACCACGCTGCTCGAACGGCTGGCAGAGCTGGATCCAGAGGCTGTGCGACCCGTCCACCAGACCCTGTGGAAGAGTGAGCTCTGGCGGGACCGCTACCGAGCTGCCGGGCTCATCGGCATGACGGGTCGCGGTCAAGCGTTCGTGGAGGACCTGGCCGCGCTACGCGCCCTCATCGACGGGGCCTCGGAGCACCAGCTCGCCCAACTGTTCGAGCTCGCGCTACCCAGGTTCCGGGAGCTCGATCAGGCCACCCGGGAAGAGGTGGAGGCCTTGGGCGAGCTCCTGGACGGCCTGGCCGGAGACCGTGGGGCTCCAAGCGAGATGTGTGGGGAGATCGCTGGTCACGCCGCGAGCATCGCGCGCTCCCTGGCGCGCCGTGGCGCAGCCCCAAGCGTGGTGGCGAGCCTGCTCGACCCCTTCGGCCACCGAGGGTGCACCTCGGGCGAGCCCGAGCCGTGGCGTGCCTCCATCCTCCAGGCCTACCTCGACCTCGGCCTCCACGCCCAAGCCATCCGCCCGGCAGAGATCGCCCTGGAGCAGGCAGAGCAGCGCTACGCCGAGACCCCAGGTGGGGAGACGGCCAAGGAGCTCTCCTGGGCCCACCGGCGCCTCGCGCTCGCCCAGCGCGGCGCCGAGCAGCTCTACGATGCCCTGGTCCACATCGTCGACGCGATCCACTACGGGGAGCGACAGGCCCTCGAGGCCGGCGTCTCGGCCGAACAGGTCAACGCCTACAGCAACCACGTGCGCTGCGAGCTGCTCATCGACGCCGGAGAACCGGGCCAGGCGGCAGCCCTGGCAGCCTCCAGCATCGAGGCCCTCGAACAAGCTCACACCACCGACGACCGCTTCGACCCGAGCGCGATCCCGCTGGCTGTCTCGCGCCTGCTCACCAGCCAAGCACGAGCCGAGGCCGAGTTGGGCCAGCTCGCCCCCGCCAGACACCACTACCAGGCCGCGATCGGCCACCTCAACGAGGCCGGCGCCAAGAACGACCGGTCGGGTGCCGAGGTGCGCGCGGCAGCCAACGCCGCCCTCTCGAACCTCCAGGGAATTGGCGAACGAGCCGAAGCGTGA
>CAYNEI010000011.1:0-18889 GCA_964396185.1 uncultured Thermoplasmatales archaeon
CGACGCTGTTCACGATCCTCCAGCGCGAGGAGCTGGATCCCGAGCAGCGGGTGCTCTCTCAGTGGGGACGCGCCAGCTCGAGAACCTAGACTTCCGGACGGAAGTCTAGACGCTCGTGATCGGGTCACGCTGAGGCGTGCCCGGGCCCAGAGAGGCCCGGTTGCCAGTCGTGCGTCCGCAACACCTCGAGACCCGACCAGTCGATGCGGTCCAGGAACCCATCGTGGGTGCCGGAGCGCACGTGCTGCACGAAGGCCTCTGCATGCGCCGGGTGCTGGCCAAGCAGCTCAAGCTGGCTGAGCGGCAGGCCGACCACGCGGGCAGCCTCTTCGAGGGCATCGATCAGGTCGTCGGTCAGGGTCTCCGAGTAATCCAAGTCCATCAGGGCCACGTGCCAAGATACGCGGGGTGGTTGAAGCTGTGTCCGGAAGGCCCAGTTCAGCCCAGTGGCCACCACCCCACAACGCCCCGTGGTCTCCTGGGTCCAGGGCCACTTGGGACCCAGGGCACGACGGGCGAAAGTCCGCCAGGGACATCGGTCCAGCACTTGGGCCCCTCGATCACCCCGAGCCCTGCTCCTCAGGCGCGGTGGATCATGCCTGGGGCAGCTTGGTCTGTGGGGTAGATGACGAGCTCCTGGATGTCGACGTGGTCGGGGCGCGAGGCGCAGTACAGGATCGCATCGGCCACGTCTTCTGCGGTGAGAGGCCGCGTGTCGGCGTAGACTTGGTCTGCGGCCTCGTCGTCGCCGTGGAAGCGGACCTGGCTGAACTCGGTTTCGACGATGCCGGGCTCGATGTTGCAGATGCGCACGCCGCTTCCGTGGACGTCCATGCGGGTGCCTTCGGTGATGGCTCGCACGGCGAACTTGGTGGAGCAGTAGACGGTGCCGCCTGGGTAGAGCCAGCGACCACTGGACGAGCCAAGGTTGACCACGGTCCCCTCCCCGGCGTCCACCATGTTGGGCAGGACCCGGCGTGTCACGTAGAGCAGGCCCTTGACGTTGGTGTCGATCATCTCCTCCCAGTCCTGGATGTCTGCCTCGTGCACCGGGTCTTTGCCGCGGGCAAGCCCTGCGTTGTTCACGAGGATGTCCACGTCGAAGAGCTCGGGTTGCTCATCTGCGAGCTCATCGATGGCGTCCAGGTCGGTGACGTCGAAGCAGACCGGTGTGATCCTGGCTGGCAGGTTCTCCTCCCATCGCTTGGCGAGCTCGCGCAGGCGCTCGTTGCGGCGACCGGTGATGATGACCTCTTCGGCATCTGCGCGGGCGAAACCTTCAGCGGCTGCCTGCCCGATGCCAGCGGTCGCGCCGGTGACGAGCACGCGCTTGCCTGCCAGGTTCGGGTAGGGCATCCAGCTCAGAGCTCCACGTCGGCCAGGACCCGCTTGAGCTTCTCTGCCGAGGCCTGGAGCGCCTTGGTGTCCTCGGCGTCTAAGCCCGGATCGACGACCTTCTCCATCCCGCCGCTTCCGAGCACAGCAGGCACGCCCAGGCAGCAACCCTCGATCCCGAACTCGCCTGCCATCACGGTGCTCGTGGGCAGCACGCGCTTCTGGTTCTCGATGACGCTGTGGACCATGTTGGCTGTGGCCACGCCGGGCGCGTAGTAGGTCGCGCCCTTCTTCTCGATGATCTCGGCGGCGAGACCACGGATCTGGTCCTGGACGTCAGGCCAGTCGAGCTGCTTGTCCACGTTGGCCACGCTCTTGGCGGCCAGCATGGATTCGCCGTGTTCGCCGAGCATCCAGGCGTCCGTGCCGGCGCCAAGCGTGGTGAGGATGTAGCGCAGGCGGATGGAGTCGTGCCAGGAGCCCATGCCGAAGACCCTGTTGCGCTCCAGCCCACTGAGTTGCCAGGCAGCGTACGTGAGGATGTCCACTGGGTTGGCGACGACGAGCAGGTGGGCGTCCGGGGCGTGCTCGAACGTCTTGTCGACCACGTCGTTCATGATGCCGATGTTCTTGTTGAGCAGGTCGAGGCGGTCCATGCCTGGCTTGCGCGGGATGCCTGCGGTGGTGACGACGATGTCGGCGTCGTCGAGGATCTCGTAATCGCTCCCGGCTTGGACCTCGGGGAAGCAGTCCAGGCCCGCCGCGGCCGCCGCGAGATCTAGGCTCTGGCCGACGGCGAAGTCCTCCTGGATGTCCACCAGGCTGATGGCGTCCGGCTTGATCAGGTGGAGGCATGAGAAGGCAGTGCTGGCGCCGACCTGCCCGGCGCCCACGAATCCTAGCTTGACCATGTGGTCTGCACATGTGCAGCCCACATTAAGGTGCGCCCCCTGGCCGGGCGCTAAGCAGGGGGTCGGCGGGAGCGGGCGAGCACCGCGACGGTGAGGATCGCTGCAGCGGACCACCCGAGCGGCCACGGGGTCGGGGCCTCGTCCGCTGCCCCGTTGGTTCCGGTCTCCGGGGCCGCGAGGTCCTCGTCGGTCCAGGGCACCGCCGTGGTGCCTTCGCGCCATGTCCAGTGCTCGGTGCCGTTGGCTGCGTCCAGTGCGAGCAGGGTGTCCTCGGCGCCGCTGGGGAGCACGAGGCCTGCGTGGACGGTGACCGATGCCAGGCGTGGCTGGGCAGGTGTGCGCCAGAGCTCGGTGCCGTTCGGGCTGTAGGCGTGGATGGCCGTGTTGGTCGCGACCACCACCATGTCCTCGCCTGGGCTCGCAGCGCCAGCCGTATCCGGGCCAAGGTTGACCTCCCAGAGGTCATGACCATCCAGGGTCATGGCCAACAGGCGCGCGCCACTGGGAGCGTAAGTCGCGAAGACGAGCCGATCCTCGAGCAGCACCGGCTCTCCACCGATGCGCAGGCCCTGGACCGGTTGGCTCCACTGGGTCTCTAGGTCCTGGTCGAGGGCCTTGAGCAGGGTGGTGGCTCGGCTATCCATGCGCGCGGTCGTGTAGACCCGGTCCTGGTGGGCTGTGATGGCGAAAGGGCGGCCGCCGAGGCCGGTGCGTGCCTGCTCCTGGCCCTCCTCGTCGATGTGGAGGATCGTGCCTTGCTCGTCGGCGATGAACCATCCACCCGACGGTGCAGGGGCGGGCTGGACGGCAGGTGTGGACGGGAGCTGGATGGTGCGCTGGAGCTCGCCGGTTCGGTCGATCTCCATGAGACGCGCATCACCGGTGAACGCGGCGATCGTGTCCCCATCGATCAGGGCGTAGCCGTACGTGCCGGGCGGGCCTAGCTCGACGTGCCACGTGGGCCCCGTGGCGTCGATGGCCTGGATGGTAGGCTGGAGATCGGAGAGGTTGCGGGCCACGGTGACCGCGAGCTCGCCGTCGCTTTCGGGGGCTTGGACGATGTGGGCGGAGAGGTTGAAGCGCCACCGCTCTTCACCCGCTGTTGAGAGCAGGACCGCGGCGCCCTCCTCGCCGAGCGCGAGCAGGCCACCGTCGAGCGCCGCTGGCTCGTAGACCGTTAGCGCCGGGTTGTGCGCACTGGCAGGCCCAGTCAATGCGACCAAGGCAACCAGGGCGACCAACGCTGCTGCAAGCCGCAGACAACCAACGTCCACCGGCCGAAGGCCGGTCCGCTCCGACCGCTCAACCATGGTGGTGGTCGAGCCACTTCTCGGCGTCCATGGCTGCCATGCAGCCCATGCCGGCTGCAGTGACGGCTTGGCGGTAGTGGGTGTCGTGGACGTCGCCGCAGGCGAAGACGCCCTCGACGTTGGTGCGGGTGCGGTCGTGGACCTTCAGGTAGCCCGATTTGTCGAGCTCCACCTTGCCTTGGAAGATGTCGGTGTTGGGGTCGTGGCCGATGGCGATGAACAGCCCGTCGGTCTCGAAGTCGTAGGTCTTGCCGCCGTGCTCGCCGGCCCGCTCCCAGCCGTCTGCGGGGATGGCTTCCTTGGGCTTCCCTTCCGGGTGCTCGATGAGACGCAGCCCAGTGACGTGGCCATCGCCTAGGTAGCTGATGACCTCGGTGTTCCAGAGGACGTCGATCTTCTCGTGCTCGAGGACCCGTTCCTGCATGATCTGGCTGGCCCGGAACTCCTCGCGTCGGTGGATGACCGTGACCTTGTCGGCGAACTTGGTGAGGAAGAGGGCTTCTTCCATGGCTGAGTCCCCGCCACCTACCACCGCGACCTCCTTGTCGCGGAAGAACGCGCCGTCGCAGGTGGCACATGTGGAGAGGCCCTTGCCCTGGAAGGCCTGCTCGTCGGGCAGGCCCAGCCAGCGGGCGCTTGCCCCGGTGGCGATGATGACCGCGTGGGATTCGACGACCTCCCCCTCGACCTCCACCTTGAACGGGCGCTCGGAGACATCCACGGCGGTGGCGTCACGGTCGACGAAGTCGGTGCCGAAGCGCTCGGCTTGGGCGCGGAACTGATCCATGAGCTCGGGGCCCATGATCCCGTCGGGGAACCCGGGGTAGTTCTCGACATCGGTGGTGAGCATGAGCTGGCCGCCGGCCTCGTAGCCAGCGATGCAGAGGACGTCCAGCCGGGCGCGCGCGGCGTAGATCGCGGCGGTCAGGCCGGCAGGACCGGAGCCGATGATGGTGACGTCTCGGACGGACACAACGCAGCGCATGCTTGGGGACCTACCAAATAGCTTGCGCCCAACGGCTGGACGCCCCGGCCGAATGGCTCACCGCGAGTCGCCGCGATCGGGGAACTCGCGGTGCATGCCGAAGCAGAGCGCCGCAGCCAGCGGGCACTGGCGGCCCGACGCCCCACCGCACCGCATGCAGAGCAGCGCCAAGGGGCGAGCCACCAGGCTCGCAAGCAACCGGCTGCCAGGCCGCAACGCGTTGGTTCCTGTGAACCCGAAGCAGGCCGACGCCGTGAGCGGGCGCTGGCGGCCCGGCGCCAAGCTACGCCGCACGCAGAGCAGCGCCAAGGGTCGAGGCGTAGCCGACGAGCAGGCCGGAACGAGCCAGGCGCCCCCGAAGGGCGGCCCGGAGGGCCGCGCCAGCGTTCGCTGGCAAGAAGCTCGATGCAGGCATGGCAGCGCCATGCCGAAGCAGAGCGCCGCCGCCAGCGGGCGCTGGCGGGCGTGTGGTGACGTGAGGCCGTGAGCTCGGCTACGGTTCGACCCCGAGGGTCTCCGGATCCCGGAACTCCACACGGAGCTTGTCGTCGCCCTCGTAGGTGGCGCACTCGAAGCCGTGGAGCACGAGGAAGCCGATGTCGCCGAGGTCGTTCTCTTCGACGATCACGAACACCTTCTCCTCGCTGGCCTCGAACCAGACGCGGATGAACAGGGCGAACTTCGTGGGGGATTCGAGCCAGACGAGGTGCTCGGTCTCGAGACCGTCGTCCAAGGCTTCCTCCATGGCTTGCTGGGCCAGCGAGACCACGGTGGAAGCCACGCGCTCGTCATCCAGCGCACGGAGGACGGCTCGCCGCATAGGGAGGTCGTCCGCGAAATCAGGGTTCCAGTCGATCGTCCAAGGATCAGGCTCCATGGAGGGCCTCACTCCCCCATGGGGGTAGGTTGGGCTTTAAGGTTGTGGCGGGGCCGCCGAAATCTACGGCGCGCGCGGTGGTCGCGATCCGCGTGCCGGGCTTGCCAGAAATGCGGGGCTTCGCCGCGCCACGAGCGCGCCAGTGGCTCGCTCGCTCGGTTGGCGGGCGGCCCGAAACTACGCTATTCGCCAGCCACGAACTTGTAGACGAACTGGAGCGCATAGCCCACGGCCACGCCTGTAGCTGGGCCCGCCACGGCGTACCCGAGGGCTTCGCCGCTGACGATGTTGAAGACCGTGTCGCCTGTGTTGATGAGGTTGTACATGCCAAGCCCGTAGAAGGCCACGGTGACGCCGGGCACGACGTACCAGCCCCAGCGCATGGGCAGCGTGCCGATGGCGGCGACCACGACCGAGACGAGCCCGAACACGACGAGGTTGAGGGTCGAGAGCTCCTGCGGGACCAGGTTGTTGCCGAGCAACACCGTCGCGACCCCGAGGACCAGCGCGACGACGAGGGCGATGATGGTGCGTGCATCTGGGGTGAGCCAGCCGCCACCAGCGTCGCCCGGTTCTTCGGGGGGCTCCGGGGGCTCCGGGTCGGGGGTGGGCTTGGGTTTGGTGACCGGCTTCATGGTGTGGACGGTCCGCTCCCCGCCTTGCTTGGGCTTCGAGCGGGTCGTGGACTGGGGGGCGGCCATGCTGGGAGGACCGTCGGGGAGGGTGTAAAGGTTATGAAACCGGTGCGAGGGGCGGTGGGCGCGGTATGGGAGCCGCCGCTGGCTGGAAAGTGTGCGGCTGCTTGTGTGCCCCTGGCGCGTGTCGGACGGCGCCGACTTACGCGGCGAAGCCACGAATGGGTGCTCCACGCAACGCTTAAATGGGGCGTGGACTTAGTCTCGGACACTCCCCCACCTGAGGGTGCCCATCATGAAGATGCCACGCAGGATCAAGCGGCACTGTCCGCACTGCAACGCGCACACGCAACAGGACGTGGAGCGCATCCGCCGCCGGCCCGCCAGCGAGATGAAACAGGGTCAGCGACGGTTCCGCCGCGTCATGCGCGGGTACCGCGGTTTCCCGCGGCCCAAGCCGGAGGGCCGCCAGAAGCCCACCCGGCGCGTCCCGCTGCGCTACCGCTGCAACGAGTGCAAGAAGGCCAACCAAGCCTCCAAGTGCTTCCGTGCAGGCAAGTTCGAGCTCACGGAGTGATCCTCTTGCCACAAGAACCGCCACAAGAGCCGCCCAAGCGCGGTACGTTCGCTCGTGTCGAGTGCAACGACTGCAGCCACGAGCAGGTCGTCTTCGGCCGCTCGGCCACCGCCGTGACCTGCCAGGTCTGCGGCTCGCCCCTGGCCACGCCCACGGGCGGGATCACCAAGTTCGAAGGCACGTTCAAGGAATACGTGGACGCTCCATGAAGCGCAAGGAGTACCCCGACACCAGCGATCTCGTCGTGCTGACCGTGACCGAGGTCAAGGACTTCGGCGCCTTCGGCCAGCTCGAGGAGTACCCGGGCAAGGAAGGCTTCGTCCACATCAGCGAGGTCGCCTCCGGCTGGGTCAAGTACGTGCGCGACCACATCCGAGAGGGCCAGAAAGCGGTCTGCAAGGTCCTCAAGGTCGACGAGGACCGCGGCCACGTGGACCTCTCCTTCAAGCGCGTCAACGAGCACCAGCGGCGAGAGAAGATCGCTCAGTGGAAGAACGAGCAGAAAGCCGAGAAGCTCATCGAGATCCTGGCCGGCGATCTGGGCCAGGAGCCCGAGGCGCTCTACGAGGAGTGGGCCTTCGATCTCGAAGAGACCTACGGCTCCCTCTACAGCGGGTTCGAGGCAGCGGCCATCGACCCAGAGGTGCTCAAGGAGGATGGCTTCGAGGGGGCATGGTTCGATGCGTTCATCGAGCTCGCCCAAGAGAACATCTCCATCCCCTTCGTCACGATCACCGGTTACCTCGACATCACCTCGCCCGCCCCCGACGGCGTCAAGAAGGTCCAGCAAGCCCTCGAAGAGGCAGGCGGTTCCGAGTTCGAGGACGTTGAGATCGCGGTTCAGTACGTCGGCGCGCCCCGCTACCGCGTGCGCGTGACCGCCCCGGACTACAAGATCGCTGAGGACGAGCTCGAGAAAGCCGCCAAGCGCGCCATCAAGGTCATCGAAGGGACCGGCGGCGAGGGCGCGTTCAACCGCGAGCTCGAGGAAGAGTGAGCTCGAGCCACATGCTGGCCTCCTGTGTTGCCTGCGGGCGTTACACGATGCAAGACACCTGTCCAGCGTGCGGCGGCGAGGCCCGCGACCCTGCGCCACCGAAGTTCTCCCCTGAGGACAAATACGGCATCTACCGGCGCCGGCTACGCCGCCAGGACGAGGCGGCAAGCGACGAGACGGATGGAGGCTCCCCATGAACGACATCGAGATCACCTGGCACGAGCAGCCCACGGATCTGAACGCCCCGGTCCTCATCGAGGGTCTGCCCGGCGTGGGCAACGTCGGCAAGCTGGCGGCTGATCACCTCATCGAGGAGCTCTCGGCCGAGAAGATCGCCGAGATCCACTCCAAGCACTTCCCACCCCAGGTCCTGCTCAAACCCGACGGTACCGTGCGGCTCGTCAACAACGAGGTCTACCTCTGGCGGCACACCGGTGATGGCCCCGACGTGGTCCTGCTCATCGGTGACTACCAGGGCCTGACCGCTGAAGGCCAGTACGAGCTCGCCGGGGGGATCCTGGACGTCATGACCGAGCTCAACGTCGAGCGCTTCTACACGCTGGGCGGCTACGGCACCGGCCAGATCATCGACGAGGCGCGCGTGCTCGGTGCAGCCACCCACGCCGAGCTGGTCGAGGAGATGGAAGCCGAGGGGGTCGTGTTCAGCGAGGATGAGCCTGGCGGGGGCATCGTGGGTGCTTCCGGCTTGTTGCTCGGCCTTGGCAAGTTGCGCGGCATCAAGGGGGTCTGTCTCATGGGCGAAACCTCCGGGTACCTCGTGGACCCGCGCTCGGCGCGCGCTGTGCTCGAGATCCTCAACAGCCTGCTCAGCATGGAGGTCGACTTCAGCGAGCTCGAGAACCGGGCCGAGCAGATGGACAAGCTCACCCAACAGTTGCGTGATCTGGAGCGCCAGGCCGAGGGGCCCGGCGAGGAAGAGCTCCAGTACATCGGCTGACCACAGCTCTCCACTTCGAGAGCTGACCAGCAGCTCACGCGGTGGCCAAGGTCACCAGGCTGTCGAGCATGTGGTGCACATCGCGGGTGTGGATGCGCGCACCGGCCGAGGCCGGGTGGCCGCCGCCGGCCACACCGTTCTCTTTGGTGAACTCCTCGATGAAGAGGCCCAGGTTGACCTCCTCGGTGAAGCCACGCAGGGAGACCCCAGAGAGCTCCCGGCGACGGTTCACCAGGACCGCCACCGTCGCGCCAGCCTGCTCAGCAGCCGCCGTGACCGCGCGCATCCCGAAGCCCATGAGGTTGGGCTTGCGACTACCGGCATCCATGATGGCCACGCACTGGCGCAGGCGCAGGTGGTCGCTAGCGCGTTCGCGGGCGGTCTCGAAGCGGCCCTCGTTGCGCACGAGCCGGAACCTGCGCAGGACCTCGTGGACCTCGGTGGGCCAGTGACCCTTGGCCATCAAGCGTGCGGCTTGGGCACGGAACCGGTCGTCTTCCACCTTGAGACGCCAGGCGTAGTCCAGGGCGCGGGCCTCGTTCTCGATGCGCGCGCTTCCGAACAGGGACTCGGCGTGCTCGAGGTACGGCGAGCTGCAGTGCTCGATGTGGTCGGCCACGGCACCGAGGTGGGCAAGCCCCTGAAGCTCGAAGTGGTCGATGACCACGGAGGTCGCCGACGGACCCTCCTCGACCACGGTGGTCACATGCTCGCCCAGGGCCGCTGAGCCCCGGCAGGACTGCTGGTGGTGATCCAAGAAGAGCACGGACTGTCGTGTCTCGGCTTTGAGGTTGAGCGCCCGGGCCAGCTTCGGGGTGAGGCCGAGATCAGCCAGGACGAGGTCGTGGGTGAGGTCCCGGCGGACAACATCGGCGGCGGTGGAGGACGAGGCCACGAAGGAGAGGCGCGCGCGAGGGAACTGCGCGAGCAAGGCGGCCGCGGAAAGGATCCCGTCGACGTTGCCCCTCGTGATGAGGTGTGGCCCTCGGGCATCTTGCCACATCGAGTGCATCCCGGGCGGGACAAGGACCGTGTGACGGTTTAACATTTCCTGAACGGGGATGGAAACCCTGGGTGGGCGACAGTTGAAGGGTCTCGCGGTAACACTTATCTTTGAGCCGGGTCTCGTCGGAGCCAGGAGGAGCACGTGGTCTCGGTCCGTTGGCTTGTGGCGACCCTTGGCGGGTTCCTGGTCGCGCTCATCGTGGGTACGGTGACGTTCGCGACGCCCGTACGCCTCACCGCTGACGCCCTGATCACGGATCCCGCTGGCTTCGGCCTCCACGCGAGTCTGCTCATCGGTGGGACGCTTTGCGGAACGGTGGCTGGCGCTTCGGTTGCGCTCCCGTTCCGGATCCGAGCCCGCTCACCGCTGGCTCGTGAGGACGTGGGCAACCTCCGGCTTCTCGGGAGCCTCTACGGCTTGCTCGGCGCAGGGCTGGGACTGACCTACCTCAAGGGAACCTATGCGTTCCTGGCCGGCCCCGGCAGCGGGTTCTTGGCCTTGCTCGTGGCTCCCGCCATCGGGGCCATCGTTGCGGGTCTGCTGTCTGAGGCCTCACCGACAGGGTCCAACGACGCGGCAGCGGCGTGAGGCCGTCAATCGTCCGTGACCGTGACGTCCACGGCGTCCATCTCGCCGCGGTGGATGCGCAGGCCGTCCTGCACCGTGGCCAGGGGCAGCAGCGCGCACTTGACCCGCAGCGAGGAGACCTCGATGCCGAGCAGGTCGATGAGGTCCTGGCGCTCCATGGCGAGGATCTCGTCGGCGCTCTTGCCCTTGATCTCGCAGAGCAGGATGTCGGTGGCGGCCTGGCTGATCGCACACCCCTGGCCCTTGAACTTGGCACCCGTGAGCGTTCCCTCCTCGTCGAGGAGCAAGGAGACCTGTAGCGTGTCCCCGCAGAGCGGGTTCTCGCCGTGGTGGCACAGCGTGTTGGGATCGAGGTCCCCGAAGTTCTCCGGGTGCTTGTAGTGCTCCAGGATGTCCTTGCGGTACATCGCCGAACCGGGTGCGTCATGACTCAAGGCCCATCACCTGCCGAGCGCGTTGCACGCTGGCTTCCAAGGCACGTACATCCTCCTGCGTGTTATAGATGTAGAACGAAGCCCGTGCCGTGGCCGAAACACCCAGCAAGCCCATCAGCGGCATCGCGCAGTGGTGCCCGGCGCGGATGGCCACGCCGTCGTCGTCCACGATGCTGGCCAGGTCGTGCGGGTGGATCCCTTCCACGTTGAACGAGACCACCCCGGAGCGGTGCTCCGCAGCCGGCCCGTACACCTCGCAGCCAGCCCCCTCCAGGGCCTCGATGCACGCGCCCGCCAGGGCTTGGCTGTGCGCGTGGACGCGATCCATGCCGATGCGCTCGAGGTAGCTCATGGCCGCATCCAGGCCGATGGCCTCGGTGATCACCGGGGTGCCAGCCTCGAAGCGCCACGGAAGCTCGGCCCACGAGGCCCCCTCCCAGTCCACGCGGCTAATCATCTCGCCGCCGAAGGTCATGGGTTCGGTGGCCTCCAGGGCATCGCGCGTGCCAGCGAGCACCCCGATGCCGGTGGGGCCCAGCATCTTGTGGCCGGAGAAGGCCAGCCAATCGCACCCGATGGCCTCCATGTCCACGGGCAAGTGAGGGACGCTCTGGGCGCCGTCCACGAGCACGCGCGCGCCCTGGTCCTTGGCCATGGCAGTGAGCTCGCGCACGGGGTTGATGGTGCCCAGCACGTTGGAGACGTGGGTCAAGGTCACGAGCTTGGTGGCAGGCGAGAGCATCTCCTGGTAGGCGTCCAGATCGAGGCGGCCGTCCTCGGTGATCGGCGCGTAGCGGAGCTTGGCGCCGGTGGCCTTGGCAGCCTGCTGCCAGGGGACGATGTTGGCGTGGTGCTCCATCTGGGTGGCCAGGATCTCGTCGCCGGGCTCCAGCTGGTGGCGTGCCCAGCCGTAGGCGACGACGTTGATCGCCTCGGTGCAGTTGCCGGTGAAGACGATGTTCTCGAGCCCGCCAGCGTTGATGAAGCGAGCGGCGTGCTCGTGGGCGGCCTCGTAGGCCACGGTGGCTTGCTCGGCGAGCTGGTGGATGCCCCGGTGGACGTTGGCGTTGTGCTCCTGTTGGGAGCGACGCATGGCCTCGACGACTTGGTTGGGGCGCTGGCTGGTCGCAGCGTTGTCGAGGTAAACCAGGGGTTTCTCGCCCCGCAGCTTGCGCTCGAGCACCGGGAAGTCCTTTCGGATCGTCTCGAGAGCTTCTGGGGAGAGCGTGGCGACCACCAGCTTGGCAAGCCGTGTGCCTGCCAGGTACAAGAACATGCGGGCCCCGGGATAAAGCTCACCGCGCTTGGCGACTCCTGCGCGCCGCCCTTGGAGGCCGGGTCCCGTGGTCCGGCCCGAGGCGAGGGGTTCAAGAGGGCTGAGACCCAATCCGTACCGTGGACCTTGAGTTGACCCGGCGGCGCAGGACCCATCTGCACGCGTTGGTCGCTGGCGCGCTGTTCACCGTGGCCGCTTTCGTGGCCGCAGGCGTCCCTTCCGCCTTGGGCGCCTTGGTCGACGGCCGCTGGACCCAGTCGGCTCTGGCCACGCTTGCTGTGTTCCTTGCCGCGCTCAGCGGCGCGGTGCTCGGCACCAGGGCTTGGCGACGCCGGCCCGTGGGGCAGACCTTTTAGCCCCCCAGCAGCCATGGCGGGGTCACCATGCGCACGCGCATCACGACCGAGGACGCGCTGATCGTCGTGGACGTCCAGAACGACTTCTGCCCCGGCGGGGCTCTCGCCGTCCCGGATGGGGACAAGGTCGTGCCCGTGCTCAACGCCTACGCCAAGCGCTTCGAGGAGGCTGGCGCGAGCATCGCGGCGACCCGGGACTGGCACCCGCCGGACCACACGAGCTTCGAAGGCCAGGGCGGCCCCTGGCCACCGCACTGCGTGCAAGACACCCAGGGCGCTGGCTACCACCCGGACCTTGAACTGCCAGAGGCCACGCACCACGTGCGCAAGGCCACCGAGGCGGAGGCTGAGGCCTACAGCGGCTTCGACACCACGGACCTGGCCAGCTGGCTCGAGCAGCAGGGTGTGCGCCGGGTCTTCGTCGGCGGGCTGGCCACGGACTACTGCGTCAAACAGACGACTCTAGACGCCCTGGACCACGGCTTCACAACGTTCGTGCTGACAGACGCCTGCAAGGGTATCGATGCCGAGCCAGGCGATGTCGAGGCCGCCCTGGACGAGTTGCTGGATCAGGGCGCCGTCGAGGTGCGTGGAGAGGAGATCGAGGGCTGAGGCGGGGGGCACCGGGCTGGTAGGTTCGGCAAGCCCTCCACTTGAGCTCTATCTACGCTGCCCCCAGTGCTCCGGACGACGCCCGTGGAACACCGACTGACGGAGCACGCGTTGGCCCGCATGGCGCGGTATGGGATCGATGAACGACTGGTCCGTCGCACCTTGGAAGCGCCAGACGAGGTTGTGGATGGCCACAGCGGAAGAAAGATTGCCCAGAAGGCGCTAAACGGGTACATCCTACGGGTGGTCTTCGAGGATGACGACGACGTTCGGATCGTCGTGACAGTGTACCGAGCACGGAGGGATCGCTATGCGCTATGAGTACGATCACGAGACGGACATCCTGACGATCAAACTCCGGGATACCCCTCCTGACTACGGCGAGCAGGTCGAGACCATCATCACCCACTACGGAGCCGATGGGAAGCCTGTCGAGATCGAGATCCTCGATGCCAGCGAGACGGTCCTGGACTTCATCCGGCCGATCCTTGCAAGAGCCCCGAAACCCGCCCAGGCGTGAGTCCTGCGCGACCCGTTCTACGCCGCCGACCGTCCGTCCCTCGCGCGGCCCGCAGGCCACGGAAACTCTCGCGACCCAACTCCTCTGCGTAGTAGCTAAATGAGGAAGGCCCCTTAGGGCGGCTGATGGACGAGTTCGATGCGATCGTCGTGGGTGCCGGCATGGCGGGCAACGCCGCTGCCTACCGACTGGCCGAACGCGGTGCGAGCGTGCTGCTCGTGGACCGCGCCAAGCCCATCGGAGCCAAGAACCTCTCCGGGGGCGTGATCTGGGGCCACGAGATGGACAAGCTCATGGGCCCGGACTGGTGGAAGGAGGCGCCCGTGGAGCGCCCGGTCACGCGCAAGGGCGTGCACTTCCTCACCGAGGGCTCGGACTTCGGCATCGGGTTCGAGCGCAAAGAGTGGCGCGAGCCTCCGTACAAAGGCTGGATCGTGCTCCGCTCCAAGACCGACCCGTGGTTCGCCAGCAAGGTCGAGGAGGCCGGCGGCATGGTCGTGGAGGGCGTCAACGTCGAATCCGTGGCCTTCGAGGACGGTAGAGCCGTCGGGGTCGTGCAGGCCGGCGAGACGATCGACGCCAAGTCCGTGATCATCGCCGACGGGGCCAACTCGCGCCTGTCCATCGACATGGGCCTGCGGCGCGAGACCGACGATGAGATCCCCATCGAGCACGCCGCGCTGGGCATCAAGGAGATCATCCACCTGGGCGAGGACGTGATCAACGACCGGTTCAACGTGGGCGAGCTCGGGGGCGTGGCCCACGAGTACGTGTGCGGCTGGACCGAGGGCGACGTCATGGCCGGGGGTTTCCTCTACACGAACAAGGACACCATCAGCCTCGGCGTGGTCATCCGGCTCGACTCGCTGTGGAACCAGAAGAAGGTCAGCCACGACATCATGGAGGAGTTCCGTCTCCACCCGAGCGTGGCCAAGCTGCTCGAGGGCGGCGAGCTCGTCGAGTACGGCGCGCACCTGATCCCGGAGGGGGGTCTTGACTTCATCCACCATCGCTCCGGCGCGGGTTGGATGGTCGTGGGCGACGCAGCAGGCTTCTGCTTCTCCAACGGCATGGTCATCCAGGGCATGAACTACGCCATCGGCTCAGGCGTGATGGCTGCCGAGACCGTGCTGGATGCCAAGGAGACCGGCGACTGGTCGCGCTCGACCTTCGCTGGCTACGAAACCCGGCTCCAGGACTCTTACATCTGGAAGGACTTCGAGCGGTTCGCCGGCATGGAGGATGTGGTCTGGAACCCACGGATGCACCACACCTACCCCCAACTCATCGAAGGGGTTTTCACTGAGATGCTCACACAAGATGAGACGCCGAAGGAGAAGACGAGGCAGATCGTGAAGTCCGAGATGAAACGGCTGGGCATCTCGCCGTTCACGATCGCCAAGGACGCCATGACCGCGGGGAAGAACCTATGACGCACGAACTCACCGACGAGAAGATCGATATCAAGGCGCGGCTCGGAGCCACCAACTACAACTTCGACGATGAGGAGCACGCCCACATCACCATCGATCCGGAGATCTGCCGGACCTGCCCACACCAGATGTGCATGTACTCCTGCCCGGCCGACTGCTTCACGCCCGTGGACGACACCATGAGCTTCCAGTACGAGGACTGCGTCGAGTGCGGCACGTGCGACATCGTGTGCACGCCTGGAAGCGTGAAGTGGAACAACCCGAGGGGTGGGTTCGGGGTCAAATACAAGCACGGGTAGATGCCCGGGTGCTTGGATTTGACCCCGAGAGTACGAGCCTCACCGACTGGAGAGGGGGCTCGTACGGATCGCGAGGTCGGTCAACACCGCGAAGCCGACCTCGCGTTCGGGGTCACATACAAGCACGGCTAGAGCAGAGAGGCTTGGACTTCACGTCGAGCCACACGCCTAACTCGAGGGGAAACGGAGAACCCACGCCACCCGTAGGAACCGTGAGGGGTGGAGAGCCACGCGGGCGGCGTGGGGAAGTGGGACGCTAGGATCAGCTCACGCAGCCGTAGTAACACGGCCCGGAGAGTGCCCAGGCCGTGGACATCATCGCGTACGTCAGCCACTCACCAAGGCGCGTGCCGCTGAGCTTCTGCATCAGTCCGGAGGGCATGGAACCCTGCTCCCAAGACCCCCCTATTTTTATCTTTCGTCAGGCCGCAAAATGATTCAGGGCCTCTAGCCCCGAGAAATCGGTTTTCCGGTGGGATCCCCTGGAGGGGACCGGCCGGCGGCCCTTAGAGCCCTTCCAGGGCCCTGCGGAGCTGGCGAGCCGAGGTGTACCGCGGGCCTGGGTCCGAGGAGAGCCCACCTTGAAGGACCTCGGTTAGCGGAGCTGGGAGCCCCGTCGTCGCGATGGGGGCGCCTGGCTCGGGGGGGTGGCCGAAGAGCAGCTCGTAGAGCACGGCGGTGCAGGCGTAGACGTCGGTGGCCTGGCTGGCCTGGGCTTGGCCGGTGCGCACCTCGGGGGGGAGGTAGGCCAGGGTCCCAGCCAGGCCTGGATCCTCAACGATGGTCTTGTCGGGGGTGTGGCGCACAGCGATGCCGAAGTCGGCGATCTTCGGTGTGCCGGTCTCATCCAGCAGGATGTTGGAGGGTTTGATGTCCCGGTGGAGGATGTCGCGATGGTGGACGGCCTCCAGCCCAGCGAGCACCTGGACGACGAGGGGGACCGCGCGCCCGGGATCCAGGGGGGCCTCGTGGCGGAGCACGTCGAGCAGGCTGCCGCCTTCCATGTACTCCATGACGATGACCGGGCGGCCGTCGCGCTCGGTGACCTCGTGGACCTCGACCACGTTCGGGTGGCGCACCCGGCGGGCGAGCTGGGCCTCTTCGAGCACGCGCGCTCTGAGCTGCTCGCTGGCCGCAGCACCCAGGGGCTCCTTGAGCACCACCAGGCGCTCCCTGGCCCGGTCGCGAGCCAGCCACGTCCGACCACCGCCGCCCTCGCCGAGCAGGCGTAGGCGCTCGTAGGCTGCCTCGGCGGTCCCGTCGACGGGCACGATGACGCTCTTGCTCGCGTAGTAGTGGAGCACGCGCCGGGCCTCCTGGCCCAAGTCGAATCTGTCCTGGAGCGCGTCCAGGAAGGCCTCGTCCTCCTCCAGGGTGCCTCGGGCGAGGCTGGCCTCCAGGGCAGCCCTGTAGGTGTCGAGTTGTTCGCCGAAGCGCTCGTCCCCTGACTCGAGCTCCACCGGCCGAGGCTCGATGCGGAAGAGCTTGCGCGAGAGCTTGAGGCTCGGGATCGCCAGCGCCGAGACGGTGGCCAGGCCCGCGATGGCGGGGAGCACGAGCCCGGAGGAGAGCGCTGTGCCAGCACCGTAGACGGTTGCACCGCCAGCGCCTGCAGCGGTCAGCCCGGTGGTTCGGGAGGCTGCGAGCTTGGCGGTGCGCTGGAGCTCCGGCATCCACCAGCGGGCCAGCCCGTAGGCCATGATCGCCACGCCGGTCAGGCGCCAGATCCCGAGGGTGTCCAGGGTGGGCAGCAGCCCGGCAACGAGCCCAGCCTCGATCGCGCCCCAGGCTAGCGGGATCAGCAGCGCGGCTGCGAGCCGGTGCTCCCGGGCCCTCTCGGCCCTGGAGCGCGCTAGCCGGGCCGCGAGCAGGGCCTCGATCCCCAGGTGGACCGTGACCAGGGTCAACGCGACGAAGAGCGCTGTGAACGCCCAGACGAAGCCCCCCAGACCCTGGGAGACGAACTGGATCGAGGATCCCAGGAACCGGCTCGCCGCGTAGGCCGTGTAGAGGCCAAGCCCGATGACCAGCACCGTGGCTCGCGACGCGGTGCGCGGGGTGGGAGAGCGCCTGCTCGCGCCGGCGAGGTAGTAGAGGGCAAGGCCCAGGGAGCCGAAGCGGGGCAGCGAGACCAGGGGAACCCAGAGAGGGCCAACGACGGGTGCCCAACCGAGGGGGGTCTGGGCCACGCCTTGGAACATGAGGTCCTGGGCGACGATGTAGAGGAGCGCGGAGACGACGGCGGCCCCACCTGCCAGCCAGCGGAACAAATCCCACGGGCCCCGTTGCCCCCTGGCCCCCACTTGGGCTGCTGTGAACTCGACCAGGAAGTAGGCGAGCGGGATCAGGAGCCCCCAGCTGAGCACGTAGAGCGTCGATGCCGTCGCCTGGTCACTGGCCGCGCCGGCGAGGTTGGCCAGGGTGATCTGGACGCCCCAGAAGAGGGTGAAGAGGGCGAACGCGAGGCCACCGCGCGGTTTGCTTCGACCTCCCCAGAGCACGAGGACCCCGAGCACAGCGATGGCCGCACCGCTGAGGATGTTGAGGGTCACCCCGAGGCTGCCCAAGGTCACTGCCATGCGTGCATCTCCCCCCTCACCGGTCGTTCACGGCTCGGCTCGGGTGTCGAACGTGCCGCGTGGCGGCCCCCGAGCCCCTGTAGGCGAGTGGCATGCCACGTCTGGGCGCGGCCTTAGTCGTTGCGGAAGCACCCTTGGGGCCGGGGCGGGAGGGATCAGTTGATCGGGACCTCGGTGCCAGGATCGGACTCCTCGACCTTCTCGACCTCGATGTCCAGCACGCCGTTCTTGTACGTGGCCGAGGTGGTCTTGGGCTGCACGCGAGCGGGCAGCTGGATCCGCTTGTAGTACTTGCGGCCCTCTGTGTCGACCTTGATGACGATCTCGCGCTCCTTGGCGCGGAGGTTCACGTCCTCCTTCTCGACGCCGGGGAGCTCGGCCGTGATGGCGATGGTCTGGTCGCTCTCCTGGATGTCCACCAGGGGCTCGCGGGCCTCCTGGAGCCCGCCTTCGCCGGTGCTGACGTGGCCTGGCTGGTCCGGGTGGACGTTGCCGAACTCGTTGAACCGGGGCTTGCCGTCCGGGCCCATGCGCATGCTGAACCCGTAGACGAACGGGTTCTCTCCAGGCTCCATGGAGCCGTCGGCCATACCCTGGAGCATGCGCGAGAGGGACTCGCGCATCCGGTCGAACTCCCGGTCGATGTCCTGGAAGAAGGGCCCCAGGAACGGGTCGTCTTGCATGCGCTTGCTCCACGCCTCGAACTCCTCGAAGGGGTCCGGGGCGTCCCGCCGCTCTCGAGGGTCATCGTCCATGGTGTACCACGTTGACTGGTCTTACGCCTCTCCCCTCTTGGTTCTATCGGGCCCGACCCTTAGCCCCCGTGGCCCTCGGCGACCTGCTGGACCTGGCTCAAGAGGTCCTCCCAGTCCGCTTCAGCTTGCTTGCTCACCGTGACGAAGTTGCCCAGGAAGTAGAGGTCGGTGACCCCATCGATGGCCATGAGCTCGGTGGCCAGCGGGTGGCCCTCGGCGTCCTCGGTGGTGGCCACGATGAGGGGTTCATCGACGAGCTTGGATGGGAAGACCACCTTCTTGGCGTTGGGGTTGGGGGTCGGCTGGATCTGGACCATGCCGGAGCATGACTGGACCCTGGCCAAATAGGTTAGCCCGGTGATGGGTCGAGGTGGATCCAGATCTCCTCCTCGAGGTCCAGGGCCTCGTTGGTGATGGTCCAGGCCCGTGCGCCCTGTGTCTGGGAG
>CAYNEI010000011.1:18989-77401 GCA_964396185.1 uncultured Thermoplasmatales archaeon
CCTGGTCTTTGCGCATCTCCTGGATGCGGCGCAGCACCTCTCGTGCCAGGCCGGCTGCTTGGAGCTCGTCGTCCAGATGGGCGTCCACGAAGACGCTTCCGCCCTCGAAGTCGGCTCCGAGGATGCCCTCTGGGACCTCCGTGGTGAAGGTGACCATCTCCGGGGTCACCTCGAACCCGCCGAGCTCGACGGGGCCGCCGGCAAGCTCGGTTCGAAGCTCCTCTGGATCGGCCGAGCGGATGGCGTCCATGACGGCCGGGGCATCGCCTCTAAAGGTGGGCCCGATCGCCGAGCGGGCGGGTTCGGCGACGAGGTCGAGCTCGGCCCAGTCGGTTCCAGCATAGGCGACCTCGCGGGCGTTGCACTGGTCCTCGAGCACCGCGGTGAGGTGCTCGACCGTGGCCTCGATGTGCTTGCCGCCGGCGAGCACGATGCGTGGCACGGGCCAGCGGAGCGAGAGATCAGCGCGCTCGCGTGCGCGGCTGACCGCTTCCACGATCTCGCGTGCGGTGGCCATCTGCTGTTCCAGGGCCTCGTCGCGCAGCCCGGTCTGGGGCTCGGGCCAGAGCTCGGCGTGCACCGTCTCGCTGGACGGGTAGAGGTCCTGCCAGATCGCCTCGGCGGTGTGCGGCGCGAAGGGCGCCAGCAGCCGGCTGCAGGTGGCCAGCACCACGGTGAGCACGTCGTAGAACGCCCGCTTCTCCTCGTCACTCGCCTTCCAGGCACGATCCCGGTTGAGCCGGAGGTACCAGCGGGAGAGGTCGTCGAGGATGAAGGCCCGCAGCGCGCGCGCAGCGCGGTGGTAGGCGTGCGCCTCCATCTGCTCGCTGACCTCCTCGACCACGCCCGTGAGCCGAGAGAGGATCCAGCGGTCCAGCGAGCCCGCTGGAGCCTCACCGCGCCGATCCGGCGGGCAGGCTTCGTAGCCGTCCAGGGCCATGTACTGGGTGGCGAAGTAGTGGACGTTCCAGAGAACGTTGAGCATGCGCTGGGCTTCCCGCGCGCTCTCGGTGCCGTAGCGCAGATCGTCCCATGGGGCGGATGGTTCGAGCAGGCTCCAGCGCGTGGCGTCCACGCCGAACTCGCCGATGACCTCGCTTGGCTTGACGATGTTCCCGATGCTCTTGCTCATGGGCACGCCGTGCTCGTCGTGCACGAAGCCGTGCATGACGACCTGCTCGTACGGGACGCGGTCCATGGCCACGACACCGGCGGCGAGCTGGCTGTAGAACCATCCCCGGGTCTGGTCGAGGCCCTCGATGATGAAATCGCACGGGAACCACTCGTCGAAGGCGTCTTGGCTGCCGGGGTAGCCGAGGCTGGCCCAGGAGGCCACGGCTGAGTCGAACCAGACGTCAAGCACGTCCGGGGCGCGCTCCATGGTCTCACCGCAGGCCTGGCAGGGGAAGGTGACCTCGTCGACCCAGGGGCGGTGGAGGTCCTGGACGGCTTGGCCGGAGCGCTCCTCGAGCTCGGCCTTGGTGCCCACGACGCTGCGCTCGTCGCAGGCCGTGCACTCCCACACCGGTACGGGGATTCCCCAGTAGCGCTGGCGGCTGATGCACCAGTCGCGGGCGTTCTCGACCCAGTCGCGCTGGCGGGCCGCGCCAGCCCAGTCCGGGGTCCAGGTGATGCGTCCGATCTCCTCGAGCATGGTCTCCTTGACCTCGGTGACGGCCAAGAACCACTGCTCGGTGGTCATGAACAGGATGGGGGTTTTGCAGCGCCAGCAGTGGCCGTAGCTGTGCTCGTCCAGGCCTTGCGCGAGCAGCAAGCCCTTGTCTTCGAGGCGCTGGATGACGACCTCGTCCGCGCTCTCACCCTCTGGTACATCGTCGCCTTCGGCGCTCTTGCGAACGACGAGCCCCTCGAGCTCTCCGGCCAGCTCGTTGTAAAGCCCGTCAGACCCGACGGGGCAGAACGGGGCCACGCCGTAGACCTGGCCGATCTTGTAGTCCTCCTCGCCGTGGCCGGTGGCGGTGTGGACCAGGCCCGTGCGGTCGGCGGCCACGTGGTCGCCGAGCAGCACCGTGTACTCGTTCTCGGACCGGCGCTCTTGGTGGTAGGGGACCTCGTCGGCGAACGGGTGCTCGTAGGCCCAGCCCTCCATCTCCTCGCCCTTGTGGTGGCCGACCACGTGGGTCTCGGTGTACTTGGCCGCAGCCGCCACGGCACCGACGACCGAGTCCTCGACGATGATCTCCTCGGTGGAGCCGTCGCGCTTGGTGGCCAGCACGCGCGCGTAGTTGAGCTCCGGGTGGACGGCCACGGCGTTGTTGGCCGGGATCGTCCAGGGGGTCGTGGTCCAGATGACCAGCGATGCGTCGTCGTCGATGAGCGGGAGCTTGACGTAGATGGATGGGTCGGTGCGGTCCTGGTACTCCAGCTCGGCTTGCGCCAGCGCGGTCTCGCAGCGGGGGCACCAGGGCAGCCCGCCGCGGTTGTCCCGGTAGAGCAGGCCCTTCTCGTCGGCCTGCTGGATCGTCCACCAGGCGCCCTCGATGTAGGCGTCGTCGATGGTGCGGTAGGGGTGGTCCCAGTCGAGCCAGACGCCCAGCTCCTTGAACTCCTCGGTCATGGTGTCCAGGAAGCCGAGCGAGAACTCCTTGCACTTCTCGATGAAGTTGCCCACACCGTAGGCCTCGATCTCCTTCTTGTCCGAGATGCCGAGCTCGCGCTCGACCCGGACCTCGATGGGGAGCCCGTGCATGTCGTAGCCGGGCTGGTCGCGCACGCGCTTGCCCTGCATGGTCCAGTAGCGCACCAGCAGGTCCTTCATCACCTTGTTCCAGGCGGTGCCCATGTGGATGTGGCCCGATGTGTACGGGGGGCCGTCCACGAAGTAGAAGGGCTCGGCGTCCGCTCTCAGCTCCCGGACGCGCTCGCGGGTCCCCTGGGTGCGCCAGTCCTCGGAGATCTCGGTCTCGAGAGCGTGGGGGTCGTAGCCCTGGCGGGCGCATCGGACGGGCTCATCCGGGGCCATTCGTATCGAACGGCGAAAGGAGCCCCCCTCTTAAGGGGTTGCCTGGTTGGATGGGCAAGGCCCCTGGTTGGCCGAGCCTCTCACATCTCCGGCGGGTCGATGGCGCCGATCTGCGTGAGCAGGGTGAGGTTGTCCGTCAAGCCCCAGTGCTCTGTGGCTTCACCGTCCTCGAACTTCACCATGTCGATACAGGTGAAGTCCACCTTCTTGTTCGTGGCTGGGATGCCCATGAACGTCCCGCTGTGCGTGCCCGTCCAGGTCGTGTACGCGGTGACCAGGTCGCCCTCGGCGACGAGCTGGTTCACCTTGACCTTGAGATCCGGGAAGCCCGTTCGGAACGTGTCGACCATCTCCTTGACAGCCGCGCGGCCCGTCTTGGGTGTCTCCTGGCCGAAGGGGCTCTCGTGCTCCGTGAAGTTGTCCGAGACGAGTTTGTCGATGAGCTCGGTCTCGCCGTCGACCAACACGTCGGTGAAGAACCGCTGGGTGAGCTTCTTGTTCTCTCTTGTTGTCATGTTCGCACCTGCCGGCTGGCGGCCGGCAAGCCGGCGAACCCGCCCGTGCGTATCAAGCCGGCAGCCGGTTCCCGCAGGTGGGATGCCTGGTTGGGTACCCAAGCAGGACGCTGATCGGCTCACGAGGATCCCGGGGGGAGGAATGGGCGCGGCGGGTAGTCCGTCTCTGGCACCGGTGCACCGCCCAGACCTCCTTCGACCACGGGCAGGAGCAAGTGGCTCGCGGTCGCCGGACCATCGGCGTGGACGGTGATCTCCGGCGTGAAGGGCATGCTCGTGTCCCGCATGAACCAGTTGCCGTAGCTCACGACGGCAGCCAGGCGCTCGCCGGGCTCGAGCACCTCGGCCATGTTGGTCAGGTCCACGCGCACGGGCGTCCGCTGATCCGTGGGGAAGTCGGTACCCTGCATGCGTCCGTCGTGGAAGCGCAGGTCCGCGGTCCCCCAACCCAGCACCTGGGCCGTCCGGTAGGCGCCATCCTGTTCGTCCTCGCACGCGCCGTGCTCGGCCACCCGGAAGAGGTGGACGTCCACGAGGCCCCCTGGGAGATCACTGGTGATCTCGAGGTAGGCCACCGGGTTGCCGGCCACGAGGGTGGGCTGCTCGACGGGGTCGGTGAGGGCGACCACCCCGAGGGGGTGGGGGTCCCCGAAGAGGCTGGGCGTGGATGCGGTCCCGATGTGGTCGCACAGGATCCCCCAGGGCCCGTCGGGGTGGGGGATCGATCGGAACGTGGTGGGCTCCCCGGCTGGGGCCGGTCCAAGCTCGCTGTGGCTGATGTAGAGGGCTTGCTCGCGCGCTTCGGTCGGGGGCCAGGCGGTCGAGGCGTGCCAGGCGCCCTGGTTGTCCTGGTAGTCCACGGTCCCGAGGCCTTGTGGCACGGGTCCCAGCCCCTTGAGCCAGAAGTCGAGCCAGGCGACGAGCTCGTCGTCCCAGCTCGCGTACCCCTCGGGCAGGGGTTGACCGTTGTTGGGCACGGTGTGGCCCCATTGGCCGGAGAGCTGGCGCTTGGGGCTGGAGAGGGTCTCCCAGACGTCGCGCTCCTGTGTTTGGTGGCCCGTGAGGTCGAGCAGACCGTGGTAGAGGAAGACGCTGGCAGTGATGTTGGGGAAGCCGTCGATCAGACGCCTGTCCCCCCAGAAGTCCGCGTCCCGATCGTCGCCCACGGTGCCCTTCCACGCCTCGACCATGAGCTCAGCCAGCTCAGGGCAGGCCCGGTCGGGCAGGCGCGTGGGGCTCGTGGCGGTCACGGTCGGCGAGTCGGTGGTGGGCGGTGCCAGCGAGAAGGCGGTGGCCCAGGCGTTCAGGTGGGCTGCACCCGACGGATCGAACGGGGCCCCCTGGATGCTGTGGTAGAACGTGTAGAGGTCGGAGACGATGCCACCGGGCACGATGGTTTTGAGCCCCTCTGGCGCGTAGATCGCGGCCTCCCACGGCGTCGTGCCCCCATACGAGATGCCGGACATGCCAACGCGCCCGTTGGACCACTCCTGGTCGGCCAGCCACTCGACCATGGCGACGTTGTCCTGCTGCTCGCCGGGGCCGAACATCTCGTAGCAGCCGCCCGAGCCCCCGCTGCCTCGAACGTTGAAGAGAGCTACCGCGTAGCCCTCCTCGACGAGGCGGTCGACGGGGATGTCTCCACCGGTGCGGAGCATGTCCCACGTGGGGCTTGCTGGCGTGTTGAACAGTTGACCGAAGTAGAGCGTCGACCAGAGGACCACTGGGAGCTCCACGTCGTCTGGGACGTCAGGGAAGAGGATGTAACCGTGGAGCGGGGTGCCGTCGAGGCTCTCGACCGTCACCTCCTCGATCCGATCCAGCTCGAAGGGGCCTGTGAGCTCGTTGGGCCACTCGGATCCATCCTGGCAGGGCCAAGGGTGCTCGCACGTCGGGATGTCGGTCAGATCGGCTGGCTGGCTAGCCGTCTCCACCTCCGGGTCGTCGGCCAGATCGGCCTCCTTGCCAGGGTTCTCCACCGCCGGGTCGTCACCGAGGCATCCGGCCAGCGCGGCCGGCACGACGAGCAATAGAGCCAACAACCACCCACGGTACATGGGGCCATCTCCGCCTCCCCTGTCTAAGCTGTTCTGGTCAGGATCTTGAACCTTCCCTGCCGAGGGGGTTCGTCCTGACCCACCCAACGCCGTCCCCCTCACCCACTCCACCGACTCGCGCCGCGAAGCGGCGCACCTCTGGCCTACGACCCCGGCCCATCACGCCGAGCGGTCGTAGGCCCGCTCCATGCGCTCGAAGGCCTCCTGGGCCGTGGCCAGATCCCCGGTTCGCTCGCTCACGCGCATCAGACAGCGCGCCCAGGTGGCGTGGTCCTCGGCCTCCAGCGCGAACGAGGCGCCCTGCTCCTCCAGCGCCCTGTATCGCTCGATGGCTTGGGCGTACCCTTCGGGTTCGCGCCCGGCTTGGGCCAGGTGGAAGAGGCATCGAGCGGTGATGGCCGAGGCGATGCTGTGGTGGGCACCCCGCGGGGTCATCTCGTAGCCGGTGGAGAGGCGCTGGTGGGCGTGCGCGAAGCGGTCAGGGTCGTCTGTGAGCTCGCCGAGCTCGTAGAGGGCTCGACCCCACTCGAAGAAGAACACGGGCCCGGGGTCGTGGGTGCGCGGGTCCACGCGACCGCCTTTGATCTCGAAGGCGCGGTCGAAGTCGTCGGCGGCCATGGCCAAGAGCTCGCGGTCGTGGCGCCAGCGCCCGAGCAGGGCCTGGAAGCGGGCGCGGCGGATGAGCAGGCGCGCGTCCCCTGGGTGCTCCTCGAGAGCGGCTTCCACGGTCTGGAGGGCCTCGGTCAGGGAGGCCTCGTCTCGGCGGCGCACGGCGATCTCGTGGATCGTGTCAGCGCGGTCGAGGGCGAGCCAGGGATCCTGGCCTGTCGGCGGCGTCCAGCTAGGTGGCGTCACCGTGGGTTCGACAGGCTCCTGCGGGGCAGGTGCCTGCTCGGGGGCTCGCTCCGGCTCAGGAGCTGGCTCCGTGGCCTCGGTGGCCTCCCCCGTTGGCTCCGGAGGCGAGGGTGTGGACTGGGTCTCCGATGGGGGCGATGCTTGCTGGCTGGGTGAGGATGGACCGTCCTCCGCGTCCTCTGGAGGAAGGCTGAGCTCCATGTTGCGTGAACGGGCCTGCTGGCCGGCCTCGATCCCGTCGGCGAGGCCTGAGTCTGCGCCGCGCACGGCCGCCTCGGCGTAGAGGTCGCTAGCGCGCCGAAGCTCTCCCGCGTGCTCAGCAAGCTCGCCCTCGGCCAGGCGAACGGCGGCCACGATCGCTTCGGCCTCCGGGGTGCCAAGCGCATCCACCAGCTCGCCGGCGCGCTCCAGCGCCTGACCGGCCGCTGCGTTGTCGCCACGGTCGGCCTCGATCCGGCCACGCTCCAGCTCGGCGAGAGCCTGGGCAAGCGTGCCTGCCTGGGTCCCGGTCGAAGCACCCAGCGCGCTGGCTTGCTCAAGCGCCTGGATGGCGTGCCCGGCATCTCCACGCTCGTGGAGCACCCGGCCCAGCGCCCCGCCGGCGCGGGCGGCGGTCTCGATGCCAGCCAAGTTCCCGGTCCCGCTGCCGCGATCCACGGCTTGCTCAAGCCACTCGATGGCCTCGTCGAACCGGCCGCGCTCGGCGGCCAGCTCGCCAGCCAAGCGCGCAGCCCGGGCGGCAACCACGTGGGCCTCGGTGGTGGCGGCCCGGTCGGCCAGCTCCATGGTGCGCTCGATGGCCTCGCGGGCCTGCTCTGACTCGGAGCGCTCGGCATGCGCCTCGGCCAGGGCGTGGCTGGCGCGAGCAGCAGGCGCGAGCCCGTCTGGCGTGCCCGCGCCTTGGCCGGTGCGCACGGCGCCCTCGAGGGCGTCGCGAGCAGCCGCCGTGGCCCCGCGCTCCCCGTGGAGGGTGGCCAGCAGCTCGAAGGCCTCAGCGGCCATGGCCAGTCCCTCGGCGGTCTGGGCCCGTTCGCCGGCCTCACCAGCTTGCTCAAGCACGGCGATCGCACTGGCTCGGTTGTCCTGATCAAGGAGCTGGTGAGCGCGCTCCAGGGCCTCACGGGCCTCAGGCACGAGCTCGGGTTGAGGCTCGGCCTTGTCGCGCCAGCCGAAGATCATCTCGCCAAGTTTGGGCGTGAGGGGTGTTCAACTTTGCGGCTTCGCCCCTTCGGGGCTCCCGGAGCGGGGTGAAGCTTGGCGCCGCTGTCGAGGATCGCCATCACGAGTGCTTCTTCTCGAGGACCTCGATCCCGCCGCCGTCCTCCACGACCGGGCAGTTACGCGCGACGGCGAGTGCATCCTCCAGCGTCTCGGCTCGGATCGTGAAGTACCCTTGAGCGCCTGTCCCTTCCGCTGCGTGCGTGGCACCCTCACCGAACGGCCCTCCGCCGTCCACGACGTGGTCCTTGACGGTGGCCAACCAGGCCTCCCATCGCTGGTTGAGGACCTTCGCCTCGTCCAACGACCCCGGAACGGCACCTCGGAACCCGAGCACAAGGTAATCTGGCATGGGGCCTCGACCGGCCGATGGAACGAAATAGGTGCCCGTTGCCTGAAGGCACCCTAACGCTCGCGGGTCCGCCGCGCGGGCTCACGTCGAGAAGTGGTCGTACTTTCTACCGACCCTTGGGAGGGGTTATCTCGCGGTCACAGTACCACGCCAGCATGGACGATACAGCTGAGAGGAGCTCGTTGGGACGTCCCCCTTCGAACCACGCACCCACGTGTAATACACGTAAAACTATAGATATCATACGTGCATTACACGTAAACAACCTGATGCCGGGTCGAGGCCCATGAAAGTCCGTGACGTCCACCAACTGGTCCGTCAGGGCCGCGCTATCAAGGCGCCGAAGTACCACCCGGGCAAGCGGGGCATCAGCTTCGGATCGATCCTCGCCGCCCTCGAGCGGTGCTACCACGTGGCCAAGGACGAGAGAACCGGTGAGGACGGCCAACCGTTGCATCCGCGGGGATGGTACGCCCTGGCCAACCTACCGCACCGTCGCCGCCTCCGGGTGGACTTCGACCTTCACGAGGACGAGCACGGGCGACTCCTGCTCGTCGTGACCGCGTACAACGTGTGATCCCCATGACCGAAAACGACGACGCATCAGAAACGGTCTTCCCCACGCCCCAGGCGTGGATGGAAGCAGTGCACGAGCTGCGAAGCCGGCTTATGCAGGACCGACCCCGCGCCTTCCCCCCGGGTAGCACCCGCAAGTGCCCGGAATGCGAGGAGTCCACCCTCGAAAGCCGGGACGACATCGTCCGCGAAACCGTCGTAGGAGCGATGGCACTGGTCCACCACCACCTCCACGGCGCCCGGTGCAGCCACTGCGGCTCGGAGTTCCTGGAGGCCTACGAGGAGTTGGCCCTGGAAGAGACGCGTCCGGGGGACCGGGTGGCCGACTACGAGGCCAAGGTCACGAACGTGTCAGGAAGGAACCTGGGAACCTACTGGCCCAAGGACGTGGTGCGCGTGATGAACCTCAGCAACCAAGACGCCCTCCAGGTCCAGGTCCTCGACCCTGACACGATGATCCTCCGGCGGACCGGGAAGGCGGAGTGACGCCTCCCGCGCTTGCGCCCAGTCGAACGAACCCATCGGCTTGGCGATGATCCCGAGAAGTTAGCCATCCGGAGAGTGTCCCCAACTGGCGATGCGCTCAAGCTCAGGCGGGGTCGCCCGAGGGCCACCAGTACCCTTGGCTGATGTCCCGGTCGCCATCGGTGCTTGTGGCGCGGAACTCGACGATGGAACCGTCCTCGACGTGGAACGACTTGGCCCAGGCGCCCCAGTCCTTCTTCTCCAGGGCGACCCACTGGCCGCCATCGTCGCGGGCCTCCACGCCGGCCAGCGGCTCGTTGCCGTCCACGTAGACCTCGACCCACCACTCATTGCCGCCAGGAGTGTCGAACGAGGCATCGAAGTCGGAGGGCGTCGGGGTGCCGGCGGTGCACGTCTCGCCGCCGTCGGGCGCCTTGCCTGCAGGATGCGTGAACCAGCACGAGACAAGCCATTCGCCGTCGACCATCGCGCGGAAACGGACGTCATTGCCCGGTTCCACGTGGAAGCTTCGAGCCCAATCGCCCCAGTCCTTCAGCTCGAGCTCCTTCCACGGATCGCCGGTGTCCTTGGCCTGCACGCGTGTGGGGTCGGCGTCCGTCACGCGGACCTGGACCCACCACTCGTTGCCGTTGCGGGAGTCGAACGTTGCTGCCGTCGGGGCCGCCTCTCCGGTGTCCCCTGTGCGGTGCAGTTCGACGAGCATGCCGGGCCGGGCCGTGTTGAAGTACACCTCGCCTTGGCCGTCGCCATCGCCATCGCCCACGATGAGGGCCTGGCCTAGATCAGCCTCGTACGTGTGAAGCAGGGCGGTCTGCCACCCGCCTTCATCCTGACTCTCAGAGATGGCACCGTGCGCGCCATGGCTCGTGGCGGCATAGACCTCCGCGCGGCCGTCGCCGTCGGTGTCGCCCAGGAAGAGTGCTTCCTGGCGACCGTCGTAGGTTGCGACGTCGCGCCCGCTCCAGGCACCATCGAAGGTGGCTTGATAGAGCGTGGTGGGCTCGCCGCGCAGTAGGTAAGCCTCGTTGAGGCCATCGCCATCCGCGTCCCCGATGGCCACACCGGCGCTGCCACGACCGGTGGATGCGGCGATCTGCGTGACGACCAACTGGCCGCTTGCGTCGAAGTCGGCTACGTATAGTCCATCGTCCCAACTCGCCGCGAAGAGCAGTTCGCGATCACCGTCGTTATCGGCATCACCGATCCAGACGAAGTAGGCATCGACGCCCAGCGGGTACTGGCTCGCCGTGTACGTGTCGCCATCCGGTCGCAGCACGAGCAGGTCATCACCCGCGGCGACGTAGACCTCTTGGGTTCCGTCCTCCTCGATGTCCCCGATGGTGATCTGACCCAGGTCCCCTCCGAAGGTCCCGCTGAACGTGGTGACCCATTCGCCGTCCTGCGCCTCCTGGATGACGACGCCAGAGACACCGACGCGGTCGCGCGGCCCGGGCTGGAACGTGGATGCCAGGTCCGGCTGGCCATCCTGGTCGGCATCTCCTGCATCGACGGAGACGGAGACGCCATCGCTGAGGCTTTCCTCGACCATCCAACCTTGTTGCCTGTGCTCGTAGATCAAGAACGAATGTTCCGAGGTCTCGATCAGTTCCACCGACGCATCGTCGTCGACATTGTCCATGGTCAGGCCCAGGCCGTAGCCGCCGGAGCGCAGCGTGGTGGCCTGCCAATCAGCGCTGCATAGCCGCTGACCTTCCGGGTGGGAGAACCAGCAGCTCTCCATGGCCTCACCATCGACGTGCGCCCTGAACTGGACGAGGTGGCCTGGCTCGATGTGGAAACTCGCTGCCCACGCGCCCCAGGACTTCTTCTCCAGCGCGATCCAGTCGCCATCCGTGTCCTGGGCGTCGACGCCGGTGACGCTTGCTGCGTCGACGCCGCCGAGCACGACCTCGACCCACCATTCGTTCCCTGTCTTGTGGTCGAAGGTCACGTCGCGGTCGTCGTCTGTGTGGCCGGCCAACCCGGAGGGCACGGTGAAGATCAGGAGGATCGCGGTCAAGAGCGGTATGGATTTGTGGGTTTTCATGAGGGTGGCTCCGGGCCGAAGGCCAGTGCCTGCTCTTGCGGACGACCCCGTTAGGAAGGTTCAGGGACGAAGGTGGGCACGCCCGTGGCGGCACCACCCTACCAGCCCCCCACCGAACTTGTTGCCGCCGGGCCTCCGTTTGATCCCGGGGGCGCCGTTCTCCTCAGCGTGAGCCTGCGGCGCGGCAGCCCGTCCGCTACATGCGGCCGCTAGGGTGCGACTTCTCTCAGACCACCCGTGTCAACGTCGTAGATGAAGCCCTTTGCCGGAAGGCTGTCCGGGATCCACGGATGCGAGCGGACCCTGCGGATCTGCTCGCGCACGTTCTCCTCCAGGTCGGTGAACGCGAGGAACCTGGCAGGGACCGCAGGCGACTCCCCGGTTTCCCTCTCAAGGCGCGCGGTTAGCTCCTCGTCTTTGAAGGTGAGCATGCCGCACTTCGTGTTGTTGATGATCATGATCTCCTGTGTGCCTCCGATGTGGTGCGAGATGATCAACGACCGCAACACGTCGTCGGTCACGATGCCCCCGGCGTTGCGGATGATGTGCGCGGCACCCAAATCCAGACCCAACAGCTTCGAAACGTGGACCCGGCAGTCCAAGCAGGTGACGACGGCCAGCCTCAGAGCGGGTGGCCGCCCGGGCAGGCCGCCCTGATCGAAGCCTTCTGCGTACTGCTTGTTCGCTTCCAACACCTGGTCGATCGCGGACATGCTCCTCCTACGCGGGCGTTCACGCGTGGGGCCCTACCGATGGAGCTCAAGGCGCGCGCGACCTCATAGATGTGTCGTAGGGGCGGGTACCGGCTGGAGCGGGTTCTTGAGTGGGAGGATGGCCGACGGGCTGACGTGTCACTGATCTGCATATCCGTGAGCCCACGACCGGTCGGGGTCATGGTTCCGGAGGTCCACGCCGTGAAGGAGCCAAGCCTTCAACGGGAAGAGCACGTTCAGCCAACCGGCATGCACCTCGACCCATTCCCCGGGGCCGATGCCTTCGTGGCTCAGCAGAAGGTCCGTGCCGCCGCTTCGATCGGATGAAAGCTCGAACCGTGCAACACCCCCGAAATACTCGATCTCGAAGACATGTGGCGGTTGCCGTTCAAGCACTCTGCTCAGATAGACATCACCGGTCAGGAAGTGGAATTCGATATGGCCGTTCGTCTCGACCGCCGATTCAGCCCAGAAAGAAGCTCTCCCTTCATCAGAATCGAGAGCCTCGAACACGTGTTCTGGTAGGGCGGCGATATGCATGCGCCATCGGATCGGGCCACCCACCTGGTCTCCTCGCATCTTCGACACATCCTCTTCTACGCCATCGGCCACGAGCCAAGCAGGGGCGTGTATCACCGAACGCTACAGCACAGATCTTCTTATCGGTGCTGGTGGTCTCGGCCCCGCATCGCCTTCACCTGGGCCCAAGCGCACCAGACAGGGGCCCTGGTGGAAGAGAAAGCGACGTGCATCGCCGAAGCCCTCTGAAGCGTCGAGCGTGGGCACCTGGGGATCGACCCGTCAACCAGGCGGCTCGAAGAACCGCTCGGTGATGGGTTCGTACGTGTCCAGAGCCAGCGTACTGACCCCCTCGCCCACGACGAGCTCCAGCGGTGGCGATGGCCCCATGGGTCGCCAGGAACCGTAGCCGGACTGGTCGAGGGTGAGGCTCAGCTCGGCGCCGGCGGGCACGTGGGCCTCGGTGGCATCGAGCTGGAGCTTGAGCAGCAACGGCTCGCCCGGGGCAACCGGTTGCCCGGTCTCACCACCATCAGCGAACCGGAGGTCGATGATGCCCCAGCCGAACTCGGTGGTCTCCCCGTCCACGGTCATGGCCAGCGTGGCCGAGAGGACGCCCTGTGGGGCTGATGGAACGACAGTCACGTGGACGCGCGGATGGCCCGAGACGTAGAGTGGATGCTCGAGCGGTGCGCTCGTGAAGGTGGGGCAGCTCGTGCAGGCCACCTGGGCGTCCACGAGGTCCACCGCGTCCCGCACGTCGCTCACAGGGCAGGTGTCGCATGCGACGTGGGGGTCCGAGACCTCCACGCGGCCCGGGGTTGCCTCGCCGGCGTCTGCGGTGAGCGTGCCGTCGGCGCCGAGCACGAAGCGGGCCTCCGTCGTGTTCGCTGGTGGCCAAGTCGTGTCGCTTCGCCACTGGCCTCCGATGTCGGCCACCTGTACGGGCGGTCCGAGGTCGACGGTCTCGTCGTGGAGGAGCCAGCGATCGAACCAGTTCTTCAAGACCTCAGCCCAGTCCCATCGGACGAGCTCCATGGGGACATCGCCGTCGTCGGGATCACCGGGGACCTCGTGGCCCCACCAGCCAAACCACATCTTCGTGGGCACGTCGAGCTCAGTGGCCCAGGGCAGCGTCATGCTGGTCGGCGTGTTCCAGTCGTCGAACCCATGTACCGCAAACAGGGAGCCATCGTAGCCTGAGGCGACGCGCTCGCGGAGGTCGCGTTCGGCCCAGAAGCCCTCTGGGTCGCGCTCGCCTGCGGCCTGGGAGTACATCTGGGCCTGGGCGCCCTCAGCGATCACGGGGCAGGCGGCGTGCTCGGTCCACAGCGCCGGAGAGCTTGTTCCAACGGAAGGCGCGGTGAGCGCGGAGAAGAGGAGCGTGTACTGCGCGACATCCCAGGACGCTTGGCCGTACTCGCCGGCGGTGCCGTTGCGGTAGGCGACCTGGAACCAGTCGGACAAGCCGGCGATGGGGACGATGGTGCGCACGTGCGGGTTCTCGATGGCGGCGGCGAGCCAGGCGGTGCCGCCGTCGTAGCTGATGCCCACGACGCCGATGTCTCCGCTGCTCCAGTCCTGGGTGCCAAGCCACGTGATCGCGGCGTCAAGGTCTTCGGCCTCGTCGTTGCCAAGCAGGTCCGGGCAGCCGCCGCTGCCACCGTAGCCTCGGGCGGAGTGAAGGGCGTAGGCGTAGCCGTGGGGGACCATCTGCTCCCCGAAGCGCTGGTACGTCTTCGAGCCCAGCAGCCAGTCCGCGTCCAGCGGCGGTGCGTACGGCGTGGATGTGAGGATGACCGGCACCTGGGTCCCAGCCGGGACGTCTGGCCGGACGACCATGAGCTCCGTGGGAGACCCGCCGACCGGGCTCTCGATGTGGACGAGCTCGGGTTCGAGGACGTCGTAGGGACCTTGTTCGAGCAGCTGGCTGCCGGACTCGTTCTTGGCGAAGGTGCCGTCTGGGACGTGGCTCCAGCTGAAGCCGTTGCCAAGCCCCGTGCCCTCGGTACCATCTGCCTCGCTGGCAGCGGGTTCCGTGGGCTCCGAGCCGATGCAACCAGCCAGACCTGCAGTGAGCAGCAGGAGAGCGATCAGCAGGCCTGGGAGCCTCCTCGAACGCATCGACACCTGGGTCCCCGAGGGAGTACTTGTATCCTTAGGTACACCGGCCGTCGGATCGAGTCAATTCGGGGGGACTAACGGCCGCGGTGGGTATGCCGTCATCGGAGCCTGGCCACCCAGGCTCCCCTCTACGAGTGGGAGCACGAGGTGGCTGTCGGGTCCGAGTTCGACGAGCGGCTGGAACGGCTGGCCACGGCGCTCGAACTCTCCTTGCCCGGAGAGGACGAGTTGGAGCCGGTGGCCCGCTTCGATCTGGTAGGCCGTGCTCCAGAGATCCACCCGGACCGGGGTGGGCTCGCCGGTGGGGAAGTCCTCGCCCTGCGGGTTGCCCGCGTGGAAGCGCAGGTCGATGGCGCCGTGGGCAACCTGATGGGCGAGGCAGACGCCATCTCGCTCACCCAGCTCGTAGAGGTCCAGGGCGAAGACGCCGCCTGGCTGGTCCACGGTGACGGTGAGCGATGCCATGGGGTTGCCTGCGATGGTGATGGCCTCCTCGAGCTCAGGTGTCACGTAGGAGATCTGGTCGGGCTCCAAGCTCGGGGCCAGGGTGGTGCCGCATGGGGTGGGTGCGGCCGTGGTGAGCGCCCGGAAGGTGCGGGCGTCGGAGGCGGGCTCGGGGGCCAGGGCCTCCCCGGCGAGGTAGATGACCTCCTCGCGGGCCTCCCTGGGCGGCCACGCGTCCGTCTCGACCCAGGCGCCCGAACTGCCTAGCTCTGTGCCTATCGCACCGTGTAGCTGGTAGTCCACGACGCCCAGCCGAGGCGGGTCGCCGATGCCCTTGAGCCAGAAGTCGAACCACTCGATGACCAGCGGCATCGTCTCGTTGTGGGTCGGGTGGCCCTCGAGGAACTCATCGAACAGGATCTGGTGACCCCACGCGCCCAGGAGCATCCGCCGCGGCGTGTCCTCCAGTGTGGGCCAGATGGCGTCCTCTTGGAAGGCGTGGCCCCCCTCGTGGGCGCCGTGCATCACGAGCACGGCCGCGGTGATCTGGTCGAAGCGATCCACCAGTCGGCGCTCGCCCCAGAAGGCCTCGCCACGGTCGTCTGTGTATTGGCCCGTTGCACCTGCGCTGAGGCGACCGGCCACATCGGGGCAGATCCGCTGAGATGAGGCTTGGGCCATGGCTGGGAGCACGGTGGGCCAGTCGCCCACAGTTGAACCCTGGAGAGCGCCGGCCGCGGGGACCTCGCTGTTGAAGGCCGCCCAGGTGGCGTGCTCGTGGGCGATGGCCGCCTTCGGTGCCCCTTGGGGGGTGAACCGGTTCAGGTAGAGATCGGAGATGATGCCCGCGGGGGCGATGGCCTTGAGCGCATCGGGTGCCTCGATGGCGGCCATCCAGGGCGTGGTCCCCATCGCACTTAGACCCCACATGCCAACGCGCCCGTTGCTCCAATCTTGTTCGGAGAGCCACGTGACCGCCTGGCCGAGGTCGTGTTGGCTCCGGGCGCCGTAGAAGTCATGGCACCCATCGCTGAGCCCGGTGCCGCGGACGTTCACGTAGGTGAAGGCGTAGCCGGCCGGGCCGATGAGCTCGTAGAGGGCGCGCGCGAGGTCCCCCTCTGCGTCGGATGATGCGGGGGCGTCCCGGCAGGAGAGGCCCGCATTGCACTGGCCACCGTAGGGGGTGGCCCACAGGATGGTGGGGAGCGGGGTCCCCTCGGGTACGTCGGGAAGGTAGACCGCCCCATCGAGCTCGACACCGTCGGCCATCGGGATGCGGATCGGCACGACCTGGGCGAGATCGAACCCCCCCTCAGGCGCTTCGAGGTCCACGGGCCACTCGCTACCGTCCGCGCAGGGGAACGGGTGCTCGCACGGCGTCCAGGCGGGCGCATCGGCGGGCTCGTCGGTCAACTGAGGCTCGACGGGGTCACTCCCAAGACAGCCTGCCAGCCCAGCGGTCAGCAACAGGAACACGACAACGATGCCGCTCGGGACGCTCATCCCCCAACTCCTTCTGGGAGAAACGGTCGCGGTGGGTAATCCACCGTGGGGGACTTACCGCCAAGCGTGCCCTCGATGACGGGCAATATGATATGGCTCGCCTCGGCTCCGTTGCCGCCGTGGACCGTGAGCTGCGCGCCCTGGCCCGCGCCGGCATTGCTGTCGTCCAAGCTGCCGTGTCCGACCACGACGGCCAGCCGGTGGCCCGGATCCACGACATGGGCGAGGTTGTCCAGGTCGATGCGAACGTGGGTCGGCTCGTCTGTCGGGAAGGGCTCGGCGATGTAGTTGCCCGCGTGGAAGCGCAGGTCGGCCACACCCCACGACAGGGTGGTGAGGCCTGTGCAACCGAGATGGTCGCAGGATGCGTCCGGTGCCACGTCGAAGAGGGAGACGGTTACGATGCCCTGCCCGACATCGGATGAGAGCTGCAGGTAGGCGGAGGGGTTCCCGGCGAGCCGGACGGTCTCATTTGCTGCTTCGCCCGTGGAGACGAGCGTTGCAGAGGTGGCCTGCGTACAGGTGCCCCCAAAGGAGCTGCAGAAGCTGTTCGCGAGCGCCGACCCGGGGAGGAAGAGAGCGTGGTCCTGCGCTATGGGCTGCGGCGCGAGCGTGTCGCCCGCGAGGTAGAGCACCTCGTCGGCCGCTTCTGCGGGCGGCCATGCCTCTGACGCATGCCAAACGTCCGTGTCGTCCTGGAAGTCGACGAGCCCCAAGCGGTCCGGCTCGCCGATCCCCTTGAGCCAGAAGTCGAACCAAGCGAGCGCGACCTCGGACCAGGTTGCTCGCAGCGGCGCCCCTTCAAGGTCGTCTGTTGGCGGGTTCTGGTGTCCCCACTGCCCCAGCAGCATACGCTTGGGCGCCTTCGTCAGAGCATTCCACACCGCGTCGTCCTGGTGGGCATGGCCGAAGTCCCGCAGCCCGTGGACCACGAAGGTCGCGGCTTCCACCTCTGGCAATTCGTCCAAGGTGCGCCGCTCGTCCCAGAAGTCTCCATCCCGCTGGCCCGTGAGCCCGCCCCGGTCGATCTCCAGAAGCGCCGAGGCGGCATCTTCGCAGATCTTCTCCGGGACGTGCCCGAGCCAGCTCTCGTCGCCGTTGAGGTTGCGGCCGGGCGTGAAGCCCCAGGAAAAGCCGCCGAACTGCGCCAAGTGCGCAGCGCCATGGGTGGTCTCGATGGCGCCTTGTGGCGAATGTGCCTCAGTATACCAGTCCGTGACGATGCCCAGAGGCACGATGGTCTTCAGTGCGGCGGCCTTCTCGACCGCCGGCAGCCACGGCGTGGCGCCCATATGCGAGATGCCGTACATCCCGACGCGTTCGTTGGACCACTCCCGGGTCGCCAACCAGTCCACGATGGTTAGGGCGTCCTGCCGCTCCGCCGGTCCAGTGAGATCGAAGCAACCGCCGCTGTGACCGGTGCCGCGGGCGCTGAAGTGGGCCACGGCATAGCCGGCTGCCAACAAATCAGGATAGATGTCCCGTTCCGAGCCCCATCCAGGATCGTCCGCGCATGGCACTGTCTGACAGTAATACGGCCCCATGACGAGAACCACCGGGGCGCCCACACCCTCCGGTAGCACCGGACGCCAGACGACGCCGCGAAGGGCGGTTCCGTCGAAGCTCTCAAGGTCGACGACCTCGGGCGCAGCCACCTCGAATGGGCCCTCAACGCCCTGCGGCCACTCGCTCCCATCACCGCACGGGTAGGGATGCTCGCACGGGGTCCACGCCGGTTCGGCTGGCTCATCCGTCGCCGTAGGGGCTGGCGCATCCTCTGAGCCGATGCAACCAGCCAGACCTGTTGTTAACAGCAGGAGGGCGATCAGCAGGGATGGGAGCCCGCTCGTGCGCATGCGCCCTGGGTCGGCGAGGGGGTAGATAACCTCTTAGGTACACCGAGCGAGGGTTCCGGTCGCCATGCTATCCCTGGAGCTGACCGAGCACCCGCTCGGCCAGCCCGGTCACCCGGACCCGGCGCGTGCGCCCGTCCCGCTCTGCCATCACGAGGCCTCGGTCGGCCAGGCTGGAGACATGCTCGCTCACCGTCGTGGTCGCCAAGCCTGCGGTCTCGGCCAGCTCGTGGATCGCTGCACCGGGTGAGTCGGCGGCCGCCTCGAGCACGGCGCGCAGCCCGGCAGCTTGGAGGAGTGCGAGCGGCTCTCGCTCGTCGGGGCTGACCTGGCCGGCCAGGAAGTAGCAGACCCGGCCAGGCGTCGGGTGCACTTCGAGCACGCCGGCCTCGGTGAGCTTGGTGAGATGGTGGTCGAGCTGACCATGGCCTGCCCCGAGCTCCCTGGCCAGGGCCCGGAAGTGGATGCCAGGCCGGTCGCCGATGACGGTGGCGATCGCGCGCCGCGTGGGGTCGTTGAGCACGTCACGGTCCCGGATCCGGCTGTAGAGGGCAAGCACACCGAGCTTCAGGTGCTGGCGGAGCGCCACGAGGCCAGCAAGCAGCGCGCTGGTTAGGCCGATGGCCATCGCCGTGCGGCCAACCGAGCGCAGCTCAGGGGCGAGCTCGCTCGTCTCCCTCCCCTGTGCTTCAGTCGCGCTGGCAGGTGCAGGCTCAAGCTGGCCCCGCCAGGCGGGGCCCTCGTCGTGGGCCTCGACCGTGACGCTGCCGACACGCGAGCTGGCCGAGATAGTGGAGCGCGTGAGCCGGTCGTCGAGGTCCGTGGTGCGAGCAGCCTCCTGTGAGGCGTAGCCTGGCGCGATGGGGTTGCTGGGCGGGACCGGTTCGGCGTCGACGATGTCGAGCTCGACCCCACCGACCCCGCCGGCTGCATAAGCATCGTAGCCGTTGCGCTCGGTGCCGACGAGCTCCAGCTCGACGGATCCCACCTGGGATGCAAGCGTTATAGAGCCGTCGATCCAGGGCTCGATGAGCGCCTCGATGGAGCCGATGTCGGTCGTGGCCTCGAGGGTCGGGAAGGCGCCCTCGGCCTCGATGGATCCAGCACCCGTCGTGTTGAGGCGCACCTCGTGGAGCGGCCCGGGCGGCAGGAGGATCTCGATGGCGGGAGCAAGCAGCGAGGTCTCCTCCCCAAGGTAGCTGGCCAGCGCATCTGGCTGGGTCGATGGGGCTGCTTCGACGGCCAGGTTGAGCCCACCGGTCTGCAGGCGGTCCACGTGAGAGAGCTCCCAGCGGTCCAACGCGGCTCGAGCTTCCTCCTGGTCCTCGCCCTGGCCGCGCAGTGTGGTCACGATGGCGTAGCCGTGGGGGTCGCTGCGGGGGTCGTGCTCGCTGGCATGCGCGACCCGGATCGACCCGATTTGCGTGAGGGCGGCGAGCTGGACGTGGTCGGCGCCCCCGAGGTCGTTCGTGATCGTGATGGTCTGGCTGGCGTGCCACTCGCCATCCTCGTCCTGGTCGAACACGACGTCGCCCTCGGTCACCGTGGCGGGCCCGTGGGTCGCAGGGCTCCCGGAGCCAGGGTGGGGCGTCCAGGGGTCCGGTGCGGCCCTTCCTGTTGCCTCGGCGACCATGAAGCTGCCAGAGACCAGAAGTGCGATGAGCAGGACCGCGTTCAGCGTACGCATTGGGGACAGCCTCGCGCGGGCAGCGCGTCGGGGGGTTATCCCTTCTCTCGCGACGGTGTTGAACCGTCACCGTTGAACCGTCACCGGCGCACGATGAGGCACGCGCGAGTGGATGAGGCACGCTCGTTCCAGCAAGCGCGCCAATACGCTCAAGTATCAGGAGCTGCACGGTGGGGTGAGGTAGGCTGTCATGATGCGAACGATCCTGCTAGCGATCCTGTTGACGAGCGCGGCCCTGGCTGGCTGCATCGGGTCCGACGACGACCCGGTCGAGTCCGCGGGCGCTGAGAACGTCACCACCGATGCGACGAACACGACCCTGGGACTCCTCTCGGATGGCTCCCCGGTCCCGACCACCGTCGAGCTCTCCGAATGCCGGCTCGAGGCGGGCTTCTTCCAGGTCCCGCTGGAGCTCGCAGGCGAGATGGCCCCCAGCGGTGCGACGCCAGCCGCGACCGGACCGGCAGGCCAGACGGGTACGTTCATCGGGTCAGGCCTGGCCTGCACCGATGACACCGGCGAGCCCAGCTCCGAGGTCTGGGGCTTCGTCGTCGTGGAGCGTCCGGACGGCGTCCCACAAAGCGAGTTCGGGGACCCAGTGGCCGCAGTGGGCTCCTTCATCGACTCGGATCGCCTGATCGAGATCTACGAGGCATGGGGCCTGTACGCGGCAGCCCCTGGTGAGGTCACCATCGAAACCCTCCAAGAGACCCCGGCGGCTCGCGCAGGCCACCTGCTCGCCACCAACGGCGACTTCACGGTCCACGCCTACACGAACGCCCCCAACCAGCCGTCGGCCGAGGACGCCTCCGGGCTCCAGGTCCTCCACTACACAGACGGCGAGGTCCAAGCCGTGGTCGAGCTCGCCTGGGGCGAGCACGAGGGCGTGAACGGCGAGGCGACCCTCAAGTTCGAGGGCGAGCCGGGCACCGATCCCTTCAGCCTGGTGTTCAGCAACTTCGCCATGCCTGGTCTGAGCCACAGCTCGACGGCGACGTTCCCGTTGAGCGTCTCCTACGTCGACGTATAGACGCGCCTCGCCAGAGGCGGCGCTAGCGCGGCCCGGCCCCACCGCCCGGGCCGCGCATCCCCATCCAGACCCGACAAGGCCACGGGCACGGCAAGCTTCATAGCAGGCCCCAAGCTTGCCTCCGCGTGGCCCTCGAAGAGGTTTGGCTCGAGAAGTACCGCCCAGAGACGCTCGACGACGTCTTGGGCCAGGACCACGTCACGAGCCGGCTCAAGGGCTACGTGGAGTCCGGGAACTTCCCGCACCTCCTCTTCGCCGGGCCGGCGGGCATCGGCAAGACGACGTGCGCCATCGCTGCAGCCAAGCAGGTCTTTGGCGAGGACTGGCAGAACAACTTCCAGGAGCTCAACGCCAGCGACGAGCGCGGCATCAACACGGTGCGCACGAAGATCAAGGACTTCGCCCGCACCGCTCCGCTCGGTGGCGCGTCCTTCAAGATCATCTTCCTGGACGAGGCCGACAACCTCACCAGCGATGCGCAGGCCGCCTTGCGCCGGACCATGGAGCGCTACGCAGCCACGTGTCGCTTCATCCTCTCGTGCAACTACTCCTCGCGCATCATCGACCCGATCCAGAGCCGGTGCACGATCTTCCGCTTCCGACCCATCCCCGAGGACGCCATCCGCGAGATGGTCCAGCGCGTCTCGAAGGGCGAGGGGCTCGAGATCACGGATGATGCCTACGAGGCGATCATCTACATCTCGTCCGGCGATATGCGCCGGGCGATCAACACGCTCCAGATGGCCGCCTCGGTCTCCACCAGCATCGACGCTGATGTCATCTACGAGACGAGCACGGCCGCGCGCCCGGAGGAGGTCGAGGAGATGGTGGCGCTGGCTTTGGAGAACGAGTTCCTGGAAGCTCGGGACAAGCTGGACAACCTGCTGGTCCACCAGGGCCTGTCCGGCGAGGACGTGGTCCGCCAGGTCCACCGGGTCTTGCTGGACTCGCCTGTCGAGGGCCGGCTCAAGGTCCGGCTGATCGACCGGCTCGGCGAAGCGGAGTACCGGCTGGTCATGGGCGCCAACGAGCGCGTCCAGCTCGAAGCCATGCTGGCCCACTTCGGGATCGCCAAGGACGAGGCGTGAGCCGACGGGTTCGAAGGGTCACCAGATCTTATAACCATTATAATATGGTTCCTCGTGCCCTTCGTGGTGCTTCGTGCCCTTCGTGGTTCGGGTCCTTCCCCCTCCACTAAAGACCCGATGACCAACACCTCTCCTACTCCGAGCCGCGTGCCTCCGTAACAACCACCTTGGTTGGCTCGGTTCGGCGGTGGAGGGCTGACCCGCTTGAGGCGAGACGTGCTCGTATTGGCAGTTAGTGTTGCGCTCATGACCGCCGTTCTCCCACCCCTGGTGGATGCCCACGAGGGGCCCTACCCCATCGTGCTGGTCCACGGCTGGACAGGGAGCTCTGACTCCTGGCGCGAGATGCTCCCGCAGCTCGAGGCCCAGGGCTTGACCGTGCTCGACTTCGACACGAGCACCGCCGGCACCCAGGCGTTGAGCTACGCGCCCACCGGATCAGGCCAGCACATCCCGTTCCTGGCCAACCTGGCCGAGGACAAGATCCAGCAGGCGCTGATCGACAACGGGTACAGCGCGAGTCAGAAGGTCGACATCGTCGCCCACAGCATGGGTGGCCTGGTCGCGCGGTTCCTCGTCGAGCAGCCCGGCGCGGACGTCGATCACTACAGCGAGTCCTCCGGCTGGTACGGGGACGGCGTGGCCGACATCCGGACGGACTGGGCTGAGCGGGTGGACGATCTCATCATGCTCGGCACGCCCAACCACGGGACCTGGGAGGCCTGGGTCCCAGCCACCGTCGGGGGCTTCGGCGACTGGAACCCAAGCGGCGGGGACATGCGTCCAGGCTCCACCTTCCTGGACGCCATGGGCTACAGCGAGCCCGCCGGTGAGACCTACCACGCCGTCGGCGGGGATCCGGCCTACCTGAACTTCCTGCAGTACGACTACGACGGGGACGGCGTGAGCCACGGCTTCGACGGTGTGGTGCCCGCCGAGTCCCCCTACCTCTCAGGCGCGACCATGGACTTCACCGACGACCACCACTTCGGCCTGCGAACCTCGAATGCCGCCATCGACCTCGTCATCGAGCTGCTCGGCCAGACCAGCCAGGTCGACGGCGTCGGCGATGCCAACATCGCTGGCGACGCGGTGGTGCGGCTCGAGTACCTCGAGGTGGTCAACGACCACGACAGCGGCAGCGCGGGCGAGTACCTCATCGACGTCTACGTCGACCCCGACGGGACCGTGGGCTCGAGCGGCTACCAGCTGGTGGACACCATCGAGCACACCATCGATGGTCCCTTCACGACGAACTGGGGCGACGACGGACCGACGGCCGCAGCGATCAACGTCCCCGGCGATGCGCCCTCCGTGAGCGTCAAGATGGTCGTCAAGGAGGATGACACGAGCTGGGGTGGCGGTTACGAGGCGGTCTCGACTCACTACTTCGTCGATGCCATGCTCAGCGAGGACATCGATGGCCTCGACTACTACGAGGATCAGGCGGCTGATGCGGAGGGTGGCACCAACACGCTTCGCCTGAGTCTGAACGGGGTCACCGCCGATATCGAGCACACGCGCCAAGTCGAGCTGGGCTTCGATCGCTCCTACATCAAGGACGACCACGACTGGGGCGAGGGGGAGGTCACGTTCGATCTCAACGCTGGCCGGCTCGCCTTCACCTCGGCCGTGGACCGAGGCGACATCGAGGGCGACCACTTCGGCCGGGACTCTGGCGAATGGGTCGACATCGGGAGCCACGCCATGGACGGCGGCGCGGTGGAACCGGAGACGATCTGGAACGGGCGCATGCTTGAGGACGCCACGCTCCGGTTCGATGTGACCTACTGGGAGGACGACGGTGGCTGGAGCGCGGCCGACGGTGGGAACATGTACTACCTCGAGACCTCGCTCACGAACATCGGCGAGGGACGCACGGACTACGCCGGCAGCTCGCTCCCCGACTACAACGCGTACATCTACGTGGTCAAGACCGATGACGCGGGGGTCGCGAGCATGAGCGAGCCGCGCGAGCTCGACGCCGTGCTCAACCCGCTCAGCCTCGTGCCGAACGGGCCCGACGATCCGCCGGATGGCCCGCTGGATCCGACGGCGTGAACCGCGCCCCCCGGTTGCCCGGGGGTCAGGGATGCTGCCCTGACTCCCGAGCGCCTCGGCTGCCTGGCCCAGCTTGAGCCCGCGCCCGTTCGCCTCGTCCTGAAGATCCCGGTGCGAGCCATCCTGGCCAGCCCGGAGGTTCAGGGTAGGCGGGTCGAGGCTCGTCACCGCCGTTCCCGTTGACGTTCACCACGCCCGGGGTCCCCTCAGTCGTTCACGGCCGTTGGAAGGCAAGCTAGATAGCCGGTCCCGAGCCTCTCCGGCCATGCGCTCGAGACCCGTCATCTTGTTCCTCGTCGTTGTACTCTCGCTACCTGTGGGTGGGCAGGCGGCCCACGAACCGTCGCCCGATCTCGAGGCCTCCAACCAGGAAGCGTTGGGTGATGCTGCCGTCACGCTCTCGATCTCGGTCGAGGGACCGACCCACTGTCTGCTGACCTTCGAGATGGCGGGCACCGAACCGGCCGACGGGATCATCTCGGAGCTCTACGTGCTCCAGGTGGACGACCAGGAGCCTGGATGGTACCTGTTCGAGCAGACCGATCTGTACCGGCTTAGTCAGGTGCACGCCCTGGACCAGGTGGACACCCGCCACCTCGTCGAGGACGACAGCCGCTGGTTCGTCTACCATGAGCTAGATCTCGAGATCGAGCGGACCGCCGAGCTGACCATCGCCGCCAGGAACCTGGAGCCCTGGGACGAGGCGATCGCTGGACCTGGTGTGACCGCTGGGCTCAACAGCACCGCGATGACCGCGGACTGCGCCGGCCCAGCCACGGCGAGCTTGGAAGCGAGCCGTGCAGTCGAGCTGTTCACCCCGATGAACATGGGCGGTGGTGTGGGGGTCTCGAACCTCTTCCTGGGAGGTGTGCAAGTTGCCGACCACGCCGGTGGCGAGTTCACGGCATCGAAGGTCCGGCTGATGTCTGCTGCTGCCGAGGCCCAGGCAGGCGTGGTCACCTACGACCACCCAGACGGATCGAGCTCCTGGGCGCTCTCACCAGCGACGACCGCGTTCGTGGACCTGGCCGGTGGACCGGGTGAACACAGGGTCACCGTGACTCGGGCCAGCGGAGGGGTCTTGGATACGTGGTGGGGTCTGCTCGCTGGCTACCACGAGGTCGAGGATCTCGACAGCCTCAGCGAGCTGCCGACGTTGTAGCTGCGCGATCTGACGGTCCCCTGGGTTGTAGCTTGGAAGACCCATTGCGTAGGTGCGCGATCTGACGACCGCCTGGGTTGCGGACCTACATCTTGCACTGATGCGCGCTTGCTTCCGGATGTGGCCATCCGGCCTGCCGGGGGCCTGGGTGGGAAGCCCAAGAGCCGGGGCCACGGCGCGTTGCAGGAGGGGAAGAGGGGCGCGCCGGGCCCACGGGAGGGCGGGATGCACCGCATCGGGTGGGGGTGGGAACTGTTGATCGAGAGATCGATGGCCTACTGGACGCAGTCCACGGGGTCGAGCACCGCCTGGACGGTGGCGGCTCGGTCGCCGATGGCAAGCAAGCTCATACCCGTGCCAACGGTGCTCGGGAACAGAGCGCCCTCGGTCGAGTACTCGAAGGTCCCGCAGGACCCGCAGGCGTAAACGTCGGCCGACTCCTTGGTCGACCAGGCATGCACCCGGGGCACGGCACTACCGCAGCCCGGGCAGATGCCCTCCGTGTTCGTTCGTCCGCCGCGGATGAAGTTAGCGTACATGGCGTCTCTCACCAAGCTCACCGAAGCCCGGGGTGGTATCAAGCCCTCAGACAGGGTCACCGAAACTACTCGGCCTTCAGGGGGACGGTCCCGAAATTGCCTCTTCTAAGCAGCTAAAGCACCGATCGACGGGTGCGGGCTGGAACGGGGCAGCCGCCAGCGCGGCAAGGTGTAAGGCTGAGACCATGACCCCGTCAGCCGATGACACCGCCCTCGAACATCTCCACGAGCCGCTTCTCAAGCAGCTCGGCTGGCGCATCCGGCAGGCTCATGAGCGTGGTCGTGCCCACCACACCCTTGCCGGAGCGCTTGGCGCTGATGAGCCCGTGGGCATCCAGGTCCTGGATGTACGTCCAGAACTGGGTGTGGCCTCTCGCACGCGCGCCCACCTCCTCGCAGGCAGCCTCGTAGGCCGACTCCACATCGCCTGTCTTGGCGTACGCGCCGCCGCGCTTGAGCACGCGGGCCAGGGCGAGCAGGACCAGAGCACGCTGCTGGTCGAGCTCGGCCAACCGCTCGTCGATGAGTACGGGGTGGATGTGGGCCTTGGCAGCGCGCACGTGTTCCGGGAGCACGTCCCCGCTGGAGCGCTCGTCTGCGGCTTGGCCGGCCTTGTGCAGGAGCTCGATGGCGAACCGGGCATCCCCCTGCTCGCCTGCCAGATCAGCCACCAGGTCGACGACCCCGTCCTGGACGACGTTGGGGTGGAAGGCCAGATCCACGCGCTGCTCGGCGATGGTGGCCAGTTGGTCGGCGGTGTAGGGCTGGAGCTTGAGCGTGTTGGTCTGCTTGAACGTGGACCGGGTCCCATCGTCCATGTAGAGGCGCACGTCCTCCTGGCTGACCAGGATGAGCGAGACGCTGGCGGGGCCGAGCACGTCCTCCTCGTTGAACCGGGTGAGGTGGTAGATGAGATCCGAGCCCGCCCGCTTAAGGAGCACATCGCACTCGTCGAGCACGACGATGAGGTGGCTCTGCCGGCGCTTGAGCTGCTTGCCGAGTTGCTCGAGCATCTCGGTGGTGGAGAAGCCGCGGTCGGGGAAGGCGGGGTCGAAGTGGTTGATGACCTGGAGCAAGGCGGCCGGGGTCGTGGCCCGACGCCGGCAGTTGACGTGCACGGTCTCAAGCTCGATGTCCCGGTCGTTGGCCGCCCGGCGGAAGTCCTGGCAGAAGCGTTTGGTCAACGCGGTCTTGCCCGTGCCCACAGGGCCGCGCACCAGCATGGTCTGTGGCGTGGCGTTCGTGAGGATGGAGCGCATGGCCAGGGTGAGCTCGCGGAACTGCTCCTCTCGGTGCGGGAGCTCGTCCGGGACGAAGGTGAAGGAGAGCTTGCTCTCGTCCTTGAACACGGATGGGCCGCGCAGGGTCTCCTCGATCACGTCCCGCATGGGTGTGGCGTTAGGGCTGTCCTACGGTTATGTCTTCTCCGGCACGGATGCTGAATCGGTAGACGCTCCCGGGCGAAGCGGGGCCGATCGAGCGCCAGCGAAGGGGCCTCGTGAGGATCAAACGCCAGCAGCGGTGGCGGAGCCACGAGCGCTGGAGGCGGTCAGGCTCTCCTCGTCGTAGAAGCAGGAGCCGCACATGAAGGCGCCGGACCCGTCAGCGAGCAGGTACCAGACACCGGAGATCGGCTTCTCATCCTCACATGAACAGCAGATCCTGGTTTCCATCAATGCGGCCTCACCCCTTCGACGGCCTGGGGGTAGATAACGGTTTTTCCCGCTCCCTCGGAACAGACTGGGGGACTGGCAGGGGAACTTTGAAACTAGACGAAGGGCCGAGGGCAAGGCTTGTCAATGATGCGGTTCGGGTGGACGACGGCCCTGGGTGCCTGTACGGTTCCGATACGGCTAAGGCCCGCCACGAGAAACCCCGCGCATGGCCGGGCAACCGACCAGGGCCCCCAACACGCCCCCCATCGCCCTGATCACCATCACCATCCTGCTCCTCACCCCACCCCTGGCCGGCTGCCTCGACACACCACCAAGCCCCCCCAACACCAACGACACAACAGCCACCGAAACACCCAACCACCCCACCGAGCCCACCTGTCCGGGCATCACGCTCAACCAGACACCCACCCCCCAACAACCCTACCCCCACATCACCACCCTCACCGCCTGCCAACCCCAAAACAACGACCTCTACGGCGAAGCCATCGCAGCCTCCGGCGACCTGCTCGTCATCGGCGCACCCAAAGCCGACCTCAACAAGACAGACATCGTGCTCTTCCCCGGCGCAGTCTACGTCTACCGCGCCAACACAACCGGCTGGCAACACGAAACCACCCTCACCGCACCCGACCCCACCACCCCCACCGGCTTCGGATCCGCCGTCGACACCGACGGAGAACGCATCATCGTAGGCGCACCCCACTGGCGCGGAGGCGACCACTGGTACGAAGGCAAAGCCTACATCTACACCCAACAAGACCAAGACTGGAGCCTGGAGACCAGCATCCACACCACCCGACCCGCCGACGACGCCAACTTCGCAAGCACTGTGGCCATCTTGAACGAGACCGCCTTCATCGGCCAACACGGCCGAGAAGAAGACGCCCCCGGCCGCGTGCAAATCCACGAACACAACGACACGAACTGGACCCACACGCAAACATTGACCAGCCCCCACGAAAACACGAGTGATGAGTTCGGCTTCGCATTTCACGCGACCCCCGGCTGGCTCTTCGTGGGCGCCCCGGGCGAGGAAGATGGCGATGGGAGGGTTTTCATCTTCGAACGCTCGGGGGATCGGTGGCTGGCGGCCGGCCAACTCCAACCCCCTGGCCCTGAGCCGGGAGGCGCATTCGGCGACGCGTTGGACCTTCACAAGGGCGTCCTTGCCGTAGGCGCACCCCTCGCTGGGGATGGAGACTTCCTGGAACGTGAGGGGAGGATCCACCTCTTCGAAGAGCAGAACGAGAACTGGACGTATACTCACACCCTCACCGGCAGCCAGCTCGGGGCCGGGCAGCTTTTCGGAACCCAGGTCACTGTTGGCCACCAGCTGCTAGCCGCTGGCATCTCGACCGTCGACTCCCGTGGATACAATTCCGGCGCCGTCCTCCTATTCACCCAGGACGACCAAGCGGAATGGAGCACAGACTGGGCGTTCTACCCTCCCTACGAGACCGCCGAGCGTCGCGCGATGGGGTTCACGGTCGAACTCGTGGACGGCGCGCTCCTAGTGGGCGTGCCAGGCATGCCGGTCGGAAGCGACTTCCCAGGCAGCGTGCGGGTATACGGGCGCTAGATCACCCCGATGCTCCTGAACGGCCACCATGGATGGTCGTGCGGTTCCGATACGGCTAAGGCCCGCCACGAGAAACCCCGCGCATGGCCGGGCAACCGACCAGGGCCCCCAACACGCCCCCCATCGCCCTGATCACCATCACCATCCTGCTCCTCACCCCACCCCTGGCCGGCTGCCTCGACACACCACCAAGCCCCCCCAACACCAACGACACAACAGCCACCGAAACACCCAACCACCCCACCGAGCCCACCTGTCCGGGCATCACGCTCAACCAGACACCCACCCCCCAACAACCCTACCCCCACATCACCACCCTCACCGCCTGCCAACCCCAAAACAACGACCTCTACGGCGAAGCCATCGCAGCCTCCGGCGACCTGCTCGTCATCGGCGCACCCAAAGCCGACCTCAACAAGACAGACATCGTGCTCTTCCCCGGCGCAGTCTACGTCTACCGCGCCAACACAACCGGCTGGCAACACGAAACCACCCTCACCGCACCCGACCCCACCACCCCCACCGGCTTCGGATCCGCCGTCGACACCGACGGAGAACGCATCATCGTAGGCGCACCCCACTGGCGCGGAGGCGACCACTGGTACGAAGGCAAAGCCTACATCTACACCCAACAAGACCAAGACTGGAGCCTGGAGACCAGCATCCACACCACCCGACCCGCCGACGACGCCAACTTCGCAAGCACTGTGGCCATCTTGAACGAGACCGCCTTCATCGGCCAACACGGCCGAGAAGAAGACGCCCCCGGCCGCGTGCAAATCCACGAACACAACGACACGAACTGGACCCACACACAGACCCTGACGAGTGGTTCCCAGACCCGCATGGATGAACTCGGCGACGTCATCCACGTGACACCCGACCGCTTGTTCCTCGGCGCTCCCGGCGTACGCGACCATGAGGGAGCTGTCTACGTGTTCGACCGCGGCCCCGACGGATGGGAACAGGCATCGGTCATCCGCTCCCCAACCCCCCAACCCATCGCTCGATTCGGCAGCGGCCTCTACACCCACCAGGGGGTGCTTGCCGTGGGAGCACCACTCGAGGGGGAAGGAGAATCCAGCATGGATCGAGGTGGTCGAATCCACCTCTTCGAAGAGCAGAACGGAACCTGGACCCACCTCGAAACCCTCACAGGCAACCCACCAGGCGCAGGTCAACTCTTCGGACGCCACGTGATCCTGGATGACAGCATCCTGGTCGCAGGGCTCTCGAGCGATGACTCGCGCGGGTACAATTCGGGGGCCGTGTCCATTCTGACCAAAGATGCTCACACGGGCTGGCAGCTGGACTGGGCGTTGTACCCTCCCTACGAGACCGCCGAGCGTCGCACAATGGGGTTCACGACCGAGCTCGTGGACGGCGCGGTCCTGGTGGGCGTGCCAGGCATGCGTGTCGGAAGCGACTTCCCAGGCAGCGTGCGGGTTTACGGGCGGTAAAGGCTTGTTGACGCAACCCTTACGTTCGAGCAGGTCGTCCTGCATCGAGCAGAGGAGGTACCATCGGGAGGTGGTCGAGACGTCCGCGCGAGGTTCAGCTGCGTCGATCGTTAGCAGTGGCGCTCTGCGTCCTCGCGGTCTCAAGCACGATCCCGATCGCCTCGTTGAGCAGCGGGGTTTCCGGCAACGACACGGGCTCCCAGGAGCATACGGTTACAACCCTCGAAGACACCGAAACCGTTGGCCCGTTCGTGGCGGTCCTCCAGGGCCAAGGCTTCTCCCGCCTGTTCGTCGAACCCCTCTCGGATGGTTCCCTCGCTGAGGAGTTCTACGGCTATTCAGACTCTGAGGCCCATACCGCGACCGGGATCGAGGAATCCGACGTATCCTCGCTCTTCCTTTGGGAGGACGAGCAGGGAATCAAGCTCGTGGTCCTCCACGATCACGGCTCGGATGGGACCGGGGGCGCGGCCTCGTTCGATTTCTCCGGTGGACACGAGGGGACATGGACGGTCACCGACGACCATGGGGACTTCCCGGACGGGTCAGCGACCCTTGCCCCCGACTGGAGCTGGGTCGGGGACAAGACCGACGGGGGTGTCTACCGCCTCTCAGGAGAGCTCCCATACAACGTCACCATCGATCCGGCCTTCAACGAGGAGGCCGCGCGGGAACCTCTGGATCCAGGGAGCATCACCTCGTGGCAATTCCTCTCCGGGGACCCGATCGCTCCGGAGGCCATCGCACTGGACATGGAGCGTCCGATCTCCATCGAGATCGAAGAGTTCGAACCTGCAGGTGGCGAGCAGGTCTCGATCAGCCCCCCCTTCGTCTGGGGCGCTCCAGGGGAAAGTGTGCCGCTCAAGATCAGGGCCGTGAACACGCTCCTAGAGGCGCGGGAGATCGAACTCGTTCTCAGATCCTCGAACTGGACGCTTACCGAGAACCCGAGTGGCTGGCACTGGTTCGAACCGGGCGAAGCACGCGTCTTCAATGCGACCGTCAAGATCCCGGTCGACGCGGAGCGGGGTAACCTCACGGTCGTAACCGCCTTCCTCAACACCGGCACAAGTATTTTCCGAGGAGCGCCTGCAATGGTTGTCTCCCGGGCCCCCGCCTTCAACATCCTTCCCAGCGCTGTCCTCCCCCGTGATGGATCCGCCAGCCTCAGCGCGCTTGTCTCCGACCACCAGACGGGCGAGCCACTCGATCCCGGTGAGGTCGAGGTGAAGTTCGATCTTGAACCAGCGGAGGGCCCGATACGCTCAGCCTCCTGTTCCAACGAGACCTGCTACGACCCGGAGACCCGCGAGTTCCGCGCTGCCCTCCCCCCAGGCGCCCTTGAACAAGGAACCGATCTGACGTTGCGAGCTCAAGCGGTGGCGCCTGACGGGCGACGCTCCATCGTGGAGGCTGCCTACCGAACCCCTGGTGGACCGGTCCAGGTGGACGGTCACGCCATGACCCCCGAAGGCCTCCCCCTGTCAGGCCTGGAGCTGCGCCTCCTACAGGACCGGTTCGGCGGCATCGATCCGCTCGAGGTCGACCCTGCCGCCCCGCCCGTCACCACCGGGCAAGACGGTGCGTACGCGTTCGAGCTCGCCGACTCGAAGGTCTGCGACCCGTGCGTGCTCGCCGTCGTCCAAGGTGACGAACTGGTCGAAACGGAGCCCCTGCCCAGCCTCGCGCACCGCGAGCGGGTGACCCACGACCTCACCATCGAGGACACGATCCTCGGGCACTTCGGCGACGAGATCGAGGCGCTCCGCAGGACACTGGCCAATCTCGCATTCCAGGAGACCGTCGCGGCAGCACAGGTGGTGGACTGCCACTACGGGCTCGTCGCGAAGGCCGCGTCGGTCGACAAGCGGCTGGCCAACCTCGACACCTCAGCCGAGCTGGGGATCGCCATCGTGAGCGCAGCGAACCTCCTCTCCACCAGCGAGCAAGTGATGAGAGACGCGAGAGAAGCCAACGAATTGAGGAATAAACTCGCTTCGCTGGAAGGGATGTCACCTGATGTCCTCCAAACTCGTTTCCAGACCACCGCCGAGCTCCAGGCCGCCATCGACAGGAGCTTTGCAGGGGCGGGCCAGATCACGGGAAGCGCACTCAGCGAGATCCTCGACCTCGGGGCGGATGCTCTAGATCAACAGCGGATCTCGGAGATCGATGGAGCCCTGACGTACACCACGATCGCTCGTGAGCTCGAGGACTTGGTGGACCATCCCCAGAGCGACGTGGACGACGGGTGGCTCCTGCGGGCCAGCCCGCCCATGGACCCGTTCACCGTTTTCAGCTCTCGCGCCGAATCGCTGCGCACGATGCTGACCGAGGCGACGGAAGGGCAGTCGGTTGAGGCGCGCTGCCAGGATCGCCCTGTGGACCGCCGCCAGAACGCTGTGCTCAGCAAGCTCGAGGTGAACGCCGCTCGAGAGCTTGCGTTCGGCGCCTTGGGGGACCTCGCGACTGATTCCTTAAGCTTCCATCTCGACCGGTTCATCGGCAACAGCTCTGTGGAGGTCTCCCCAGAACTCGATGTACGGGCGCTCAGCGATGTCCTCCGGATCATGGGGCAAAAGATCAACCGGTACAGCGCTGGAGAGACCAGCCATCGGCTGCATGTTCCGGACTTGCCGTGGCTCGCAGGCGGTCCCAGCGACGGGCACGATCCGATCTTCGATCTCCAGGAGCTCTCGGACAATTACGGTCGGTTCAGCGGGCAGGCCCTGGACCGGTTCGAGACGCGCGAGCGGATGGCCTGGCTCGCCACGTTCCTGCGCGCAGGACCTGCCCTCGGCGGACTGCTCCTTGAGGGTGCCGTCTGCCTGACCGCTCCAGCCGCCCCGTTCCTGGCAGGCGCCGCCTGCTCCCTGCTCATCGGCTGGGGTGCGAGCTTCTTGGATGGCTCCCTGGATCGCCAGGTCCACCAAGCGCGCCAAGACGTTCGCGAGCCTCTGGAGGCCAGCTTCCTCTCCTCGACGAACGTCGCCCTCGGCTGGTCTCGCGAGATGGTTGACATCCCGATCCTCTTCCAGAACTACGTCGACACGACACTGGAAAGCGGCTTCACCGGGGGTTTCTTCGGCCACGGTCGCAACGTGACGATCGAGTGGGTTGCGCCGGACGGGGCCCAGAGCGGGGCCCCGGTTCCCTCGGGCGAGCGGTCCGCGGAGCTGCCATTTTCCCCGGGAGGCGTCTCGTTCGGCATGGGCGAGGCAGAGATCACTGTCAAGAACCCCAGCACCATCGAGCGACCGAGCGGGACCCAACCGCTTCCACTGCATGCAGAGGTCATCACGCAGACCTTGGTCGATGACCGTCCCGAGCTGACCCTGGGCCCCTGCGGGCCAGGCAAGCACGCGCTTGGTACCCCCAGACTTCAGACGGTGGAGCTGATCGGGGATCCGGATCGGGTCCAGGAGATCCCGCTCCGCTTCCCGCTCATGAGCGCAGCCACGGATGCCTGCACGGGCGGCGTCTTGGGATCCGATACCTCCAGACCGGTCACCGAGAACCCGGTCCTGTACGAGATCCGGATCGATGACCGCGTGTGGCTTGGGAGCTTCGTCGTCGAGACGAGGATGCAGCAGAACCCGTTGGTCCTGGCCCCTGCGACCATCGATGGGGTGGCCAACGGTGGCCAGATAGGAACACTCGCCCCGACCGACGAGCTCTTCGCATCTGCAACCCTCACCGCCATGGAGCCACTCCACACGATGACGTACACTGCAGCCGCCGACGCCAAGGACGTCATCCTCTCCTTGGTCGCCCCCTCGACGGGTGAGGTGAGCTTCACCGTGGTCGACGACGAGGGCCGTAGGGCCGGCCACCTGCCCTCCGTTGGCCGGATGGTGACCGAGTTCCCAGCGGTGGTGCGCCAGACGGGCCCCAACAACTACGACGTGCAGATCCCGGATGCCGCGGGCCGGTCGTTCGAGGTTCGCACCGAGCTACGGGCAGCTCGCGGAGCCGAGATCCCCACCGCCCTCCATGCCCGGGAGACCCCGATCCAGGATGGCCGCCCCGGTCTCGTCGCCCCACCCGAGATCCCCGCACAGCCCAACGCGACCGAGATCCACGTGACGCTCGTCGCGCTCGAGACGGGGCGAGCAGAGGCCCTGGAGAACGTGACCGCCCGGATCGAGCTCTCGCCGGATGGGCCGTTCGAGCTCGCCGGCCCAGGCGAGATCCCTCTTGCTAAGCTTCCACCCGCCGGAGCTCGGCAGGTCACCATCGGTCTACTCCCCACAGATCCCGGCCTTGTCCCAGAGGGACGCTACCCGTTGACGGTATCACTCAAGGCCGAGACCGCCTCGGGCGAGCCCCGGGCCACCAACCGGACCATGACCGTCGTGCTCGATGGGACCGGGCCGATCACCACGATCACCGGCATGGGCCTCGTAGAGAACCCGAACGGGCGCTTCCTTACGCCTGAAGGGACGTTCCGGGTGGATGCGGCAGACGAGACCACCGGCGTCGCTGCATCCTACTACCAGATCGACGACGGTCCCGTTCAGAGCGCCACCGGCCCGATCCACATCGAGGGCCCTGAAGGCACCCACACGTTGACGGCGTGGTCCATCGACCACGCTGGGAACCCGGGGCCCGTGGACACGCTCGCCTTCCAGACCGACAGGACAGCGCCCTCGATCCTGCACCTGTCTGGCTTCCGTGGGCCTCCGGGGCCCGGTGCGATCGCACACGACGATACCGTAGTGGCGGGTGACGGTGATCTCGATGGCTACCCTGACGTGGTCGAGCAGCTCAGCATCCGGGACCGCCTGGATCCTCTCAGTCGGCCGGATACCCGGGATGTGGCCCGGAACGGGGACTTCCGGGATGGGCTCGACGGTTGGTTCGTCAGCGGTGGGCTCGCGGTGGATGCCCTGGACGAGGAGAGCCCGCTTCCGCTCCATCCAGGTTCGCCCGGCGGTAGCCGCGGTGTCCTCGCGCTAGGTGGACCGGGTGGCAACCTGACCCAGCCCTACCCGGGGGGCCCGGCAGGCTTCGCAGGGGTCACTCTGGATGCCCACGGGAGTTGGCCGAACGCTTCGGTCCTCGTGACGGCCGATCTCATCGACGCGAACGGTACCTCGCGTTCCCTGGAGGCGAGCAAGCAGCTGCCTGAGCGCCTTTGGGTGCGGCTGCACCTGGGCCTGGCCGACTTCCTAGATGAAGGGGCGCTGAGCTCAGGGGAAGCCCCTAGGCACCTGCTCGACAGCCAGCTGGTCTCGATCGCGATCTCCATGGATCCGGGGCACCGGTCACTCAGGGAACTCGCCCCGGGGACCGAAGCGCCGGGTAGCCAAGGGGCCGTGCGGATCGACGATGTGCGCGTCTGGGTGGCCGAACCCGAGGGGAGTGGCGAGGGTGAGGCACGGCCGGTCGCCCCCCGCCCCCTGGATCCCGAGACACCACACACTGTTCTCTCAGGTCAGCCGACCCTCGAGTTCATCGCCAAAGACCCAGAGCTCTCTGGGGCAGGGTCCTCGTTCTCCACATACGAGTTCCTGCTCGACGGCGAGCCTGCTCCCGGCAGCTCGCGGGGCTTCGGGCGGTGGACGCTGGACCTGAGAGACCAGGAGCCTGGGTTGCATACCCTGACGGTGCAGGCTACGGACGCAGCGGGGAACCGCGCCATCCGCAGCCTCGATTTCCTGGTTCCGTCCCAGCCATGACCCAACCCAGCCAGCCTCCACCCAACCCCCTCAACCCCCACATCGGCGAAATGGTTAAATGCGGGCATGGATACAGGTTGCTTCGCTAAGTGCGGGGGAGCCGATGGCAGCCAGCCAGAGCTCACCACCACACGGAGAGGAACCACGTGATCCACCTCGGTCCCGCCGGCGTCCCGCTGTCCTGCAAGGGTCGAACCCTCAACGACGGCGTCAAGTTCGTGCACGAGCTCGGCCTCAACGCCATGGAGGTCCAGTTCTCGCGAGGCATCCGCATCGAGGAGGAGTACGCCGAGGAGGTGGGGCAAACCGCCAAGGAGCTCGACATCCAGCTCTCGGTCCACAGCCCCTACTACACCAACCTCGGCTCGGACGACGAGGAGGTCGTGGCCAGCTCCGTGGACAAGATCATCATGAGCGGCCACATGGCCGACGTCATGGGGGCCAACGTGGTGGTCTGCCACCCCGGCTTCTACACCTCGCTCGACAAGGCCGAGACCCGGGAGAAGATCTTCGAGAACGCCACCATGGCCCGGGACTTCTTCCACGACTCGAACTACCAGGTCGACCTCGGCCTGGAGGTCATGGGCAAACAGCAGACCTTCGGTACGCTCGAGGAGATCATCGACCTGTGCGACGAGATCGGCGAGGGCATCATCCCCGTCATCGATTTCGCCCACATCCACGCGCGCTCCAACGGCGGCCTCAAGACGCGCGAGGACTTCGAGGACGTCTTCGAGACCGTGGACCGGCTCGGCCTGGACAAGTACTACACGTACTTCACCGGCGTCAAGTACGCGCAGAACAACGAGCTCTCCCACATCCCCATCAAGAAGAGCGATCTCGACTTCGACCTGCTCGGCGAGGTCGTGCTCGAAAGCGGCTACGACATCACGATCATCTCGGTCAGCCCCATCGTGGAGCACGACGCGGTCCACATGAAGATCAAGCTCGAGCGCCTGCTGGACAAGGTCGAACGGGCCGAGTCCTTCGCCGCCGTGGCTGGCTCCTGAGGAGGCATCGGGTTGGATCGGCTAGATGGGCTGGATCGGTTCGACGCCGCAGGCGACCTGCTCCTCGACGAGGCGCGAGAGAGCCTCAAGCGCGTCGACCGCTCGGCCATCGCACAGCTCATCGACGACCTGCAGGCAGCCCGCCACGTGGTCATCTTCGGCCGCGGACGATCGGGCATGATGGCCCGCGCCTTCGCCATCCGCCTGGGCCACCTGGGCTTCAACACCTACTTCGTAGGCGAGACGAGCACCCCCCCGGTGCGGGACGAGGACCTGGTGCTCCTGGTCAGCGGCTCCGGCGAGACGTTCTCGGTCACCCTGACAGCGCAGATCGCCAAGGACCTGGACGCTCGCGTGGCCTGCGTGACCGAGTCCCCGGAGAGTGCCCTGGCCGAGATCTGTGATCTGACCATCCTGCTCCCGGTCAACGCGGCCACCCAGCGCTCGACCGAGCTGGCTCCCCTCGGCACGCGCTTCGAGGCCGCCGCCAACCTGCTCTTCGACGGCGTGGTGGCTGAGCTGATGTCCGTGCTCGGGGAGGACGAGGCCTCCATGGCGAGCCGGCACGCCACGCTGGAGTGAGCAAGAAACGTTAAAGAGGGCGTGCTCGTTGGCTAGTCTCCCCAGGGGATGCTGATGGTGAACAGAGTCGATGGAGTGATCCTAGGAGTAGGCGTCGTCGTGCTAGCGGCCTCGATCATCGGGGTCGTCCTCTACGAGGAGGAAGGCGCCGTCGAGTTCGCCGTCTCCTGGGAAGAGGGCGAGGCCACCGCGCTCGCTGAGCTCACCGACGGCGGTGGACCCGGCACCTACGAGCTCACGACCACTCTCAACGAGAGCATGCTCGCCCGCGCGATCTTCACCGTCGACGTGACCGCCAACGGTCGCCAGGTCAACGACGACACGGTCACGGTCACCGTCGAGGGCCCCAACGGCTCGTCGGCCGACTGCGACTTCACGATCACAGCCACGCCCACCGCCGAGTCCGGCGCTGGCAGCTGCGAGGCCGACGCGCTCTTCCAGGAGCCCCCAGCGGGTCTCAGCGTCCAGGCCTCCAACCAGACGGATGCCGAACAGGCGGCCCTCGATCAGACCGCCATGCCAGGCGAGGGCGAGTGGACCATCACCGTCCAGATCAGCGGCGGCCAAGAGGTCGCGGATCCAAGCTACGCCATCTCTGTCACGCCTAGCGTGGTCCACTACGAGCCTAGCGCCACTCTGCCCGGAGAGGGCTTCGGGCGCGGCGCCGGGTGACCCGCGCGATCCCGACGCGGCCGCTGTAACGCGATCCGAGCCCCTGAGGCCCTTGCCTCGGGGCGAAGCTCTTTGAACCCGTCCAGGGGTGCTCACGCGTGGAGCTCCGGCGCGATTTGGGACCGATCGCAGCCACCAGCGTCGTGGTCGGCTCCATGATCGGCTCGGGCATCTTCTTCGGCCCGCAGATCGTCGCCTGGGAGTTCTTCCGCCGAGGCATCGAGCCGTCGGCCTTGCTCATCCTCGGCGTCTGGGTCGTGGCCGGCTTCCTGGTGCTGCTCGGCGCGCTCACGTTCGCCGAGCTGGCAGCCGCCTACCCGGAGTCCGGTGGCCAGTACGCCTACATCCGGGAGGCCTACGGCAACGGGCTGGCCTTCCTGCAGGGCTGGTCGAGCTTCTTCATCGGGAAAGCAGCATCCGTGAGCGCGCTGGCCCTGGCCTTCGGCTCGCTTCTAAGTGAGGTGGAGGGCGGGGCGTACATCGGCGGCGGGCTCGACGTCACCCTCGTGGGCATCGCGCTCATCGTCTTCCTCACCGGCGTCAACTACGTCGGCGTCAAGTTCGGCGGCTGGGTCCAGACCATCACCACGGCCATCAAGGTGGCCGCCCTGGTGGTGCTCGGCGTGGCCGCCTTCTTCTGGGCCGCCGACGGTGTCTCGATCCCAGCCGAGGCGGTCACGGGCTCCGGGAGCCTCATGGTGGCCTTCGGTGTCGCCCTGGTCCCTGCGCTGTGGGCCTACGACGGCTGGTACAACTCGACCCAGGTGGCCGAGGAGATCCAGGACCCGGACCGCAACCTACCCATCTCGCTCATCGCTGGGACGCTGGCCGTCATCGTGGTCTACTTCCTGGCCAACCTGGCCTACGTCCAGGTGCTCGGCGGCGACGGCCTGGCCGGCATCCAACAGCGCCTGGGCGCGGATGTGAGCGCAGCCGAGTCGCCGGCCGGCGTCACGGCCCGCATCATCGGCGGGGACGTGCTGGCCAACGTGATCCTAGCAGGCGTGCTGGTGAGCATCTTCGGCACGTGCAACGCGGTCATCCTCACCGGGCCACGCATCCCCTTCGCCATGGGCCGTGATGGCATCTTCTTCGAGGCGTTCACCAGCGTCCACGAGGAGTTCGCCACGCCCACCACGGCCCTGGTCGTCCAGGGTGTCTGGTCGATCCTGCTCGTCTTCTTCTTCGGCACCTTCGAGAACCTCATCGAGCTGGTCATCTTCGCCACATGGCTCTGGGTGGGCCTGGCCGGGCTAGCCGTGATGAAGCTACGCACCGACCAACCGGACCTCCCACGCCCCTACCGGGTCCCCCTCTACCCTTGGGTCCCGATCCTCTTCGTCATCCTCTCCTTCGCCTTCACCGCCAACCTCGTGCTCGACGACCCCATCGGCAGCCTCTACGGGACGCTGATCATCCTGGCCGGCCTGCCGGTCTACCTCGGCCTGCGCTCCCACCGCCGGGCGCATCCGCTGGAGGAAGAGGACTCCTGAGATGACGACGGCCGATCACAGAGTGCTCGAAGGTCCACCAAGGACACGAAGACCAGAGGAAGAGGGCCCGGTGGAACGCCAAGGAGACAGCGGGCAGCAGGCTCTTCGGACGCCAGCGGAAGCAAGCCGCCTCGTCTGTTGACCCGGCCCCCCCGCCGAGTAGCCGGACACGTTCGTTCCCCTCCGTGCCCTTCGAGCTTCTTCGAGCCCTTCGTGATCTAGGTCGTCCGTCCCCGCCCCCAACCTCAACCGTTTTGAACGGGTCCACCCTCTGGCGTCTTGATGCCCACCAAGCGGGAGCGCGTGCTCGCCAACGTCGAGGAGGTCGTCACCGAGGACGAGCTGGACGCCTTGCTCGATCAGCAGCAGCCCACCGCCTACATCGGCTTCGAGCCCAGTGGGACCGCGCATCTCGGCTGGCTCATCTGCGCGCGCAAGGTGCGCGACCTCCAGGAGGCCGGCTTCGATGTCACCATCCTGCTGGCCGACTGGCATGCCCAGATCAACGACAAGCTCGGCGGCGAGCTCGACCGCATCCAGGCTTGCGGTATCTACATGGAGGAGGCCATGAAGGCGCTGGGGGTGCGCGAGGATGTCCGGTTCACGTACGCCAGCGAGTGGGTGGGTGATGCCGACTACTGGGCCATGGTGCTGCGCGTGGCCAAGGCCAGCACGCTCAACCGGATCAAGCGCGCCATGAGCATCATGGGGCGCGAGGCCGGCGAGGCCGATCTGGACTACGGCAAGACGATCTACCCCGCCATGCAGGTGGCCGACATCTACTACGGCAGCTTCGATCTGGCCCTGGGCGGCATGGATCAGCGCCACGCCCACATGCTCGCGCGTGACGTGGCCAGCAAGCTGGGCAGGGAGGCGCCGGTAGCGCTCCACACACCGCTGTTGCCCTCGCTCACCGAGCAGGGGGGCCGCATGGATCCGACGGCTGGCAAGATGTCCAAGTCCAAGCCTGAGTCCGGCATCTTCCTCCACGATACCCCCGAGGAGGTCGAGGAGAAGGTGAAGGGTGCGTATTGCCCGCAAGGTGAGCTCGAGGGCAACCCGTTGCTCGAGCTGCTGCGCCTCGTGGTCTTCCCCGGGCTGACCGCGCGGGAGGGCTTCGTGGTCGACCGGCCGGAGAAGTTCGGAGGCCCGCTCACCTTCGCCTCCTACGACGAGTTGGCCGAGGCGTTCGCGGGCGGGCTCCATCCCCTCGACTTGAAGATCGCGACAGCGGCGGCTGTCAACGCCCAACTCAACGAGGTGCGCGCCTACTTCGACGAGCACCCCAAGGGGCTTGAGGCCCTGCAACAGGCTCTAAGCGGTTCTTGAGCGCGATGGCAGGCAGTCGACTGCCACAGATGCCCCTCGGAGAGCTTTTCACCGGTCAAGAATCTAGGTGCGTGTGCCCCCCGCGAAGCCCACCCCCGAGGACAAGCGGCTCGCTGACGCCCTCTCCGCGCTCTCGAACCCGGTGCGCTTGACGCTCATCCGGCAACTGCGCGACCCGCACGTGTTAAAAGAGCTTAAAGTCTCGACGCCGAGCAGTGGGCGCGAGCGTCCCATGTCGCGCCAGTCCGTCAAGGAGCACCTGGATCGGCTGATCAGTGCCGGGGCGGTGGCGGCCAGGGAGACCGAGCGTTCCTACGGCCCGACGATCGAGTACGTCGTGGATCACCAGCGCCTCTTCTCGCTGGCCGAGGAGTTCCGTGAGCTGGCCTCCGTGCGTCCTAGCCTCCCGCCCAACGGCGAGACCATCCTCTCGGAGGGGAGCGGCGACGGCTTGGACCTCGACCAGCCGACCTTGGTGCTCGTGCGAGGGCTCTCGGAGGGACGCACGTTCCGCGTGGATCCCGACGCAGATGGCACGACCGAGTGGATCATCGGCCGCAGCCTCAACGTCTCCGTCCCTCTCGACTTCGACCCCTACGTGAGCAAGGCGAACAGCCGCATCTGGTACGAGGACGGTACGCATTTCATCGAGGACCTCGAGGAAAGCCGCAACGGGACTCAGGTCAACTGGGCCCCGCTCGGGGAGAGCACCTGCAAGCTCGCCACCGGGGACATCATCGGGGTCGGGCGCTCGCTGCTCGTCTTCCGCGGTTAGCGCGGCTTGCGCCGGCTCGCTGTGGCGGCGTGGCCCTGGGCCTGGCGCGTCAAGCTGGAGCGATCCCCGCCAGATCCGGGGCGCGGGCGGCTTCGAGAAGCGCGTGGCGCATCTCGGCGGCTGATGCGAACCGGGCCTCGGGCTCATCGGCCAGCGCCTGGCGGATCACGGGCGCCAGGGTCTCCGGGAGGTTGGGTCCGATGGCCTTCTTGAGGATGAGCCCCACGGCGTAGATGTCGGTCTCGGGCGTTGCGATCTCGCCTCTCAACTGCTCGGGCGCCATGAACGCAGGCGTGCCGGTGAAGGGCCCGGATTCCGAGAAGGTCTGTGTGATGCCTCGCCGCACGCGCGCGATCCCGAAGTCCGCGATCTTCGGCGTCCCGTCAGCCAGGAGCAGGATGTTCGAGGGCTTGACGTCCCGATGCACGATGCCCTCAAGGTGGATGGCTTCGAGCCCGGAGAGCACGGCGGCGGCGAGGTCCACCGCCTCGGATGGGTCGATCTCGCCAGCGCGGGCCAGGCGGTCGGCCAAGGATCCGCCGGAGGCGTACTCAGTGACGAGCACGACCGATGGGCCCCGCTGGAGAACGTCGTAGAGGGTGAGCACGTTGGGGTGGTCCAGCCCGCCAGCCACCCTGGCTTCTTCCAGCGCGTTCGTGCGGAGGGCCTGGTGGCCACCGGAGAGCTCCTTGAGCACGACCTTGCGTTCCAGGAGCTCGTCCTCGGCCAGGAACACCCCGCCGGTGGCACCGTGGGAGAGCAGGCGCACGATGCGGTAGCGGCCTTGGATCGTGCTCCCCTCCTCAAGAGGTGCGGTGGTCGCGGCACGCACCATCCTGTGGGTCACCCGGGCGGTGCGCGGGTCGATGCCCAGCTCCTCGCGCAGGCGGTCGAGGGTGTCGTCCTCGTCGAGACCGCGGCCCTCCTCCATGGCCTGCTCTGCGGCGCGCTGGTAGGTCTCCACGGCACCAGAGAGATCGCCGGGCATGGGGACCCGGTAGAGCTTCTCGGCCACCACGTCGACCAGGGACTGGAACCCTTGGGAGGCGATGAGCACCAGCACGAGGACCACGACGTCCATGGGTCGCGGATCCAGGCCGCCTGCCTGGAAGCCGTATCCCACCAGGGCTGCGACGCCGACGGCGCCAACCATGAAGACCAGCGCGATGAGGATGCGGGCTGAGCGCCGGCGCCAGGCCAGGCTCATGCCGAGCAGCTCGTGACGCAGGACCGCCAGGGAGACGAGCACGGAGAAGGTCGTCCACCGAACACCTGCCCCCAGCGCGAGCAGCGGGACGAAGCCCGCCCCCATGGTTCCGTCGGTGACGCCGGCGGCCTCCAGGAGGTCGAGAGGGTAGCGCAGGTAGAGGAAGACGGCGAGCGCGAAGGAGATCGCCAGGCTCAACCAGGCCACCTGGCGGTGCTGGGGGACCACCGCGCGGTGGATCCCGATCAGGCGCACCACGTAGGCGATCCCCCCAACCATGAGCAGAACGTAGAGACCCAGCATGGCCAGCGCGCCTGTCTCGATGGAGGGGGAGAAGCTCAGGACGCGTCGGTAGAGCACCGTGAGCACCCGGGGCCAGGCTGGCAGGGTCGCCACGGCGACGGCGGGGAAGAGCAAGCGCAGGGGGCTGGGGCCCTTGTCGCGCACGAGTTGGCGGCCCATGTGCACGAGCACGATGGTGTAGACGATGGCGGTGTACGTCGCCCACCCGATCTCGGTCACCGTGCTGAGACCGATGGTGTAGGGGACGTCGACGCGCGCGATGCTCAGCCCGGCCAGCGCGATGGCCGGCAGGCCCACGGCGGCCAGGCGGCTCGGCTTCCAGAGCGCGTTGCGTTCCGGGTAGATCGCTGCGAAGTAGTACAGGAAGAAGGGATCCAGGGAGGCGAGCACCGATGCGACCCTGAACGCGATGAGGTCCGCGCCGGGATCCGTGATGAGGTGCCGGACGCCCTCGGCTGCCTGGTTGGCTGCGATCAGGAGCAGGAAGAAGCCTAGGAACTGGTTGGCAGCCTTCTTCGGGTTGCTGGTGAACAGGAGGAGGGCGAACACCGCCGTCGCCGCCGCAGCTGTCACCCTGAGTGCAAGTTCGGCCTCCACAGCGCCCTCAGCCCAACACCCATGTTCGTTTCAAGGACCATAACGTTGCCGCCCGTCTCGGGTCATGGTTCATCGTCGCGTTCATGGGGGATGCGGTGGGTGCATGCTCGTGGACCTGCGCGAGGTGCTCACCGAACCAGGCGAGCTGACCCGGTGGGGTGTCGCGCTCGGCGCGATCCTCATCGCCGTAGCTGCGGCCCTGGTGGACCGGTTAGTTTAAGGCTCGGCGACCTTGCGGACCGTGGCCCTGCCGAAGCCCTTGATCGCTGCCCCGATCTCGTTTCTGGCCTACGCCATCGGCTGGTGGGGCATCGCGCATGGCCAGGGTCTGGCAGGCAGCCTTCTCCCGTTCCTCTGGATCCTGGCGTACTACGGGGTCTTCTGGGGCGGTTGGGCTGCCATCCCGCTGCTCGGCGTCGGCGCGACCTTCGGTGGCCCGCTTCTCCCGGAACCGTGGCGCTCTCCCGTGCGCGCCCTGTTCGGTGGCTGGCTGGTCGCCTGGCTGGCGGTCTGGCTGGCTCAACTCTGGCTCGGCCCACCGCCCGGGTTCCAGGCCGTTGGCCTTTGAGCAGGCTTGATGCACCCGAACGAGCTCCATCCGAGATCCATCCGCGGCGAGGTGCAACCGTTTGGGTGCACCACCGACGCGTTCATGAGGGCCTCGCGAGCTCGGCGGCGCGGAGCAGCCATCGCGGGCCTGAAAGATTGAACCCAACCCGGGCCCGCCCAAGCCCCCTCTTGGAACTGGGGCTGCTTCCGAACCCCCCAGCGGATGCCTGCGGGACAGCCAGCTGCCTCACAGTTCCATAGGACGCTTGGCTCGCGGGTATCCCGGGACCCGGTCGCAACCGGCCGGGTCCCACCTCCCCCCTCCCCTTTCTTCCTGAGATGACCGAGGACCAGGGGCCCCACGGCCGAGGCGCAACCTCTCGGTTGCCGAGCCACACGGCTCATAACCCCTGGCAGGGGTCGTCCTGCGACGCGACGGCTTCGGGTCAGCCTTCCCGGATCTTTCGGGGAGCACAGCGAGTCGGAGCTGTCGCGTCCCCTCCCAAAGCCTCCCCTCCCGGCCTCGTGCCGGGAGAAGCTGACGGGCAGTGCCGGGCCACCACAGCCCGGCGCTGGCCCGTACCTTCTCTCTCGGAGCCTTAGGCCTGGTGACCCGTCTCCTCGAGGACCCTGTCCACGAGTTCGGGGGCTTTGCCCAGGTAGTTGGCGGGATCGAGCAGCTCGTCGAGCTCCTCGGGCTTGAGACGGCTGGACACCTCTTCCTGGCCCAACAGACCCTCTCGGAAATCCTCGGTGGTACGGGCGTGGATGGCGGCCTGACGGACCACCTCGTGGGCCTCCTGTCGACCCAGGCCCAGGTGCGTGAGGCCGATGACCACGGCCTCGGCGGTGATCGTGGGGGTGAGGTGGAGGTTCTCGAGCATGCGCTCCTCGTTGACCTGTAGGTCGGTGAAGACGTCGGCCATGGTGGCCACGCACTCGTGGGTGAGCACGAACAGGTGCGGGAGGATGAAGCGCTCTCCGGACGAGTTCGAGAGGTCGCGCTCGTGCCACTGGACAGCGTTCTCGTAGGCCGGGGTGAGAAGCGAGCGGGCGATGCGGGCCAAGCCCGTGACCTTCTCGCTGCTGATGGGGTTCTTCTTCTGGGCCATGGTGGACGAGCCCACCTGGCTGGAGGCCTCGAAGCCCTCGGCGGCCTCGCCCAGCTCGTTGCGTTGGAGGTTGCGGATCTCGGTGGCGAACTTCTCCAGGCTGGTGGCCAGGTTGGCGAGTTGCGCGAACACCTCGTTGTAGCGATCGCGGGCCACGATCTGGGTGGGCGCGATCTCCATGGGGATCCCGAGCTCCTCCCCAACCAGCTGCTCGATCTCGAAGGCCTGCTCACCGAAGGCAGCGCCGTTGCCCACCGCCCCCATCATCTTGCCCACCAGACAGGTATCCTTGGCTTCGACCAGGCGCGTTCGATGACGGTGGGTCTCGGCCAGGAAGGTGGCCATCTTGTAGCCGAAGGTGGTCGGGACGGCGTGTTGGCCGTGGGTTCGACCGGGGCAGGGGGTCTCCCGGTAGCTCCGGGCCAGCGTGGCAAGCGCGCGCTCGAGGCGGGCGAGCTCGCCCTCGAGGATGTCGATCCCGCGGCGCATCATCAACGCGTTGGCGGTGTCGATGATGTCGTAGCTCGTGGCTCCAAGGTGGACGTAGCGGCCAGCATCCCCCTCGCACTGCTCTGTGAGGGCGACGACGACAGCCATGAGGTCGTGGCGGATCTCGGCCTCGATCTCCTTGACCCGGGTCGGGGTGACGTGGTCCAGGGTGGCTTTGAGGGCGATCTCGTCGGCTGCCTCGGAGGGGATCGTGCCAGCTCGCGCATGCGCGCGGGCCAGGGCGGCTTCGACCTGGAGGATGCGTGAGAGCTTGCCCGCCTCGCTGAAGACCCCCTTGATCTCCTCGTCCCCGTAGCGGAAGTCCAGGGGACAGACCGGGGCATCGGCAGGGTTCGGGCTCGTCGTTCCGGGGCGGTGTTCGCCCATGGGCCTCGCAGGGGCAGCCCTCTCAAAAAGGTACGCCTGATAATCGTTGACTACAGTTCGAACCATACAAACTATTATAAGTGTTAGAATCCTTGCTGGGGCTGCTCCGCCTCCCGCAGGAGCAATGGAAGGGATGGGACGCTGGACACGGACCGGGGCCCAGGGTCGCCAACCGGCGATTCGCTCCTCACCTCCCCTGGTGGGGCACCCTCCCCTGCCCCTCCGTCGGCTTCACCACCGGCGGGCCCCCAACCCCCAGCGGCACCCCTTGCCGGGCTCGTAGAGGGACCGACCCTCTGCAGCTCGAGACCCGCGGCAGAAGCGATCTCTCACCCTCGCCGCGGGTCACACAACCACCCCGCAGGCCAGCCCATCCTTGGCCACGCTGCCCGCCGATCGGGCCCTTTGGAACTCAACGACGTGACCATCAAACTTTTAACCCCTACAACGCGGTCCAAGCGTACAGGTGACCACGCTTGGGACAGCTCGCTCTCCTCTTGCTCGTCGGCGCCCTGCTCCCTGTTGGGGGCTCGGCAGACGACCCCGCCGCCCTCACGACGGTCGAGCTGAGCGAAGCGGGCGCCTCGCTCGAGGCCAGCACGGACCAGCCCGTGGACGCCGAGCTCGCGGTCCAGGCAACCACCGAGGACCCATCGCTAGCCGTCGAGGCCGCTGGTGTCTCGGTCCAAGCCGATGATCAGCGCCTGCGTCTCAGCTCCAGCGACGAGCTGCTCACCCTGCCTGTCACCCTGGATCTGCTCCCGGCTCCCGAGGGGGTCGTGGTCGAGATCCAGCTCACAAGCGACGACGGCGAGGCCGAGGCCACCACCATGGACGAGCTCGTGCTCGCCAGCACCCCAACCACGGAAGGCCCGAGCATGGCCGAGGCGCTGCTCCACGCGGACGTCACCGCGGCTGCAGCCGCAGCCGCGCTTGCCGCCACGCACATGCGCCCGTCGGCTCGTGGCCTTCGACGCTTCCTGCCGCTCATCCCGCTCTACACGCGCATCAACCGGGACGAGGTGCTCGACCACGAGACGCGCGCAGCGGTCTACAGCCTGCTCAAGGAGCACCCCGGCCTGTCGCTCCAAGAGATCAGCGAGGAGCTGGACCTCTCGCGCTCCACCGCTCGCCACCACCTGCGCGTGCTGGAGGACGCGGACATGATCGGGCACCGCGCCCAGGGCCGCTGCCGGGTCCACTTCCCCGTGGGCCGGCGCAGCGAGGCGGTGCGCGAGCACCTGCTAAGCCACCCAACACGCGAGGCCATCGTCGAGATGGTGCACGACCAGCCCCGCTCGCTCGTGGAGATGGCGCGCGAGCTCGAGGCCAACCCGGGTGCGGTGGCCTTCCATCTGGACAAGCTCACCGAGGCGGGTCTGATCGAGCGCTACGAGAACGGCTCGGTCACCTACCGACCGGGCACGACGTTCCGGCGGGTCTGACTCACTTCAGCTCGTCGGGCAGATCGCCCATGTCGAGCTGCTGCATGAGCCGCTTCTGCATCTTGCGGTTGCCTGAGAGGCCCTTGATGGTGCGCTTGCTCATGTCGTAGTACTTGAGCAGCGCTTTGACGTCCTTGGGCTCGGCGCCGGCACCCATGGCGATGCGCTTGAGCCTGGAGCCCTTGACGAGGTCCGGGTTGCGCATCTCCTCCTCGGTCATGGAGTCCATGATGACCATGAACTTGCCCATCTGGTCCTGGGACTGCTCCATGTGACCTTTCGGGAGCTTGCCCTTCATGCCACCCACACCAGGGATCATGTCGGCGATCTTGCCGAGCGGTCCCATGTTGGAGAGCATCTGCATCTGCTCTCGGAGCTCGAGGAGGCTGAACTTGCCGGAGAGGATCTTCTGGGCGGTCTCCTCGGCCTCTTTCTCGTCGGCCACCGCGTGCTGGGCCTTCTCGAGCAGGGTCTGGATGTCGCCCATGCCGAGCAGCCGCGAGATGAAGCGGGCGGGATCGAAGGTCTCGATGTCCGCCATGCCCTCGCCCACGCCGACGAAGACGATGGGCGCGCCCGTCTCTGCCACCGCTGAGAGCGCACCGCCGCCCTTGGCCGAGCCGTCGAGCTTGGTCAAGACGACGCCGGTGAGATCGATCGCCTCATCGAAGGTCTGGGCCTGGGGGCCGGCTTGCTGGCCGACCGTGGCGTCGATGACGAGGATCTTCTCATCCGGGTCGGCGACGTCGAAGACATCGCTCATCTCCTGGACCAGGTCCTCGTCCAGGCTGTGCCGGCCCGAGGTGTCCACGATGATGATGTCGCTCTTGTTCTCCAGCGCCTCCATGCCCGCCTCGACGACGCTGGCGGCGTCGTCCTCGTCGGCGTCCGGGTCCCCGTAGAAGGGGGCCTTGACCTGCTCGCTGATCTGCTTGAGCTGGTCGTAGGCGGCTGGCCGGTGAACGTCAGCCGCGATGAGGCCCACGCGCATGCCGCGTTGCTGGTAGTACTTGGCCAGCTTGCCCGTGGTCGTGGTCTTCCCCTGCCCGTAGAGGCCCACCATCATGATGGTCTGCTTCTTGAGGGGGAGCTCCCGGCTCTCGCCCAGGATGTCCACGAGCTCCTCGTACACGATGCGGACCACGTGCTCGCGGGGGCTGGCTCCGGCCGGGGGCTTGTCCTCGAGCGCCCGTTTCTGGATCGAGCGGGTCAGCTGGAGGGCCAGCTTGACGTTCACGTCGGCTTTGAGCAGGGCGCGCTGGATGTCGCGGACGATCTCTTTCACGAGATCCTCGTCGATGCGGCCCGCGTTGGCCACCTTGGCCAGGGTGTCGCGCAGGCTCTCGCCGAGGCTATCGAGGACCACGTCCCCAAGGAGAGGTGAACGGTTGATAAAGGTTCGGTGGGCCTCCCGGGTGGAGAGATGCGGAGAGGACGGAGGATCCAACACGGAGGCACGGAGCGAACGGAGGTTCAACGGATCACGGTTGGAGGGGGAGGCGGACAGGACTGAGGGGCGAAGGATGCGACAGGGCGATGATGGCGGTTAATCTGGCTCCAGAGGCGGGGCGAACGATCGATCAAGCCGCCATCGATTTGTTGTAATCGTTATAATACGCGGGTTGGTGGAGCCCCGGTTCCCCCTTCCCCCCGGTCCCCTAGCGTATCCCGCTCCTCCCGTTACTACCCTACCCCTTCAGTTCCTCCGTTCGCTCCGTGTCTCCGCGTTGACCGCTGGCCCCACGCAACTCCATCAACCGTGGTGCGCGTGGCTTTCAGAGGTGAACTCGACGATCTCCTCCGTGAAGCCAGCGAAGAACACGACCGCCACGTTCGAGCCGAGGCCTGCGTAGCTGACCTGCCAGTCCCCGGTGACCGGGGGTTCGTCTGTCAGGATCTCGACGAGCTGGCCGCCCCCAACCTGTTGGAACGTGCTTTGCTGGCCCTCGGGGTCGGTCATGTCGACGCGGTGGGCCCCCGCGGTGGGTGGGCCGAAGTCGAAGCCGAAGATCGCCACGATGCGCTGGACGAAGGTGTACCCCTCGGGCACGTTGATCGTGTCGACCGGGGGCACGGTCCCGCCCTGGGGCACAGGTGCGCCGAAGGCGCTTCGGAAGTATATCTCCTCCATGTCGAGCACCGTGAAGGTGCCCGTGAAGTTGGCGCCGTTGTCCATGAGCTCCATCTGGAGCAGGGGGCGCTGTTCGCCGTTGAAGTCTGTGGCGGTGAAGGTGTAGCTCGTGATCCACTGGGCTTGCGGGCTGTAGGTGTACGCGACGGAGGCCCCGTCGGCCTCGCCGACGATCTCGAACGTGGCGCCGGGGCCCTTCGAGACCGTCATTGCGAGATCGGCGCTCCCGTTCTGGGTGGTGACCTGGGTGGTCCACGTCTTGCCGTCCTCTAAGGGGAAGTCGAACATCTGGAACCCGCCGTCCTGGTCGACGGGGTTGAGATCTGTGTCGAGCTGGCCGACGAAGAACTGGTCGAAGTACTGGTCGACGATGGCCGCGTTCCGGTCGGCGGCGGCCACGCTGTAGCCGCCCTGGGTGGCGTGGAGAACCAGGGTCGTCTGGTCGCCCAAGAGCTCCCCGAAGCCCAGATCGAAGTTGATGTTGTAGGTCCAGTGGTCGCCGTGGGTCCACTGGGGCGCCGCGCCGGGTGCTGGCTCGTCTTGACCGTCGACGAGGTCGCTAGCTCCACTCGCCGCACTGTCCACGGTGGAGGTGTCGGTCGAGCTTGCGGGTTCGACAGGTGCGTCATCGTCCTGGCCGATGCAGCCGGCCATGGGGGCTGCGAACACGAGGATGGCGGCCAGGATGACCTCCCAGGTTGCTCCCATAGGCAGCGAAGCGGGCCCGGGTGCCCATAGCCTTTCCGGTGGACGGACCCCTAGAACAGTTCGAAGGCTGCCAGCATCGCCTCGACGGTCGGCGTGGGCACGCTCTGGCCGGTATCCTCGACGGTGTAGGTCACCACGACGGCGTTGTCGTCGTGGATCGTGATCACCTGATGCCAGACGAGCTGGAAGTTGCCCTGGCTGCCGGAGAAGGTGATGGCCTTGGCCGGTGAGCCGTCGAGCTCGGTGGCCTGCTCTGAGCGGAGCTCGAAACCCGTGATGAACTGTTCGAGCATGGCGATGGATCGACGGACCGCCCCTTCGAGCTCTTCGTCGCTGGCGCCAGCCTCGAAGACGACGTTGACGTTCTCTGCGAATCCACCGGCACCGATGGCCCCCTCGGGGAAGAAGGCCGCGCGAGCGCCGAAGACGTCCTCTTGTGAGGCCCAGTCGCCGGGGTGGCAGATCGAGAAGTCCCCTGCCGGATCCTCGTAGCGGGTCCAGTCGGCGGGGCACTCGGTGGTCGAGGCGGCTTGGTTCCCGCCGGGCGTCACGCAGCCGGCGAGCAGGAGACCGGATAGGAGCGCGGCGGCGAGCAAGGGACGAGGGATTGAGCGTGTCAGGTACATGAGGGGGTCCTCCAGGCCTCATGGACGGCCACGGGATCGTGGTCCGGACCCTCTCCCGATCCGGTGACCCACAGGGGGCCAGGCTAGGCTCGCCCGGTGGAGGTACAAGAAGGTGGTGGCCAGTGGCCCGTTGTGTTCCTCGTGGCCCTGTGGTGAGCCGCCGAGGCCGGCGATGGCGAGCCTCTGCGCTCGACCAATACCCTACATCGCGTTGGACACCAAGAACCCTGCGGTGCCTGGCCGATTCTCTCCCAACCTACCCTCTTACCTCGTTCACGGCCCTGCGGCCTGGGGACCAAACGTGCGCGCTAAGCAGGATCGGTCGCAGAGGGCTGGCCAGAGCCCCCCGGAGAGCGACGATGCCCCAGGCAGCGATGGGGAGTTCTCCCTGGAAGATTGCTTGATCGCCTTGGCCTCACCGAACCGGCTCGAGCTCGTGCGGCTGCTCGCTGAGCCCAAGCCCCTGGACGCCATCGAGCTCCATCCGGTCAGCGAGGATCAACGCCTGGATCACGATCGCGTGCTCACGCGTCAGGCGGTGCGCCATCACCTCGACCGGCTCATCGACGCCGGCCTGGTCAAGCGCGTCAAGGCTCCACCAGGCTCAGGGCGCAGCCGGCAAGCCTTCGTGCGCGAGGAAGCCGCCGTGCACGCGGTGGCCATGCTCTTGGATGGCCTCGTGGATCCCACGCGTTCGCCTGGGTGCCCAGCCCGGCCGCTGGGTGAGATCGAGCGCATGTGCCCGCACCTGGTCCTGGTCGGAATCTCGCCAGAGCCCCTGGCCTTCCAGCTCACCCGGGCCGGTCGCGACCCGCCGCGCGGCTGGGTGATCGGCTCGCGTCCTGGCGTGGCCGTCCATCTCTCCACGGACCCGAACGTGTCCGCTGAGCACGCCGAGTTGATCCCGAAGGGAGATGGCTTCGAGCTGCTGGATCTGCGGGTGGCAGACGCCGGCACGTACGTCAACGGCGTCCGGCTCAAGCGGGGGGAGAGCCGGCAGGTCGCGCACGGGGACATCCTCGGCATCGCCAAGACCCAGCTCGTCCTCCAAGATCCCAGCCCCTCGACCTCACCGCGGTGAGGCCACCGGGCATGGCGGGAGCGCATCCAGCTCGGAGGCGACGGCCAGGATCGCCGGTGCCAAGCCCAAGTCCAGGGGGCGCGCGAGGTGGCGCCGCGCGCTGACGTCCGCCTCGGCCCAGCGGGGAGCGGCTTGCTCGCGCGCTGCAGGCGCCCGGGAGCCACAACGCGGGCAGCGCCGCCCGGCTCGGCGGCCGGCTGAGCTCCGGGCGACCCCGCAGCCTGGGCAGGTGTCCGGCACGGTGGAGCCGGACGGGAGGTGCAGCAGCTTCTCCAGGTTCACCTGGTCGCCTCGCCAGGAACCGATGGGGAGGAGCTGGTCGCCGGGCCGGATGGTCAGCACGGCGTGGCGCAGCCGGCCCGTGGGCTCGAAGGCCATGCAGGTCACCTCGGCACCGCTCGGGGTGACCGCCGGCAACCGGACGTGCCCCCCGCGCATGGCCTCGGGTTTCGCGCTAGCCCTCACGGGCTCCAAGCGATCAGGGTCGATGTGGTCGTCGCTGGCCTGGTTGGTCCGGAAGAGGGTGGCGCGGTCCACAGGCTCCCCGCCGATGCCCTGGCAGGCCTGCTCGAGGCGTTCGGGCCGGGTGGCTCGCAGGCCGTAGAGCACCGGGCACGGGGTTCTGGGGACCATGGCGGTATGCCCGCTGAGCGGGTCGACGCAGTCGAAGGTCTCGGGGTAGCGTTGCTCGACGGCTTCCAGGTCTTCGGCGGGCACCTCGCGTGGCGTGCCCCACCGCGCTGGCGCCCGGTAGGCGATGTGCTCCCACGTGGCCTGCTCGCCTGGCCGCCAAGCGGCCGCGCAGAGCGCGCCGATGAGGCCTCGTCCCGTGCCCAGCGTCCGGTAGCTCTCCGCCTGGAGGGCGTGGTCGACCTCCTCGCGGGTGAGCTCCTCTCGCACCCCACGCCAGTACCAGCTCGGGTCGGGGGGTCGCTCGAAACAGACGATGCCTGCTCCCTTGCCCTCGGCGACCCTGGCGTGGCGTGTGATCACGGGCGTGGCCAGTTCGAGCACAGCTTCTGGGTCCAGCGCCTCGGTGAGGGGGAGCACGACGGCTGCGTTGCCTCGGGTCTTCCACGGGACAAGGGGGTCCAGGCGCACCAGCCGGGGAGGGCCTGAGAGGGCCTCGGGACCCAGGGTCTCGATAAGCTCGCCGACCAGCCACGTGGTGCATCCGCCCCCTGGACCGTCGGTGTCGTCGAAGGCAAGCAGCACGTGGCAGAAGCCGGGGGGAGGCCTAAGAAGCCGCCGGTCGCTTCAGGGCCCGGGCGGGGCTGGATCACGCAGGCGTGCGGCTTGAGGCCTTGCCCTCGTCCAGCTCGACCGCGACGGCTTCCAGCGCCTTGAGCAGCTCGTTTGCATCCGCGTAGCGGTCTGCTGGATCCCTTGCCAGGGCGCGCTCGAGGAGCTTGCCCAGGTCCTCGTCGAGGCGGTCGATCGGGAGCTCGGGGCGAAGGGCGAGCAGCTCGTCGGGTGGCGGGGTCTTGTCGTCGAGACCGAGGGGGTGGCGGCCGGTGAGCAGCTCGTAGAGGATCGTGCCCGCCGCGTAGACGTCGGCTGCGGGCCCGGGGGGATCGCCGGCCAGTTGCTCGGGCGCCATGTAGCGAGGCGTGCCGACGAAGCCCTCGGCGGGTTCGACGGCGCCGTCGTCGATGCGCGTGGCCACGCCGAAGTCCGTGATCTTGGGGATCTTGTCCGGCGTGATCAGGATGTTGGAGGGCTTGAGGTCCCGGTGGACGATGCCGGCGCCGTGGAGGGCTGCTAGTCCCTCGACGATGTCGGTGAGGAGGTTGAGCACCTGGCCTGGTCGGTGGGGTTTGCCGAGGCGGTCGGCCAGCGTGCCGCCTTCGACGTACTCCATCACGAGCAGGAGACGTCCCTCCTCCTCGATGACATCGTGGACGACGACCACGTTGGCGTGCGAGAGGTTGGCGGCTGTGCGTGCCTCGTGGAGCAGGAGCTCTCGGGCCTCGCCTTCGCCGACATGCTCGAGCTCCTTGAGCACGACGCGGCGTTCGAGCACCGTGTCCTGGGCAAGGTATGTCTTGCCGAACCCGCCCTCGCCAAGGATCCGATCGATCTCGAAACGCTCCACCTTGCGGGGCATGAACGAGCTGGCCACGGTCTGGTCGCCGTCGATCGGGCTAGAGGCCTTGGGTGGGTGATGCGTGGTCTCGTCGCTGGCCCGGCCCCGGGTGCGTCGGACCACCACCAACGCGGTAGCACCGGCTAGCGCGATGGCCAGCAGGCCAGCGGCCAGCAGACCCACGTTGCCCTCCAGCACGCGTTGGGCCTGGGTGATCAAGCTCGCCTCGGAGACCTCGAGGGTGTGGATGCCGGTTTCCCCGTCCCCTGCTCGCGGTTCGATGAGGGCTGGGTCGTTGCTCTCCACTTGGACCTGGATCTCGAGCTCGCCAGAGCTGGACGGGGTCAGGGGGAGCGCGATGGTGCGGTTGATCGGGGTGCCTGCGTCCAGCGCGAGGGTTCGTGCGGTTCGGATCTCGTCGTCGACGAGCAACCGGAGCTCCAGGCTGGACGCTTCGGGAGGCGGTGGACCATCGAGGCTGACGAGCACGGAGCCCTCCCGGCCGTTCTCCAGGGGGCTGTCCACGCCGAGCACGCGCCAGGTGACCGTGGCAGGCGCCGGGCGCACGATCAGCGGGATCTGGGTGGCGCGTTGTTCATCGCCGACGACCTCGACCCCGATGCCCTTCTCGCCGATGCCGCCAGCGTGGAGATGGAGCACGCCGCTCTCGCCTGGGCCCAGGCGCATGCTGGAGACGCCTCCCTCCACAGCCGGGACGGCTGCAGTGACGTCGATGGTGCGGCCCACCACGTTGCCGACGAGGATCTCGGCCAGGCCTCCCTCGACCAGCTCGATGCGGGCCGGGTCCGCGCAGATCTCGCCCTGGCAGTCGCCTCGGATCAGGGTGAGCGTCTCCTGGGTCCAGCTTGCTGCAGCCGGTGCGAGCACGGTGCGGGTCTCGGTGACCGCGTGGAACCCGTCGCTCACGGTCAGGGCGATCTCGAAGACCTTGGGGTTGTCGGCCTCGAAGGCGAGCCTGGGACCCTGACCGGCGCTTGCGCCATCCACGGTCCAGTTGTAGGTGATGGGATCCTGCTCGGGGTCGATGGTCTCCGTGGCGTTGAGTTGGATGCTGAGCCCGTTGCTCTCGTCGGAGATGACGGGTCTGGGCGGGAAGTTGATGACAACCTCGTTGGTGCGCGTGACCGTGGAGACCCCGTCGCTCACGGTGAGCGTCACGCTGTAGTTGCCGGGGCGGTTGAGCTCCGGGCGCACGATGCGCCCGCGATCCGTGAGGCCCTGGCCGAAGTCCCACGCGTACGAGAGGGGGCCGCCGTCTGGGTCCGTGGTCCCGCTGGCGTCGAACACGAAGGCTTGACCGTCCCAGCTGGCCTCGAAGGCCGGGACCGGGGGCCGGTTGGACCCGAGCATGCGCAGCGTGCCGTCAGGCGCGGGCCAGAGGACCCCGCCGCCTGGAGTGAGCACGAGGCTCGCGGAGAGCCCAGGGCAGCCCCGGACAGCGATGTCGTCGACCCAGTTCGTCTCACGATCTGGGCTCAGCGACCAGATGCCCCCGCACGCGCCTGCCACGTAGAGTTGCCCGTTGGCATCCACGACCGCCTGGCCGGAGAGCGGCTGGCGGAGGTCCCGGCTCCATCGGAAGTCGCCGTCGATGGAGACGCGCTGGACCGAGCCATCCTCGCTGGCGATGTAGACATCGTTGTCCCAGCCCAGGGCGGGTGCGTGCCAGGGCATGCCGTCTAGCCCGTAGGCGCCCTCGGTGGCCCAGAGCCGATCCCCGGTCCTGGTCGAGACGGCGACCACTTCATCGGTGGCGGCGATGAGCGCGATCTCGATGCCTGGCGCGATGCTGACCGCGCGGGGCTCGCAGTCGCATGGGATCGTCGCCTCGATCGAGCCGTTGGGCGCCAGCACGTTCACGCCGTCGTCCGCGACGACGATGAGGCGCCCATCCGGGGTGAGGGCCATGGGGGGCCCACTGGTCGTCTCTGGGACCCGCGCAGGGGTTGGAGCGCCGCCGATGGGGGGCTCCAGGCTGGCCTGTGTCGTGGATCCGCCTACGGGGTCGACCTTGATGAGCTGCCATGGCTCCTCCATGAGGTAGATGGAGCCGTCGGGGGCGAGCACCGGGGGCGAGAGGAAGCGATCCTCGGGGGCTGCCTCGGTGGTCCACGCGATCTCGCGGTCCGGGGTGATGGCGTGCATCTCCCCGTTCCCCGTCACGACGAGCACGTGGCCCGTGGCGGCCATGGCTGGCGGGAAGGGTACGGGAGCGTCCAGGTCCAAAGGCGCATCCCACCGCTCTTGGCCGTCCTGGTTAAGCGCGTAGACCTCTCCGCCCCACGTGGCCAGGTAGATCGTGTCGTCGGTGGCTAGCACGGGGGTGTGGATGGGTTGGCGGTCGTCTGGGCGGAAGGCCCAGCGCTCGACCTCGACGGTGGCGGGCCCAGCGGTGACCGTGCGACCCGTGTGGCTGGGGTCGCCACCGGTCTGGGGCCAGGGGGTCTGGCTGGTGCCAGCCACGGGCTCGTGCTCGTAGACGAGGAACTCGACGCTTCGAGCCCCGTGGACGGCCAGGGCGCGCTCTTGGCCGGTCTCCAGGGCCGTGACCGAGTCGACCTCAGCCGTCCACCAGCCCGTGCGGCCGTTGCTCGCGACGCTGATCTCGAAGGTGCCAGCGAGCTCGTCGGGACCCTCGGGGACCATGGTGAAGCTGTCGCTGACCCGGATCTCGCGTCCTCCCGGGTCGACCAGGGAGAGGGTGATGAGGAGCTCCTCGGCGTCCGCCTCGGCGACGGCATCCAGCAGCAGCAAGCCGCCGCCGCCCGGGAGCACCAGCGGGCTGGGGGAGAGCTGGGTGAACGTGGCTGTCCCCGACTGGGCCGAGGCTGTGGGCACAGGGAGCAAGGGGGTGCCCGCAAGCACGAGCAGGGCTGCAGCTAGCGCGGTCCAGCGACCGCCAGCGACCCATCGATGGGTAGAGTTGATGGAGGTCCCCGCTGCACCATCGTGTCAGGAGGGTCCTAACCTTTGTGGTCCTTACCCAGGGGAACGCCCTCACACAAGACCGAGCCGACAACCAGAAGGAACGCCTCGTCAGCACGCAGCGCGGTGGTTCCACCAAGCCACGGAGAGAAAGGAAGGACCCGGCCCCACGACGGATGGGATGCACAAGCGAGTCGGTCTCGCAGAGAGTTGGGATGGGATGCAGGTCACGGAGCCGGGGTGGGCGTCTCGCCCGTCCCAGCCATCGGCCTGGGGTATTTGAAGGACCCGAAACCTCTTCGAACCATCCGCAGCCTCCAGCTTGCGCGGTTGGGCTGAAGGGTTCTCGACGGCAAGGCGGTGACGGTGTAGCGGTATCCCGTAAGCCTCGCAGGGAGGCTTGCACGGCTCAGCCGGGTGGAGGTAGGCGGGGCCGGTGACGCCCGGCGGCTGGCCATTGAACGATCGTTTGGTCACCTGGGGCGGTGCACAAACCTCTTTCCACCCTCAGGCCTACGCGACCGAACGGTGGCTCTGGACGATCTTGACCCGGACGATGCGCGTGACCCAGTAGCCGCGCTGCGCGAGCGCCTCTCCCAGCGCCTGGACCCTGTCGAGCCTGGCCGGCGTCCGGCCGGCGGGAACCGCAGCGCCGTGCTCATCCCGATCCTGGCCG
>CAYNEI010000011.1:77501-80206 GCA_964396185.1 uncultured Thermoplasmatales archaeon
GGCCGGCGTCCGGCCGGCGGGAACCGCAGCGCCGTGCTCATCCCGATCCTGGCCGGCCCTACCGATGCCATGGTGCTGCTCACCCGGCGCTCCGAGAACCTCTCCAGCCACCCCGGCGAGCTCAGCTACCCCGGGGGCCGACTGGAGCCTGCGGATGCTGGGCTCGTGGATGCCGCCCTGCGCGAGGCCGAGGAGGAGATCGGACTTCCCAGGGATGCCGTGGAGGTCGTGGGCCACCTGACCGACTTCGAGACCTTCTACGGGGCTACCATCGCCACCTACGTAGGTATGGTCGACCCGGGCGTCCAGCTCCAAGCCCCCACCACGCCGGGAGAGGTCGACGAGCATCTGCTTCTCTCCCTGCAGGCGCTGCTGGATGGTGCTGGGCCAGCGCCCACCGCTGGCTCCGTGCCAGAGCCGGGAGATGGCGGACTCGGGAACCCGTACCCGGTGATGGGCTACGAGGGGCGCTTCCTGCCGGATGAGGTCCGCAGCGGCGCGCGGTTGCACTACTGGCACCTGGACGAGCGCTCCACCCTCTGGGGGATCACAGGCGAGCTGACCGCCCGGCTGCTGCGAACGGGCTTCGACTGGGAACCGCCCGCCAAGCCCAGGCAAGTCAGCGAGCTCGCCGACCTGCGGCCCTGAGGCGCCTTGCCGCCGAGCGCCTGTTACCCGAGGCTCTCCCAGACGGCCTGGACGAGGCCCCCGGGCGCTTCGAAGATGCCGAAGGCACCGAACCCGTCGATCTCGTAGCGTTCGCCGAGCACCTTCCCGCCTGCCGCGCGGACCCGATCCAGGGCATCTCGGACGTCCTCGGCGAGGAGGTAGACCAGGGTGGCTGGCGGCTCGAAGGGACCGTCTTCGCGTTGGAAGAGCCCGCCGTCGGGCCGGCTGGGGGGGGTGAAGACGAAGTACTCGGTCTCCTCGAGCTCCTGGAAGGGCCAGTCGAACACCCGCTCGAAGAACCGCTGGGTCGCCGGCCGGGCCGTCGAGTGCATCTCCACGTGGACCACGGATCCAGGCGCGGGCTGCTCTGGCGGCTCGGTCAGTTGGGCCTGGGCCTGGGAAGCGTCGGCCGGCGCCCAGAGGGCCTGGACCACGTCCCCCGGTGCTTGGAACACGGCTCCCCGTCCGTCAGGCAGCCCGTCGAGCTCGCTGTCCAGCACCTGGCCACCGGCCACGCGCACGGCACCGATGTGATCGCCGACGTCCTCGACGAGCAGGGCGCACAGCGTCGGCGGCAGATCGCCGGCCTGGCTGCGGGGGACGAGCGTGCCGTGGGGTCCGTTCGCTGCCCTCCACGTGAGGCTATCGGAGGCCCCTGTGGGCTCGAAGCGCCAGCCGAACACCTCCTCGTAGAACGCGCGGGTCCCAGCCGGGTCCGTGGAGGAGAGGCGAAGATGGGCATACGAGCCAGGATGCACGGTGTCGCCGGTCATCGAGCGCGTAGCCGGTGACCGGGCCCATAAGGTTGGTGGCCACACCAGCGCGCGGGCGCGCCGGACAACGCGTAGCTCTCGCGTAGCTCACACGTGGCTCAGGCGTTCTCGATGAGCTTGGCCAGATGCTCGGGCGGCATCGCGCCGCTCAGCGTGAGCTCCCCGTACTCGAAGCTGGGCACGCCCGTGATCCCCTCGCGGTGCGATTCGATGAACGCATCGCGGAGCTCCTGGTCCAGGTTGTCGTCCTTGAGCACGGATCGGACCTGGTCCTCCTCGATGCCTACGCTGGCTGCCAGCTCGACGAGCACGTCCGGGTCGCCGATGTCCCGTCCCTCTCGCCAGAGCGCCTCGAAGATCTGGTCATGCAGCGAGACCGTGGTCTTGTCGTCGAGCTCGCGGTCGACCCAGAGCATGAGCTTGTGGGCGTTCCACGCATCGACGTCGTCGACCAGCTCAGAGACCATCTCGACCCCGTACTCCTCCTGGAGGCGCTGGACGTTCTGGCGGGCGCGCTCGTAGTACGCCTCGTTCTTGCCCGTAGGGACGCTCTCGTCCAGGCTCCCGTCCTCGCGGCGTTGGTGCAAGCGGAGATCGAACGGTCGCCACGCGACGTTCGGCGGGTCGTCGGCCTGCTCAAGGTAGCTCTCCAGGCTCGCCTTGCCGAGGTAGCAGAAGGGGCAGACGTAGTCCGAGTAGACGACCAGGGTGCTCTCGGGCATCCCATGTGGATGTGCGTGCTTCCGGTATGAAGGTGGGGTTGAACGTACGGAGCATGCGGCCGATGTTGGGACCGGACCACCAGGTGCACAAAGTTCACCACGGGCCACGAAGGGAAGAATGGATGGGGAGCCTAGAGGGCCCTTCGGTCCTTGGTGGGCAGTTGTGAACTTCGTGGTCCTCGTGGTCGGGTCGACGAGGTGAACTTGACCGACCTCCCCGGCGCGATCAGCCTCGCCGGATCGCCCAGACCCCTGTGGCCCGTGCCACGACGCGATCCTCCTCGTCGAGGACCTCGCCGCTGCAGAAGGCTGTGAGCTTACCGCGCCGGTCGACCCGGCCGACGCCACGCACAGGACCGCGCGCAGGCCGCTGGAACTCGGTGTTGAGCTGGGTCGTCGCACACCACTCGTCGTCTCCCAGGGTGCGCACGACGCAGGAACCCATGACCACATCGAGCAGGGTCGTGTACACGCCACCGTGGACCACGCCGCCTGCGTTGAAGTGCGCATCCTCGTCCACCTCGATGGTGGCCTCCACCGA
>CAYNEI010000012.1:0-4642 GCA_964396185.1 uncultured Thermoplasmatales archaeon
CAGGGGGTGCCAGGGGGCGGTGAAGACCCGGTGTTCGCGGGCCAGGCGCTGCACCTCGCGATAGGAGGGGTGGAACTCGACCTCGTCGATGCGCTCACCAGTGGGCGAGCGCCGGTGGAGCGTGGGCCTGTGGCGGTCAGCCAAGCGCGCTTGGGGGTCCACCTCCGCGGGTGCTGCTTGCCCCAGGGCGTCCAAGCGTGGCCGGGAGGCATCGAGGATGGCTGGCTCAGTGTAGTGCTCCAGGAGCGCTTGGAGCGTGGGGTCCTCGCGCCACCAGTTCTCGCCGGGTGCGGGCTGGGCGGGGACGAGGGACGCATCGCTCATCACCACGGTGTAGGGTCTCGGTGGGCATAAGCCCGGCGCTTGAGTCCCTGGAGCCTACTCGCTCTCTGCGGCGGGGATCTCCTCGAGCCGGATCTCGGGGGCTCTCTCGGCTTCGGCGCCGGCCGGGGTTGCGGGGAGGGCAGCCGCGGCGGCCAGGGAGAGCCCCGAGACGAGCGTCATGTACCAGGCCAGCGAGGCCCCCCAGGACATGGCCTGGTTGGACCCCCAGAAACTGTCAGATGGGTCATCGTTCCCCTCTTCGCCTTGGCTCTCCTCGATCGCACCCGGGTAGCCCACCATGACTTGGACGCACGCACCCAGGGCAAGCACGGCCGCCAGGGCTAGAACCCCGACGCGCAGGCCGCGCGTGGACCACTCGAGCTCGGTGCCCAGCGTGCGGGCCAGCAACAAGCCGAGCCCCGCTAGGCCGATGATGAGCGCACCGATCAGGAGCAGCATGGTCACATCGAACAGGGAGGCCACTGGCTCGAAGTCGGGGTCGTTGTCGTAGGACTCGGTGGCCGAGAAACCCTGCCCGCTGGTCACGACCTCGTTGAGCTTCCAGGTGAGCTCGATGTCACCGCTCCCGGGACCGGAATCCCCGGCATCGACGGTCCACTGGCTCCAGCCGCTGGTGAACCCGAAGATCAACAACACGGCGCCCAGCGCGGCAAGCCCGACGCGGATCCACGAGCGATCCACGCCACCCCCCGATGTGATACCGTCCATCTCAGAACCCTCACCGTGCCAGGCCCTTCTTGGACTAGAACCCTGCGGATAACGAAGCTGGCGCTCGATGCCTCAGCGCTCGAAGCCGGGCGCCATGCCCACCTCGACGGTCATCTCATCCACCTCAGACGGGCGCAGCGGGCCTGGGCTCCAGCCGAGCAGGCGAGCCCCTGCGGCCGAGAGACCAGCGAGCAGCAGGAACCACCATGCCATCGACGCCCCCCAGCTCGCCTGGGCGCCCTCCTCTTCGCAGGATCCCCAGAAGCTCTCCGCTGGCGAGTCCCCGGTCCCCTCGCAGATGCCCGGGTCACCGCCGGAGTCCTCGCTGATCGCACCCGGCAGCATGATCATGATCTGCAAGGGGGCCAGCAGCATGAGCCCGGCAGCAGCCACGGCGGTCCACTTGGCGTAGCGCTCGTGGTCGGCGCCGAGGCTCACGCCCGCCACGGGCAGGCTGTATAGGACGAGCGCGGCCAGCCCAGCCAAGAGCGAGAGGAGCACGAGCACGCGCGTGATGGTGAACGCCGTCGCGATGGAATCGGTAGGGAACCCGATGCAGGCCTGGCCGTAGTCGCAGCTGAACTGGAAGCCACCGCTGATCTCCACCTCGGAGAGCCCGAAGGCCACCGCGATCTGATCCTCGTCGTCGCCGACGGTCCAGGCGTTCCAGGATGTGTTGAGGCCCACGAGCACCCCGACGATAGCCAGGCCCAGCAGGCCCAGGGTCCAAAGGGGCGGTGGATCCGTCTCACCCGACATCGGTGCCTCCATGGGTTCTGGCCGGGCCACAACGGTCCGTGCACATGTAGGTGACTATCGTTGCTGGGCTTCGCCCAACCACAAAGGCACCAAGCGCTGAACGAAGGCACGAAGGATGGCCGGTCGAGACGAACGGAATGAGTCCAAGCCCAGGCGGGTGGCGAACACACAGGGGTCACAGGGTAGCACGGGGGTCACAGGGTAGCACGCAGGTCACAGGGTCCCGACCGTTCCCGTAGCGGTGTGTTCCCTGTGCTTCCCTGTGTCCCCTGTGCCTGCCATCCGCGCTGCTGTTCCTGCTTCGTGCCGTCGTGGTTGGGCGTAGCGCCGGTTCAGAGCCACCCGCAGCCGCCCAGCAGGAGCCCAAGGATGGCCACGTTGACGGCGTGACCCAGGAAGCACAGTGGGCACGGGGTCTCCAAGCGCGCGAGAAGCGCCCAGGCGAGGTAGCCGCTGAACGCCACCGTGAACCCGGAGACGGCCAGGAACCCATCGCAGGCTGGCAGCGTTCCCTGGACCATGAGCTGGGCGCTTGCGCCGATGACGGCCAGGTACCACGCCAGCCCGTAGGTCGCGTTGAGCGCGCCGAAGGCCCGCGCGTAGCGCGTGTCGAGCACCCTCGCGCAGGTCTCTTCGTCTATGCGGCAGACGCGAGGCAGCCACCGGGGGTCCGGCGGGATCACGCGCCGGTCGACCAGGATGAAGTAGAGCGCTGTGAGAGCGCCCAGGCTGGCCACGAGGATGAGCCCCAGCGCCCAAAGATCGGGCATCTGAACCCGGGACCGCTAGAGCTTCCCCTCTTTAGCCCACTGCTTGAGCTTGTCGCGGCGCTTCTTGGGCGTGTAACCTGTGGCGTTGTTGAGGAACGCGTTCCAGGCGTCCCGCGTCGCGATGGCGGCGTCCATGTCCGAGAGGTCCTTGTGCTGGTTGTTGATGACCCAGAGCCGGCTCTTCTTGTAGTACCGGGCGCGCACCGATTCGATGAGCTCGAAGGAGCTCTCGCACCAGTCGCCGTCCTGCTTGACGCTCCCGAACGCCTCCTCCATCACCGATGTGAGCTCGGTCTTGGCGCGGTGGCCTCGCTTCACGGGGTAGACGGTTGCATCCTCTGGTGGCTCTGTCATGGTCGTCCAACACCAACAAGGCACCCCGGGAGCTAAAGCTTTGCACCCCGACGCTCGACGCACAAGAGGTCGACTCGAAGCGCTGAAGAGGCCCACCCGGTATCCAGGCCCGGGCACCGTGACCAGGGACGCCGACGTCATCGTCATCGGGGCAGGCGCGGTGGGCACGAGCACAGCCCGCGCGCTTGGCTTCCAGGGCTACGAGGTCGTGGTGTGCGAGAAAGAGCCTGGACCAGGCCTCCACCAGAGCGGTCGGAACAGCGGTGTGGTCCACGTCGGCTACCAGTACGAGCCCGGCACGCTCAAGGCGCGCTTCGCCACCGAAGGGGCCGAGCGGCTCAAGGCCTACTGCCGCCAGCACGGCATCCCCCTTGAAGAGGGCGGCCTGCTCGTCGTGGCCCGGAACACCGAGGAGGTGAACCGGCTCGGCGCCATCGCGGACCGCGCCAAGGCCAACGGCGTCGAGGCCCGGCTGGTGGACGACGACGGGCTCCAGGAGATCGAGCCGCATGCCGCCGGGCAGGCCGGGCTGCATGTGCCCGCGTACGCGAGCTTCGATGCCCGGGCCTACGTCCACGCGCTGACCGCCGAGGCCATGAACCAGGGTGTGCGCTTCTACTACGACCGCCGCGTCACGGCGATCCAGCAGGACGCCGACGAAGTGGTGATCGGGACCGACAAGGGCCAGCTGACCGCGCGGGCCGTGGTCAACGCGGCAGGCCTGTTCAGCGACCGGCTGGCGGGCCAGCTTTGCACCGACATGCGCATCGTCCCGTTCCGCGGGTACTACGCCGAGCTCGCACCCAGACGCCGCGAGCTCGTGGCCAGCCACATCTACCCCACCCCGGACCCCCAGCTCCCGTTCCTGGGCGTGCATCTCTCCCGCCGCGCGGATGGCCGCGTGATCGTGGGGCCTGGTGCGATGCTTGCCTTCGGCCGGGAGGCCTACCGGTTCCACCAGTTCAAGCTCCGGGACCTCTGGAGCACGTTCACCTGGCCCGGCTTCTACCGGCTCATGGCGGACCCCAAGATGCGCCGCATGATCCCGAGCGAGGTGCACAAGAGCCTCTCGCTCAAGGCCATCTGGCGCGAGGCCCAGCAGCTCTGTCCAGCCCTCCAGCCCGGCGATCTCGTGCGAAGTTTCGCCGGCAACCGCGCCCAGATGGTGACCAGGGACGGGGAGCTGGTCATGGACCTCGTCGTGCGCGAGCAGGACCGCGCGGTCCACGTGCTCAACGCCATCAGCCCGGGGCTCACCTGCTCGCTCCCCTTCGGGGAGCACCTCGCTGAGAAGGTTGCGGCGCGGTGCGAACCTTGACTTGCCTGGGCCCCCTATAGGGGTCCATGGCCGCCGAGAAGCGCCTCACCGGTCAGGCCACGCCCGAGGGCACCCGCCGCTTCGCGGAGGCCTCGGACAACGCATCTGGCTTCCACCGCGAGGCCCGCGGATTGCAGCTTTCCAGCCTCGGCATGGGCACGTACTTGGGCGAGGTCAGCGAGGAGGCCAGCCTGGGCTACCGACGCGCCGCCCTGCGCGCCATCGAGCGCGGCATCAACGTGTTCGATCTGGCCATCAACTACCGCGATCAGGCCAGCGAGCGCGACGTGGGCAGAGCACTTCGCGAGAGCGGCGTGGACCGCGAGGAGGTTTTCTTGGTCACCAAGGGCGGCTTCCTCCACGGGGACGCCCCCAACGGGAAGGATGC
>CAYNEI010000012.1:4742-66893 GCA_964396185.1 uncultured Thermoplasmatales archaeon
TCTTGGTCACCAAGGGCGGCTTCCTCCACGGGGACGCCCCCAACGGGAAGGATGCGCCCACGTACATCACGGAGCGCTACCTCTCCCAGGGCGAGCTCACCGTCGAGGAGATCGTGGCCGGGGTCCACTGCATGGCGCCCGGCTTCCTGCGCGGCGAGCTCTCCCAGAGCCTGGAGAACCTCGACGTCGAGCACGTGGATCTCTACCTCGTGCACAACCCTGAGACCCAGCTCACCCAGGGCGTGCCCCAGGAGGCCTTCGATCAGGCCCTGCTGGAGGCCTTCACGGAGCTCGAGCGCCAACGCGACCAGGGCACCATCGGTGGCTACGGCGTGGCCACCTGGGAGGCCCTGCGCGTGGATCCCGAGCACCCCGCTCATCTGGGCCTTGAGCGCCTCCTCGAGCTCGCAGCCAAGGCCCACGAGGCCGCCGGCGTCTCCGCCGACGAGCATGGCTTCGTGGGCGTCCAGCTCCCCCTCAACCTGGCCATGCCCGAGGCTGCCGGGGTGCCCACCCAGCCGTGGGGGGGCGAGCAGCTCCCTGCCCTGGAGGCTGCCAACCAAGCTGGCCTGATCGTGTTGACCAGCGCCTCGCTCTGCCAGGCCCGGCTGCTGGGCAGCCTCACCCACGAGGCCCGCGAGCTCCTGGATGCCGAGGACGACCTGCAGGCTGCCCTCACCTTCGCTCGCAGCGCACCAGGCGTGACCACCGCACTGGTGGGCATGGGCCAGGTGGCGCATGTGGACGAGAACCTGGAGGCCATCTCGGGTCGAGCCATCGAGCCCAGCCGCGTGCGCAAGCTGCTCGAACAGGCCGAGATCCACGATCCGCCGGAGACGACGTGAGGATCCCTCCGAGCTCCAGCGGAGCGTGCGTCGCGACGCCCACAAAAATTCTCATCTCTATGAGAATGTATTTAACCGTTCTTGCCTATGTGATATTCTATGGGTCTCGCTGACTCCAAGCACTTCCTCCGCTTCGTGCACGCGATGGCCACGGATCCCGATGCTAGCGTGCGCGAGCTGAGCGAGGAGACCTCCACCCCACTAGCCACCGCCCACAGGATCGCGCGGTTCTTCCGGTTCCACCGCGCGATGCCACGGGACCGCTTCGACGTGCGCCGGGGGCTGCGCCTCGCCGCGGATGTCCGCAGGGACCGCGCAGTCCCAGATCGGACGTTCAAAACCGACGACCTCTACGACCTCCTCCACGCGATCGACCGCGTCGACCACCACCTGGCCTTCGCCAGCGCGGCCAACGCCATCGCGCACTTCGAGCCCGTGGACACCCACGTCCGGATCGACAACTCGGAGCAGACCATCCTGGCCGACCTCAAAACGTTCCACTCCGCCTCGGGCAAGCACGTCGTGCACGTGTACCTCGACGACCTCAGCCGCTACCCGGACCCCATCGACATCGAGGACTACGATGGCGCTGCCACCGCTGGCCCCATGCCCGTCTGCGATCCCATCGTGACCCTCATCGACCTCCTTAGCCACCCAACGGGCGGCGCGCATGCCGAGTTCCTCGACCGCACGCTCACGCTGGCGGGCACCCTGCCGGAGCGGCCTTCATGACGCTGGCGGACCACCTCACCCTCGTGCGGGAGCAGAACGCGGCCGAGACGGCCCGAATCGCCCTCGAAACCCTCTCTGGCCTACCGTTCACCGTGGTGGGGGGCTGGGCCGTCTACGCGCACGGCTCTGACGTGCCGTCCGTCGACCTGGACATCTGGATCCGGCTCGCCTCCCACGATGAGATCTACGGCGCATTCCTGGAACAGCACGGTGTCCAGCTCGACGCGCCAGGGGGCTCCGAGCGATTCAACCTGGACATCGACTACCTGGACTCGCCCAACCCGCTGTTCGGAAGAGACCTCACCTACCCCCGCGATGCGCTGGCGACCGAAGAGCGGGAGCTCTTCGAGCACTCCGTTCAGGTTCTCACGGCGCCGGATCTCTTGTTCGCCAAGGCCAAGGCGTTCCACGATCGCTCGAAGCAGTGGCTGATCAGCCAGGACCCCGCCCGCTTGGCCGCGCTGCGGCTCCGGGACCCCGACGCGGCCCGGTTCATCGAGGAACGTGGGGATGCCTACTTCCTGCGCAAAGCAGGCAAGGACCTCGTGGACATCCGGTTCCTGCGTGACCAGGGCCACGAGATGGGAGGGCCACCCGAGATCCGGCGTGTGGTCGCCGCCGAACTCGACGATCCACACCCCGTGCTCGACGCGTGGGGGTCGGCGTGAGGCTGGATCATAACGCTGCGGGCAGAACCTCAGCTCCGTCGTCTGCTCCAAGGCTACACTTATCGTTCACCACCCCATCTTGTCGGCATGGGACGCGGTGGCTTGATCGTGCTCGTTGGGCTCCTTCTCCTCGTTCCAGCGGGTTCAGCCACCGTGGACGTCTGGGACGTCACCGAGGCCATCACGGTCCCACCGCGAGGGCATCTCGTCGAGGGACATGAGATGCGACACAACATCGAGGGTGGAGGAATAATCGGCCCATGCGCTGACGCGCCACACGACTGGATCGCGGAGGTCGAGTACCAGCCACCCGATGCCACACTCAAGATCTCCATCGCAGCCAGCGAGGTTCTCAGCCAAGACGGCAGGGGTACGATCCTATGGACCTCCTCCTCGTCGTGCACCTCTGAGACACTCGTGGTGGAGGTGGTCGAGGCTCCGGAACTTGTGACATACAACGTGGAGGCTCGGTTGTGCTACCTTATCTGCGATCTCCTGTATCGTGGACCGAATCCTTATTACCCGGACGAGGACGGGGACGCCATCCCCGACCGCTGGGAACCCGTGCTCGGGACCGACCCCGCCGATCCAGACACCGACGGTGATGGGCTCGAGGACGGGGAAGAGTACGAAGCCTACGGAAGCGACCCCCTGAACCCAGACACAGACGGGGACGGCCTGCTCGATGGGGCCGAAGCCCACACGCACCGCACGGATCCCACGGATACCGACACGGATGGGGACCTGCATGACGACCTCGTCGAGGTGGAGAGCGGGAGCCACCCGAACGATCCAGCCAGCATCCCGACGCCAGCAGGGGCCACGCCTAGCACACCGTTGACCTGGGGCAGCGGGGTCGCCATCTGCGATGAGCACGAACCTCGCGTGCCGGACGAGGTTTAATACAGCCGGCTCGTTGGCCCGCCGTGGACGCCCTGCCCAAGGCCTTCCGCGACCACCTGCTCACCTTCCTCTCTGCAAGCCAGCTCGACCACCTGCTCGAGGGGGTCGAGACCCGGCGCGCTGTGCGCGTCAACCCGCTCAAGACCACGCGGGCTGAGCTGACCCGGCGCCTGGAGGCCCTCGGCATGACCGTGGAGCCTGCCGGTTTCGTGGACGAGGTGCTCTGGCTCGACGACCCGCTCGAGAGGGCCATCGGGTCGATCTGGGAGCACCAGGCCGGCCACTTCTTCGCCCAGGATGCCGCCTCGGCCCTGCCGGTGGACGCCCTGGACCCCCAGCCCGGTGAGCGCGTGCTGGATCTGTGCGCGGCTCCCGGCTCCAAGGCCACCCATCTGGCCGAGCGCATGGGCGGGCAAGGGCTGCTGGTGGCCAACGACGTCAACCCGGGCCGGGTGAACAACCTCATCAGCAACCTGGACCAGGCCGGCGCGCTCAACGCGGTGGCCACCCAGGCTGACGGGTGCAGGATGCGATGGCCCATGGCCTTCGACAAGGTGCTCGTGGATGCGCCGTGCACGAACCTGGGCCACATGCACGCCAGCTGGACGCCGGTCAAACGATGGAGCAAGGCCAACCTCCGGCGCCTGGCCGGCATCCAACGCTCGCTGCTCCGATCAGCCTTCCACGCCTGCCGGGTCGGGGGTACGATCGTCTACTCCACGTGCACCATCGATCCCCGGGAGAACGAGGGCGCGGTGGCCTGGCTGCTGGACAACTTCCCCGTCGAGGCCCAAGCCTACCGGCCCGGCATCGGGGAGCCTGGCTGGCTGGAGGCAAGGGGCAACGGGTTCCACGAGGGCGTGGCTGATGCGTTGCGCGTGGAGGCGGGAGCGGAGGGGACAGAGGGCTTCTTCGTGGCCAAGCTCACCAAGCTCGCCGACGACGATGCCTTCGACGGCAGCCGCCCGGGGCCCGGCGGTGAGACGGTCTACGAGAAGGCCGGGGACGACACGATCCCCGCCATCGCCAGCGCCTACGGGCTCGAGCACGCCTTGCTTGCGGGCATGGGCGCAGTGGAGACCCGCACGAAGCGGTTCGCCGTGCGCGGCCCCAGCATCGCCGAGGCCCTCTCGCTGGGCCCCAAGCGCGTGGGCGTCTACCTCTCCAAACGCGAAAGCATGGGCGACCGGCTCAGCTTCGATGCCACGACGCTGCTCGGCCGAGGGGCCACGCGGACCATCGAGCTCGCCCCAGACGAGGCCCGCGTGTGGCTCTCCGGCCAGGCCATCCCGGCACCCGCCACAGCCCCGGCCGAGTGGAGCATCGTGACGTGCCTAGGCGAGCCCATCGGCTGCGCGCGGCCCTTCGGCGACGAGCTGCCCTGCTATGTGCCCAAGCAACAGCGCCTGCCCCCAGAGGAGGAGGCTGAGTTGATCGGGTTCCTGGCGGTGGAGGGTGGATAGATGAGCTGGATGCGCGGGCCGCGAACGGGGTCGGTTGAACCGGAACGACGCCCGAGCCCGAGTTGATCTTGAGGTAGGCCGTGACCCTCTACAGGGACTCCATGACGTCGCGCGGTACTGTCCACCGCTGGAGCTCGCGTATGGCGTGTCTGAGGCTCGAGATCAAGTGTTCCCGGTACACCTCGTCCTCTGGGTTCGCGGCCTCGAAGTTGCCTGCTTCGAGTTCCTCGGCGAGCATCTCGAGGAGCTCCTGGCAGTTGACCGTAAGGCTGTCCAGGGTGGCCCAATACACGTGTTCTCGGACTTGCTGGACGTCGTCACTCAGTTCTTTCGCGCACATGGTCCCGGCTCGTTAGACCCCGAGGAAGCCGTGGGACACCACAAGGGTTTCGGCCCGTCTTGCTGGAGAGGATCCCACCGCGACCATCAGGAAGCTTCGTCATCCCGTGGGTCCGGCTCGAGGAGCTCCTTCATACTGCGATGGTCGGCCGCATCCATCTTGGCCCGGATGGTTTCGAGGTCGAGGTCCTCACGCGGACCGCTGAGCTCCTCGAGCGCTGCGAGGTTCCGGCGGCTGCTGGCCAGGAGTTGAACGACGTCGCTGTAGGACTCACCCTCCGATTTGAGGGCGGTCAGCATGCGGTAAGCACCCTCGCTCAAGTCGATACGGTGCGCCATGGTGCCACGGACGCGGTCGAGGGATTTGAGGGCATCGGGAGCGGGTGAGGGCTTAGGGCACCGTACCCCGCACCTCATCGACCACGTCCTCCACGATGGGAGCCTCGAGATCGAAAGCGACCGTGGCCATGCTGTTCTTGGGTGAGTCCTGGGGGAACCACGTCGCCGGGCCCCCGGTGAGCACGCGATCGTCGGCGCCGAAGCTGTCGAAGCTCTGGCCTGTGACGAAGAGCTGGGAGCCGTCGGGCGCGATGGCGCCGTCCCAGGCCACGTCGAAGTCGCCTCCGGGGCCGTCGTAGACGTTGTACCATCGCTCCTGGCCGGTGGCCGCATCGTAGCCGATCACACCGTAGTCCAAGCCACCCAGGGCATCCGAGCGCGGGATCGTAGCGACCGTGTAGGCCATGGAGCCATCCGGGGAGAGCGCCAGCGCCCGGCCGGTCTCCCAGCCGGAGGTGCTCCAGCCACTCTCCCGAGCATCCGCCCAGAGCTTCTCGCCGGTCTCGGCGTCGTGGGCCATGGTGAGCACGGAGTCCTCGGCCATGCCTGCGGTGAACACGCGCTGGCCGGCTGGGTCGACGACCACCTGGATCCCCAGGTCCCGCGCGACGTCGTGGTGGCCGGTCCACACGAGCTCCCCCGTGGCCGCGTCCAGCCGGTGTGTCGCGGCATCGGAGAAGGCGCCTGGACCCATGGTCCAGCCGGTCACGTAGACCCCGGTGCCGTCGGGTCCGAGGGCAAGGCCGAGCACGATCTCCAACGCTTCGCGCTCGTGGCTCCAAAGCTCGTCGCCCGTGGTGAGATCCAGAGCGTGCACGGAGGCCGTCGGGAAGGCGCCGGCCCCGCCGGTCATGGCCGTCAGGAAGAGCGTCTCACCGTCCTCGTCAAGGGCGGCATCCAGGCCCATGCCTCCAGGGGTTCCCACCGTTGCCTCGACCACGGGGTCCCCCGTGTCGGTCGCGAAGCAGGCCACCCTGGCATCCCCGGCGAACTCGGCCGCGGCATCAGTGCCCACCGCACAGACAGCATCGAGGCTAGGTGCCGGGAGCAGCGTGTGCACCCCGACCAGGCTCTCATCGGTGAGCAGGCTGGGGCCGGCTGGATCAGAGGGGACCCAGGTGAACAAGTGCCCGGCGCCCTCGGTGGTGCGGGTGGCCAGGTAGAGGGTCTGGCCATCCGCCGCGAAGGCAAGCGAGCCAGCGATGTGGCCATCCAGCGAGATGGCGGGCTGGCGGGCTTGCTCACCCGTGACCGGATCGAGGGCGTAGACGAGCGCCTGTGAGCCTTCGGGGGCTTGGGCTTGCGCGAGCACGTAGACTTGGCTCCCATCGGGGGCGACGATGACCTGCTTGCCGACATCGTTGATCCCTCTCAGCGTGGAGCGGGCGGCCCACTCGATGCACCCTTGCTCTGGCCCATCCACGTCATCACAGGCGCCGCTGGTGCCTAGGGTACCATCGTCGAGCAGGATGGTGCCTGTGACGGCTGGGAGAGTCAAGAGCGTGGCAGCGGCCAGGATGGCCAGGGTTCGGGTACAGGGGATCGCCTCCATGCGGTCGCCTCAAGCCTGGGAGGCGGTCCCAGCGTATCATCCTTCTGGCGAATCGCATCAAGGTGACTGATGAAGCTCGGCGGTCTGGGGGCAGGCGATCTCGATCAGGGAACGCGGGGGAGCACGGGGGAGCGCGGCTCATCATGGAACCTAGTAGGAACGTTGGATGGTTCAACAGCCTGACGAGGGAGGCTATATGTGCACGGGGTGAACCAGGGGTTGGAGACCGGATATGACCCGACTCGTGTGCCATGTTTGCGAAACCGTGCTCGCCACCCGCGTTCCTGCGCTGGAAGCGAGCCACATCGAGACCACCACTTGCTGGCGTTGCCGCTTCCACGCGGCTCTCCCCGCTAGCCCAGCCGTGTCTGCGGTCTGAGAGGGTGTGAGATCGATGCCGCGCGTCCCGACGACCACCGTCGCCTCCTTCCTACCTCCACACGGAGCAACGCGCGGGGCCAGCGGATCGGGAACAGCGGTCTCTGAGAAGTGACGGGGCACGGGGTTGGCCCAGACCGCCCAGCAAGGAGGTCCATGGGCCGCCCCGGCCTTGCTCACGCCACGTCCAACGGCTCGCCGGCCAGCAGCTTGTCGAGCCAGTCGACGAAGCGACCATCTAGCCTCCAGTGGGCCTTGCCGTAGAGGTAGCCAAGGTCCAGGTGCTCCTCCATCACGGACGCCATGGCCAGGGCGCGAGCCCAGTCCCGCTGGTGGCGGGTGTCCACCCCGCTCTCCAGGTAGTCGAAGAGCAGATCCTCGGGACCCACCAGGATCACAGGCTCCAGGCCCTGGCCTTCCCAAGGCTCGCGCTCGATGCGGACCAGGTGGTCCCGGCTGATGTCCGGGTCCAGACGATCGCCCACCAGGTCGATGGCGAAGGGGACCTGGGGATGGCGCAAGGCACCACCCGCACCGATCACCTCGAAGCCAGCCTCCACGAGCCGCTCCACGGAGGCCTGGCGCGCCGAGCTGCCCAGCGGGTAGAGGGCGATGGTGTCGATGTCCCGGCTCTCCTCCCAGCCAGCCGGCAGCTCCTCGGAGGTCCCGAAGGTACCGCTGACGTAGGTGTCCACCGCGGTGCCACCCACCACGACCAACTGGGTCCCCACTGGGCTGACCAGCGTCTGGGCCAGCGAGGCCAGGGTGAGCCTGGCCGCCAGGCCATCTGCCACGGCCAGGTCACGGATCTCCTGGATGCACGCCTCGACATCCAAGCTCACAAGCCAGCCTCCCCGGAGCGCTGCCACGTGAAGCCGCCCAGCGAGGGGGACGCCCGGCGGGGGCTTGCCAGCGCCATGGACCGGGTGGCTGGATCGTAGGATCGCAAGCCCTCCGCCGAGAGCAGCTGACACCACGCCCGAGCCGTCTCAGCCAGCGCGACCTGCTCGTCGGGATCCAAGCGCACGCTTCGGTGACCCATCCGGCGCAGCCGAGCCACCTGGGCCCGGGCGCGCGCCCGGCGCTCGTCACCGGCCTGGAGGCGCCCCAGCTCGCCGGGCCCCCCCGCCTGCTTGAGCGCTCGCTCGATGGTGCGGGCCAGCGGGACCCCAGGCGGTGTGGCCTCATGGAGCTGGGCCAGGAGATCGGGGGGGACGCGCACAGACGACATGAAGTATAAGAGCGCATGCATTGATATATAGGTGCTCCGCCACGCCAAGTATTTATACGTTCGAGTACGGACGTATACGCATGGGTGAGATCGTCTCGGCACGCTTGCCGGAGAAGCTTGTTGAGGACCTGGATGCTCTCGCGGCATCCATGGAGAAGAGCCGATCGGAGACCCTCCGCAAGGTCCTCGAGCGTGGCCTGGCTGCCGAGCGCCTCGAGGCGAGCCTCGAAGCCTACCGCAAGGGAGAGATCTCGATCGGTCGAGCCGCCGCGATCTCCGGGCGACCGATCACGGTCTTCCTCGAGGAGCTGCGACGCGCTGGGATCCTGCTCAACTACACCACCGAGGACCTGGAGGAGGACCTGGCTTGGGTCGAGGACCAGCGGTGATCGACAGCTCGCCGCTCATCCTGCTCTCCAAGGCGGGCGCGCTGGACCTCCCGGCCGCGCTCTTCGAGGAGGTGGTCGTCCCGGAGGCCGTGCGGGCCGAGGTCGTGGAGGGTGCGCCGGACGCCATGGACGCCCAGGCGGTGGACGAGGCGATCCAGGCTGGCAGGCTCCAGCTGGCGAGCCCGCCGGCACCGGCCAGGGAACGGATCGAACAACGCTACCCCAACCTGGGCCCAGGCGAGAGGGGATGCCTGGCCCTGGCCCCCTCAACCGACGGCGCGGTCGCCGTCGCGGACGATGCCCAGGCCCGCCGGGCAGCAAGGATCGAGGGGGTCGAGGTGATCGGTTGCCTGGCGATCGTGGCGCTGGCGTACCGCCAGGGCGCGGTCAGCTCCAAGAGCGAACTCGCGGGCGTGCTCACTGATCTGCTGCGCTCGGGCCTCTGGGTCTCCCCTGAGCTCGTCGAGACCTTCTGGACCCGCTTGGGCGGCCGCCCCTAACCCCTTACCGCAGGTGCGCCACAGGCGCGCCCGCGTCTAGGCGTCCTTGTAGAGCGCCTTGATCCGCTTGGCGTAGTTGTCCTCGACCACGCGTCGCTTGACCTTCATGGTGGGCGTGAGCTCCTCGCCCACCTCGAACGGCTTGTCGAGCACGTCGAAGCGCTTGATCTGCTCGTAGCGGGCCAGCTCCTCGTTGGCGTCCTCGACGGCCTGCTCGAACATGGTCTGGATGTCGTCGCGGGCCACGAGCTCGCTGACGTCCCGGAAGGTGACGTCGTTCTTCTTGGCCCAGGCCTCCAGCTCCTCCTGGTTCGGGCTGATCAGTGCTGAGACGTACTTGCGCTTCTCGCCGATGATCAGCGCCTGGTCCACGATGGCGTTGCGCTTGAGGAGGTTGTCGAGGTGCGCGGGAGCGATGTACTTGCCATACGCGGTCTTGAAGAGCTCCTTCTTGCGGTCGGTGATGTAGAGGAAGCCGTCGCTGTCCAGCTTGCCCACATCTCCCGTGTGCATCCAGCCGTCCTCGTCCAGGGCCTCGGCGGTGGCTTCGGGTTTCTCCCAGTAGCCCTGCATGACGTTGGGTCCGCGCACGAGGATCTCGCCCTCGTCGGGCTGGCCATCCCAGCCCTCGGTGTCGATCTTCACCTCGATGTCCGCGATGGTCTTGCCTACGGCCCCGACCTTGTAGCGGCCGGGCCCGCTCACGGAGACCACGGGGCTGAGCTCGGTCATCCCGTAGCCCTCGTAGACCGGCATGCCCAGCGCGCCGAAGAGGCGAGCGACCTCGGGGTCTAGCGCCGCGGCACCCGAGGCGGCGTAGCGGACGTTCTCCAGGCCGATCTTGGCCCGGACCTTGCCGAGCACGAGCTTGTCGGCCAGTGAGAGCTTCATCGCCAGCAGCCCGCTTGGCTTGCGTCCGGCGAGCTCTGCCTCGAACGCTTGCTTGCCGACGTCCAGGCTCCAGTTGGCCAGGGTGGCCTTGAAGCCCTCTGCGGCAGCCAGGGCACCGCGGATGCCCTCGCCCATCTTCTCGTAGAGGCGCGGGACGGCCAGCAGGAGCTGGGGTCGGCACTCCTTGAGGTTCTCGCCGACGGTCTCCATGGACTCGGCGAACCAGACCTCGCCCCCCACGGAGTAGGGGATGTAGTGGCCGGCGGTGCGCTCGAAGCTGTGGGAGAGCGGCAGGAAGGAGAGGTAGCGCTCGCCGGGGTGGAGCTCGATGATCTCGCAGCTGGCATGCACGTTGGAGGTGAGGTTGGCGTGGCTGAGCATGACGCCCTTGGGGTTCCCGGTGGTGCCGGAGGTGTAGATCAGCGTGGCCAGATCAGAGCCATCCAAACCCTTCCACCGGCGCTCGTAGCTCTCCGTGGCCGACTCCTCGTCCCGGAGGACCTGCTTGCCGCGCTCGTAGAGCGCCTGCATGCTGATCAGCTCGGTGAGGTTGCCGGGCAGCTTCTTGGGTAGCTCGGCCTCCTCGAGCGCGTGCTCATCGAAGACGACCACGGTCTTGAGCGTGGGGGCGTCCTTGGCGGCGGTCACCACGCGCTCGAGCAGCTCTCCTCCCGCCACGAAGCAGATCTCGGCACCAGCATCCTCGAGGATGTAGGCGACCTGGTCGGGCAGCAGCGTGTCGTAGATGGGCGCCAGGGCGGCCCCGGCGTGCAGCGTGGCCAGATCGCTGATGGCCCACTCGGGACGGTTGCCCGAGAGGATGCCCAGGCGATCGCCTTTCTCCACGCCGAGGTCGTGGAGGCCAAGCGAGGCCTGCTTGACCAGCTCGCCCATCTGGGCGTAGGTGATCGCGTGCCAGTGGTCCTCGTGCTTGTAGCGCATGGCCACGCGGGGACCGTGCTCATGTACCGTACGTTGGAAGAGGTCGGTGAGAGTGTTCGGAGGCATCGGGAACCGCATGGGACAGAGGGGCAGGGGCAGATAACGTTGTTTCGACTACGCTGGGGGGTAGAAATGTGTCCTGGGGGCGGTGTCTGGGACGACCGAAGTTCGATAAAGACCCTTATCTTGTAGTATAGGAAACATTATGTTATTGAATAATCTCCCCTATTTAGTATGGATTTCGTCGATCGTGTCGAGGAACTCGGATCCCTTGAGGCGCTCCTGGAGCGAGACGAGCCTGCCCTCATCCGGCTCTACGGACGCCGGCGGCTGGGGAAAACCGAGCTCCTGCGTCGCCTGTGCGAGCAGCACGGTGGCCTGTACCTGCTCATCGACGACGCCGACCGACGCCAGCTCCTCGACTCGCTCTCCCAACAGGTGGCCAACGAGGCGGGGACGCTTCGGACACCTTACGGGGACTGGGATGCGTTCTTTGAGCATCTCGGTCAGCTGCGCCCGCCCTTCGTGGTGTTCGACGAGTTCCAGCGCCTCGTCGAGAACGAGCAGCAAGCGGTGACGCGGCTCCAAGGTCACTGGGACCGACGGATGTCCGAGGAGGGCCCACCTGTGATCCTGTGTGGGTCCAGCGTGGGGATGATGCAGCGGATCACCGATCGGAAGCAGGGGCCGCTCTTCGGCCGGCTCACCGGCGACATGCACCTGGCGCCCTTCTCCTACGGAGCCGCCCGATTGCTCTATCCGGATTTGAACGAGGTCGAGCGGGTGCGCCGGTTCGCGGTGTTCGGAGGGACCCCCTACTACCATAGGTTCAGCGTCGGTGCAACGCTTGAGGACGCGGTGTCCAGGGCATTCCTGGAACCGACCGCCCCCTTGCAGGAGGAACCCCAATCGCTGCTGCAGCTCGAGCTCAAGCGTCCGACCCGGTACAACAGCATCCTGTACGAGATCGGCCACGGCACGCACCACCTGCACGAGCTCGAGACCAAGGTCGGCGTCCCCAAGGGGGGTCTCAGCCCGTACCTGGAGGTCCTACGCCACGATCTGGACCTCATCGAGATGGAGGACCCGGTGTGCGGGAAGAGGCGGAAGGCCCGCTACGTGTTCACCGACCCGTTCTTCGCCTTCTACTACCGGTTCATCTTCGGGGAGCGCCCCCGGCTCGAGCTTGGCAGACAGGATGCCGTCTGGCAGGACATCGAGGCGGAACTCGATGCACACATCGGCCTCCAGTTCGAGGAGGTCGCCAAGCAGGCCCTCATCATCGCCAACGGCACCGAGCTCGACGGCGTCCGAATCGAGTTCGATGCGATCGGGCGGTGGTGGAACCGCACCGGGGAGGAGCTCGACATCGTGGCCAAGGGCCCGGACGAGATCCTCGCTGGCGAGGTGAAGTGGTCCAAAGAGCCCGTCGGACCCGATCTCGTCCACGACCTCTTGCGCAAGGCCAGCCTGATGGAACGCACCGGAAGCCTCCCGATCCGCCCCCTGATCGTCGCGCGCGCTGGCCTCACAGCCGAGGCCATGGAGGTGGCAGAGCGGGAGCAGGCCATCGTGCTGGACCTCGACGCCATCGCCAGGCTCAACGACGAGCGGTTCCCGGCGTGAAGGTGAACCGGACCGGGCCCGGCGCGCAAGGGTCAGAACGTGTGCGGTCGGGACGATCGAGCTCTTCGAATGCGATGAGCATCGCGAGGCCATGTCGAGCGAGCCAACCCGGACCACTCCGGTTGCTTGAAGAGGCAAGCCCCACCTCCCGCGTCGAGGGCGTGGGATGGTCCAGCTGCTCCGATCCGATTGTCTCCAGTGCGGCTTCGCGTTCCGCACGCGCGTGACCCGCTGCGAGAAGACATGCCCGAACTGCGGGTGGCGGCGGAGCTGTCACGATTAACGTCATCGGAGCACCGTACCCTAAGCCGCCAAGCGCCCCTGGCCGCCACGCCACCTCTGCTGGGGTGGTGGACCTCGCTCGATCACCGATCCGGGGACCGGTTGTGGGCCAGGGGCGTCTGGAACCAGCGGGGCTAGATGGCCGAAGTTAGCACTGCCCCAGTGTCCAGAGACCCAAGCCTAGCTCGCCACACTGGAACACGTACGCGCTGCCCGAGGACGAGCCCGCATCGTCATCCAGATAGGCGCCGACGAGTGCTGTGTCGCCGTCCAGCGCGACGGAGACGCCGAAGCGGTCGAACGCGGCCGCATCGCTGGCGGTGAGCTTGGATTGCTCGGTCCACACGCCCGGTGCGGCCCGGGTGAACGTGTACGCGCTGCCCGACTGGGAGCCCGCGTCGTCGTCCAACCAGGCGCCGACGAGCGCTGTGTCCCCGTCCAGCGCGACGGAGACGCCGAAGCGGTCGAACCCAGCCGCATCGCTGGCGGTGAGCTTGGCTTGCTCGGTCCACACGCCTGCTCCATCACGCGTGAAGACGTAGGCACTGCCCGAGTCGAGGCTCCCGTCGTCATCCCGATGGGCGCCGACGAGCGCTGTATCGCCGTCCAGCGCGACAGAGGCGCCGAAGGAGTCACCTGTCTCGGCGTCGCTGGCGGTGAGCTTGGCTTGCTCGGTCCAAACGCCCGAGCCATCACGGATGAACGCGTACGCGCTTCCCGAGGCCGAGCCCGCATCGTCGTCGCCGGTGGCGCCGACGAGTGCTGTGTCGCCGTCCAGCGAGACGGACCCGCCGAACGCGTCGAACGCGGCCCCGTCGCTGGCGGTGAGCTTGGCTTGCTCGGTCCACACGCCAGGTGCGGACCGGATGAATACGTACGCGCTGCCCGAGGCCGAGCCCGCGTCGTCGTCGCCGGTGGCGCCGACGAGTGCTGTGTCGCCGTCCAGCGAGACGGCGCCACCGAAGCGGTCGAGATCGGCCGCATCGCTGGCGGTGAGCTTGGCTTGCTCGGTCCAGGCGCCCGATCCATCACGGGTGAAGACGTATGCGCTGCCCGACTGGGAGCCCGCGTCGTCGTCGCCGCTGGCTCCGACGAGCGCAGTGTCGCCGTCCACCGAGACGGAGGCGCCGAAGAAGTCGCCTGCGTCGGCGTCGCTGGCGGTGAGCTTGGCTTGCTCGGTCCACACACCCGATGCGTCACTGGTGAACACATACGCGCTGCCTGAGAACGAGCCCGCGTCGTCGTTCCCGTGGCCGCCGACGAGCGCCGTATCCCCGTCCACCGAGACGGAGAAACCGAACAAGTCGGCTGCATCGGCGTCGCTTGCCGTGAGTTTGTCCTCGGTCACCAGAAGTTGCGCCGCCGCGGGTGCGGCGGCGAGCGTTGCTGCGAGCACGATGAGCGCGATCGGCGCGCGCCGTCGCGTGGGTCTCGGTGTGGGTGAAGAAGTTCCTGACATGATCGTTGCCTCCCTGGGGCTGGTTAGAACGTGTCCCGCCTCGGTCCAGGCTAGGTCGCAACTGTACAAGGCTGTTCCCTACCCGCGCTGGGGACACCCGGCGCCACAGACGCTCCAACGGCCGGTCCGTGTCCGGACTTCGCCGACAGCGTCTGCATGCTCGCCTGGCACCTGGCCAGACGTGCACCGGATCGAGCGTGGTGATCCGTTGCTGAGCGCACCGGAAGCATGTCGCCCCCATCGGTAGTTCCACTCAACCCCCACCGGCCGCTTCATACCCTCAAGCCCCCTCGCAGCGCCCCCAGCTGGAGGATGCACTTCCCTTGGCCATGACGACCCCGTCCCAGAGCGAGCCTCCGAGCTCCGCGCCTGCTGACCTCGCCGAGCCCGCCGAGCCCGCCGACCTTGTCGACCCCCTCTTGCCGGCCAGCCACGGTCCATCGGCCGAAGGCCGGGGGTCTGGCCCCCGCGTCGAGCTGACACCGGAGCAGCGCGCCATCGTAGGCCATGACCACGGCCCCGCCGTCGTCTTCGCCGTGGCAGGCTCCGGCAAGACCACGGCCATGGTCCACCGCATCGAGCGGCTCGTGCGCGAGGGCGTCTTCGAGCCAACTCGCATCCTGGCCACGTCGTTCAGCCGGGCTACCGTGGCCGATCTTGAGCACGCGCTGGCCCACTGGCCCCACTGCCAGGAGGTCGAGGTGCGCACGATCCACTCGCTGGCCCGGCGCATCCTCCAGCGCGCCAGCCAGCTCGGCGCCACCACCCGAAGCGGCTCCCCCATCCAGCTCGCCAACCCAGGCGCGGATGTGGGCATGGGCCAGCTCCCGCAGCGCATCCTCAGCCTGGCCCAGGCCATCGAGCGCAAGAGCGGCCGCTCGCACGCCGACGAGGTGGACGATGTGGACCGCCGCGACTTCCTGCGCTACGTGAGCGAGTGCAAGGGCAACCTGCGCTACGCCAGGCTGCGCGCCCTCGAGCTGCCTGATGAGGCCATGGCGCACGCCAGCCAGGCCGACCCCCCTCCAGGCCATGCGTGGTACCTGGACCTCTACCGGACCTACGAGCAGGTCCGCCAGGACGAAGGCTGGACCACCTACGACGACCTGCTCGTCCAGGCCTGGGAGTGCCTGGTCCGCTACCCGGGTCTACGCGAGCAGGTGCAGGCATGGTTCGACTGCGTGGTCGTCGATGAGTTCCAGGACGTCAACCTCGCACAGCACCTCATCATGGACACCGTCGCGCGCCCGAGCCTGGACTACATGGTCGTAGGCGACGACGACCAGACGATCTACGAGTGGCGCGGTGCCCGGCCCGAGTTCATCCTCGACTTCGAGGACACCTACGAGGCCACCACGTACCGCATCCAGGACAACTTCCGCTGCAAGGCACCGCACATCGCGCTGGCCAACCGCATCATCGCCCACAACCAACAGCGCATCCCGAAACGCCTCAGCCTCACCCAGGGCTTCGACGGAGAGCTCGACCTGGCACGCCACGAGAGCGAGTCCGAGCTGGGCCGCGCCGTCGTGGGGCAGGTCCAGGCCTACCTCGCCGAGGACCATGCCGAGCAAGCCGGCCGCTCCCTGTCCGACATCACGATCCTGCTGCGCCTGTACGCCCAGTCGGCCTACATCGAGCACCACCTCATCGCCCAGGGCATCCCCTACGACATCACCGGCAGCGTGCCGTTCTACGAGCGCGGCGAGGTCACCGCGCTGACGGCGTATGCCGAGCTCGCCCGCATCGAGGCTGCACTGGCCATCGGCGAGCCACTCTCGCCTGGCCAGAAGCGCGCCCTTCCCCGTCTCTTGACCCGCGTGGCCAACAAGGCCGACCCCCCGCGCTACATCCCGCACGCCGTGGCCCGAGAGACCGCCCAGCTCGTGCTGGCCACCCGGACCCCCATCAGCCGGGCCACGCGCCAGAACGGCCGCCAGTCCAAGGCCTGGATCGCCCGGGGACTTGAGCGCCTCGGCAAGGACATCGCGTGGCTGAGCCGACAGCTCGGCAAGCCCAACCCAGCCAAGGTCCTGGAGAAGTTCGACAAGCGCATCGGCTACCGCGAGCACCTCAGGAACGCCAGCGGGTTCGAGGAGACCGGCGAAGGACGCGCCCGCAACGTCACAGCGCTCATCGACTACGCCGAGAACGCCAACAACCTGGAGCATCTGCTCCGGCAACTGGCCAACCTGAAGATCGCCCACGAGGCCACCAAGGACACCGGCGAGCGCCTGGACCTCCGCACGATCCACCGGGCCAAGGGCCTGGAGTGGCCCGTGGTCATCCTCCCGCACGTCAACGAGGGCACCCTCCCGTTCGCCCGCAGCTTCCAGGACCCAAGCAAGCTCGAGGAGGAGCGCAGGCTCCTGTACGTCGCGCTCACGCGGACCAAGCGCGCCGCGCACCTGCACGCCCTGGAGGACACGAAGCTCAGCCGGTTCCTGGAGGAGGCCGATCTCGAAGGGACGCTGGAGGCCGTCGCGGAGGCCAAGGGGCTGCTCGGCAAGGACCCGGCCGACTGGACCCAGCGGGAGGCGGTCACGGCCACCCGGCATGTGCATGGGCAGGGGAGCGGGCTTGGGCTAGAGCGCTACGTGGAGCGGTGGTGGGGGGTCGATAAGGAGCAGCGGGAGGCGGCTCAAGCACAGATGGCCGAGGTGGTGGCGAAGGCAGAGGCGGAGGGGGTGCTGGAGGCGTTGCTACAACCTTCCACCGCGAAGACGCAGGGAGCGCGGAGGGGCGCGGAGCCGGAAGGAACCGCGGATGGAGGGTGCGGGGTGGGCCGGGGCTCAAAGGGTTCACCACAAGGGCACAAGGCCGGCCGGCAGGGCCGGAACCCAGACATCGACGAGGAGAAGGATGCCGGCGGCACCGATGGCGACAAGGCCTACGACGTCGAGGCGATCCGCGAGACGCACGCGCAGGCGTATGCGCCTTGGACCGAGGAGAAGGACGCCGAGCTGCTCGGGCGGGTCGAGGCGGGCGAGAGCACCGCGGAGATCGCAGCGGCCATGGGACGCACGGCGGGGGCGATCCGGAGCCGGGTGCGCAAGGTCGCGGGCTGACATATTGAGTGTATTGGATGGAACCCAATACGTCGCGTTCCTGCGCAATTCTGGGCGTTTCGTTCCGCCCTGTCAGCGACATATTGGGGGTATTGGATGGAACCCAATACGTCGCGTTCCCCTGAGTTGACCCAGTCGATCCCGGTCTGCTCCGCGACATATTGGGTGTATTGGATGGAACCCAATACGTCGCGTTCCCCTGAGGTGACCCAGTTGATCCAGGTCTACTCCCCGACATATTGGGTGTATTGGGTGGGACTCAATACGTCGCTATGTGCATGAATCGCCAGTTTCACGCCCACCGCCGGTTGTTCAGGAAGGTCGATGAAGGGCGCAGCCTGATGGAGTGTTAGAATGACTCCACGAAAAGTGGAGACTTTCAGAGTCTCCATTCCCGGCGTGCCTCCGGGGTTCCCACGTCTCTTCCACCACCGGCTCCAAGAGCTCGGCCCGCGAGCATGAGATAAGCCGAGGAGGTCGATCCGGAGCCGAGTGCGCAAGCTAGACTCATCGGCTCCATCAACGTCTTAGAAGCAAGAGGAGATACCCGAGCATGGCAACCGTCGTGCTCGTCCATGGCTCGTGTCACGGTGGGTGGGGCTGGCAGCGCGTGATCCCTCTGCTTGAGGAGGCCGGCCATGAGGTGTGGGCCCCGACGCTCACGGGGCTGGCCGAGCGCCGCCACCTGCTCACGCCGGACGTGGATCTGCGGATGCATACACGGGATGTGACCGAGCTGATGGGCTTCGAGGACCTCCAAGATGTGGTCCTGGTGGGCCACAGCTACGGCGGCATGGTCATCACCTCCGTGGCCGCCACCGAGCCATCGCGGGTCGCCCGCCGCGTCTACCTCGACGCCTACGTACCACGCAGCGGCGAGTCCGAGGTGGACCTCTGGCCCGAAGAATGGGTGACCGATCACAGCAAGGAGCTGAACAAGAAGCTCCCGGTGCGCGCGCCTCCGTCGGTCGAGCTGCTCGGCATCGATGACCCAGAGGATGCGGCGTGGGTCGAGTCCCGCATGACACCGCACCCGTTGAACACGTACACCCAACCGGTCCCCAAGGGTGCCGAAGCGGTTCCGGGGGCCTTCATCCACTGCACCACGGGGCCGCTCGTCGAGCTCTTCGGGAGATTCGCCCAGCGAGCGCGCGACGAGGGTTGGCCGGTCGAGGAGATCGCCACCGGGCACGAGGCCATGGTCACCGAGCCGGATCGGGTGGCAGGCCTGGTCGATGGGTGGGCCCACGGGCCGCCCGCCCCGAAGGCGTAGGCGATGGCGTAGACGATGGGTCGGCGGTAGCGTTGCCTGACCACAGAGCGCTTTTGTACCCACCGCCTGCTCCGTGGCCGAGGAGGCCGGGGCCGGAACCATGCGAGCCTACCAAGGTGAGATCGACTACGAGCGGTTGGGTGCGTACCTGCGCACCCTCTCCGTGCCCACGCGCATCCTGTTGCTCCAGAAGCTCCAGCATCCTCAGGCCCCCTCGGAGATCGAGCTGCCGCCCTTCCGCAAGCACCGGGACTGGCAGGAGGACCGCACCCTCTCCCGGCAAGCCGTCGAAGGCCACCTCAAGAAGCTCGAGGAGGTGGGTCTCGTGCGCTCCCGCGAGGGCGACCGGGAGGGCCAGCCCGTGCGCGAGTACCTGCTGGACAGCGCGCGGCTCTTCGTCATGGTGGACGAGCTACGGCGCCTCTCGCTGCTGCGTCCCGCGCCCAGCGTGGCCGGCGGCTGGGCTGGGGCCACCGGGGACATGCAGACCGTGGACCGCGACGGCGGGAGCTCGGCCGTCGAGCTCCCGGAGGGCCCAGCGCTCGTGCTGGTCAGTGGCCCGCTGGAGGGCACCGTGTTCCCCTTCGAGGGCGAGGGGCCCTGGGTGGTCGGGCGCTCGACGGCTGCTGCCGCCTCGATCTCGCATGACCCGTACGTCAGCGGGCAGAACGCGGAGGTCTGGCGCGGGGACGAGGGGACCGAGGAGGGCGGGGATGGGTGGTTCATCCGCGATCTGCCGTCGTCGAGCAACGGGACCGCGCTGAACTGGCGGCTGCTCGAGAAGGGGGAAGCTGCCCAGCTCAAGCCTGGTGATACCGTGGGTGTGGGCCGTTCTCTCCTGGTGTTCAGGCCCGGCTAGCGCTCCTTTTCCCATCGACCACGAGCTACCCAAATCGAAGTACCTGCGGGGGGTTATGCCCGGCCGGAACGTCGAAAGACGTGGTGAGACCGATGGCAAGATCCCACGTCCACGAAGCAACCCCCGGCAAGACAACTCCATGCGGAGGGACACGAAAGTTCATGCACCCCCAGGTCCCCTCCAGCGCGAGGAGGCTTGGCAAGTTCATGGCTCGATCCACCCTGTTGGCTGTTCTGGCCACTCTCACCGTGGCCGTCGTCCTGCTCTCGGCAGGAGCTGTCCAGGCCACCGGCCACGAGGACCCCAGCCCACCCCAGCTAACGGATCCCGAAGGGGATGCCATGGAGGGCCACAGCGACGCCACGGTCAACCAGGCCTCAGGCGCTTGCACGGTCTCCTGGGAGACCAGCGCTGCCTGCCAGCAGGCCGTCTCCGAGGCTGAACCCCATGCACCCAACGCCGGGGGCGAGCCAGCCCACCCCGCCCTTGACATCCTGTCCGTCACGCTCCAGGAGGATGCCACCACCCTCAACGTCACCCTCGAGGTTGCCGAACTCGACGGTAACTGGGCGGGCATCCACCGGGAAGGCGAGTTCGGGCCCGAGCCGGCGGGCGTCTTCGTGGAGTGGTTCAACGATGAGCAAGGCGGTTGCTTCGAGAGCGTCGGGCTCTTCTTCGACGATTTTGAGATGGCCCCGACCCCGGGGATCTACTTCAACGCAGAGGACCACTGCGGCCAGGATCCGGTTCCCGAGGAGCCCTGGGAGCAGGCTTGCAACTACTACTGGCTCTGTATGACCGGCACGGAAGTACACACCGAGCTCGGCTCGCCGGGGTTCATCACGTGGAGCGTGCCCAGAGACACCCTCGTCGCCGGCGAGGCCGGCAGCACCCTGCACGATCTGGAGGCCAACGCAAGGCGGTACCCGAGCGACGACGTCCACGGCTACGTCGGCTGGTCGGCCGGCTCCCAGGACGTCCACACCGGTGGGTGGGTCGCGACCTCCGGGTACACCGTCGACGACACCGACCCGGGGTCTGCGTTCACCTTCCAGACGGCCCAGGAACCATGGCCGGATGCCGAGCCCGACGAGCCGCATACCACGGGCAGCCCCTACGATGACCCCCGGGGCCAGTTGCTGACGTTCGATGTGGAGGAGACGCCCGAGGAGCTCAGCTTCGTGGCCACCCTGGCCCAGGTCGAGGACACGCTGCCAGAGCGCGCCGCGCACTTCGTCTGGCTCGGCCTGCCCACGGGCCACGTCATCGAGGTCTCCGTGTACGGGGACCAGGACGACGGCGGCACCTACGAGACATACGGGCTCTACTGGGAACCGGGCCCGGATGAGCCCTTCTACCGGCAGGGCCAGTTCATCGTCTTCCCGGTGGAGCTCGAGGTTTCCCCTGGCGAGCCTGGGAGTATCGCCGTCACCATCGAGCGCAGCCAGCTCCCAGCGATCGAGAGCGGCAGCCTGAGCAACCTCCTGGGCTGGACCGTGGTCCATGACTACCCCTGGAACGACGGGGCCAGGGTCGACGAGGCGGAGAGCTCAGCACGCCTCTACTCGCCCTACGTTCGCGGCGGGAACTACAGCGGCACCGGGACCGCCCCGCTCTACCGCTTCCTCCACGACACCCCGTCCCAGGTCATGGACACGTTCGCGCGGATCCCGGATGGCACGGGAGACACCGAGGCCCCCGATCCTGCCTTCGACCAGCAACTTCAGAACCGCTTCGACATCACGTACATCGAGGCACGCGCCCTAGACGAGACCGAAACGCACCTCACAATCGGGATCAGCGATCTCAGCCGGGCCACGGTCCCGCGCGGCTACGAGGGCATGTTCTACGGGCTGGCCGTCCAGAGCGGCGAGCGCACCACCATGGTGGGCTACCACAAGGCCGCCGATGCCCCGGCGGGCGATTTCCTGTGCGCCCCGGACATCACGGTGCTCACCGAGACCCAGCGCGATCCCACCGAGGCCGTGTGGACCCTGATCGAGGGCGTGGTCTCCGCACCACCCGGTGCGAGCGGAGGCACGGGAGGTCCGGGGGCCATCACCTTCCACGTCCCCAACGCCTGCTTCAGCGACGAGGTCGTCGACGAAGAGAACGCCGATCTCACGTTCGACCGGTTCGCTGCTGGCACCTACGTCGTGCGGAGCGGCTCGGCTGGCCTCACGCAGGGCACGGTCTACGAGGTGGACACCGCCGAGGCAGATGGCCCGCTCTCCCTGGAGATCCCTGAGGACACCGGGAGCGGCGCCAACGCCAACACCCAAGCCGCGAGCTGGTACGCAGCCCCGTTCGGCGTGGAGTCGTTCTGGGACATCATGGGGCTTGGCTTCGCGCTGGCCATCGCCACCGGCGGTGCCACCGTCAAGCTCCGGCGCCGCAAGCTCGACAAGGCCGCCCTCGCAGATGCTAAGGCCAGAGAAGACCGGGACGTCTACAGAGAGGCCCTGGAGCGAGCCGTGGTCGCCGGGGTGGACCCGGCCGACGACACCGTCCTTCGCGCCCTGCGCAACCGGCTGGGCATCAGCGAGCGCGAGCACGCCCTGCTCGAGCTCGAGGCATGCGCAGCGGCCGGCCGCGGTGTCACAGGCCTCACAGAAGGGGTCCTCTTCCTGGGCAAGTACCGCATCGAGCGCCAGCTCGGCGAGGGAGGCTTCGCGCGCACCTACCTGGCCCGGGACGAGAAGCTCGCCCGCGACGTCGTGCTCAAAGTCGCCCGCTGGGACACGCCCAAGGAGATGCAGCGCGCGCTCAGAGAGGCGCGCATCCTCGCACGGGCCGAGCACGCCAACATCGTGCGCGTCATCGATGTCGAAGAGGTCGCTGATCTCGGCGTCATCGTGCTCGAGCACGTCCCCGGCGGCTCGCTCGCCGAGCACTTGCAGGACCTCAAGGCCAGCGGCGACGGCCACGCCCAGCAGCCAGGATCCATCCCTCTCGCCCAGGCCCTCAAGATCATCGACGACGTGCTCGCCGGTCTCGAGGCCGCCCACGAGGAGGGCATCGTGCACCGGGACGTCAAGCCAGCCAACATCCTGCTCACCAGAGACGGCCGAGCCAAGCTGGCCGACTTCGGCATCGCGCGAGCCCAAGACGGAGCAGCAGGCGGCGGCGGAGGCACAGGCACCGTCACTGGCGCCACGCTGAGCGGAAGCGGCAGCGGCGAGGCTTCGGGGACAGGAGCAAGCGCGGGTGCAGGTACGCTGCAGTACATGGCGCCCGAGCAAGCCAGAGGCGAAAGAGCGGATGAGCGCAGCGACATCTACGCCGCAGGCGCGGTGCTCTACGAGATGATCACGGGCTCCCCGTGCATCCCGCTGGACGGGCTACCGGAGTTCGAGGCTCGCAATGCCGTGGCGGAGATCGCTCCAAGGCTGCCGATCGAGGGCGTGCCGGCCCATGTCAACGAGCTTCTCGCAGCAGCGCTGGCGAAGGATGCGGACGCGCGGCCGCAGAGTGCGGGCGAGATGCGGGGGATGGTTGGGTAGGATCACGGAGGTTATCTTGGCGGGATGTTCTCGGAGAAGAACTTCTCGCAGAATAGGGGGCGGAGGTACCAGGTCCGCGGCCGCGTCTTCACGTCTATGCCCTGGAAGCTGAACTCCTTCCAGGCATTCCCGTAGTACTGGGTCTTGGCGAATAGGCGCCGTGGCTCGCCTCGGGGCATCAAGCCCGCGAGGTCGTCCGGGGTGGAGCCCGGTAGTGATTGGATGCGCGCTCTTGCCTCGGTCTGATAGGACTCGAAGTCATCACGCAAACCTCTCAGTGCCTCGGCTGAAGGCATCCAGATGAACGGGCTCCTCAAGAACCAGCTATCCATGTTGGTATCGTCTATCTTGTAAATGGGTGCGAACAAAATCGACCTTAGCCTGTGGAAGACGGTAGATTCGAAGAAGCCCTGTTCGAGGTCATCAGGGAATCGAACGACCGTCAGCCGGACATCTTGGTGCGGCCTATACTGGTGTTGTCCAACGCGGTCGGACCGGTGTCCGATTTGCACAGCCTTGATTTCGACACCGAACTCGCTCCAATCTGCGCTTTCGGGGCTTGGGTGCTCTCCGAGGATGGCGCGCTCGATTAGCTTGCCTAGAGTCCCGGTGTCGCGGGGGTTTAGCTTGAAGCCTAGGGACTCGGCTAGCTCCGGTATAGGTGTCCCCTGAAGCTCATTGGCTCGATACAAGAGTTCGCTGAATGAATGCATCGGTAGTCGATCGGGGTTTGGGTGCCGCTGGCTTCTTCTTTATCCTGCTGTGGTGGTGAGAAGATGGGTGCGTTCAGAGTACGAGGTAGCTCACGTTCTCCCGGAGCACAACCTCAGTGAAATCCTTCCGCAGCATCCACGCTCGCCGCTTCCCCTCTACGGTCCGTCCGTTTACCTCGTACGTCATCGTATCCGAGCTATCCCGGCCAGCCGTGTTTGGCAAGAGATGTTCGCCCTGCCCCTTAGGAGGCCTTGCACCTGAGACCTCGTCGATTCGCCCCTCCATAATCAAGGCGCGCACGGCATCGTAGTCAGTCTTCAACTGCTTGAGGGCATCCAAGGATGGCATCCAGATGAACGGGGAGCGGATGTACCACTCATCGGGCTTGTCCTTGTCGTTCTTGACGATTGGGACGAACAGGATGTTCCGGAGCTTGTGGTACACGCGGGAGTTCTCGAACTCGTTCTCCGCGACATCCTGGAAGTTGAGCATCGTGATCTTGGTGTGCTCGTGGGGCCGGAGGTCGCGCCGTCCCCCGATCGGGATGGATTTGATCTCCACGCCGATGTCCGTGAGGTCCGCTTCAGGCCGGCTATCCGGGCTCATACCAAGAGCAGCCTCGACGATGTGGCCCGTCAGCCACTTGTTCCGGTGGGCCTCATCGTACCACTCGAGCTCGTGGGCCGCGGCAAGCTCATAGAATGGAACCCCCTGGACTGCGGTGAGTCTGTCGAGCAGGGACTTGAAGGTCTTCAGCCGTCACACCCACGTTCGCAAGGCGGCCCAGTACCAAACACTTTCGGCATCCCCCCTTGGACCCTTTCTTCTGCAGCCGACGTTTCATGTGGATCCGGAGAATCCAGATATGGAGACGGATACTACCCGAACCGAGCGGAGTGGGATGGGCCTCCAAGTCATCGAGTTGTTCGCAGGAGTGGGCGGGTTCCGCCTTGGCCTTGAAGACGCAGGCCACGAGGTCATCTGGTCGAACCAATGGGAGCCTAAGATACAGGCGCAGCATGCGTCCAACTGCTACGTCGAGCAGTTCGGTTCGGACGGTCACACCAACGACGACATCGCCAAGATCAATGTGGACGAGATCCCAGATCACGACATACTGACCGGTGGGTTCCCCTGCCAGGACTACTCCGTCGCAGCGACCCTGGACAAATCCATGGGCCTTCGCGGCGAGAAGGGGGTGCTCTGGTGGCACATCGACCGAATCCTCCGAGCCAAGCGCCCCCCGTTCGTCCTCCTCGAGAACGTGAACCGCCTCCTGCGCTCACCCGCGGATCAACGCGGCCGCGATTTCGGCGTCCTTCTCAAGTGCATGCAGGAGATGGGCTACCGTGTCGAATGGCGGGTGCTCAACGCCGCACATTACGGCTACCCGACCAAGCGGCGGCGCGTGTTCATCTTCGGTGCCCACGAGTCCACCGAGTGGGGCCAGCGGATGGCCGATCAGGCAGCGGACCCAGGGTACCTCGCCCGAGACGGGTTCTTCGCTCAGCGGTTCCCTGTCCTCGAGCAGCAGGTGCGGTTCGACGGCGAGAAGGACCCCGATACCGAGCTTCCTCCGAACGTCCCCGAGACGAGCGACACCTTCGCCTTCCACTTCCGCAAGGCTGGCGTCATGGCTGAGGGTAACGTCTGGACGCGCCGCATCGATCCGAAACGCTCACCGATCGCAGCGCTCCAGTCGGTTCTCGAGTCGGGTGTCCCGGACAAGTACTACGTGCCCAAGCACAAGATGGAGAAATGGGAGTACCATAAGGGCGCCAAGAAGGAGAAGCGCGTCACGGACGAGGGGTACGAGTACGAATACTCGGAGGGAGGGATGCACTTCCCCGACCCCCTAGATCAGCCAGCCCGAACCATCCTCACCTCCGAGGGCGGGACGACCGGCAGCCGATCGAAGCACATCATCGAGGACCCGGAGACCGGCAAGCTGCGCGTGCTCACGCCGCTGGAGTGCGAGCGGATCATGGGGTTCCCCGACAACTGGACCGCAGGGATGCCCGAGAACTGGCGCTACTTCTGCATGGGCAACGCGTTGGTCGTGGGCCTCGTCAAGGAGATGGGGCATACGCTCGCCGAGACCGTGCAGGAGCCAGAGCAACCCGTGGCCACCGAGGTCTCAGCCTAGGACTCCTTCGATCCGCGCTACTCGCTCATCGAGGCGCTGGACGCGTGACTGGACCTGACGGAGTCGGACGTACCGTCGAGCCGCGAGCCATTCGCCTAGATCGAGCTGGCCAGCCTTCGAAGCGCACACCGGGTCATGCTCCTCCGTGTATGGGAGTCCCTTCGTCACCACTCGTCCACAGTCGGGACATGCAGTCTTGCCGGCTCGCTCGAAGCGCTTAATCTCCTCTGGGATACCATCGTCGAACATAGAGCATACACCACCCTCGGGATCTTAGGGGCTTCCGTGGGGCAGCCGGAACTTCCACCCGGCGATGACTTGATTGCACGTGGGAGGCTCATACGCGTTGAGCGCCAGTGGCACTGAAGGGGGATCGAGCTCGCTTCCGCGAGGATCTGCTCGCCTGGAGCCAGGACAACCTCCGCGAGTTCCCCTGGCGCGAGGCCGAGGCGTCCCCCTACGAGATCCTCATCGCCGAGATGTTCCTCAACGTTACCCGGACCGAGGTTATGGAGAAGGTCTACCCTGCGTTCGTCCAACGCTACCCGACATTCCATGCGCTTCGTTCGGCCGACCGCGAGGAGCTCATCGAGGTTATCCGCCCCATCGGCCTCTACAACACACGCGCAGATGCGCTGCTCGAGATCGCCGAAACCCTCGCTGGTGAACCGTTCCCCCGGACGAAGGAGGAGCTACTTGAGCTCCCTCGCGTGGGGGAGTACGTCGCGAGCGCGGTCACGTGCATGGCTTTCGGGGACGATGAAGCCATGATGGACCGCAACGTCGCACGGGTCTACTCGCGTGTCTTCGATAAGAAGTTCAGCCAGGATGCTCCCGGAGCCGAAGCGTGGGAGTTCGCCCACGAGATGATCCCCTCAGGAGACGCGGCGCGCTACAACCTCGCGCTCATCGACTTCGCCTCGATCCGCTGCACAGCGCCGACGCCCAAGTGCGATGGATGCTTCGCTGCGGAGTACTGTCGGTACAACCAGCGGATAGATGACGGGTAACCGGGGCCCTAGACGGGGGAGCCACGTTCACGGGAAACGGCCCCGCGTCGTCGTCGGTTCAGTGGTCCCAGGTGCTGCCATCGCAGTGCTCGCAGACGCTCCCGTCGGGCTCTTTCCCCTGACCCTCGCAGGCCGGGCAGGGATCCGGGTGCCAGCCCGGTCCATGCGCCACGCCGCACCCGGGGCATACGTCGTAATCGTCCTCTTGACACATGGCTTCAAGAAGCGCAGCGGAGGCAAAAGGGTGGCCCCGGGATAACCGGAAGTTCCGCTGCGCCGGGACTAGGGCCTGGGACGCCGCGTGACCGGCGATGGCCTACCGGCGGAGGGCCGGCGGGCTCGTAGATAGCCTTTGGGTGCCGAGTCCACATGCCTAGCTGTCCGCATGGCTGCGCGCGACGTCCTCGTCCCACCTATGAACCCAGCCCCAACCCATTTCTACATGGCCCCTCGAATCTGGGCTTGGAGAGAGCTCCCTCATGCCTGCCCAAACCCCTCACGTCCTCGTCGTCTGCACGAGCCACGACCGCATCGATGCCAAGGAGCGCACGGGCGTCTGGTTCGAGGAGTTCGCGGCTCCATACGAGCTGATGCGTGCAGAGGGCATCGAGGTGACCGTGGCCTCTCCCTCAGGGGGGGCTGTCCCCATCGATCCCCGCAGTGCTCCCGACGAGCGCCTTGCCCCTCCGGAGCAGGAGGCCATGGATCGCCTCGAGGAGAGCGTGCGCTTGGACGAGCTGGACCTGTCCCGGTTCGATGCTGTCTATTTCCCCGGCGGGCACGGGGCCATGTACGATCTGGCCACGCCTGCCGTGGGGCGGGTCGTGGAGGCCTTCGCCCAGGCCGCCAAGCCCATCGCTGCCGTGTGCCACGGACCGGCCGCGTTTGTTGAGGCCAAGCGCGCCGGCGACGGCGAGGCGCTCATCAAGGACCGCAAGATCTCAGCCTTCACCAACGACGAGGAGACCGAGGTCGGCCTGGCCGACCGGATGCCCTTCCTGCTCGAGACCCGACTCCACGAGCTCGGGGCCGAGGTGGTGTCTGGGGAGCCATTCCGCGCGCACACCGTGCGCGACGGGCTGCTGATCACGGGCCAGAACCCCGCCTCGAGCGAGGAGATCGCCAAGTTGCTCGTGTCGGAGTTGGTCCCTAGGCAGAGGAGCGGTCGGGTGACTCCACCAGGGAGTACGTAAGCAAGATCACCCCCGATCCTGGATCTCCTCGGTCAGGATTCGCTCATCCGTCTCGAACCGAACTCCTCGGCGCTGCATCACTGGGGGTGTTGTGGAACTTCTCGCTGGTGGTGTTAGTCCGGGTTGGGCGTGCGAGCCGGACATCCGTCAAGTAGCTGGAGCCCCCACGCAGGCCCATGGCCTTGCTGGGCCCAGATGCCTGGATCGCCGTGACCGCTCTCGTCGTCGCAGCGCTCTCGCTCCTGATCCCGATGGTGTTCAGATCGGGGGAGATTTGGGCGACGCTCCATGCCGTCAGGAACCGGTCCAACCAGTTGGAAGCTCGGATGAACTCGCTGTCCGAGACCGTCCACCTGATGCGGATCAAGGAGTTCGAGGCGGAACTAGAAGATTCGGCTCGGGTGGAGGAGATCGCCCACGAACAAGAAGTTGAAGAGGAGGAGGAACCCTATGATCCCTGAGACCGGAGGAACCTCGATGGGCCCAGAACGGACCTACGACGTCGAGCGGGCGAACATCCTGCTGAAAAGAGCCCAGAGGTTCGAGATAAGCCTCAACGAGGCCCGGGAACTCATCAGCTACCTTGAGGAGGAGCTTGATCGGGCGCGAGCGCTTGAGAACGCTCGGGGCGCGGTCCGGCTGAAGCGGCTGATCCGTGGGCTGGAATCCTATATCCACCTCGGTGGCCGGGACTGGGCGCTTGCCTGAGGCTGCGGGGGTCCATTCGATGGCGCCGACGCACTCGGTCAGCGAGAGGTTCAAGATGAAGAAGACCCATGATCCACCGCAAGGTGACCCCCGGATGGTGCGTGAGATCTCCTGGGATCAGGACAGGATCGATGAGCTCGTCGACAAGATGTACGAGCAAACCATGACGATCCCTGAAGCCCGCGAACTCATCAGCTACCTGCACGAGGCGCTTGAGCTTGCCCGCGAACTCGAGGATGCTCCGGCCGCAGCGAACCTGCGACGGTGGAAGTCCCGCGCGGAAGGCTACATCGAGTTGGGTGGGCCCGGCTGGGCGCTGGCCTGAGGTGAATCGCCTCCAGACAGAGCGATGCCCAGGCACCCGATCCGTTCTCTCAGAGGTCTTCCCCGAGGTCTGAGGGCAAGCGCTGCTTGGCCTCGTGCGTGAGGCGCTCGATGTCCCCCTCGTCGAGCTCGGAGCCGGCGAAGGCCGCGTCCACTGCGCGCAGTTCGCGGACCTTGCGTTGGATGGCCTGGCGAACCACCTCGCTCCAGCTGATCTCGGGGTGGGCCCTCACCCACCGGGCAGTCTCTTCGTCCAGGGTTAACGTGAGGTTGGGCATCCAGCCCGATATGTGGGGCCGCGCCCTTAGGGTTTCAGCCACGTGAAAAGCGTCTGCCCCATCCTATGTCGAACTCCGGGGAGACGTGGCGAGCTTGAACTCGTGCCGCGCCCGCCCCGAGCCCCCAACGAACCGTGAACCTCATGAACACCGGCGGCTATCTAGTCGCCACCGTGGACACCTCAGTTCGGGCGGCCGTCGACAGCTTGAAGGCAGGACTCCGGGAGATCTACGGGGACCGGCTCCACCAGGTCATCCTGTTCGGCTCTCAGGCACGTGGCGAGGCGACAGCAAGCTCGGACATCGACGTCATGATCGTGCTTGAGGGAGAAGTAAGGCCTTTCGAGGAGCTCGACAAGATTGGCGACCTGGTCTGGAGCGTGGACATGGAACACGATGTCCTCCTTGCCGTCGTGCCAGTCTCTCTCGACGATTACGAGACCAGACAGTCGCCACTCTTGATGAACGTCCGCCGTGAGGGCGTCCCCGCATGACCGACGAGGTCCGCGCGCTTCTATCTCGGGCCACCCGGTACCTCGACAGTGCAGCGCTCTTGCGCGAGGATGGCGACCTCGCGTCATGCGTGTCGCGGGCGTACTACGCGATGTTCTTCGCAGCGCAAGCCGCGCTCCTGGGTGAAGGGGTCTCAGTCTCGACGCACCGTGGCGTGATCTCCGAGTTCGGCCGACGGTTCATACAGACGGGCCGGCTAGACAGATCGTTGGGCCGCGCCCTCTCCGATGCACTCCAAAAGCGCCAGGTCAGCGACTACGAGGCGTCTCCTGGGATCACACACGAAGATGCGCAAAAAGTCCTCCAGCAAGGACGCCACTTCGTCGAAGCCGTTGAAGACGTTCTCGGCTGAGCCGCCGCCGCACCCGCAACCCTTTCCTCCCCCTCCTGCTTGTGCCCCCGCAAGCCCGCGATCGAGCCCGCACCCAGCCAACCACCCGTCCACCGCGGCGGTGTTCCCGCCGCGGTCTGTTGCGGGCTTCCGCCGCCTCCCCACCGAACCATGGACCGCATCGTCGCCTTCGACCTGGAGACCACGGGCCTGGAGCCCGAGAGCCACCGCATCGTCGAGTTCGCCTTCATCGTGCTCGACGGCGAGCTCGAGGAGCTCGACCGCTGGCACGAGCTCGTACACCCAGGCATACCGATCCCGGCCGACGCGACGGAGATCCACGGCATCCGGGACGACGACGTGACCGATGCCCGGCCCTTCGCGACCGTGGCACCCTTCGTGCAGTCCATGCTGGATGATGCCGTGCTCATGGCCTACAACCACGACTTCGACCGCAGCTTCCTCCATGCCGAGCTGACCCGCTGCGGGGGCCCTGGCATCCTGGACGAGGTGGCGTTCATCGACCCGCTCATCCACTTCCGCCGCTTCGTGCGCGACACGCCCAACACGCTTGAGCAGGCCGTAGCGCACTACACCGGCTCGCCGCTCAACGGCGCCCACCGCGCTATCCACGACACCGAAGCCATGGTGGACGTGTTCCGCTGCCAGATCCATGAGCACGCCGAGCTGGGCTCGTCCATCGAGGACTTCCTCGTCCCGCACCGGGCCTGGCTGGACCCCGCGCGCAAGCTCTTCGAGGGGCCTGGCGGGCAGACGTGCTACGGCTTCGGCAAGCACGAGGGCAAGCCCGTGGCCCAGCACCCGAAGTACGCCAAGTGGATGCTGGGGGCGGACTTCGATGCGGAGACCAAGCGGCTGCTTCGTGAGGCGTTGGGATCGGGTTGAGCTGAGAACAGTCCGCTCGTGTCGACGGCGGTTCTTACTCGGTCAGGTCCTCGATGGTGAGGTTCGCGTTCGAGAGGCGGCGCCGGAACCGCTCGGATTCCGCACGGAACTTGAGCTTGCGGTGGGTGAGGATGAGCCCGTCGATCACCTCATCCAGGCTGGTGCTCCCCTCGTCCAGCATCAGCTCGATGAGGCGGTCCCGCGTCTGTTCGGAAACGGACACCGTCGTCGCCATGTGATCCATCATCCCATGGAGCTAGCGGACGATTAAGCTTCCTCCAGGGCCGCCCACGACCCGATCCTGGCGCCGACGGCTCGTCGGACGAAGCAGATGTGTCCACTCGAGACTTGATACCCTATGTCCACAGTAGGTATACTAAATTACACCTACAACCTAAGTGGGGCTCGATGGCACTCGACGAACCACCGGAGATCGATGGTCGCGGTCCAACCCTCTCGACCCTCCACGAGATCGAGCGCATCCTCCGCGCTGCCGACGACCCCTTGAGCTTGAACGAGATCAAGCGCCGCATGTCGGCCAAGGCGGTCCCCCACCGCACCGTGCGCATGGTCGTCGACGAGTTCAAGCGTCTTGGCCTCGCCTCTGAGGGATCGAAGGGTGTCCTCTGGACGCTCACGATGGATCCTGAAGCGCGGGAGCGTGGCCACGCTGAACCGCTGTCATGACCAGCACTGAGCGGGTCTGGCCCAGCAGTGCCAACCTTCATGCTGGCCGAGCACCCAGCAAGGCGCGTGCAGCCGGAGTGGACCCTCTACCCGCCCATCCTCGACCACTGGCGCGAGCGCGGCTTCCGGGTGGCCAGCCAGCTCACCGATCCACGCGCGCGGCGCATCGAGCTCGATGTCGTCGCCTTCTCCTTGGATCTCGAGGATGTGCGCATCACTGAGGCCAAGCTCACCGCTTCCGGGAAGCTCATCGAGCAGTGCCTCGACCGCCTCCGGTTGGCACCCAGGGTGTATGCCGCTGTGCCCAGGGCCGAGGCCGCGCGCCTGGCCGAGCAGGCCACGGGCAATCTGCCTGGGAAGCTCGGCCTGCTTGCCGTCGACCGGGATGGTGTGGAGCTGCTCCGCGAGGCAGGCGTGGTCGAGGCGAGGCTCGAGCAGGGACGGGTGAACATGCTGGCTCGCGCGCTCAGAACCGAGCTGGCCGAGGGGCGGGCCTGAGCAGCGCGTCTATCCCCAGTCCCGCATCCAGGCCGTGGCCCCCAGCAACGTCAAGTGCACGCGATCCCCCGCGGGCGAGAGCACATCGATCGGCGCGATCAAGCGGCCGGTCTCGGTGAACGTGGCGCCACCGCTGGTCAGCGCCTGCCAGCTCACCTCCAGGATGATCATGTGCGTGCCGGGGATCGTGCTGGTTGGCAGGTCGATCTTGAGCAGGAAGCGACTGGGGAAGGGGTCCGAGCGCTCGATCCACTCGTCCCCCTCGTCCTCGATGGTTTCGCACTCTTCGTCGAGCTTGGGGGGGTTGGGTTCGTTGGTTTCGAGCGCGGGGCATTCGGCTTGGCTGGTGATGGCGATGTCGACGTCTTTGGCGATGAGGCCGGTTTTCCAGGGATGGTGTTCCCAGGCGTTGTGCGGATCGAGCACTTCGTAGCGCAGGGTGGCTTGGCCGACGCCGTTGGCCAGCAGGCTGTCGTAGAGGCTGTCGAGCACGGCTTGGAGCGTGATGGTGGTGCCAGCAGGCGTGGAGTGGGTGAAGGGCGTGAGGCTGCTGCCAGCGAGCCCGTTGTTCCAGGCCGAGAGGGCATCGGCAGGCAGGTTGGGGTGGATGTTCGTGGTGGCTCGGGCCAGGCTGGTCGGGCCGAGGCGTGTGCCGGTTTGTGCGAGCAGGGGGAAGCTTCGGGTGGTCCAGTCGCGGCCAGTCACACATTCGGTGGCGGATCCGAGTCGGGGGTAGCCGTCTTCGACGGGGGTCCAGTTGTAGTTGACGGTGTCGTTGTGGCGGTTGGGGCTGGTTTGGGTGCGCTCGTCGATGTCGTCTTGGGTGCAGATGGGGTCCGTGGTTGGGGGGATGGTCCAGAGCTTCGTGGTGGGTTGGGTGCCGGGGTGTTGGGTTGTGAACTGGTGCGCGAGGCGGGTCTGCGCGATCTCGACCTCGTCGAGTGGGGCGCCGTTGTAGGCGTGGTCGTTGTGGATGAACCATTGGATGTAGTCGTCGATGGCGGGTGGATCGTAGAGGCTGGTGGTGATGGGGGTGCGGTGGTGGGTGGCGCTGGGTAGCGTGTTGCCGGTGGTCTGCACGCTTGCAGCGATGGCGCAAGCGGCCAGCTCAGGGCAGGGTGCATCGAGGTCTGGGCGCCATTTGAGCGTGGCGCCTTCGTCCTCGATGCTCCATGCGTCCTCTCCGGCATCGCTGAAGTCTTCGAGCACCGTGATCGCCCCGGTGCCGGTTTGGAGCGTGCCTGGGGGCAGGGTCCAGGTGATCTCGCGGATCGTCGTGGCCTCCCCGCCGTTGGCGAGCACTGCGCCGAAGGGCAGGGGGATGGCTTTCGGCGTGTCGGGGTCGAGCATGGGGGTGGGTGGGATGGCGGTGGGGGCGTTGGTGGTGAGCGTGCGGTGCACGCGGCCAGGCTCGTTGGCTAGCTCGATGGTTAGCGTGGCTTGTTGGTTGAGGCGCCAGGTGAGGCTCTGTAGGCGAGCGGTGATGGTTTGGAAGCCGAGCTCGCTCTGCGCCGAATCGGCGGGAGGCCGGGCGTGGAAGTGGAAGGGTGCGTTGATCGTGGTGCCGCTCATCAGCGCGTAGGCAGCGGGTGTGTAGCTGTTGGGTGGGTGGAGGGTGTAGGCGGCTTCCAAGGGGAGGATGGCGGTGATGGTGGTCTGTCCGGGGGCGCGCTGCATCTCGACTGAGTGCCAGCCAGCGTCGTCGTTGGCATCCTGGTCGTCATCGTCGATCCGGGCTTCGGTCCAGCGTCGTGGGATGGTGATGGTGAGTTCGTAGGCGTCGTCCACGGTGGTGTTGGTGCCTTCGAGGGCAGCGTCGACGCCGGTGCGTGTGATGTTGCCGGGTCCGTGGAGATCGATTGTGAGATTGAAGGCGTGGTGGGGGTAGACGTCGTCGTCGGGTTCGGTAAGGTTCTCTTGAGCGCGGATGATTCGTTCTGCGGTGAGGTCGTCTTTGGTGAGCACTTGGGTGTAGGTGGGCGTCGCGGCTGGGTCCGGGGCTCCGATGGGGATCCCCTGAGAGAGCATCGTCTCCCAGTCTGGTTCCTCGAAGTACATGGTGATGGCGGGCATGGGTGGCCCGGCGAGTTGGGAGTGGTGGGTCTTGTTGACGGTGGTCTCCCCGGTTTCGCTTTGCAGGGTGCGGGTGTGTTCGATGTGGGTGGTGAGCGTGGTGTTCGTGGGGCTGTGTCGGGGGGTGCGGTAGGCGTTGGCGTCGAGCGGCAGGTGGTGGACATCGATGGGGGCTTGGCCGGTGGTGTTCTCGAGCCTGGGGATGAGATAGCCCGGCCCCAGACTAGTGGGCTTGATCCACAGTTGGGTGCCGACGGCGGCCCCGGCGGGTTCGGTGGGTTGGTAAGCGGGGTAGGTGTGGGGGCCAGTGGTGAGTTGGAGGTTCAGTCTGGTAGCTTCGGGTTGGCTGAGTAGACTGGTGATGTTCTCTTCCAGGGGGTCGGGGTTGTTGGCCCAGGCTTGTGTGGCCCATTCATGCAAGAGGCTGGGCGAGGTGGGATCACTCGGGCAGCAGAGGTTGTCGATGGTCTGAAGGCGTTGTTCGAGGTCGGTTTGGAGGATTTGGTAGCCTTTGTTGTCCAGCGGGTTTGGTGTGAGGGCCATGTTCCAGGCGGTATACAAGGTTGGGAGGAGGATGACGATGGTGGCGAGGAGGAAGAGGGGGGTGAGGGGGCTGCCGGTGGCTTGGTCGTTGTTGGCTTGTCGGAGGCTGTTGGATGGGGTGGAGTGGTCGGTTTGGGGGCGTGGGTTCCACCCGGGCATCGGGTGGTATCGGGGTTTGAGTGGGGTTAAGGGGTGTGGTGGTTCCGTTGTCCCGTGGGTCCCGCTGTTCCCCGGGTCCATTGGTCCGTTCCCGGGCGTTCGGACGGGACTCAAGATAGGGTGAGCCCGTTACGGGAGCGCCTTGGTTTCCTTCTCGAGGATGAAGGCCGTGGCGTTGTCGTTCTCTTCTGGGCAGGGGTAGTCTGCGCCTGGGGGTGTGGTGCAGTCGATGAAGATGCTGTAGCTGTGCTGGCTGCCATTCCGGAAGAACGTGTGGTTCTGCTCCTGGAAATCTGGGTCGGCCAAACTCCCGAGCACGCGCCAGGAGAACGTGTCCTCCCCGCTGCCGTCGAGGTAGTAAGCCAGGCTCTTGCGCGTGGGCGCGTTGATTAGCCCGCCTTCGCTGATATATTTCCGGCCTAGACTGGTTAGGCCGACGACATCGATGTACTTGTGGTCGTTTCCTTCGTCGTCTATGAATAGGGTGTTTGCGTCGTCTTCGCTGGAGGCGAAAGAGAGCCCGTTGGCGATGAATGTATCATCCCCCGCGTAGTCACGTAGCACCGCGATAGCCCCGAAATTCTCACCCGCGGCATGCGTGAACCCTGCTGTCACACCATCCGTATTCGCTTCGTAGTGGTCGTTGCCTGCGCGGTCGGTGAGCACAGCCGTGCCTAGTTGCGCGTAGGCGAGGCCACGGTCCTTGGTGTAGTACGTGTCGTTACCGTTCTTGTCGTGGAGCGCGGTCAGCGTGCCGGGCCAAGTGCTCGCAACCGCGCGCGTGATGGTCGTGTCAGCGTAGGAGTCGTTGCCATTGCGTTCGTGGAGAAGGTGAAGGGCGTTCTGGCCTTGTCGGGCGCTGGCGACGTGTTGGTTGTAGGTATCGTTGCCGTGGAGTTCGATGGCGAGGCTCGCCAGTCCGGCGCGCCAGCCGGGTTGGTCTAGGGTGAAGGTCTGGGTGCTGGCGATCGGGATGTTGTAGGTGTCGCTGCCGCGGGGTTCGATCAGTAGCGTAGGGCCCTGCCAGGCTACGGGATCGATTCCGCCGTTGTACTCATCATCCCCGGTTCCCCCGATGATGACGAGTCCGACTGGGTCAACAAAAACCGGCTCCTCCGGCCACACGTCATCCGGCAGCCCAGCCAGATGCGGCACCACAACATCGATAGCCGCTGCCAGATGCAAGCCGTCGAAGAGCATCGCACGCGTATGCCCGAGAGGATCCGTGTCGATCGAGGGATAGGCCTGGCCGTTGGCCGCCACGCCGTTCTGTGCTTGGAGCAGCACGTTGAGCGCGGGGTAGAGCTCAGTTGAGACCTGGTCGAGCTGGACGATCCAGCCCCCTTCTGAAGCGCCTGCGCTTGCGAGCAGGGTGGTCAGGCGTTCTTGCAAGCCGTTGGCCGTGACGCGCTGGTTGAGCGTTATCTCAGCCCAGTGGCTGCTCTCTTCGTACCGCTCGAGCGCGTCGTCCGTCCACCCTTGCGTCCCGGCGGCCAAGATCAGCCCATTCGCGGTGAGATGACTGTTCTCGCTGCCCCAGGCCATGGCATCCTGGAAGCTCGCTGCCCAAGCCTCGTCGTAGGTGGGTGCCTCCTGGAGCTCTGGAGTTTCGAGGGGTAGGCCGGTGGCGGGCAGGCTGGCGAGGAGGAGGGTAAGGCTTGAGAGGGTTGCAAGCAGCCAGCCTGCCCTGGCCATGCCTTGCAGCTCGCTGGAGGGGTCTTAGCTGTTATGGTGCTGCATACGGGAAGGTGCAGCCGGTTGGAAGGCCTGCACCTCACGTACACGCCTGGCCGTTGCTAGTCCACTGCGCATCCACCAGCATGACCTCCTCGAGGTTGGCCACGACCACATCGAGCTCCAGGTGGACGTACACCGCCAAAAGCTCTCCCCCGGGACCGAAGATCAGGCCGTCGTTCATCCCGTCCGCCGGCAGGCCACCGAGGCACTCCTTGCCCCCGGCCGTCCAGAGCCCTGACCGATAGCTGCCCCCGTCGACGAGATCCTCCTCGCTGAGACCCGGCACAGCACCGTCTCCGGCCAGCCTGGCCTCCATCCCCAACGCCAGGGCATCCACCCCATGGTCACCGCCACGCAGGGCCTCGACCACTTGGTCCTCGATCCCGACCAGCGTGTCGTGCTGGACCGAGGAGGCGGCCAGCTCGATCACATGCGCTCGCGCGCTCAGGAGCACCGAGCTGTCCACCCGGGCTTGGTCCACGATCGGGTCCGTGCTGGTATCGTGGTGCATGGCAGCCAGCGAGGCGAACAACCCCACCAACCCGATGGCCAGCACGAGCAGCGCGAGCACGAGCATCCCCGCCTCATCGGTATCCGCGCGGGGCCAGCCCAGCGAGCGATCCGCGTCTGGCCTGCGCGCGTCGCCAGGTCTCGCGGACATCTCCGACCTCGCGGACACCTCCGGGCTCCCCGGCGCCTCCGGCCTCCCAGCTCCGGCATGGCTTGCAGGCTCGGACGCGCGCGCTGGCATGCGCGAGGTCTGAGGGCACACTTCTCAAACCGCTATCGCTCACGGACCTCGCCCCGCAGGCGACCAGGGCCCCTGGTCCCCACGGCTCCAGTCCCGGTTCAGAACCGGCGCATCCCGCCACGCTTATCCCCCACCTGGGTGCTTTCGGAGTGGTTCCCATGTCCGACAACCCTGTCCCCGGCGTGCTGCGCGGTTTGGGTTCGATCATCGTCGCCTCGGTCGTGCTCATCGGCCTCGCGCTGCTCTACTTCATGCTCACGGCCTGGATCATCAACTTCGGCGTCAAGCAGGTCATCGGCCAACAGCCTGGTGCTGACTTCCTTGCCCTCTCAGCCGCCCTCTTGACGGCTGGTGGGCTGGCGGGCTCGGTCATGCGAGGCGTGGCTGGCTTCTTCGGGCCTGGCTTGTCCGTGGCCGAGGACGACGAGCACGACGGCGGCGTCAGCGAGGTCCTGTAAGCCTCCTTCCGTTACGGAGTCCCAGACCCGAACCCTTCTTGTGCCACCCAGCCGATGCCGGTCCATGGGTGAAGCCGCCCGCCGGGTTTTCCGGGAGCGCACCACCGCCGCCGAGCGCGTGGACATCGGGCTCCAGATGGCAGATGAGGCTGTCGAGCGGCTGATCGCGACGATCGAGGTTCCAGAGGGCCTCTCGGGCGAGGAGCGCGCGCGGTTCCTGGTAAAGGCCATCCGGGCCAGGGAGGAATGACGTGGGGTTCGCCGAGGACCTCGACCCCCTCTTCAACGTCCTCGAAGAGGCCGGGCACGAGTTCATGGTCGTGGGCGGCCTGGCCATGGATGCGCTGGGTGTCCCCCGGTCCACGGTGGCCATCGACATCCAGATCCGCTTCGATCCCGCCGATTTGGGTACGAGCTCGTACTTCCTCGGGTGGTTCATCGACGAGCGTTCCCACGACGAGGTCTTCGACCAAGTCACGTTGATCGTGCACGCACCCAGCTCCCCCCGGCCCGTCGAGCTCTTCCTCACGGACCACTGGTTCACAAGCCAGGCCCTGGACCGGAGAGAGCACCTGCAAGCCACCTCCGTCGGCAGGGCCTTCCCGCTCCCCACACCGGAGGATTTCGTCCTGCTCAAGGGCGCTTACTGGCGCCACCCCTCCCGCTCGCCGCGCAAGGCAGCCCAAGACGGCGTGGACATCGAATCGGTGCTCGCCGCCAACCTGGGTGAGCTCGACCTCACGTACTTGGAGGAGAACGCCCGCAAGCTCGAGATTTGGGAACCGATCCTCGCCATCCTGGACGATCTCGACGCGGGACCCTGAGCCCTACCCCGGGCCCCGTCGTTCGCCTCCAGCTCGAACCAGTTCCCGCAACCCTTCTACCCTTGACCCGCGTTGGCTGGCCTCCTGTGCCCTTCCGGAGAGCCCGCACGATCGATGAGCTCTACGAGCTCACCCGCGATGCTGATCTCGTCCTCACCCCGGATGCGCCCTTGGCGCTGGCCTTGAACCGACGCGTTTCCGAGCCCCGGCTGGGCGTGTTCGCATCCACCCCGGCCAACTACGTGCGCCGCGGGCTTGATCTGCCGGACAAGCGCGAGCTGTTCCACGAGGTCATCCGCCGCACGGAGATCCCGTGGAAGCGCGCCGCTGCGACCCTCGAGCTCGTGCTCAAAGCCTGGGAGGAGACCGGCCAACGCGAGGGCATCCTGGCCTACCCTACCTACGTGGATCGTGCCACCCGGGAGATCGTCGAGGTGCTCGCCACGGTGGAGAGCCAGCACCGCGCGCGCGCTGAGCTCCAGATCCCGGACGATCTCAAGGTGTCGGTCATCGGCCTGGAGGACTTCTCGGCCCTGGACCGTAGCATCCTGCCCAGCCAGGTGAGCCAGGTGGAACGCTTCGTCCCCGGAGAGCGCTTCGAGCTTCCAGGCGTGCACCTGGTCCCGAGCAGCGGGGCCGTGGTGGGGACCCTGGAGGCGCTGATCACGCCGGACAACGCCGGCGAGACCGCCATCGTGCTCGACCCGGCGGGCGCGATCCGCCCCATGGTCGAGTCCATGTTGGACGCCCGGGGTATCCCGTACCGCACCGATGAGGGCCTCAGCGCCGATGGCGCCGTGCGCGCCTTCCTGCGTCTCGTGCGCTTCGGGCTCTCCCGGGATCGGCTGCGCGGCCGGGACGTGCGCGGCGTTCTCTCCGGGCTGGGCATCCGGCTTTGGCCCACCGAGGACGACAAGCGCTTGGACCAGATGCGCTCGCCTGCAGCTGGCGAGGTGCTCGGCTTCTGGCAGGAGCTTGAGCAACGCCGCATGGGCGAGGCGCTCGATCGCTTCCAGGAGCTCGTGGGCACAGAGCAGGGCAGCCGGGGGGCCTCGAATCTCGAGCCCGTGCGCGAGCTGGTGCGCGAGCTCGGCCTCACGGATGCGCCGGTCACCACGGGCGTGTTGAACGGCCTGGAGTTCTACCTCGACACCTTCGAGATCGGCACCGAGCGCCACGACGAGGGTGTCTTGCTCGCCTCCGCGCTCTCCAACGCCTACGTCGACGCCGCCCGCGTCTTCTATCTCGGCATGGATGCCGCCTGGAACGAGGACGTCCCCAACCTCCCCTGGATCGTCCCCAAGGAACGCAAGGCAGCCAACCGCCGCCGATTCGAGCTGCTCGTCCAGAACGGCCGGCAACCGGTCTACCTGGTCCAGGACACCCGCGAGGGCCACCCGGTGGTCCCGTGCTTCCACTTCCACGAGCTCCTCGACGACATGGACGACATGGACGAGATGGATGACCTGGCCACCTTGGACGAGCCCTTCCAACGGTTCACCGACCTGGACCCCACCCCCATCGCTCCCCCCGAGCCAGCCGCGGGCCCCGGCTTCCAGCACGCGCCCATCGAGGGCGCAGGGGATGAGGGCCCGGACCTTGAGCCCATCACGACGCTCTCAGCCAGCTCGCTCAACAAGCTGCTCGTCTGCCCGCGGGACTACTTCATGGACCGCCTGGTCCGCACCCCCGAGGCTGCGCCCCTGGTGCGCGGGAGCCTTTTCCACGCCTTCGCCGAGGCCTACGTCAACGCGCCTGATGCCTTCGCCACCGACGAGGCCATGGGAGAGGTCACCGAGCTCCTGCTCGAGCACCTGGCCGCCTTCCTGGAGGACGAGGACCAGGCCACCGCGCGCACCGAGATCCGCGTCGGCCTGGGCAACCTGAAGGGCTGGTTGGAGGCCAACCCGCCCCGCCCGGGGGGTGTGCCGGCGGGGTACGCCGCGCCTGAGCAGGGAGAGTACGAGCACCGCAACGTGGTCAGCGACCACTTCGACATCGAGCTCACCTCGCCTCAGACCGAGCGCTGGTTCGAGCACGAGGGTATCGCACTCAAGGGCAAGGTCGACCTGGTCCACAGCACCGAGCACCTGGTGGACTACAAGTCCGGCAAGAACCCGGACAGCTCAGGCAAGACCATGCGCAAGGCGTTGCCTGAAGAGGAGGCCGACGAGGCCGGCGTGCAACCCTCGGTCTACCTGGCCCACCATCGCCACCACGCCCCGGACCGCACGCTGCGGTTCACCTTTTTGGACTTCCTCTCCAACACCAACGACGTGCTGCGCGGCGATGCCAGCCTGTCGGACACCGAGCGCGTGGTCTGGTACCACGACCGCAGCTTCCCCGACCACGTGGCCACCCGTCAGGCCTACGAGTGGGTGCAGTCCAGCGCCAAGCGAGAGGACGTCATCGGTACCGTGGGCTACGCCGCCTGGCAGCGCTTCTGGACCCAGCACGCCGACGCCCTGCCGCCCTTCACCGACGCCGATGCCGTGCTCGGCAGCGAGCTCTGCGAGGCCTTCATCGCGCTGGGCAAGGAGAAGCGCGGGGACTTCGGCCTCACCGAGGACGCGTGCACCTCCACGCTCAAGCAGCTCGTCAAGCTCAGAGAGCAACACCTCTTCCGCGAGGACCTGGACGCCTTCCAGGACCGCGTGCTCGCCCTGCGGGACACCCTCAACGAGGTGTGGCTGCCCGGCCGGTTCCCTGTCGGCCACGTGGATGCAGACAAGCGTGCGCATCCTGATCTGGTGCTCACCGAGCTCGACCCCCGGGAGGGGAGCCCATGAGCGCGCCCACACCGAACAAGAAGCAGGCCGAGCTCATCGAGACCACCCAAGGCACGGTGCTCGTAGATGCCGGCGCGGGCACGGGCAAGACGTTCACCATCGCGCGCCGCTACCTCCACATCCTGGAGACCCGGGACGTGGACATCCAGGACGTGGTGCTCATCACGTTCACGAACAACGCCGCCGAGGAGATGCGCGAACGCATCCTCCACCTGGGCGATCGACCCCCCACCGAGATCCAGGACGCCCCCATCAGCACCTTCCACGCGCTGGCCAAGCGGGTGCTCGAGCAACGCGGCATGGAAGCACCCAGCCACCTCGGCCTCCAGGAGACCCTGGCCCCGAACTTCACGGTGGTGGAGAACGAGGTCCTGGAGCGCGAGCTCTTCGAAGACTTCCTGCGCGGCTTCCGCACCCGCCACCCCGAGCACGCTGACCGCTTCGCCACCCTCTACGACCCTGCCAACCTCCTCTCGCTCATCAAGGGCCTGGCCGCCAAGGGCATCTTCCCCACCACCCAGGGCTGGTACCGGGATGGCGAGGCCCACCTGGACGGGGACCGCGACGCTTTCCTCACGCTTTTCGACCAGGCCAACGCCCAGGAGGACAACCGCCAGTCCAAGCTGCGCAGTGATCTGGGCAAGTGGAAGAAGAGGCTCTTCCTCCCAGAGGCACCCGGCCCCAACGAGGTGCGCGGGGCAGGCAAGCAGGTGGACCGATCGTGGGGCGAGCAGGCCTTCGACGACGACCGCGCCGAGCTCAAGGCCTTCCTCCACGACGTCTACCTCTCGTATCTAGACTACACCCTCAAGCGCAACACCCTCAACTTCGGCTTCCTGCTCCTGTTCGCCTACGTGCTCCTGGTCGAGGACACCCGGCTGCGCGAGCAGCTCCAGGTCCCCTACGTCATGATCGACGAGTTCCAGGACACCAGCGAGATCCAGATCCAGCTCGCCCTGCTCTTGTGCAAGCAGCCCAACCTCTGCTGCGTGGGCGACTGGAAGCAGGCCATCTACAGCTTCCAGTACGCAGACGTGGACAACATCCTGGACTTCGAGCACCGCGTGGCCCAGTACGCCGATGCCCTCAACCAGGACACCCAGCGCGTTCCCACCGCCCAGGCCTTCACCGGCTCGCTCACCCGCATCGACTTGGTGGAGAACTACCGCAGCACGGATGGGATCCTGCGCATGGCAGAGGAGGCGCTCGTGGTGCCCGGCACCACGAAGGAGCGCCTGGACGCAGCGGCCATCAAGCAGCGCATCGTGCAGCTCGTCTCCAACGCCAAGCTCCCGGCCAGCCAGATCCAGGCCTACCAGAGCGACCGGGAGGTCGACCTGGTGCTCGACCGCATCCAGCACATGGTGGGCCACAACGGCTACAGCATCGAGGACGAGTCCACGCGCAAGGACGTGGACGCCGACCCCAAGCCCCGAGCCCCGGGTTACGGCGACATCGCCGTGCTCACCCGGACCCGCTCGTTCGCGCTGCGTCTCCAAGAGCGGGCCAAGCAGTTGGGGGTCCCGGTGGCCTTCGAGGGCGGCGTGGAGGTCTTCTCCACCGACCCCGGCAAGCTGCTGTTAGCCTGGCTTCGCATCCTGGAGGACAAGCACTCCGATCGAGGGTGGGCGGTGGTGCTGGAGCACGCGGGCTACAAGCTCCACGAGGCCGAACACATCCTCTCCGAGGGCATCTACCCCGAGGACATGTGGGCGTTCCGCTCCGAGCTTGGCCGCCAGGCCTCCATCGGTGCCCAGACCCGCTTGGTCTTCCAGCGCTACGGGCTCCAGAACGGTATCACCGAGGCGCTGGTGGCCACGCTGCAAGCCACCTTCGAGGCCAGTGGCCTGACCCCCAGCGAGATCGTGCGCTTCGCTGAAGACAACCTGGAGGCCGGCACCACGGTCAACGTGGACGACCACCCAGGCGGGGAGGTGGTCACGATCCAGACGATCCACGCGGCCAAGGGGCTCGAGTACCCCATCGTCATCGTGGCCGACATCAACCAAGCCCGATTCCCATCCACCGGCGGCGGCTACCCGTCCGTGATCACCTACCGCGACCCGGTGGGCCTGCGCGAGAGCAAGCGCCAGGCAGCCCCCACAGGCCAGGCCTACAGCTACGACCACTGGCCCACCGTGCTCTGCCACACAGCCCTGCCCACGACGGACCACGACGAAGAGCGCAGGCTCTTCTACGTCGCCATGAGCCGAGCCGAGCAGCACCTCCTGCTCACCGCCACCCGGCAGCGGGCCAGCCCGTTCTTCACCGAGCTCGGCCTCGAGCCGCGTGAGCTGGACCCTGCACCTGAACTCGTTGAGCTCGACGCCCGGAAGCGACCCGACCCCCTGGAGCTCGCGGACCCGGGCCGCTCTGGGCCCATACGTGTGGTGGTGGGTCAGCTCGCAGGCGAGCTCGAGACCACAGGCGGCCGGGGCAAGGCCTTCGGACAGCGTCTCCACGACTTCGCTGCACGCTACGCCCGGGCCGAGCAGGTGGAGCCGGACACCGCCGACGAGCGCCACGCCGCTGCCATCATCGACGAGCTGGCCGGCACGATCCGAGCCGAGGTCCCCTGCACGCTACCCGTGGAGATCGACGGTGAGCGCTACGTGATCGACGGGACCATCGATCTGCTGGCTGAGAGCGAGACCACGATCCACGTGGTGGACTGGAAGACCACGCCACCTGGCCAGGGCCACGAGGTCTACGCCACCCAGGTCGGCCTCTACGCGCGCGCCGTCCAAGACGTGCACCCCGACAAGAGCGTGGAGGGATGGGTCGTCTACACCGAGGATGGCAGCCGCAAGCCCGTGCCACCGCTCCCCAAGCCTGAGCTCGACGCCCTGGTGGATGGCTACCAGGCGCGCGCCACTGCGCTCAAGGGGTGAACAGAGAGTTTATGGCAAGCGGATCCTACGTTCAACCAGGTGACACCGTGGTTCTCCACAAGCGGCTGATCGACATCGTCCCCCATGCCTACCACCGGGCACTGGAGCGGTTCCGGTTGGCCAAGGCCGATGCCACGGCTGCGATCCGCCAAGCCCTGCGCAAGGGCACGTGGTACGAGAACCCCAGCGAGCCCGACGAGTTCCTCGTGATCCACCGCTACCGAAACCAGGTGCTCCACGTCATCGCCAAGCTCGAGCCCCGACGGATCACCGTGACCACCCTCTACCCCATGCGCAACACGGCCAAGGTGCGCGCCTACATGCAGCACAGCCCAGCGCTTGACGCGCGCGCCATCGCTCAACGGTACCAGTTGGTCAACTAAGTGGTCCGCGTTCGCGGGCCACTCCAGCGCACGCGGCGCAAGTTGTCTGGCGTCACCACGCCCCGTACCACGCCGAAGCGCTCCACCAACCGGATCGGAGGCCCCTGATCGAGACGGTCGCGCACCTGGGTCACCGTGGCCTCGTGGTCCACCGCGGCTGGCAGCGCATCCAGCAAGGCATCTAGCACGCTTCCCACCTCCGCCTGGGGATCCACGCCGCCGCCTGTGAGCAGGGCCTCGACCCGGTGACGAGCGATGAGACCGGTGTAGCTGCGCTGCTTGTCCCGGAACGGCATCCAGGAGAAGCCGCGGGTGGCGAGCTCGTCGTAGAGGCGCTGGATCGTCCAGGTCGAGTAGGCGGCCTCCACCGGGCTGGTCATCACCTCGGCCACCGGCGCGTCGGGGGCCACCAGGTTGTCTCGGTGGTACTCCACCAGGGCTCGCAGCACGGCTGCGCCCGTCTGGTAGGTCACGTCCTGGCCGAGCTCCAGGCGCGCCACGGAGGACTTGTGGACGCCGGCCAGGTTCGCGATGGAGCGCTGGCTGAGTTCGCGGTGGGTGTGTTTCATCCAGGCGACGTAGCTGCGCAGATCCTCCAGGTTCGGCGCGGCGGGGAGCGGCTCCACACCCTCACCACGCGGGGCCACCCCAAGAGGCTTCGCCTCGGTATCGAACCAGCCTGTCGGGGTGCTTCAAGGGGACCCCCCGGTTGGCTGGGGTGGTATGCCTGGAACGACCACGACAGCGACCCCGAGAACGACCTCGACACCGACTCCGGCTGGGCCCCCCTTGGACCCGGCCGTGCGCGCCCGTTTGAACCTGCCGAACACCCGCGCCCACAAGCCGACCCACTCGCGTCGCCCCGCCCAGCCGCGCCGGACCATCGTCGGCGCCATCGACGCCTCCGAGGCCAGCGCTGGCGTGGCCACCGGCGAGCTCGCCGTCCACCGCCTCGAGATCGTGGACGGGGAGCTCACGGCCAGCGTGCACCGGCCCGGTGAGCCCGGGGCCTGGCTCGTCGAGCGCCTGGAGACCGAGCAGGGAGCACCTGATGCGCCGGCTGGACCGTGGCCGGACGCCTAGGGGGTAGATTCACCCGCCTCCCCTGGCCACGTTGATGGCTGTGCCGGCCCTCCATCGCCCATGGCTACCCGCGAGGCATCCAAGCAGGGCAAGGACGGGCCACAAACCAGAAATATCGGGCTACACTTAGGGTTCTGTGTGGCCCGGAGCGTGACCAAGAAGGTCCGGATGACCCCGGAACGAGCTGACCGCTTGGCTGAACTTGCCGAGACCCTCGGCACCTCCGAGAGCGAGGTTCTCCGCCAGGGCTTGGCCATGGTCGAGCGCGTCAAGGCTCGTCACGAGAACATCCACCGGTTGATCGATCTGGCTCGAGGAGAGGAGCCTGAGAAGATCCGTTTCCCCCTCGACCCATGACCGTCGTGCTCGATACCGGCGTCTTCTTCCGCCGGAAGGTTCTCGAGCGCCTCTCGACGGTCCCGGACGATGTGATCGTCCCAGCCGTGGTCTTCGCCGAGCGCGCGCGCCAGCTTTCCAAACGTGGGATCCCGTCCGACCACCTGCTCGAGGTCCTCGAAGCCAACGCCTTCGTCGTCGAACCGTTCGGCCAGGACGAGGCAGCCCGGTACGTCCCACAGCTCACCGACGATGAGGCGTGGCGAAGGCTTGCCAGGGACGCCATGATCGCAGGTCACATCGATGCCGGCCGGGTGCTCTGGACGACCAACCCGCGCGACTTCGTCGAGCTGGGCGTCCCTGAAGATCGGATCGCGCCCTGCTGACCGCGCTCTCAAGCCGCCGCGACCTCGCTCGTGCAAGCCGGGCAGCGCGTGGCGTCCAGGGCGATCTCGCTGCGGCAGTACGGGCAGGCGCGCTTGGTCGGCAGCGCAGGCTCGGCCTCGTTCTTGCGCCGCATCCGGTTGATGGCCCGGATGAAGAAGAAGAGCGCCAGGGCCACAAGGAAGAACTCGAGCAACACGGTGACGAACTGCCCATACGCGATGACCGTGGCCTCCGCTGCCTGGGCCTCGGCCAAGGTCGGGTAGCTGGCATCCCCGGCGACGAAATAGAGCTCGGAGAGGTCCTTCTGGCCCAAGAGAAGCCCCAGCGGCGGGGACAGGATCGTGTCCACGAAGGAGGTGACCACCTTGCCGAAGGCAGCTCCGAGGATGATGCCGACGGCCATGTCGAGCACACTGCCCTTCAACGCGAACTCCTTGAACTCCTTGAACACCCGCATGGGCCCCCAGCGAAGGCACACTATCCAACATTTGCTCGACAAACGTTTTATACCGCGAAACCGAACGCTGGATGACTCCGGGAGTCTGCCCATGGAGGACACCACCCGCGCGCTCACCGTGCTGGCCATCTCAGCGCTCCTGCTGGCCCCCGTGATGAACGGGGTGCTGGCCGATGCCGCCAAGACGGCCGACCGGCTCTTCCTGAAGGATGCCGACTGGCAGGGCGATCCCCCCGACGAGCTGCCGGACGACTTCGAGGGTGAGCCCCCGGAGGGCGAGTACGAGGGCGAGCCTCCCGACGACCTGCCTGATGATCTCGAGGGCGAGGGCCAGAACGCGCCACCGCCGTGCAACTTCGAGATCACTGAGCTGGTCTCCGTGTACCACGAGAACCCGAACGAGGATCCGTCGAGCGCGTTCTCCGGCCGGGCCAACGATGCCTTCGATGGCACGCGACCATTCACGGTCGAGGACCACCACCTCGCCGTGCGCGCCCAGGCCACGGTGGTCAACCTAACAGGTACGATCTCGTTGAGCGTCTACCCGGAGAACGATACCGACCGGCCGCTCATCCGGGAGGAGAACACCGGGAGCTGGACTACCTCGGACACCTACGAGTTCGGAGACAACAGGAGCCGCATGCAGGGTCTTGAGAGCGGTGACTGGATGGCTGCCTTCGACATGAAGCAGGCCACCTACGATGAGTTCACCCTCACCGTGACGGTCGCGTACTGCCAGGGGGCCGACGAGTGACGACCCAGGCCGACCGCCTGGGCCTCTCCGAGATCCCCGGCTACACGCCGGCCGCGCTGCTGGCCATCGCGTTCAGTGCTGGCGTCCAACTCACGCTGATCATCCAGGCCTTCGGCGGTGCGAGCTATCCCCCCAACGGCCAAGGCTTGCTCTTCTGGAGCACTGCACTGCTCCTCATCGGTGGGCTGGGCCTGCATGTCCCCTGGAGCCAGCTCTCCTCAAGCCTTGACACCGACGCGCTGGCCGAAGCCAAGCCGGCCCGGCACCGCCAGGTGCTGCTGGCACCAGCCGGCCAGGCGCCGGCCACGAGCCAGGCGCCCAGCCCGGCCCCGGCACCGGCCAACGGGCACGCGTCCAAGCAGGCTGCCGAGCCCCTCGTACAGACCCAAGGCTCGAGTGCTGAGCCCGCCACGGCCACGCAGCCGGCACCCTCTGGGCCTGCGCCCAAGCTCAAGGCACGCATCCACTCCCCCCTGGCCAAGGGACCCGTCGTGCGACCCGGCGAGCCGGTGCCGTTCACCATCGAGGCCCAGCCCAAGGAGCTGGCCGAGGAGCTCGAGGTCACGGTCTCGGTCAAGACCGACGAGGGCACGCGCAAGTCGACGGCGGCCATGAAGGACACAACCCTGGTCCACACCGAGACCTTCGACCAGGCCGGCGTCTTCGAGATCGTCATCACGCTGGAGCACCCCGGCGCTCCGCCGGCCAGCCAGACCATCCAGGGCCGCGTGGCCAGCTACCGCGAGGAAGTGGGTCGGATCTTCGAGGAGCTCAAGGCGCGCTGCCAGAAAGCAGGGCTCGCCGTGGGTCCCCACTCCACGCCCCGAGAGGTGTGCAGCGAGCTGCGAACCGCCCGGTCGGCCAAGGCCGAGCAGCTGGCTGAACTGGCCATCGAGCTCGAGGTCGCTCTCTACGGCGACAAGGAGATCGAGCGCCACACCTACGAGGCCGTCTACCAGGCCGTCCAAGCCATCCAGCTACCCTCACCGGGGGTCACCGGGTGACCAGCTCCCATCGCACTCCACCGCTCGTCCACCTCGCCCTGCTCGGCGGCGTGTTCCTGATGCTCACCATCGGGGGCACCGTCACGTTCGGCTCCTGGGGCACTTTCCCCGTGCGCACCAGCGCCTACTACCTGGCCAGTGCCATCGTGCTCCACGCGATCAGCCGCTACGTCCCTCGCGCTGGCCTGGCCGTGCGTGCCATGGCCTGGGGCGTGCTCGTGGCCATGACCCTGCATGTCCAGAGCCTGCTGCGCCCCGAGGTCCTGCTCCCCCTGGCCGCCGTGGCCACCGTGGATTTGGTGGTCCACCGCACCGAGCTCACCAGTGATACCCAGATGCCCGCCGGCACGGCTGCCAAGGTCATCGCTGGGATCACCAGCCTGGCGGCCATCGGCCTCGTCACCGCCCTGGTCATCCTGGCCCGCGATGCCCAGGTGCTCACGCGCCTGGGCGCCGTGGTGCTCATCGGCTGGGCGCTCACCACGGTGCTAGCCCTCAGACCCGCCACGCGCACCCCCGTCACGCTCTTGGCTGGTGCTGGCGCGTTCAGCATCAGCTTCCTTCTCCTAGCTGGCCCGGTGCTCCCCTTCGGCCCGCTCATCGCCTACTGGGTCGCCGTGCTGGCCGTCACCGCTGCTGTGCTTGCGAGCACGTTCAGCCACAGCCAGGAAGCCTTCGACCCCGACCGCCAACGCCACAACCAGCGCGTGCGCCCCCTGCCCGACCCGGTGCTGGCCCCCCTGGCCGAGCACGTGCGCACCTTCCTCAAGACCGGCTCCGGCGCCCGCGAGCTCTCCACCCGCGTGGAGGCAGCCCTGGACCGCGACGAGGGAGGCCGCTTGATCAGTGCCATGTGCGAAGCCCAAGCCAAGGGCACCCGGCCGGGTCGAGCCGACCGGACCCGCGCGCTGGCTGAGCTACTCGAGATCGACCTATCCCAGGTCGCCGAGGAGGTAGGATGACAGACCCACGCGCCCGCCAAGCCCAGATCGCCGAGGACGTCGTCGACGACGCCCGACAGCTCTCGGACGTCACCAAGACCGTGTCCAAGTACTTCGTGGGCCACAGCGACGTGGTCGAGAAGCTCCTGGCCGCTGTTCTGGCCAAGGGCCACGTGCTCTTCGAGGACTACCCTGGGCTTGGCAAGACCCTGCTCGTCAAGACCCTGGGCCAGGCCATCGAGGCTGATTTCAAGCGCGTCCAGTTCACCCCCGACGTTCTTCCCTCTGACATCCTGGGCATGCGGCTCTGGGAGCCCAGCAAGCGCTCCTTCGAGTTCCAGCAGGGGCCCATCTTCACCAACATCCTGCTGGCCGACGAGATCAACCGCGCGCCCCCCAAGACCCAGTCCGCCCTGCTCGAGGCCATGGCCGAGGGCCAGTCCACCATCGACGGGCGCACGTTCAAGCTCCCGAAACCGTTCTTCGTGCTGGCCACCCAGAACCCCATCGAGCAGGAGGGCACCTACCCCCTGCCCGAGGCCCAGATGGACCGCTTCCTCTTCCGGATGCAGACCGGCTACCCGGAGACCGAGGAGAACGAGCGAGAGATCCTGCGCCGACGCATCACCTGGCGCGAGGACGATCCCACCGATCGCATCGAGCCCGTGATCAGCCAGGCCGCCTTCACGCGCCTCCAGTCGGCTGCCGAGAACGTCTTCGTCCACGAGGAGCTGCTCGGCTACATCGCCAAGCTCGTGCGCGCCTTGCGCGAGGACGACAAGGTCGAGGTGGGCCCCAGCCCCCGAGGCGCGCTGGCGCTTCTGAAGTCCAGCCGGGCTATGGCGCTGATCCGTGGCCGCACCTTCGCCACGCCCGACGACGTCAAGACCATCGCTGTGGAAGCCCTGGCTCACCGCACGATCCTGAAGGTCGAGGAGGTCCTCGAGGGCATGTCCAGCGACCAGCCGGTCCGGGCGGTGCTGGCCCGCACGCCTGCCCCGACGCCCAAGTCAGGGTGAGCCCATGCGCCACACCCAGCTCTCCAAGTCCCTGCTCCTGGCCGCGCTCTTGCCGGCCGTGGCAGGCCTGATGCTGGGCAACGCCCCCCTGGTGCTCATCAGCGGCGTGGTCGTCATCGTGCTCGTACGCGCCCGCGACGGCGCGCAGAAGAGCGCGTCCGTGCGCACGCTTCTCCCTTCGCGAGCCACGCGCTCGCAACCCACGCCTGCCGCCATGGAGGCCCAGCTCGAGCAAGGCCCCTTCGTGGGTCTCGTCCACCAGGGCCTCCCGGAGACCTTCGTCGTGCTCGAGGGCTCGAACCTCCACCTGCTCCCCCCAGGTGCCAGCCACCACTTCGAGATGACCATGGCCGGCCCCAAGCGCGGTGCCTACCAGCTCGACCCCCCCACGCTTGAGCTCCTCCACCCCCTGCTCTTGGCACCGGCCGAGGTGCTCGCCACAGGCGAGCCACCCGAGATCACCATCGAGCCCAAGGTGCGACCCCTGCGCACGGTCAAGGGCCTGCGTGGCCCCAGCCGCGACCGAGCCGGCGAGGACCCGGCCAGCCGGGGCCTAGAGAGCACCGAGTTCCACGAGCTGCGCGACTACGTGCGCGGGGATCCCCTCAAGCACGTGAACTGGAAGGCCACCGCCAAGCACTCCACCAAGGACATCAACCTCATCGTCAACGAGTTCGAGCCCGAGGCCCGCAAGAACGTCTGGTTCTTCCTGGACCTCCACCGCGACCTGGAGGTGGGCACCACGCTCAACACCGCCCTGGAAGAGGCCATCGACATCACCCTAGCGCTCGTCCACCACTTCACCGGCCGCGGCCACCGCGTAGGCGGCACCACGTTCAACGGCCACCAACCCCAGCTCTTCTACCCCGACTCCGGCTCGCGCCAGGAGCTCATCATCGCCCGCGCGCTGGCCAGAGCTGCACCCGGCGATGAGCGCGAGGGCCTGGCCGAGGCCGTCGAGCGCTCCAAGGGCTTCTTGGCCCGCGAGCGACCCATGGTCTTCGTCATCACGCGCCCGGACGTGGACACCGACGGCCTGCTCTCCGGTGTGCGCCGCATCCACACGCATACCACCAAGAAGCGCAAGCCCACCCCCGTGCTCGTGCTCGCCCCCGAACCGCCAGCCGGCAGCCCGGAGGACGCCATCGCGCGCGCCCTCAAAGGAGCCGAAGCCCGACGCCTGGTCCAACAGACCGGCACCCTGCTACGCGTGCATCGCCTCCAGGACGGCGCCCGGGGCCTCGAGCGTGCCCTGGCCAGGGGGGTGATGGCCCGGTGAACCTGAGCTGGCGACACACCGGCCTGGCCGCGCTTAGCGGCGTGCTGGCCACCGTGGCCCTACTCATCAGCCCCATCGTGGGCACGCTGCCGCCGATCGTGCCCCCCTACCTCCCCATCGATCTGCGCCTGGTCACTGCCCCGATCCTGTTCACCGCCACGTATCTGTTCACCTCAAGAGCCCGCTGGCCCACCTCGGCCACCAGCCTGGTCGCGCTTGCCCTGGCCTCGGCCATCGGCGCCCACATCCACGCCTCGGCTGCGCTCAGCTTCGCAGGTGTGGAGTGGGCTCAGCCCGGCACGCGCATCAACCCCATCGCCATGGCCTTCAGCGTCGGCTCGGTGCTGCTCGCCCTGGTCATCGCGCTGGAGCGAGCCAGCGACCGCTTCGCCGAGGTCGCCCAAGCCCGCGGGCTTCCCACCGAGGAGATCGCTCAGGCCCGCAAGCGTGGCGACCGACTGCGCCAGGAGGCCCTCACCACTGCCGGCATCTCCATCGTCGCCCTCTCGCTTGTCCTGCGCATCGTGGACCAGATCTCCGGCGGCCAAGAGCTCCCGCTCAACGAGGTCTTCGCGTTGGCCGTGATCCTGGGCCTGGGCGCGGTGCTCATCGGGTTCGGCAAGGGCCAAGCGACGACCTAGATCACCAAGGGCTCGAAGGGGCCACCAAGGGCACCAAGAACCCCTCTTATAATGGTTATAATGACGTCCTTCGATTCCTTAGAGCTTCTTCGTGTCCTTCGTGATCTAGGTCAGGTTAGGGCTGGCAGGTAGCCCCGTCCTCGACAGCCATCCGGCAGCCTGCGACGCCGGCTTGGCCGAGCTGGGCGCGCTGGAGCACCTCGATGGATTCAGCCTCGTCGGGGAGCTGGGTGAGCTCCACCGTGACGTTGCCTGGGTCGATCACGCCAGCGGACTCGGGCCGGGTGGCGCCGGGCGCGCACGGGGGCGTGGCACCGGGCTGGATGGGGCAGGCCTCCCAGGCCCACAGCGAGGCGCACCCCTCGGTGGCCACGGGTGCTTGGAGCTCGAGGTGCACCGCGGCCGTGTCGTTGGCGAGCTGGAGGCGGGCCTCATGGAAGGTGAAGAGCCCGTCGGTGGACGCATGGATCGCGCCGATGCGGCCGTGCGCTTCGTCGGCCAGGACACCGGCTGCCGATCGAGCGCCTTGATCGCCGGCGAGGGCTCTGCCGAGGTCGTCCAGGGCGATGGTGAGGTTCTCGGCTGTTTGTCGGTCGAACCAGGCCGCCTGGTCGATGGCTCGACACCCGGCAGCCTGGGCTTGGAGCTCGAAGCTCCGCGCCGTGACGAAGAGAGCCTCGAGGACACGGGACCCGCCTCCTGCTGTGGAGACAAGACGGTGCGCGGTCTCGAGGTCCCCGGCGCGCTCCCACAAGGCGGCGCCGAACCCGGGCGTTCCAGCCTCCAGGTCCGCCACGGCTGCTGCGGAGTTGTTGAGCAGCTGGGCTGCGGTGGCGTTCAGGGCCAGGCGCTGGGCCTCGAGCTCGGCTTCACGGTCCTGGACCTGGTCAACAGCGCCGAAGAGCGGGATGGCGACCAAGCCGCCGCCGGCGATCATGCCGGCCACGAACGCGATGAGCAGCCATCGTCCTGCTGGGGCTCCGGGTGCCATGGGGGCCACGCGGCCCCCATGACTGCCCCTCTCCTAAGCGTGCCGGACTCGACTGGGGCTCGGGCTCACCCGATCTCGAGCCAAGCCGCCTCGGACGGCATGGCCTCGCCATCGACGTCCTCGTTCACGAAGAGCATGTAGCTCCCGGGTGGCGCGACGTTGGCGTTGGGTGGGAGCTGGACCGTGAGCACGGTCTCGGTCGGGTTGTCCACGCGCTTGGTGATCTCCAGGCTCACGCCGCGCTGGTCGGCATCGAAGCCGTGGGTCGTGGCCCCGGGTCGGATGAGCACGACCTCAGCGCTGCCCTCCAGGTTCTCGACGGGCACATCGATGGTGCCGCCGTAGGCCTCATCCTCGAAGCCCTCGGCGGTGATCACGGGCCGGGTTCCGTCGAGGTGGAGGTACGGGGGTTCGTAGAGCTCGAAGGTCGAGTCGTAGGGCTGCGGGTTGCCGTTCTCCCGCTGCTGGTGGTGGAAGGCGGGCAGGGGCACGTGGCCTCCGATGAGCACGCGGCCGTCCGGCAGCAGCGCTGAGCTGCTGTGGTAGGCTCGCGGGTTCTCGAGCGGAGCCAGGAGCTCCCAGTGACCCTCAGCGGGGTCCTCGTCGCCGGGGATGTAGCGCTCCAGGTTATGCGGGCTCATGGTGGGAGCGCCGTGCATGACCACGTTATCGAACGTGGACCCGCCCACGGCGAGCACGCTGCCATCCGGCAGGAGCACGCCGTTGTGGCTCCATCGGGGCAGGTGCATGGGCTCGACGGCGTCCTTCGTGAGCTCCTCGCCGCTGGCGTCCACGATCTCAGCCGTGGAGGTCGCCGTGAGCACGCGCTGGAGCGTACCACCGAAGGTGAGGTAGTGGGCCGCGTAGTCGTCGGCGTGGTCGTAGATCAGCGGCACCGTGGTGCCGAGCTGGCGACCGCCGAACACGCTGGGGCCGTGCAGGGTCCACTCGCCGGTCTCGGTGTCCAGCGTCTGGAGGTTGTTCCAGATGCCCTCGACGGGGTGCTCGCCGAAGGGGCCCCAGTAGTCGCCGGCCGTGGAGTAGAAGACCTCGCCCTCGTGGGGTCCGCTGGGGACCACGAAGACGCGGGGGTACATGGGCAGGTTGGGGACCTCATCGTGGATGTTGTCGATCCACCGGATGCCCGTCTCGGGAGCATCGTCGAGGGAGCCGTCGGTGTCCAGGCCAGCGATGGAGGTGTCCATGGACGTCCAGCCGGCCTCTGGCTCGGCGGGGTCGAAGGTCTCGACGAGCGAGTTGTGGGTCTGGGGCATGAAGAGCGTGTCGATGCCCGAGAGCACCATGGTGCGCCCGTCCGGGAGCTGGATCGCGCTCGGATACCAGCGGTTGGCATCCATGTCCGGGCCTTGGGTCCACGTGCCCGCGCCCTCGCTGTCGAAGAGCAGGGTCTGGTCCATACCCAGAAGCGGGGCGTAGGTGTTCTCCGGGAAGTCATCGTCGAGCGTGTGGTACTCGGTGGCTCCCGTGGTCACCACGGTGCCATCAGGCGCGACCGTGGTCCCGCTGCAGAAGAGGTCGTGGTGGCCGCCATCCTCGGGGTTGGGGGTCTGGATCGTGTAGACCGCCTCCCCGTCCTCGTTGACGGTGAGGTCCATCAGGCGGCTTTTGCCCTGCTCGGGGTGGCTTTGCCACATGAACTGGAGGTCCGTGTCGCCATCGCCGTCCTGGTCGGACTCGATGCCGCTGTAGTACATGATGCGCCCACCTGGGAGCACGGCCAGGTTGACCATGGGCTCCTCGCCTTCGAACGGGCCCAGGAGCTGTCCGATGTCCGATGGGTCGTTCGAGGACGTGGCCAGGGTCACGGTGGTCTCGCCGGTCACAGGGTCGCGCTCGATGCTGGCATCAGCCGGGATGTGGCTCATGGGCAGCTCAGGGTGGTCGATGTCGTCCGTCGTGGCCGACAAGCCCAGGGCCATGGGCGCGATGGTGAGCGCGGCCGCAGCTAGCAGGATGATCGGGAGTCGTTGCAATCTCTCGCCTCCACGTCTGGCAGGCCCCGGGACGTGCATAAAGGCTCCCCTGTCCATAGGGGTCGGGGCGGGCGCGTGCTACCCTCGAGCCCAGCTACGACCGGACCACGAAGAGCACCAAGAGACACAAAGGGCCACGAAGGGAACGAAGGGAAGCGAGGACCCCGGACCTCTCTTAGGTCCTTGGTGGCCCGTTGAGACCTTCGTGGCCTTCGTGGTCGGGTCGACGAGTTGCCAGTGGCCGGGCCGCGCGTGAAGGGCATGGCTTTTCCCTCGCCCGCCCTCTCCCGGGTCGTGCTCGTGGCTGGTACCACCGCCCTGGACCTCGTCGCACGCATCGCCGTGCCACCACGCCCGGATGTGGCCGTGGAGATGAGCGAGCTGACCCAGCAACGCGGCGGCTGCGGCGCCAACGTCGCTCTCGCCCTGGCGCGTCTGGGCCACCGGCCCACCCTGCTCTCCGCCGTCGGAGACGACTTCGCCGGATCGGATTACGAGCAGGCCCTGGAGCAAGCTGGCGTGGATCTCGGCTCGCTGGTCCATGCGCCAGGCGAGCTCACCGCGCGGGCGATCATGGCCACCACGCCCGAGGGCGTCCAGTACATCCTCTTCCATCCGGGCGCCACGCCAGCCATGGCCCAGCTCGAGCCCGTCGAGGCACCCCTGGCCCACTTCGCACCCGGCGAGATCAGCGCCTACCCGCGCCTCATGGCGGCTTGCCAGGAGGTCTGCTTCGACCCGGGCCAGGAGGTCTTCCACCGGCCCGCAGAGGAGATCCTGGCGTGCCTTGAGCACGTGGACCACCTGCTGCTCAACAACCACGAGGCAGACCACCTGGCCGAGCAGGCCAACGGCATCGAGGCCTTGACCGAGCCGATCGACGCGGTGATCGTGCGCGATGCCGAGGGCCAGACGATCCACACCCGCGACGGGGACCAACGCATCCCGGCAGCCCCGGCAACCCTCGTGGATCCCACGGGTGCTGGGGATGCCCACTCCGCCGGGTTCGTCCACGGACGCTCCATGGGCTGGCCGCTGGATCGCTGCTGTCGGTTCGGCTCCGTCGTGGCGGCCTGTGCCATCGAGGCGCCCGGAGCTCAAGGCGGGTTGCCGAGCCGGGAGGAGGCCGAGAAGCGGATGGCCGAGGCGTTCCCGGCTTAGAAGCGCTCATGGGCCAAGGCAGGAACACCTTTAACCGGGGCGAAGATACAAGCGCGTGATGGCGCCCAGCCGTCGCCCGTGACGACCCGCTCGGTCCCTCCGAGCGGAGCAGCTCTTCTGGAGGGTCCTTCTTTGGCTGATGATACAGGACGGGAGATGTCCACCCAACGCGCCCGGTACGAGTTCAAGCGCAAGCTCGAGGAGCTCGAGGACGTGCGCGGCCGGGGCACCGAGCTGGTCAGCCTGTACATCACGCCGGACAAGAACCTCCGTGACGTGCGCGACCAGATCTCCGGCGAGATCGGTCAAGCCCAGAACATCAAGTCCAAGTCCACGCGCAAGAACGTGAGCGCGGCGCTCGAGTCCATCGGGCAGACCCTGAAGAACTACGAGGAGGTCCCGGACAACGGGCTCATCCTGCTCATGGGCCACGCAGCCGCCAAGGGGGACTCCACCGAGATGGTGCAGTACGTGCTCGAGCCCCCGGAGCCCGTGCCCATCAACATCTACCGCTGCGACTCCACGTTCTACCTCGAGCCCCTGGAGGGCATGATCGCCGACAAGGACAGCTACGGCCTGCTCGTCGTCGACCGATCCGAGGCCACGCTTGGCCTGCTCCAGGGCGAGCGGGTGACCGCGCTGCGCAACCACCAGTCCATGGTGCCCCGCAAGCACACCAAGGGTGGTCAGTCCCAACGCCGGTTCGAGCGGTTGATCGAGGAGGCCCTGCACAACTTCTTCAAGACCGTGGGCGAGAGCGCCACGGACGTCTTCCTGGAGCGCCAAGAGCTCGCCGGCATCCTGGTCGGTGGGCCGGGTGCGACCAAGGACCAGTTCCTCAAAGGCGATTTCCTCCACCACGAGCTCGAGAAGAAGGTCATCGACACCTTCGATACGGGCTACACCGACGAGTACGGGCTCCAGGAGCTCACCGAGAACGCGCACGCGGCGCTTGAAGCCCGGGGCTTGACCCACGAGAAGGACCTTATGAACAAGTTCCTCTCCGAGCTACGCAAGGAGGCGGGGCTGTTCAGCTACGGTGAGGACCACGTCCGTGAGCGCCTCGAGATGGGCGCGGTGGACACGCTGCTGCTTTCCGAGTCGCTGCGCCGCTGGCGCGTGGACCTGGAATGCAACCAGTGCGGCCACACGTGGGAGACCACCACCGAGGACCTCGAGAAGACCAGCAACGATCCGCCAGCCTGTCCAGAGTGCAACACCGACGGCCCCAACGTGCTCGACGACGAGGACGTGGTGGCCGAGCTGACCGGGATAGCCGACCAGATGGGCACGACCGTGGAGATCATCAGCGACCAGTCCGAGGAGGGCCAGATGCTCATGAACGCCTTCGGCGGCATCGCGGCCATCCTGCGCTTCCGCATCCGGTGAACCGACGACGGCGGCCGCCAGGGCCGCAACCCAACCGTGGTCCAACGCCAGGCCACCACATAGGAGAGGTTGTAACTGTTATAATGACAGGTCCCCGTGCCCCACCGTGCTCTCAGTGCCCTCGGTGGTTCCACTCGACGAGATCACGATGGTGGGGTCGGAAAAGAAAGAGAACGAACGGGGCCTCGCGGCCCCGCGATTGCTGCGGTTACGCGGTCACGCGTTGGAGGCTTCCGCCTCTTTCTCGACGCGCTTGTTGAAGCTCTCTTGCTTGAAGTACAGCTCGAGAGCCTCTGTCACCGCTTCACTGATCTGCTTCCCCGTCAGGAGTTTCAGGGAGTGCAGCTTCATGTAGTAGTCGCTCGGGATCCGGACCTTCATCTCGCGGATCTCTGCTTCCGACTTGTTGGGTTCAATGTACATGTGGCGCTCACCGCCGCCCCTCATGGCGACAAGCACCCTTTTCTTCCACTATCCCCATATATAATTTGCGACGCTCAGCGTGAACACACGGTACATCTCTGTCCATCCTGCGCCATCTCTGGGCTCCGCCGTCGTTCATCCGGCTTCCTGGAGGGCCTCCAGTCGCCAGGAGCCCGTGAAGCTCTGGAAGTCGACGATGATGCGCCACTGGCCCGGCTCGCCTTCCAGGAACAGGGCCTCCTCCAGGTGCTCCTGGACCGTGGCTTGACCCTCCCAGACGGTGCTGGCCTGACCATCCAGGACCAGGACCCGGGCCACGCCCTGCGCGTTGGTGGGGCCAGCATCGATGCGCAGGAAGACGCTGTCGGCCTCCTCGGTGACGTTGAAGGTGACCATCTCGCTGCGAGTCGCCTGCTCCTCGGTGCCGCTCCAGGTCCCGATGTCGGTGAGCTCGCCGGTGGTGAACCACGCGTACGCGCTCAGGGTGACGATGAGTGCTAGCATGATGCCTGCTGCGATCCAGAGGCGCCGGTTGCTGGCCTGGGTGTCCGGGAGGGGGCGTCCCGTGAGCTCGCGGGCCAGACGCTCCGGGGGGCCAAGCTCGGCGGTGGCCTGGACGTAGTGGTACCAGTCCACGCGCTCATCCCCTTGCTCCCCCGCGATGGCGGTGGCCAGCTCCTGGAGGCGCTGCTCGGCCTCGCGCACGAGATCGCGGCGCTCGTCGCCGTCGAGGTGGGCCAGCTGCTTCTCCAGGTCCCAGAGGAACCGTTCGACATCCTCCTCGGCCACGACCTGGGCTATCCAGGCCCCCTGCTAAAAGGTTGACCTCCGAGGGTCAGCAACGCACCAGAGAGCGCACGAAGAGAGGCCGTATCCGGTGTGCCCTCGGGTCTCTGTTGTTCCTCCGGCGTCGCCGTGGTCGGCCCGCCAGCCGGGGCAGGTTCATAATCCAGGAGCCGTTGGCTCGACCGTGTCCAAGCAAGTCCACGAGATGTTCGAGGACATCGCGGGGGACTACGACCGCACGAACACGGTCCTCTCCCTGGGCGTCCACCGGCGCTGGCGCCGCAAGGCTGTCGAGCTCTCAGGAGCCGGACCGGGCTACGACGTCCTCGATGTCGCCACGGGCACTGGCGATCTGGCCCGAGCCTTCGCCGAGGTCGTGGGCGCCACGGGCCACGTGGTTGGCGCTGATTTCGTCGAGCGCATGGTTCGCATCGGTCGGGCCAAGGCGCTCGACGAGGGTGTCCCCATCGACTTCCAGGTCGGTGATGCCCTGGCCCTGCCTCTGGCTGACGACACCTTCGATGTGGCCTCCATCGCCTTCGGCATCCGCAACGTCGACGACCCCGTCGCCTGCTTGGCCGAGATGGGGCGCGTGGTCAAGACCAGCGGCTGCGTGGTCGTGCTGGAGTTCGGCCAGCCCACGGGGATGCTCAGCTGGCCCTACCAGTTCTACAGCCAGCATGTCATGCCGCGGATCGGAGGCCTGCTCACCGGCAACCGGGAGGCCTACGAGTACCTCCCACGCACCGCAGCCGAGTTCCCGGCCGGGGATGCCTTCCTCGAGCTCATGGATGAAGCCGGCTGCTTCTCCGAGCGCTGGTGCCAACCCCTGACCGGCGGCATCGCGTACATCTACGTCGGGACCGTTGGGTAGGGGGCCGCCTTCGGCGGTAAACGGTCGGCGAATGGTCGGGGTGGCGGGCGTGGGGCAGGGTCACGGGTCGAGGGGGGAGCGCACGCCCAACCGGTTGCGCGTCGCGACGTGCGTGTAGATCATCGTGGTGTTCACGTCGCTATGGCCCAGGATCTCCTGGATCGTGCGGATATCGGTACCATCCTCGAGCAGATGCGTCGCGAAACTGTGGCGCAGGGTGTGGATCGTAGCTGGCTTCGAGACGCTGGCAGCGGCGACGGCTGCCTTGAAGCGCTTCTGGAACGCGGAAGGATGACGGTGGTGGCGGCGGACGGTCCGAGAGCGAGGGTCGGTCGAGATCTTGTCCGCCGGGAACGCCCAGAACCAGGGCCATTCGGTGGCAGCGTTGGCGTACTTGCGCTCCAGAGCGGCTGGTAGCGCAACACCTGGGAGGCCCTCGGCGCGGTCCTGCGCGTGCAACCGGCGCAGACCGGCCTCATGTTCCTGCCAGTCTGAACGGAGGCTGACCGGTAGCACCGTCTGCCTGTCCTTGTCTCCCTTGCCGGAGCGAACCGTGAGCAGTCCGCGCTCGAAGTCGATGTCTTTCACGCGTAGCTCCAAACACTCCTGGAGGCGAAGCCCGCACCCGTAGATGAATCGCGCCATGAGCCCGTACGGGTACGCCAGATCTGTCAGCACGCGCCCGACCTCGGCTCGGGTCAGCACGACCGGGAGACGACGCCGGCGCTTGGCCCGGACGGTTGGCCCCAGATCGTCCAGGTCCTTGCCCAGGACGTGGCGGTAGAGGAACAAGAGCGCGCTGAAGGCTTGGTTCTGGGTCGAGGCCGCGACGTCCCGATCCGTGGCGAGGTGCGAGAGAAAGTCCCGGACATCGCCCTTGGTCAGGCACCGAGGTGGGGTCCCGTTCGTGAAGGCGCGGAAACGCCGGATCCACCCTAGGTAGGAACGCTCCGTGCGAGGGCTCATATGGCGTAGACGCAGGACGCGGCGCATCTCGAGCTGAGCCTCGTCCCAGGCGGCCGCGCGGAACTCACGATACAACGCAACGGCATGCTCTGCTTCGGTGACCTGCTCCGGTGGCGCTGTCCGCTTCACTTCGGAAAGGAAGCGCGAGACGATCACGGCTTCGATCGGGTCCGACTCCAGTGGAGCGCGTGCAGCCAGCCGTTCGATCCAAGCGACATGGCGCCCCCGTTCTTGCGCGGTCCTGGCAGGTGCTTGCTTGAGGAACCGGACGAACTCGGCTCGTTCCTCGGGCTTCATCAGGCCCTGGCGTTATCACGCGGCGAGATAAGTCATCCCGCGGGATGGTAGGAAGTATCGACTAGAGCAGGCGTTATCGCGGGAGAAAGGTCGTGGAGCGGGGAAGGGCTCGGTGGACTAGAGGGGGGAGTTATCTGGAAAACCGGTGAATAACAAGTTATCCGGGCCTCATGTGCTCAACCAGCCGCTTGGTGGTCCAAACGGCCACGGC